>CAWAEU010000038.1:0-25404 GCA_963780975.1 uncultured Acidobacteriaceae bacterium | reverse complement strand
TTTAGCCCCCTGATTCTCGCAACCCAAACAAATCCATACTCGTAGCAGCAGCCGGGGCTGTGGGAAAGTGGGAAGCGCACTTCAGCTTTCCAGCTTTTCCATAACCCGTTTTTTATCAATGCGTCCAGACGGAATGGAACAACGTCTTGATCATCTATAGGTGCCGGGTGCCCCATCCTTCCGCAGTCTTTTCGCGGAAGGGTGGGATAGCACAACTTTTCTCAACTTCGTTGCAGATAATTACCGACAGTCGGCGCACAATTGAAATGGAGAGACAGAACCATACAATCATTCTTCGCCGTTGCTGTGTCGAAGACGCCCCGAGTTCAATATGTGGGACTTCCATCCGGTTCAAACCACCCCCCGGGGGTGCTCTTCGCCTTGTTGTCGCCTTTTTATTGCAAGAGTAACAGCATAACATTATTGTTATCTTTAACTTACATTTCTAGTCCTCTTTAAAATGCGTGTCCAAAAATGTCATATTTCTGCACGAATCTGCACGAAACTGTATCTCTGATGCAAAAAACCCATCCATCCACACCACTTCGTCTTCGCAGATGTCGCAGTGAGAACTAGTGAAGCGGAGGGGCGAGCTGGGCAAAGTGCCCGCGCTGGTGTGCGAGGTAATCCTCGATGAGAAAGCGCAGCGTCACGGGCTCGTGGTCGCCGACAATGCAAAGCGTATCCAGGCGGTCTTCCGGAATGTGGTTCACCACCGCAGCCAGAATCTCGTGCTCCACTTCCCACCAGCGGAGCAATGTCTCCCAGGGCTCGCCAGCGTAGTCGTGAGCCGCAACCCATTCGTCCTGCGCGTAACCAGGACCTTCATAACGCCCGTCGATTGTGGCGCGGACAAAGCGTTGCCGATTGTTCGTCGCGGAATCGATCAGGTGCCCGACAATCTGCTTGCGGGTCCAGCCGCCCTGGCGCCAGGGAGTATCCGCAAGCTCGGGCGGAAGTGTAACCAGCGCTGCATGGAACTTGTCGAGTTCAACCAGAAATAGTTTGGCAAGCACTGTGGCCATTCGTTCCTCCACTACCGGGTCCGTTGCTTCACTTCGAATGAGCGCATTACTTTTTCAGTTGATCAATCGCGGCCAGCACTTCAGCGGAGTGAACGTGCGGGTCCACCTTGGTCCACACTTTGGCGATATTGCCCTCGGGATCGATAAGGAAGGTGTTGCGGTTGGCAATCTTCATGGTCATAAAGCTGCCCAGCGACCCATAGGCGTCAACCACGGTGTGCTTGGGATCGGCCAGCAGTCTGAAAGTTAGCCCTTCCTTGGTGCAAAACTGCTTGTGGCTGTCGGGAGTGTCAACGCTCACGCCCAGGATGACCGCGTTCTTCGCCTCGAACTGGGCCAGGTCGCGCTGGAAGTTGTGGGCCTCAATAGTGCAGCCGGAGGTCATGTCCTTGGGATAGAAGTAGAGCACCACCCACTTGCCGCGGAAGCTCGCGAGCGAGATCTGGGAGCCGTCCTGCGAGGGAAGCGTGAAAGTGGGCGCAACCTGCCCGACGGCGGGCATGGTTTGCTGATCAGCCGCATGGACGGTGACGTATGTAACAGAGCCTAAAACCACGGCGGCAAGTGCGAAAATAAACAGTTTCTTCACGGCAAGACCTCTGAATGTTTTGATGGGGAAAAGGAAGCTATGGACGCAAAAGAGTTGCGTAGAGCTCAGTCCACGCGCGGCGTGGCCACAATGGCAATGCCTGCCCGTTGGGCGCGTTCGAGGAGGGAGTCGCGCTCGAAGAGCAGCGTGCGACCGGCTTCGACAGAGAGGCAACTTGCCGCCGCGCGGATCATGGTCTCAACAGTCGCGATACCGATGACAGGCACGTCGAAGCGCATATCCTGATTTGGCTTGGCTACTTTGACGACGGTCAGGCGGCGTTCAAGGGTGGACGCGTCACCGGCAAGCGAGCGCATCAACTGGCCGGCGCGCTCGATGGCTGCGTCCGTGCCTTCCATGGCCTCTACGGCCACGCAGGCCTGCGCGGCCACCACCACGGTCTGGCCAATGTCGAAGCCGGCCAGTGCGCGAGCTACTCCAAGGCCGTATGCAATATTCTTGCGCTCCTCTTCGTCCGGGGCACGCGCGGTGAGCACGCCTTCCTGCGCCAGCAGAGGTTCAAGGAAGGCCGTGGATCTGATCAGCTCAATGCCTTCGTCGCCCAGCACCTTGGCTATCGCGCCCAGGAGTTTATCCGTCGAGCGGGTGGGCAGGTTGAGCAGCAGCTTGGCTAGCCGCCAATCGGGCCGGATGCTCGAAAAAATCTGCTTGTGCCTCACCTGTCCGGCCATCACGGCCTTTTGACGCCTTCCTTGTGGAAGAGCTCGATCAGCCGCGAAAGTTCGCCCAGCGAGAGCCAATGGACGGTAATTCCATCGTCCGCAGCCGCGCGCCGGTCCATCTCCGGGTCGGTCTCCTCGCGGATGGCCGCCACGACTACGGCTTGGCCTTGCGCCCGCGCCGCGTCCAGCAGCAGAAACGGAAACCGCCCGTTGCCGGCGATGAGGCCGAGCTTCATGGCTACTTGATCACCCCGCGCTCACTGCGCTCAAGAAACGCCGCGAGTAGCGCAATGTCCTCGCCTTCCAGCTCCTTGATTTTTTCGAGAGCCTGCGTCGTATTCATTTTTGCTGCAAGCAGCAGGCGGAAGGCTTTCTGCAGCAGTTGCAGCCGTTCCGGCGAAAAGCCGCGACGCTGGAGGCCGATTTTGTTAATGCCGAAGGCCTTGTTCTCGCGCTTTGCCGAGGTGAGCGAGAAAGGCAGCACGTCCTGGGTGACGATGGTGCCTCCGCCGATGAAGGCGTATTTGCCCACGATGCAGTGCTGGTGTACGGGGCAGAAAGCGCCCACGGTAGCATAGTCCTCGATTATGACGTGTCCGGCCAGCGTAGCGGCGTTGGCCAGAATGCAGTGGCTGCCCACCTGGCTGTCGTGGCCGATGTGCACGCAGGTCATCAGCAGATTGTTCGAGCCTAGGCGCGTCACGCCGCCGCCGCCCACTGTGCCGCGGCTGATGGTTACGCTCTCGCGGATGGTGTTGTCGTCGCTGATCTCCAGTTCAGTCGGCTCGCCTGCATACTTCAAGTCCTGCGGAGGCACGCCGATTGAGCAGAAGGGATGAAAGGTGTTGCGCGCTCCGATGCGGGTGCGGCCGTCGAGCACCACGTGGGAGATAAGGGTGCAATTCTCGCCCAGCACCACATTGGGACCGATGGTGGAATAGGGCCCGACCATGCAGGAGTCGGGAACGCGGGCTCCAGGCGCAACAATCGCGCTGGGATGAATGCTCACACTGTCCCCGCTTCCGCTGCCAACCGGCTCCGGCTCGCGCACACGCGAAACCACCGCGCAGGTCAACGTGGCCTGGCAGGCCACCTTGCCGTCGACATAGGCTTTGGCTTCCATACGGCCGACACGGCTCTTGAACGCCAGTACGTCCACCTCGATGCGCAACTGGTCGCCGGGCGTAATCTGGCGGCGAAACTTGGCCCTTTCGATGCCTGTGAAGACCGCCAACTTCGTCGCGCGGTCGGGCATCTCGGTCATCATGATGATGGCGCCGGCCTGGGCCATCGCCTCGATGACCAGGACGCCGGGCATGATGGGGAAGCCGGGAAAGTGGCCCTGGAAAAAAGGCTCGTTCATGGTCACGTTTTTGATGGCCACCAACCGCTTGGCGGGCTCAAACTCAACTACCCGATCGATCAATAGAAAAGGGTAGCGGTGGGGAAGGAAATCCATAATTTCCTGGATATTGAAGGTCATTCTCTGACTCCAGAAGGCGTTTGATCTCGGTCGCTATGCGCTTCTATGGATTATAAACAAGGCTGAGCCGCAGGATTCCCGCTCCAGGGTACACTGCTACTTTTTGATGCGGCGCTCGGCTGCGTCCACGCTCCAGAAATCAGGGTCCAACGGTTGGTTATATGCGACGTGAAGCACGTAGTATTGGCGGGTCATATCGTCGTTTTTGTAGCGCGTGATGGTAAACGGCGTTTCGATTCTGTCGATCAAGTGGTAGTCGTCGTACTCCTCGGCATCGGTGTTCATGTCCTTGTAGACCGGATCTCGCCACTCGAAGGTGCGGCGCATCGGCAAGTGGGTATCGACGTCCATCTGGATGGTGACGGTTTCGTTCTCGGCAGAGATCACGGTTACCTGGTCGGCAAGACGGCTTCCGGCCAGCCGCTGGCCATCGTAAACCAGGATGGTGCGTGGATCGTTGAGCCAGGTCTTGACGATGGTTTCAATGGAGTGGTCGCGGTGGCGCAGATAGTCGTCCACGATAGCCTGCGGCAGCGCTGCCTTCCCTTTGTAAGTCACTTCAGTGCCGGTGCGCCCCAGATAAAACTGCACCACGTCGCGATGCTTGCTATAGTCGATGCGGTCCTGATCCGGCCATGCGTGGCACTCCCAGTATTCGGTGGTGCCGCCTGATGGCTGGCCATGAAAAAATGCGGCCACTTTTCCCTGCCGCATCTGATTCTTCATGTTCAGCCAGGCCGGCCCGCCCAGAGCCTTCACCATTGCGTCCAGAGCCGCGCGTGCCTGGGCGGCGTTCTTGCCGCCGGAATTGTCGGTGGTTTGCGAATGGGCAATGAGCGGCAAGGCCAGCATCAACGCGGCCAGCATGACGAATCTCAAAGTAAACGCAAATCTGTTCCCTGTTCCCTGATCCCTGTTCCCTGTCTTTTCTCACACCGCCCTCCCCGCCGCAACCCCCGAGGCCCACGCCCACTGGAAGTTGAACCCTCCCAGTTGCCCGGTCACGTCTACCACTTCGCCGATGAAGAACAAGCCCGGGACGGCGCGCGCCTCCATCGTCCGCGCCTGCAATCCGGCCGTATCCACACCTCCAGCCGTCACCTCGGCCTTCTCAAAACCCTCCGTCCCTGTGGGATGAAACTCCCACTCGGCGCAGCCGCCGCTCACACTCCTCCAACGCCGCATTCGTCCAGCCCTTCGGCCCGCCGTCCTCGGCCAGATAATCCGCCAGCCGTCTGCGGCAGAGCATCGCGCAATGCCAGCCTCAGCGCCTCCAAATCCCGCCGCGCCCCGGGCTCCCTCAAGCCCTCAAAGAGGCCCGCCCGAGAGGACTAGCACATCCACCACCAGCGCCTCCCCCGGCTGCCAATACAACGACGCCTGTAGCACCGCCGGCCCGCTCAGCCCGCGATGCGTCACCAGCATCTTCTCCCTAAATCGGGCCTTGCCCGCCGATGCAGTCACCTCCGCCGACACCCCCGCCAGATTCGTCCAGCCAGCCTCCGCGCCGTCCAGCACCAGCGGAACAAGCGCTGGCCGTGGCTCCACAATCCCCAATCCGAACTTCCGTGCCAGTTCATAGCCCAGCCCCGTCGCACCGAGTTTGGGAATCGACAATCCCCCGGTCGCCACCACCAGCGACTCCGACAGAAACTCCCCTGCAGACGACGACAACCTGAAACCCGCCGTTCCACCCTCAACTGCAATACCGCGCGTATTAAACACCACTTCCACGCCGCCCCGCGCACACTCCGCCAGCAGCATCTCCACAATCGCCCGCGCCGACCCGTCGCAGAAGAGTTGGCCCAGCGTCTTCTCATGCCAGGCGATCCCGTACCGCTCGACGAGTTCGATAAAGTGCCGAGGCTCGTAAAGCGCCAGCGCCGACTTGGCAAAATGCGGATTGCTCGGAAACAAAATTCTCCGGACCGCAATGCAGATTCGTAAAATTGCACCGCCCGCCGCCGGAGATCAGAATCTTCCGCCCCGGCTGCCCATTGTGTTCGAGCACGGCAACTCGCCGCCCGTGCTGCCCGGCCACCGCCGCGCACATCAACCCAGCCGCACCGGCGCCCAACACAATCACATCGAATTGGCGCGGTTCGTGCTGCATTGGATCTTTGTATCCAGAATAGACACTGGATCGCACCGAGCCTGGCATTATGGTTACGAATTTTGACAGAGCGAGAGTCAGCTGGGCTGGGTGGCGAAGTACTGGGCGACTTGTTGCCAGTTGTCGACGCGGACGAAGCCGGTGGCGGTGAGGTTGTGCGGGGCGGTGTAGAGCAGGCCCTGGCCTTCAAAGCGGAGCAGGTTGCGGGGCAGGTCGTCGATGAGGTAGTCGGCGCGGAGGATGGTCTTGTTGCCGCAGAAGACGTAATGCGTGGGCGGGATGAAGGGGAAGTGGCGCTGGAGCCAGCGGTACTTGGGGCCGAGCGAGTTGGGAACGGTCATGGCCTGGGTGGCGATGAAGATTTCAAAGCGCGCGGAGAGCTCCTTGAGCACCTGCTGCGCGCCGGGCATGAGGGCCAGATCTTCGAAGAAGTCCTCGGCGTCGAGAAAGGCGCGGAGCTGCTGCTGGCGGTCGAGCGGGCGTGATCTCCCACAGGCCCTTGCCGGCCAGGTCGTCGGGCGTCACGTCTTCGTCGAAGGTCTGGTTGTAGCGGCGGAGGTGCTCGGCGAGCGTGTCCGCCATGACCTCATCCATGTCCACACAGATGCGCTGCACGGCTAGCTCCGGCTCGCGGCTGTGCGATTTGCGGATGGAGCGTCCCGGGCGCTGGGCTCGGGCTGCGGCGGCTTTGGGGCGGGCGGCGGGCGCCATGGCCGGGTCCCAGTAGAGCAGGCGGCCGCAACTGTCGCAGGTCAGCAGTTCGCCCTCGCGGAGCTGGTTCCACGTCTGCGGGCGGACGCCCATGCGGCAGCCGGTGCACTGCTGATTGTCAACGCGGGCCAGGCCGGTGCCGCGGGAGCCGGCGAGGCGGTCGAAGCGGATGAGCCACTCGGGCTCGATGAGCGGGCGCAGGGCCTCGCGCTCGACGTTGAGCGTGGCCAGCTCGGCGTTGAACTCCTGCTGGCGAAGGGCGACGCGGGCGCGGGTCTTTGTCCAGAGCGCCGGCGAGCGACTCCACCTGGGCGCGGGCGGCGGCCAGTGCGGCTTCCTGGGCTTCAGTGCGCTCCAGGCTGGCGAACTCTTCGTTTTCCAAGGCGCTCGGCCTCGGCGGATTCAAAGCTGATCTCGTGCTCGATGGCCGCGGCCTGCTCGGGGGTGTTGACAGAGTCCAGCTGGGTGCGGAAGCGGGCGGCCTTCTGGCGGTGGGCGGCAATCTCGCGATCCAGGCGGGTGCGCAGCGTCTCTTCGCGGCTGAGGGCGTCGGAGGCCTCAGCGGCCTGGCGCTCGGCGGCGGCCAGCGCGGCCTCGGCCTGGGCGATCTCCGGCGGGCAGGGCGCGCATGCCTGGGTGAGCGCGGGCGCGTTCCAGATCCACGCTTGCAGCTTTACGAGGTTTTCAATATGCGCTTGCATCCGTGCTATGAAGTCTACGGCATTCACCGGCTATTAAGAAAATGGGGGCAGGGCAACGGGCGCTAGACCGACAATAGGAACGGCGAGTTGGGAGGCTGGTAGTTGGGGGCTCGGAATTGAGGCATCTTTCTGGCGGCAGGACAGCGGTGGATTGATGTGGGTTGGCAGGGTGGGTTGCTGGCGGCTGCGGTGGTGGCTGCTGGGGATCGTCGGCTGTGCTGCTACACCGGGCAGAGCCGTTTTTGCGCGCCCGCATTCTTGAGGCGTTGCGGAGCCGCTTTCATGCGCGCGTGGAGTTGGACAGCTTCCATATGTCGCTGGCGAATGGGCTTTGGGCCGAGGGGAAAGGATTGCGGATTTGGCCGCCGGCAGAGGTTGAAGGGGTGACGGTGCCGCGGCACCGGGCAGGATGATCCGCTGATCCGGCTGGATGAGTTTCGCTTTCATGCGCCGTTGCGCTACTACGCCGGGAAGGCCGATTCATATTTCTCTGTCGAGCTGAAGGGGATGACGTTCATTTGCCGCCCCTATCGCACTTTGGGCATGCAGCCGAGGGCGCACGGCCAAAGCAAGGGCGTTCCATCAGGAGACAAAGCAAGGTTGTTGCGCTTCGAGGTGGACACGATCGAGTGCCGCGATGCGCGCCTGGTTATGGAAACCAGCAAGCCGGGAAAGCTGCCGCTGGAGTTTGCCATCGCGCACTTCAAGCTGACAAACGTAGCGTCGGGCGGAGCAATGGGATTCGATGCCGAGCTAACCAATCCCAAGCCCGTGGGTACGATCCACTCGACGGGGAGCTTTGGACCGTGGCTGACTGAGGATCCTGGTGAAACGCCGATTACCGGCGACTACCGGTTTGAGCACGCTGACTTGGCCAGCTTCAAGGGGATTGCGGGGATGCTCACTTCGACCGGGCATTACGAGGGAACGCTGCGCCACCTGACTGTGGATGGGGTGGCGAATGTGCCCGACTTCCGGCTTACTCATTTCGGCACCTCACTTCCTCTGGCAACACATTTCCACGCCACGTGTGGACGGGACTAATGGCGACACCTGGCTTGAACCTGTGGATGCGACGCTGGCGCATTCGCACTTTACGGTGCAGGGGCCGATTGTGCGCGTGATCGCATCGGAGCCCGGCAAGCCTCCGCACAGCGTGGGCCACGATATTGCGCTGACATTGAACGTGGACCGGGCCAGGATTGAGGATTTCCTTGAGTTGGCCAGCCGCCGCATAGGACCACACCGCTGCTGACGGGCGCGGTGACGATGAAGACCATGCTGCATATTCCTCCGGGACCTGTGCCGGTGCACGAGCGGTTGCAGTTGAACGGGCAATTCACGCTGGATCAGGCGCTGTTCAGCAGCGAGAAGATCCAGGGACGCATTCGGCAACTGAGCCTGCGCGGGCAGGGCCGGCCCAAGGATGTGAAGACCACCGATCCGGGGAGCATCAGTTCGACGATGCAAGGGGATTTCAAGATGGCGGATGGAGTGATTACGCTGCCCAACCTGGTTTATACCGTGCCGGGCGCGACGATCATTTGAAGGGAGCATACGGCCTGGACGGCGGTACGCTGAACTTTACCGGGAAGGCGAAGATGCAGGCCACGGTATCGCAGATGGTTGGCGGATGGGCAGGAGCGTTACTGAAGCCGGCTGACCGCTTCTTCAAGAAAGATGGTGCGGGGACGGAGGTTCCGATTCGCATCCAGGGTACGCGTGAGCAACCGAAGTTCGGGCTTGATTTCGGCAGAAGAAGAAAATCGAGGCGGCGCAGCCTGTGGAGCAGCAGTAGGGACCCGCTTTATAGACCAAGGACTCCCGGGGCGGCTGATCCAGTCTCATTGGATCGGATCGTCTCGGGTTTGTTCCGGGGTTTATATCCGGGAAGTGCAGTAGAAGTGAGTTGTTGTCTCCGTCAGGGCCTTTTCTCCGCGCAATACCAGTTGCATCCGCAATCGACCGCAGACTGCGCGACAGGATTGTTCGGCCCCGAAGGCCCGATTCTACGAAGCCATCTGTGCAGTTCCTGCTCCGCTCGCAACCGATCCTGCTCTGCGTAACCATCCTGGTAGCCGCGTTGTTCCCAATAACTCCGCGCAAGGCGTTCAATCTCTTCACGAGGCGGGAATGCTGGCTTGGTTGCCGATGCAGCTTTAACTTCTTAGCAGCTGTCTTTCGCGGCTTGCGGGTGTATTTCCCTTCACAGTATCTGCCATAGAAATCTCCTTCGTTGGATTGGCCGCCAACAAACGGGGCATCGACTTCAGGATACAAAAATCATGCTTGAATGCGACGCCCAACATTGCCGGGGGTTCCCTTTTACTCAACATGCAGAGTTGTACAAAGTCATCCGGCCTCTGAAGACGGATTTGCGCGCTGCCACAAGCGGCGACCTGCGCTCCTATGACAGAAAGAATGGGGTATGGAATCTTTGCACGTTTGGGCAGGTCAATAGTCGATGCCCTTCCAGTAGTTGGGGGCGTTGACGTACTCGAATTGATTGGGATTGCTTTTTACCAGCGCGGCGGCGTCGTCATTCCAGAAGGTGCCATGGGCGTTGTTCTGCGTGTCGGATATCACGCTGTAACCGAGTTGGTAGTTCTCAAATTCCTGGCTGCGCTTGTCCAGGCTGTCCCAGTGCTGGTAGACGCTGCTGTTATGGATGTCTTCGCGTTCGTGTGCTGACCTGGCTTGCGCTGCGGCTGCCTGGCCGATGGCGTGGATCTGTGAAATCGCGGGCGCGGCCAGTCTTCCAGCCTGAGCCTGAATTACGTTCATATCCACGTTGAAACTTTGCATGATAGCGCCCAGGGTAGCTCTCTCTTTGGCGGCATACTGGGTAGGCACCGAGGTCATGTAGGCGCTGCTCATCCAGTTGCCGGCCGGGCCTGGAGGCAAGGTGCAATAGACCGCATTCAGTTCTCTTTGTCCTTTTCCGTCTTGAAAATCGACTGTGCCGGTCATGTGCGTGCAGCGTTCCTGGGAGTTGCCTGGGACGCGAGTAACGCTGGTGAAGTTGTAGATAGCGGGCGAAAGGCCGGCTTTGCGGCGAACGCCCTGAATCATGTCGACGAAGGTTTTTGCCGGATCCGCGCCGTAGGGGTAGTAGGTAGCCGAAGCATACGCGGTATTGCGCAGGCCGCCGTTCCTGAGCGTTCTCATCAACTGCTGGACTTTGGGATTGTTAGTGTCGCCGGCCAGAAAGGTAATTCCCATCTCCGCGGATTCACCGTCAGGCCCGTGTGCCACCAGGCTTCCCATCATGCTCATCTTTGGGACGAGCTGCCAGCCATCGGGCAGGCCGATGCTGGCAGAACGATCGGAGAGCGTGACCTGGCGGAGTGGAGCGGCAGCAGTGCTGGATCCTGAAGCGGCCGCAGCCTGAAGCGGATGCCAGGCGCCCATCAGTGTCTTCATCATGGGGCCGAGAGTCTTGGGAAATCGAGATGCATCGTCGGTGACCAGGGCAGCTTCAACGTGATCGGATGCTGCCTTGGTTGCGATCAACAAACCGGCGACATGGCCTCCGTCCCCATTGCGGCGCGTAACACTGAAGAAGGTGGCAATGGACTCTGTGCCGCGCACCTGAAAGAGCTTGCCGACCTGCGGTCGATCTCCGAGGGAGTTGTGCAGCGAGCGCAAGACCGCGCCCATCGCGCCTGCTTCAGTGGTTTGCCCCGTAACATGGCCGTAGACGATTTTGCCTCCCTGGGGAGGGTTGATGGTCTGAAGGCCGCCTTGCGCGACCGCGAACTCTGCACAAAGCAGGGCAAGAAGCAGAACGCCTGTTTTTCCAACTGAGAATTGCCAATCAGTGTGAGTCATTCTTGTTTTCTCCATGCGGCGCAACGGGGTCTGCGGGGGATGAGCGGGCCGATCTAGCGGCAAAAAAGCCGAGAGGCCGTGAATTTCCAGTTAATCGTACTCTATTCTTCTGGCCGAAATGCGAGAAAGAAGAGAAATCTGCATGAGGTTTTCGAAATGAGCTACCCTCAACATCTTGCTCGTGGACGGGCAGGCGTGTTTGACTTGGTTGCGACGTCGGATGGAGCTGATGGCTTATATCCTTGCGCTCGACCAGGGGACGACCAGTTCCCGCGCGATTATGTTCGACGAGGCGGGGGCAATTGTTGCCTCCGCGCAACATGAGTTTGAGCAATTCTATCCTCAGCAGGGATGGGTCGAGCACGATCCCACTGAAATTTTTACCAGCCAGCTTGCCTGCGCGGTTGAAGCACTGGGGCGAGCGGGTGTGCGACCTCGTGACGTAGCGGCTATCGGCATTACCAATCAGCGCGAGACGACGATTGTGTGGGATCGCGCGACGGGCAAACCGATCTATCCGGCAATTGTTTGGCAAGATCGCCGAACCGCTGCGCATTGCGGAGATTGGGTCGAGAGTGGGGTTGAGGAAGAGATTTCAAACCGCACCGGCCTGGTGCTGGACCCGTATTTTTCCGCTACAAAAATCGGGTGGATTCTGGATCACGTGGACGGTGCGCGGGCGCTTGCCGAGCGCGGCGAGCTGGCCTTCGGCACCGTGGATAGTTGGCTCATCTGGCAATTGACCAACGGACAGCGTCATGTGACCGACGTGACCAACGCCTCGCGGACGATGCTCTTCAACATCGTCAAGGGTGAGTGGGACGCGGAACTGCTGCGTATCTTTGGCATTCCTGAGAGCATGTTGCCCGAGGTGGTGTGGTCGAGCGAGCGGGTGGGAGAGGTAACCACTACGTTGGGACTGGGCGGAGTGGCAATCGCGGGTATTGCCGGAGACCAGCAGGCGGCGCTCTTTGGGCAGTTGTGTTGGGCTGCGGGCGAGGCTAAGAATACCTACGGAACGGGATGCTTTCTGTTGCAGAACATCGGTACGAAGTTTGTGCGCTCGAAGCACCGGCTCATCACCACGCTGGCCGCCAGTGCCGGCAAGCAGCTGGAATACGCCTTCGAAGGCAGCATCTTTATCGGCGGGGCGGTGGTGCAATGGCTGCGCGACAACCTGAAACTTATCGGCTCCTCGGCAGAGGTGGAGGCGCTTGCGGCCAGTGTGCCCGATACAGGCGGCGTAGTTTTTGTGCCTGCGTTTGTGGGCCTGGGAGCGCCGCACTGGGATGCGCGCGCGGGCGGCCTGCTGATCGGGCTGCGCCGCGACACCAAAGCGAGTCATATTGCGCGGGCGGCTCTTGAGAGCATAGCTTTCCAGGTGGCCGACGTGCTGGAGGCGGTCGAGAGAGAGACCACGCCGCTGGCCACGCTGCGCGTGGACGGTGGCGCGGCGGTGAATAATTTATTGATGCAGTTCCAGGCCGACATGCTGGGCGTGCCTGTGGTTAGGCCGCAGGTGACGGAGACGACGGCGCTGGGCGCTGCTTATCTCGCAGGGCTGGCGACAAGCTTTTGGGGCAGCCCGAAAGAGTTGCTTGCGAAACGGGAAGGCGATGTGCGCTTTGAACCAAAGATGGATGCTGTTGAACGAGCGGAGCGCCGCGGGCGATGGCGACGTGCCGTCGAGCGGTCAAAAGGTTGGGGAGGGTGAGGAAGCATAAGCCGGATATAGGTTGCGCTGCATGCTGGTGAATCCTGTGTACCGGCAGAGCATCCATTTTCATAAAGATAAAATTTTCGAAGCATGGAGGTTGCTATGCCGACAGAGGTTTGCAGTCATGTGGCGGAATTTCAGAAGAAGGTGAAACCGCAGACGAAGGGATGCGAGGAGTGCCTCAAGATGGGCGATACGTGGATGCATCTGCGCATGTGTTTGACGTGCGGGAAGGTGGGCTGCTGCGACTCGTCAAAGAATCGTCATGCGCGGGTTCATTTCAACGAAACCGGGCATCTGCTGATTCAATCCGCAGAACGAGGTGAGAATTGGCGGTGGTGCTATATCGATGAGGTCTATCTATAACGCGATTACGCTAGCTCCACTTCAATCTTTTTAGTCTCCGGTTCAAGCTTGACGATTTTGAAGCTGCGGATCTGGTCCAGACTCAGAGGCTCGGGCTTGGCTGCGGCGGCTGGGGCGTTGCCTTGCCAGCGGGCTTTGAGCATGGACGTGAGGTTCGACAGGTCGGGCTTGGATTCGGCTTTGGCCTTGGACTTTGCCTTCGACTTTGGTTTCGCCGTATCGGTTTCCGCTCCGGTTTCTGCATCAGCTGGTTCGGCTGCAGGGGATTCTGGTGTTGAGTCAGGTGCGGTGATGCAAGTAGCGCGAATGCCGTCGCCGAGCTCAACCACGGTGAGAGTCGGCGAGTGCTCGATTACTCGGCCGGAGACCTGGTCGCCGGGTTTATGCTCGGCGATGTATTCGTCGATATCGTTGGGGATGAGCTGCTTGATGCTTAGCTTGATCTGGCGTTTTTCAGTGTCGATGGCCAGAACCAGCGCCTTTACCACCTGGCCGACGCGCAACACGTCCGCAGGGTGGCCGAGGCGACGCTCGGCGGTGATCTCGCTGATGTGGACCAGGCCTTCAACGCCATCTGCTAATTGAATGAATGCGCCGAAGTTCATCAGCTTGGTAACCGGGCCGGTGATCTGCGATCCTTCAGGGAAGTTCTTCCGCACTTCGGTCCAGGGGTCTGCGAGGGATTGCTTGAGGCCGAGAGAGATACGGCGCTCCTCGGGCTTGACGGCCAGGATGACGGCATCTACGCTTTGGCCCTGCTTGAGCAGGTCAGAGGGATGGCGGAGCTTTTTGCCCCAGGACATTTCAGAGATGTGGATGAGGCCTTCGACGCCGGGCTCGATTTCGACAAATGCGCCGAAGTCAGCAAGGCGCGTGACAGTGCCGGTGATGCGCTGGCCGGGCTGAAGGCGTTCGGCGGCAGCTACCCAGGGCTCAGCCTGAAGCTGCTTGAGGCCGAGGGAGATTTTTTGCGTCTCCGGATCGATGCTGAGGATTTTTACCTGAAGTTCCTGCCCGACAGTTAAAACGTCTTCGGGTTTGCTGACGCGGCTGTGGGCGATATCGCTGACGTGCAGCAGGCCGTCCACTCCGCCCAGGTCAATGAATGCGCCGTAAGGCATAAGTGTGCGCACCGTGCCCTTGACTGAGTCGCCCTCCTTCATGGCTTCATAGCGGGCCTTGCTGACTCCGCGAGCCTGCTCTTCAAGAACCACGCGACGATCGACAACTACATTTTCATCGGTAACGTCGAGCTTGGTGATGCGGCAGGTGATCTCAGTGCCTACCAGCTTTTCCAGTTCTACTGCGTCTTTGGTTCCGCTGCGGCTGGCAGGCATAAAGGCGCGGACGCCGATATCGACGCTGAGGCCACCTTTGATGACCTCGGTGACAGTGCCCACCACGGCCACCTTCTCGGCAAAGGCAGCTTCGAGAGCCGACCAGTCGCGAGGCTGCGCGACTTTGAAGAGTGATAGCACGTAGTAATGCTCTTCATTGCGGCCGGTAACGGAGACTGGGAAACTGTCTCCGGGCTTTACGCCCTCGGCATTGTTATCGAAGTCCGAGAGGGGCAGAACGCCTTCAGCCTTGTAGCCAATATCCAGAAACACCTGGTCGGCAGAGATGGAGACGACCGTGCCCTGCAACTGTCTTGAACCGGGCTCGCCCTTGTGCGAGTGGCTGCGCTCAAATTCTGAAAGCAGATCGGCGAAGGATTCGGCGGGTTCTTCGGCGACTGGCTCGGGAGCTGGAACGGATTCCGGTTCGGCAATGGGCTCGGCGGCGGCTTCCACGATCGGGTCTGCGATGAGCTCGGGTGTGGCTTCGGGGGTGGGTTGAGTTTCTGAAAGGCTGTCGTTGGTCATGATGGTGTACTGTTCTATTCTCCCATGATTGAACGGAGAGGGTATCGCGAGGCGCCGGGATAGACCGTTATGGCCTTAGATTGTGGACAGCGGGCGGGGTGAGGCGAGAGAATTGCGAACGCAAGAGGAGAGCTTAGTGAAACTACCTTCTATGACGCGGCGGGAGTTTGTGCGGTTGGGCGCGGGTGTGGTTGCGGCGAGTGCGGCGGTGAAAGCTACGCTGCTGGATCCGGCGGTGCTGGCTGCCGAGACGGGACGCAGGATTCGTTTTGCAATCGTGGGAACCGGAATTCGCGGCTGCGACCTGTTGAAGTCAGCGCGGAATGTGCCAACCGGAGTTTGCGTGGGTGCGGCGGATCTGTATGTTACACGGCATCGGGCTGCGAAGGAAGCGTGGGGAGGGGAGATCGCCACCACAAGCGACTACCGGACGCTGCTGGATCGTAAGGATGTGGACGCGATATTGATTGCCACCTCAGACCATCATCACCGGCGTGTGACTCTGGATGCCGTTGCCGCGGGCAAAGATGTCTATTGCGAGAAGCCGATGTCGCACAACGTAGCCGACGGTTTAGCGATGGTTGAGGCTGTGCAGGCTGGCAAGCGAATCTTCCAGGCCGGCAGCCAGCGGGTGAGCTCGATTCTCTACAAGAAGGCCGCGGAGATTTTTGCGTCGGGAAGGCTGGGCGAGGTGCACTCGATCGATGCGCATCTCAATCGCAATTCGCCGGGCGGTGCATGGGTCTATCCCATTGCGCCGGATGCCAGCCCGGAGACGATCGATTGGAATGCATTTCTGGTGGACGCGCCCAGCGGCCATTTGACCCACAGCGCTTTTTTCGCTGGAGGAAGTATGCCGATTACGGATCGGGACTGGGCGGGGATTTGTTCGTCCACCTGATCTCCGGCATCCAGGCGATTACCGGAATGAATACCGCGGCCAGCCGCGCCTATTCGAGCGGCGGGCTTTATCACTTCAAGGACGGGCGGGATTTTCCTGATTTTTTGGAGACAGTATACGACTATCCCGGCATACAGGTTCATGTGCACTGCAACCAGAACAACAACGACGGGGGCGACACGATCAGCATCTTCGGGTCAAGAGGGACGCTGGTGGTGTCGGGGGACTCGTTGACCTTTACGCCCCAGGATACGATACCGCACTTTGAGGCCTATGGCTGGCACGGAATGACGGAGGCGCAGAAGAAGCAGGGTATGGAGGAGTGGAAAGCGGCGCATACGGCGCCCCCGCCGGAACTGGACGAGGTTGAAAATTTCGCGCTGCCCCAGGGTTATGACGACACTGCGGACCACATTGCCAACTTCTTCAACGCTGTTGAGACGCGGGAGCACGTGGTGGAAGACGAGGTCTTCGGTAACAACGCCGCCATCGGATGCCATCTGGCCAACTACTCTTACTTTCACCGCACCGTGGCGACGTGGGATACGGCAACCAAAACGATCAAGGGGTGATCATCAACGTTCTTGAGAGAGGACGAGAAAATGAGTATTACTTCACGCAGAAGTTTTTTGAAGGCCAGCGGTGCAGTTGCCGCCGTGGCATGTGCAGGGACTGAATGCCTTGCTGCCAAGTCGATCAAGATACCGATGGGGCTCAAGCTGCCTATCGGACTCCAGCTTTATAGCGTGCGCCAACTGCTGGCCAAGGACTTTGCCGGCACACTGAGCAAAATCAAGGCGGCTGGTTATGCTGAGGTCGAGGCCGCCGGTTACTACGATCGCACCGCGCAAGAGTTTCGCCAGGCAATGGACAAGGCAGGCCTGCGCTGCACCAGCACGCATCATCCGCTGGATGTGCTGCGCGCGCAGCTGGACGAGCTGATCGAGTATGGGCATAAGCTGGGCCTAACCTACATCGTCAGTCCTTCGGCCTCACACCGCGACCCTGCGGCCAAGGGCCCGCTGACGATGGACGACTGGCACTTCAGCGCGGACGAGCTTAACCGCGTGGGCGCAAAAGTTAAGGCAGCGGGCATGACCTTCGGCTACCACAATCACGATTCGGAGTTTGGCTCTGAGGATGGAGTGGTTTTTTATGACGAACTGCTGAAGCTTACCGATCCCAAGCTAGTGGTCTTCGAGATGGATTGCGGATGGGTGGCGGCGGCGGGGCGCGACCCAGTGGAGTATCTGCGCAAGTCTCCTGAACGCTTCCCTCTGCTGCACGTGAAAGACATGGTGCAGGGAGCGAATGGCGAATACCACTCCACGGTGATGGGCAAGGGAGTGGTGGACTACGAGGCGATTCTGCGGGCGGCCAAAGGGCTCAAGCGCTACTACATCGAGCAGGAGGATTTCGATATGGACCCCATCGCGGCCATCCGTCTGGATGCCGAGTACATGCGTAAGCTGAAGCTGTAAGCGGAGCAGTACGCTTTGCGGGACCAATTCCCGGCTTTTCCGGTAGGCTTTGTGTATGAGCGTATTCGACGAAAAGCGTACAGAACTGGAGCAGCACGAGTTCACGATGGGCGTGGAGCGGGGCAGACTGGCGGTGGCGCTGGACCTGCTTACCGATTCGCTGATTCTGGTGGGACAGCACGGAGTCTACTGCGCCTCCAGCCGCAACCCCGCCAAGCCGGCGCTTGACCTTCAGGCCGTTCTGGAAGGTATGGAGGGAGCCAAGGCGCTGATTCAAAGTGTGATGGAAGAGTTGCGGATTGAGCGGGAAGGTAAACGGACTGAATCCGGTTTGGCTGGCTGAAGACGTACGGAACAATCCCAACTGAGGTATGCTGGTAGAGTGCGCCCGTAGCTCAGCTGGATAGAGGTCGCCGCGGCGACCCTCCGGAGCGTTAGGTCGGGAGTTCGTCCACAGCCGCCCGCGCCATGATCTTTTGAAATGCCATTTATCTATGTTCTACGAAGCCTGACGACTGGCCGCTCCTACACAGGAGCGACTTCCAATCTCGAGACTCGTCTAGCTCAACACAACTCAGACCAAAGTCGTTCAACGAAGCATCATGGCCCTTGGAAGCTGATTCATTCTGAAGAATTTGCGACCATGGCTGAGGCCTTACGAAGGGAACGGATACTGAAGTCGGGTAAAGGTCGCGACGAACTTCGCAGGCTACTCCAGGGTTAACCTGCATCAGCAGTACGAACAGTGAATGGGGTATGCTAATAGATGCGCGCCCGTAGCTCAGCTGGATAGAGCGAACGCCTCCGGAGCGTTAGGTCGGGAGTTCGAATCTCTCCGGGCGCACCACATCCTTAAATAGCTTTCAGTCCTCGGATTTTGCCAAGGACTCAATCACGGTGGATAGAGCGACCACTTCCAAATTGGGCGGGCAATCTGGCCAGTTGTGACGCCAGCATACAATCACATCGCATCCGTTCGGTTGATGTCCGTGGTCGCGGAAATTTCTACTTTCAAACTCAAATTCGATCCGCACCCGTTGCCACCTGCCTGCCGCAACCTGCCTCTTTGCCTCACAATCTGGATACCCGGCCTGAAGAGCTTCGACCATATAACCCAGTTCCTTGGCAACGACTCCAAATAGGAAAACTACTCCCTGTTCATTGACAGGCTCGTGCCGGAGGCCGCGAAAATCTATTGGATTGCCGTACGTCGGTCTCCCGTCGAGACGTGCGCCTTGCATATGGATCAGCCGTGGATGGGATTCAACTGCTGGTGAGTCAGCACTTCGAATGTCTTGACGAGATACGATAGCCGTTCTCACTGAACCTTGAGGTATCAAGGCTAATACATCCAGCCATTGCTGTTTATCCTTAGCGAACTCGCGAAACTTGGCAGGAATTGATGACCATGGCCCGAAGTGTCTTTCGAAAACGCCGGGGCTGTATTTGCCATGACGCCTATACCGATCCCGCGTGGGAATCTGGCGCTCACTCCGTACCATATCTCCCCAGTCCTCAAGCAGCCTCCAGTCTTCAAGTTTTACATTCGTTGAATCGGGTTCGAGCCCTGCTGCTCTAACTGCTCCACTCCAACTTGGGAAGTGCTGGAGAATCTGGTACTCCGAAAGCCCGGATCTTGCCTTGAATTCTGCCCGTGAAGGCGGGCGACCGATCACCTTGGCGACCTCTCGAATGGCATCGAGAACGGCATTCTTATCTAGAGTTTGGCCGGGCATTCTCTTTTTGCTGGGTAACCAGCTTGCGTCAAGCATAACATGCAGTGGATTTGTAGGACATAAGCGAGGGGACTTGGCCTACATGACGCGTTCGGAACAATGCAAAGTGCTCGGTATGCTGGTAGAGCGCGCCCGTAGCTCAGCTGGATAGAGGTCGCCGCGGCGACCCTCCGGAGCGTTAGGTCGGGAGTTCGTCCGCCGCGGCGGATCTCCGGGCGCACCATATTTTCCATAGAGCAACATATGGATTCTTGACGGCTCCGATTTGCGCTCCTTAATATGTGTCATGATTTCAAACCATCAAACCAAAAGCTTGAGAAACCTTTCTGCAATTCTCCTACTCATCATTGGCGCTTTGGGTGCTATGAGTCAGTCGCTGGCGCACGACCTGACTTCGCCGGAGCTTTGGAAGCCGGAGCGCGTTCCTTTCTCCTTCAAGTATGGCGGCAAGGATTCATCGCAACTGCTGACCACGTGGCAGAACACGCGTGAAGTTATGGCGGGAACTGACGGGCAGATTCAGCGCTACTCTTACACGGACCCGGTTACGCATCTTAAAGTCACCGCCGAGGTTCGGCTATTTCCCGACTTTCCCGGCGTCGTCGATTGGGTTCTCTGGTTCCGTAACGACGGCACATCGGACACGCCGATCATCGAAGATATTTTGCCACTGCAATGGACTATTCCGGCCTCGCCCGGCGACTGTTTACTGCGCCACGCGCAGGGCAGCGACGCTGCCGCGGAGGATTTTACACCGCTGCTGGAGCACTTCGGCCCGGGTGGAGCTGACCATCTCGAATCCCGTGAGGGAAGATCGTCGAGCGGGCCGACGCTGCCCTACTTCAATTTGCAAACCGGCGATCATGGACTGATTGGAGCGATCGGCTGGACGGGGAATTGGAAGGCCGACTTCACCTATCCCAAGGATGGGAAGACCATCGCCCTGGCCAGCGGGATGAAAGAGACGCATCTTCTGCTGCATCCCGGCGAAGAGATTCGCACGCCGCGGATTGTGCTGATGAGCTGGACGGGCGGCAACTGGCAAGAAGCGCAGAATCCATGGCGACGACTTTTGTTTGCGCACTATACTCCGCAGGAAAACGGCAAGGCGATGCGCGGACCGATTCTCTTTGGCAGTTGGGGTTCGGAGCCGATCGCGGACAAGCTGGCCTTTATCCAGTGGGTGCACGACCATAAAATTCCAGTCGAGCTGTATGCCGTGGATGCGGGCTGGTATGGAGCTTCAGTAGGTTTGGAAGATGACCCTACTAATCCGAAATGGAATCCGTGGTGGAAGAATCGCGGCGACTGGTTCCCGAGCCCACTATATTATCCGCACGGCATTCACCCGCTCGGCGCGGCGCTCAAGGCGGACGGGCTTCGGCTTTTCGCTGTGGATTGAGCCGGAGACGGCCATGCCCGAATACGAAGATCGTCAAAGAACATCCTGACTGGTTTATCACAGGCCACCGATCGCCAAATCACATTTCGCTGCTGGCTGAACCTTGGGAATCCCGCGGCGCGCCAGGGGCTTACCGATATGGTCTCCGATTTCATTACCGATTTCGGGATGACCTGGTACCGGCAGGATTTCAATCAAGGGCCGGAGAGCTATTGGAAGGCGGCCGACGCGCCTGACCGCATCGGCATGACCGAGATCGGCCACATCGAGGGACTCTATAAGATGTGGGACGATCTGCTGGCGCGGCATCCCGGGCTGCGCATCGACAACTGCGCCAGTGGCGGACGACGGCTGGATATTGAAATGCTTTCGCGCAGCTTCTCAATCTGGCGGACTGATTATCGTTTTTACGATACGCTCGCCGAGCAGGCGCAAACGCAGGCTTTGGCTTATTGGGTCCCGGAGAATATGGGGTTCGAGACACTTTACCGGCTCAGCTCCGTGGACAAAACCTGGACCCTACTCAACGCCGGAGAGTTTGTATCTGATGCGGCTGGGTTATGACGCGGGCTATGGAATTGGGCCCGGCGCCGCGGAAGTGAACAACGACGAATGGGTTGCGTGGATCAAGCGAGCCATCGGCGAGTACCGCGAGGTGCAGCCTTACTTCTATGGCGATTTCTATCCGCTGCTTCCTTATAGCCGTGATGCGGAGGCATGGACTGAATGGCAATGGGATCGGCCGGAAAGCAAAGACGGATTGGTGATGCTGCTGCGGCGGCCCAAGAGTCCGTTCGCCCAAATCGAAATGCGTCCATTGCACCTGAATCCAGATGCAACATACGAGGTGGAGATCAGAACCACTTACGACAAGGCTCCCGTCAAAGCGATGAAGGGGAGTGAGTTGGCGCATCTGCAGATTCAATTGGCAGACGCGCCAAGTTCCGCGCTCATCTTCTACAAGCAGAGATAGGCGGCGCGGGCGTTTAAACTGAATGAGGGCCTCAAAAGCGGTTAACCTGCGGCCCGGACAAGGTTCAAATGCCTCATTTCAATTTTGATTTTTCTGCCGTCCAGGTTATTTGGACGCTGACGTTTGCTGCTCTTCTGGTCCTGCTGGTGGTATTGATGGGGCGGGACCGGATGCGGCGCTATCCGTGGTTCTCATTAAGCATTGTGCTGATGACCCTGGATTTGCTGGGGAAGAGATTGCTGCATGGGCGGCTGCCCCAACTCACATTAGCTGAGATCTTTATCACCCTGGGCGATGTGGCGCTGATTGTTGGCCTGCTGGTGCTTGTGGAACTGGCACGCAGGGCGTTTGGCGAAGCGAGGCGGAAGACCGCGATTGTTGCCGCCCTGGCGGTGGTGGTTATTGCCGCCGTGCTTTTGGCATTGTGGGGACCATGGCCGGCGTGGAAGACGCTCACTGCAAACTCCTTTCTGGCTGTGTTGGGCCTGATGCAACTGGCGGAACAAAAGGGCGAACTGCTGGTGGGCATGCTGACCGTGGAACTGGGAGTGCTTGTGGTGCTATTTGGCCGCCGCTTCAATGCGGGCTGGCGCAGCCATACTCAGCAAATCACCATCGGACTCTCAGCAGCGGCAATCTCACTGCTGGCAGCGCGTGGGAGCTGGCAGTACATTGCGATGCATGCTTTGCCGCAATCCGAGGCTGAATACGAGCGCCTGCTGGGTCTACGGGACAAAATATTTAATGCCAATGCAACGGTGTATGTCGCCGTGCTGGTTTGGTGGATTGTTTGCTTGTGGATCGATGAGCCGGGGACTGCTGCTGAGATGCCTGCGGATATTTCAGTCGCTGCCGGTGAAGTGGAAATTACCGAAGAACCTGCTGTCGATCCTATTGATGAAGAGAAAAGCGAACTGTAGAGGTTTCTAAACCTGGGTCACCTCGGCGTAGTGTTCACAGTTTCAAAAATTCTGTGAGGCTCCTGGTGGGGTTGTGTAACCAGCTGATTCTGCTTGCGATAGGAGGGGACAACAGTTTCACAGAAGCTGTGCCGCCGCTCGGCTGGATGAGGTAGTTGACTGATTCTGCATGGTTTAGGTGGATTCACAGTTTCACAGTCGAGATTTTGGGGTTTGCAGGGGGGGGTGCCTGGCGGTTGAAATCTGGCTTCGTTGGGCATGATGGGTTGGCGATCATTGGACTTTCTCTCCCTTTCCTTACCCCCACTCCCCCCTATTTCTGCAAATAAATTATCTGTTTTCAATGATATAGCGCATGCGACGAGCTGCAAATTCCTCTTTCTAAAGAGGTTATTTGCAGATTATAGAGAACAAATATGTTACGGCATTTGCGGATGCTCGTGGGCATGGGTTATGAGATGATTGTGCGCTTTTGCGAGGATATATTATGCAAAACGGATTGAGGTATTTTTGGAGATGTGTCACGCCGTCCCTACAGGACGGCGAAGTCTTTTGGAGGTCGTCTTTCCCCGGGTTTCACCCAGGGCTATTTTCACTTGCTCCCTCCGGGAGCAACGGCGGGATATGGGGGATTGTGGCGAGGCCGGACGTTCAACTTTTGTGGTTTCCCATGTCTCAAAAGCGAGACATGGGGCAACCGCCTATGTGGTGGGTTTGGATATGTAGAAAATGGGGTGGGCGCGCTCACGGTTTTCCTAACGCTGATTTTCCTAATCCCTAAGCCCTGATATCTAATCTCTGCTCTTAAATGTGGCAGCTTGCCTGGCCGCGTTTTTCTAAGTAGCGCTGATGGTATTCTTCGGCGCGCCAGAAGGTTTGGGCGGGCTCAACTTTGGTGACAATGCGCTTGGGTTTGAAGCGGCCTTCGGCGGTTAGCTGCTCGATTTTGGCGAGGGCCTGAGCCTGCTGCTCGGGGGAGTGGTAGAAGATTGCGGAGCGGTATTGTGTGCCCCAGTCGGGGCCCTGGCGGTTGAGCGTGGTGGGGTCATGGAGGGTGAAGAAGGCGTCGAGGAGCTTTTCGTAAGAGACTTTTTCGGGGTCGAAGTCGACTTCGACCACTTCGGCGTGGCCGGTTTGGTCGGTGCAGACATCTTTGTAGCTGGGCTGGTTAAGCTGACCGCCCTCATAGCCTACGGCAGTTGCGGTGACACCGGGGATGGCGGCGAATGCGGCTTCAACACCCCAGAAACATCCGGCTCCGAAGGTTGCTTTTTGTGTACTCATACACTTAGAGATGCGCGTAGGGTGGGTTGGGTAACAAATATCTGATTCCTGGGCGCGAAGCATGTGATTGGGCTTTACTTTCATCTTCTGCTAACGGGTCAGTAAAAAATCCGTCAGGGGCTAAATGTCTTGTATCAAGAGGTTGTTTACATCGATGTAATCAATCAGAGTCGGTGGGTTATGGAAAAGGTGGAAAGCTGAAGAGCGCTTTCCACTTTCCCACAACCCCGGCTACGGCTACGAGCATGAATCTGCCGATGTTAGGCGTCTTGGGGGCTAAAGTGTTTGCGTGAGAACGCCGTTGGCCCTGTGCAGCGGCGGTCTAGTTTTGAGTTTTTTCCCGCCAGTAGTGGCGGGGGTTGTTTTCAGGCTGCCAGCGTGCGGTGCAGCCGGGTGATGTTATAGGCCAGCGTGGCCAGGGTGAATTCGTTGTTTACGTTTTGCAATCCACGGGTACGAAATTGACGCATTCCACGTTGTTGTTTCAGGACTCCGAATACCGGCTCGACCACCGCCTTGCGCCGCGCATAGGCGGCCTGCCCGGCCGGACTTCGCAGCTTGGCGCGCATCCTGCGATGAGATGCGGCGCGCGCCTTTTTTAGGGCAACGCCTGCCCAGATTCAATTCGCAAGCCAGATTCGAGTCCGGTACATAACCATCGATATTCCGTTGCTCCATCATTTCCAGGTTGTCGATGGAGAAGAAGCCGCTGTCGGCCAGAGCCGCGCCCGGCGGCGCGCCACAGCGCCGCTCGACCTCGTCCAGCATCGGTTGCAACGACGCGTTGTCGTTTACGTTACGCGTCACCTGCTGGGCCACAATCAGGTGGTCGTCGGAGACGGCGATCTCGCCCGTATAGCCGAGCACAAACCCTCCGCGCTGGCGCAGGAAGCGCGCATCCACGTCGGTCCGCGACAGCTTCTTCAAGCCGCTTTTCTTCAACCGCTCCATGCGCCGCGGCATCTCCGCCAGAGCCTGATCGAGTTCCGCAATGGCGATTTCCAATCCGCCCGGCTCCGCGTCGTCACCATCCGCCGCCTTTTGCCAGATGCGCACCTGGCGCCTCAACCGCGCCCGCGTATCGCGCAGCGCCTGCTCCGAGTCCGCCTTGTCTTTGCAGGCGTTGGCTGCAATGCGCGTCGAGTCAATCGCCACCCGCCCCAGCTTCACCATGCCTTTGCCCCGCGCCCACTCCAGCACCTGCGTGAAGGCGTCGTTCAGCGCCAGGCTGTGACGCCGGCGAAACGCGCTCAAGGCCCAGTTGTCTACCCGTTCGCCGGAAGCCAGATAGCGAAACGCAAGATCCTCGACCAGCCGCCGCTCCACCTGCCGCGCACTGGTGATGCCCAACGCGTAAGCGTACAGCCACACGCCCAGCAGCAGCTGGGGCGAATAAAGCTCCCCGCCCTCGGCGCTGTAGCTCAACTCGAACACGCTCATATCCAACCGCTCCACCACCTCGCGGACGAAAAAGCAAAGGTGCTTGGAACCCAACTCATCCCGCACGCTCGGCGGCAGCAAATAAGCCTGATCCGGGCTGTAAACTTTAAATCGCGACATACTTCTGTTGTCGCTCAACTACGCGATGATTACAAGTGCCTCGTGAAGTTCTCACGCAGACAC
>CAWAEU010000037.1:0-54089 GCA_963780975.1 uncultured Acidobacteriaceae bacterium | reverse complement strand
CACCGCGCGGCGCAGCGCCTCAGAGTCAGCTGTAACCCCAATATGTATCCGGCAGCAGGACGTTATCCTCAGTCCATTCATTCCAGGCATTGATAAAGATCAGCTTGCTATGCAAGGCATCCGCAATAAAGTGGCGCGCGGCACGCATGAGACGCTCAAACTGGTCTGGAGTGCGGTCGATCGCAATCGAAGAGGCTTCACCGAAACGCGACTGTCGTCCCAACCGACGGTGCAGCAGGGAAAGAAGGGGACGTTTACAGATCGCGTTTCGCCTTCCAGGATGCGATCGCATCGAAAGCCCCGACACCGTAAGGAAGGCGCGTGCCTTGAGGGCCGCGTATAGGTCCACCCAAAAGTGCCGTAGGTAGTTGCGCTATCAAAGCCGAGATCATGAGTTTTGGGTTTCATACGGCCCGTAATGTGACTGGCTTGCAGGTGCAGCTTTGCGAAGCCAAGTTTAGCGGCGCGGTCGCGCATCAGTTGCAGGGCGCGATGCAAGCCATCCGTGCCTAGTTGCTCAACTACTTTTTTCGCATCGAAGAGGGCAAAAACAGGAGCACCGTCGATTTGCAGGTAATTAGGCTGGCTGAAGTAATGCTCCGCGCAATCGTTCAGCACATTCTCAAAATCGGCAAGCGTGTGAACCTGAGGAAGCAGAGTTGCAGCCTGATCGGGCGATCGGGCAGGATATACATTCTTCCAATCGTGGTTTGCCCGACATCACAGCAAACTTGAGCTTGGTGCGGTTTTCAGCCTTTAGGAAACCCTGCTCAAGCTGCTCATGATAAAACTGCGTGCCTTCGTGCCAATACCAATCGATCATCCAGGCATCCACTCCATGGGTCGAGGCCAGATCAATTTCTTTCGCGGACCACACCGGATCGGACTCGTCAAAATATCCCCACAGCGGGTAATGCGGGCATGGAGTGGCCGGGAAAAAGGGTGCGCGCATTGCGCAGAGTATCGAACTCCGTCCATCCCTTGCCGAATATGCCTTCCATGTATTTGGAGGGATGCCAACTGGGAAAGTTGTAGGCGACCACCTGCACGTCTGTTGGCTTTTGCACTGACTGAATTCCCAACGCCTGATGGAGGCGCTGCTCAGTAAAGTAACTGTCTGTTGCAACTTTGCCGATCATGTTAGCTGGTGGAGCGTCTGATCCCGTATGCGGAGGCACTATGCTCTCCGCAGCCTGTGCCGCAGCAGTTGCCGCTACGCCTCCGTCAATCCTGCCTGTATGGATGATTTAAGAAAACTGCGACGATTCATGAGGATCTCCTTGCATTCCCCTTCGATCAGTTGCCCGTTCATTAAAAACGATTCCGCGCAGTCTATGCACCACGCCTTGCGCGGACGGCTCCGGCTAATTCCGTGAGCATCGCGTGAGTTTCAGTCCGTCGATACAGGCGTCGGTGATGCTCTGGCCGTAAACCAGTGGCTGGCCGGGGATGAGCTTCTGCGCGCCGGCTACGAGATTGCTCTCGATCATCACGCCGATGATGTTCTTGTTCCCAGAGGCGATCTGTCCGGCAACATCGTGGCAGACAATCGATTGGCGACGGTAGTCCTTGTTGCTGTTGGCATGACTGAAGTCGATCATGATGCGCGGATCGAGTCCGGCTTTTTCAAGTTGCGAGGCGGTGTCGGCTACATAATCGGCAGTGTAGTTCACCATCTTGCGCCCGCCGCGAAGAATGATGTGGCAATCGGGATTTCCATTAGTGACGAAAATCGCGGATTGACCATGCTTGGTGTGGCCCAGAAAAGTGTGCGAGTGCGCAGCGGAGAGAATGGCTTCGATGGCAATCTGCACGTCGCCGGAGGTTCCGTTCTTGAAGCCCACCGGGCAGGAGAGCCCGGAGACCAGTTGGCGGTGAATCTGGCTCTCAGTGGTGCGCGCTCCAATGGCGCCCCAACCCACCAGGCCGGCAACGTACTGAGGCAAAATCATGTCAAGAAATTCGGTTCCCGCAGGAACGCCCATCTCGGCCAGGTCAAGCAGCAGATGGCGCGCCAGGCGCAGGCCGTCGTTGATCTTGCAGGATTCGTCGAGATAGGGATCGTTGATGAGCCCCTTCCAGCCGACGATGGTGCGTGGTTTCTCAAAATAGACGCGCATCACGATGCGCAGATCGGCTGAAAACTCCGCGATCGCCGACTTGAGCAGGGCGGCATACTCACGCGCAGCCTTGGTGTCGTGAATGGAACACGGACCCGCCAACACCAGCAGGCGCGGGTCGCGGCGGTTGAGAATCTCAGTGATCTCAGCGCGAGCGTCGAAGATCGTCGTCGAAGCAGCCTCAGAGATTGGCCGTTCTTCTTCAAGAAAAACCGGGGGAAGAACAACTTTGATCCATTTAAGGCGAATGTCTTCAGTGGTATGGAACATAGCTCACTTTCTTGCGGTGCGCATCCCAATGAGTGCCGTAACCATGGCATTTTGATTAGACCGCGTCCTACTTTAAAAATTTACCAGCCTCAGCCGTATCGCTGCTGCCTGCAAGCTGGCTCGAATTGACACAGCACTTGCAGCTGCCTAGAATTAGAAGGGATCACTGTATTCTTTTTCCTCTCATAAGCGCTAGATAAACAAGTGCTTAACAGACCTTTATCCAGCCCGTTATCCAGAAAAGAAGCGACCGAAGACATTCTTTTTTCGAGAGCGCCATAGCAATCAGGATGGAGAACAGAAAAGATGACTGATGCGCGCGTCAGTCCGCGAGAGCGACTGGTGTTGAACGCCATCATCGAGTTGTATATCGCTACCGGCGAACCGGTGGCCTCGCAGGCGGTTGCCCGCCACTTTGCGAACAAGGAGGGCCTCAGCTCGGCCACCGTTCGCAACGTGATGGCTACGCTGGGCGAGACTGGGCTACTTGAGCAGCCACACACCTCCTCCGGCCGGGTTCCCACCGCAGCGGCCTTTCGTTATTACGTTGAGCAAATTACGCGGCCGGATGCGCAACTGGGCCGCATGGGCGCGCAGGCAGCCACTTCCCTGCCGCAAGGCGCACTGCCGTTGAGTGAGGCGCGGCGTGGGCAAATTGAAGAGAGCTTCACCGGCGTGGCCAGCTCAAACGAATACCTTGAGCGCACCTCGCATGTGCTGGCGCTTATCTCCAGCGGGTTGGGCGTGGCGCTGGCCAGCTCCACCACCGGACAAATCTGGAGCACATTCATTTTTCCCGACTCTCGCAGGGCCGCGTGCTGGCGGTTCTGGTAACCCAGGCAGGCGCGGTGCAGGATCGGGTGTTGACTCTGGACCGTGATTTGACACACCTGGATCTGGAGACGGCCGCGCGCTACCTGAACGAGAACTTTCGCGGCTGGGCTATCGAACGCATTCGAGCTGAGGTTGCGCGGCGCGTGGAACTGGAGCGCGAAGCTTACCACCAGATGATGGCTTCGGTGGAGGAACTCTGCCGCAAGGGCGCGTTGGCCGGCGGCGAAGGCGGTCCCGCAATTTTTGTTGATGGAATGGCCAACCTGATTGCCGCGGAAGTTGACCACGAGCGGTTGCGCCAGAAGATGCTTGCCCTGGAAGCTAAGCAGCGGCTGGTGGAGTTGCTGACCGCTTACGTTGACGGACGGCAGCAGGAAGTGCGCGTGGTTGTGGGCCTTGATGATGCTTCGCCGGCCATGCAGGACCTGGTGCTGATCGGCTCTCCAGTGCGGCTGGGAGGCGACAACCAGGGCGCCGTCGCCGTTATTGCGCCCACGCGCATCCAATATCAGGAGATGATTCAGGCAGTGCGCTACATTGCCCGGCTTTCAGAGCGCATTCTTGAGGTTCCTGCCGATCAGAAAATTCACTAGTCCGGCGGCCGAGCGGCGATCTGCAATATCGCCCGCTGAGACAGCGCTTTCGCCGCGCAAATTATCATGGAATAAGGCGTGTTGATTTTTGAGGAGAATGCACAGAGTTATGCCAGAACAGAAAACAGTGCCGCCCACCCCGGAAACGGGAGAAGCGCAGCCAGGCGCGGCGGCTGAAGAGCCACTCCCCGGTCCTGCGGCCGGCGGCGACGCCCCTGTGAGCAGGGCGGAGTTTGAGCAGTTGAAGGCGGAGCGCGACCAGTTGCTCGACCGCGTAGCCCGGCTGCAGGCGGAGTTTGAGAATGCCCGCAAGCGAGGCGAGCGCGAGAAGCACGAGTTCCGCGACTATGCCACCGGAAACGTGGTGGAGCAGTTTTTGCCCGTGGTGGATAACTTTGAGCTGGCGCTCAAGTCCGGCGGCTCAGCGCAGCAGTTGCGCCACGGCGTCGAGTTGATTGTGAAACAGATGGAAGAGATTCTGCGCAAGCTGCATGTGAAGCCGATAGCAGCCGTGGGCGAGGCATTCGATCCTAACCAGCACGAGGCGTTGGGCGCGGTGGATCGCGACGACTTGCCCGACCAGCACGTGGCTGAGGAGATCAGGCGCGGCTACAAGATGCGTGAACGTTTATTGCGACCGGCGCTGGTGCGCGTGGCGCACAACCCCAAACAGAAGAGTGAATGAGCACAAGAGTGAGTAAAGCCGACTACTACGAAGTCCTGGGAGTTTCGCGGGATGCAGACGACCAGGAGCTGAAGAGCGCCTATCGCAAGCTCGCGCTCAAATATCATCCTGACCGCAATCCCGGCGATCACGCGTCAGAAGAAAAGTTCAAAGAAGCCAGCGAGGCCTATCAGGTGCTCTGCGACGCTGACAAACGCGCCGCCTACGATCGCTACGGCCATGCCGGCGTGGGCGCGGCGGGCTTTTCAGGAGGGCCGTTTGCGGGCGGAGTGGATATCGGCGACATCTTCGGCGATCTGTTCGGCGAGATGTTCAACGTGGGCGGCAGCTCGCAGCGCGGCTCACGCCAGAAGCGCGGCGACGATCTGCGCTTCGACCTGACCATCGATTTTGAAGACGCATTTTTCGGCGCCGAAACCGAAGTGAGGATTCGCCGCCTTGAGACCTGCTCAGCCTGCAAAGGCCGCGGCAGCGCCTCAGGACGCGGACCCAGCGTTTGTACGCAGTGCCAGGGCCGCGGCCAGATTCGCTACCAGCAGGGCTTCTTCGCCGTAGCCCGCACCTGCGGCGCATGCGGCGGCACCGGTTCGGTCATCAGCGATCCCTGCACAACCTGCCGCGGCGAAACGCGTGTCTCAAAGGAGCTGAAGCTCACGGTAAAAGTTCCGCCGGGAGTGGAAGAAGGCACGCGCATCCGTTATGCGGGTGAAGGCGATGCGGGCCGTTCGGTCGGCGGCAAGGGCGATCTTTATGTTGTGCTCTCCATCCGGCCGCACGACTTTTTTGAGCGCCACGGCCACGATCTGCATTGCATTATTCCTATCAGCTTTCCCCAGGCGGCGCTGGGCGCGGAGTTTGAAGTTCCCGGCATTGACGGCCCGGTAAACCTGAAGATCCCCGAAGGCACGCAGAGCGGACGAGAGCTGCGCATCCGCGGGCGAGGCGTTCCCTACCTGAACGAAAAAGGACATGGCGACCTGATTGTGAAATTGATGGTGCAGATTCCCAGAAAGCTGAACCGCGCCCAGCGCGAGCTGGTTACCAAGCTCTCCGAGTCGCTGACGGTTGACAACAAACCTGCGTCGCCCGGCCTGATGGAGAAGATGAAGGATTTGTTTAATTAGTAATCAGTGGTTAGTGATTAGTGGTTAGTGAAAAACACACTAAGAACCGAGTGTTCATTCCTGGCGCTGGTAGCTAAGAGTGGAATGGCACGATTTTACAAACTGCCTTTCAACACTCCCGCAGATATACGAAAACATGCAATTTATAACAAAACCAGGACGGAATGATACATTTTTGTGCATTTTCTTACACTCAGTTTTCTCAATATTGTCGTTTATAATCAATCACTTACACGCATAAAAAGGCGAACAAGCGGTGAAGCGAACCCCGGGGGGGTGGTTTTGAAGTACGGGCTGACCACGTCCCTGACATTTTGCACCGGAGACAGTTCCCTTCCCTGTAAACAAATCCGCTCACCTAGAATTTCTGCACAACTCACCGTTTGTTCTCTCTATTCCGATTGTGCGCCGGAGCGGGCTAATTATCTGCAAACCCGGAGTGGAAAAATTTTGGCGTTCTCCCAGGCGCCCAAATGCGAGGCACCTGGGCCACCCACCTCTTCAACTCTCCCAGGGATTAACAATGGGCACACCGACGGCGCGGAACGGGGCGGTATCTCGAGTCGCAATCGTGAATCCATGCACTGCGGCGATGGCAGCAATTTGGCAATCTGCGACGGAGATGGAAAAACCACGCGCGGAAGCGCGGCTTGCAAGCGAGGCATAACTCACCGCGGCTTCGCGCTCAAATGCGAGGAACCGGTCAGCAAAATAGTTGGTGAGCGTTGCCTGCATAACCATTGTCATGCTTGTCTTTCGCTTACCACCGGGAAGAAAAGCAATTCCTAATAGCACCTCCATGAGGACAGGCGCGCACAAATAAAGCGATTCTTTCGGCTGGCTGTCGAGCCACGCTACTACGGCCGTATTAGCCAGCGGCTTCAGCGGTTCCGAGATCACATTGGTATCTAGAACAATCACGAGAAATCGGCCGGTTCAGCTGGTCTTGAATCGCGCTTGATGTTGAGCTCGATGCCGCCAAAGCGACGCCCGAGCGCGGCTAATTGCGAGCCGAGCCCCACTGCTGTATTAGTTGACACGGCGTCTTCGAGAATCCGGCGAATCTCGGCTTCAGTGCTGCGACCGTTGTGCGCGGCACGCACCTTGAGAGCGCGGTGGGTTGCTTCGGGAAGGTTGCGAACTGTGACGGCTGGCATGAGGCTATGCTCCTTTCTAGACTGATATCAATGATAGCATATCGATTGCATTGATATCAACACTCTGCGCCAATCGGAAAACGGCAACTGCTTCAGAGGTTAAGTCTCTTGAAAATTGACTGCGGGATGCTGCGGATGACGAACATGATGGGCGACCAGAAGCCGGGGAGATAGACCACGTCTTTGCGGCGCGCGATGGCTTTGAGGATGCCTTGCGCAATTTTCACGGGGCTGGCGAAGAGCGCGCCTTGCGGCAGGTGCGCCGTCATGGGCGTGGAAACAAAACCGGGACGGATGGTTAATACCTGTACTCCGGCGCGATCGATGCGGTTGCGAACTCCATCGAGAAAAATATTCAATGCGCCCTTCGAGGCTCCATAAACATAGTTGCTTTTGCGGCCGCGGTCCCCAGCCACTGAAGTGATGACGGCCAGTGTGCCCTGGCGCGTGGATTCAAAGTAATTGGCAAGCCAGGTGATCAGGGAGACGGCGGAAAGAAAATTGGTGCGCAGAACGGCCTCGGCTTGAGCGTAGCTGGCCTGCGCCTGTTGCTGATCGCCGAGAACGCCGTGAGCAATCAATGCCACTTCTATTGTGCCCAGCGCTTCAACGGCTGCCGCAAGCATGGCGGGATGGGCGGCGGTATCGTCAAGGTCAATGGCCTGGGCGGTTACGCTGGCCGCGCCGCGGGTGAGCAAATCGCGCCGCACCGCATCGAGCCTGTCAGGATTGCGAGCGACCAGAAAGAAGTGAGCGCCGTGCGAGGCCAGACGGTCAGTAACGGCCATGGCGATGGCCGAGGTGGCTCCCAGCACCAGGATGCGCGAGGGCAGCGGACGCGACTTATTGATCAGACCCATGAATAGAATCATCGTATCCCACCCATCCCGCAAGAAGCGCGGGATGGATGGGGCACCCATTTCATAGTATTTAAGGCTGGATTATTAGACATGGGCGGTGACCCTTTGCCAGAAAGCGGAGCTGAATGCGGGATCGATAAAGGCGGCAAACTGCTGCCACTGCGGATAGAAGGTTTGGAACTGGTGTGGAGTCATGCGCGCATCTTTGGCTGGATACATGCAGCCGCCGTGTTCAAGGGTAATCTGCGCCAGACGGCCGAGAAGCGCGAAGCTCACATCGCGGCGGATGGGAAAATCGAGGGCCAGCGTGATGCCGGGACGGGGAAACGACATGATGCCCGGTAACGGCACATCGCCGAAGACCTTGATGACGGCTAGAAACGATGCCAGCCCAGAGGCGGTGATGGTGCGCAGAATCTCAGTGATGCCGCGCGGGTCACCGTTATCGGGCAGAACGCATTGAAACTGCAAAAGCCCTTCACGGCCGTAGATGCGATTCCAGTGGAGCACGCTGTCAAGCGGGAAGAAGAATTGCTCGTAATCGACCAGCGCGATTTTGGTTCGGCTCAACTGCTTGTGATAGTAGAGGGAGTTAAATGCGCCGACTGTGAAGCGGTTCAAGGCCGCGGCAGGCATGTTGATGGGCACGGAGAGATGCGGCTCGCGTGAAGTCGAAAGCTTGCCAGGCGCAGGGGAATGAGTGCCCTGCATAAAGATGCCGCGGGCAAAGCTGCTACCCTGGGAGACGCAATCGATCCAGGAGACGGTGTATTCAATGTGGCTACTGGCTCGCGAGATGGCCAGAAACTCGTCAATGCCGTTGAACTTGATGCCCTTGTAGTAAATTTTGCGCGAGACAATGGGGCGCAACTGGATCTCGGCCCAGGTGATCAGGCCGGTGAGGCCAAGGCCGGCGATGGTGGCTCGATACCACTCTGGATTCTCGGTTGCGGAACAAACCATGCGCGTGCCGTCGGAGCGAACCAGCTGAAAGCGCGGCGTGTGGCGGCCGAAGGTGCCGGCGGTGTGATGATTTTTGCCGTGAATGTCGTTGGCGATGGCGCCGCCTACGGTGACATATTTTGTGCCCGGCGCCACAGGCAGAAACCAGCCGCGCGGCACGGCGAAGCGTAGAATCTCTGCCAGGCTGACGCCCGCCTCGCAGCGCATCAGTCCGGTCTCAGCATTGAAGTCAAGCAGCCGTGTCATGCCGCGGGTATCGAGCAAGGTGCCGTGGTCAAGCAGGCAGCAGTCGCCATAACTGCGGCCTAAGCCCACGGGCAACATGGCGCCGGCGGGCGGCGAGGCCAAGGGAAAATCGGTCATCCAATGCAGCGGAACAAGACGGGCGCGAAGAAGAGGGTAGTGGCCCCAGGATTGGAATTTCGGCTCAGCTTGATCACTCACCGTGTTGCCCCGCATAGTCTCCCCGCTTCCATTCCGCAAGGTCCCTTCGGTAGTTATAGCGCAAGCAGGGCGATCACCGACACCGCCGCACCGATCAGCAGGCTCATCCGGTCAGTGAGAGCAAAAGCCACCGGATCTTCGTTCAGGTCGCCGCGCGAGGCCAGCAGCCACACCCGGCTCAGCCAGAGAATCATGAACGGCACAATCAGCCATAGCAGCGTTGGTTTGTGATAGAGGGGCACCACTTCAGGGCCGCTGATATAGATGGCGAAGATCACCACCGCCGCATAGGAGCTGGCGGTTCCAAAGCTGCGCAGTTGCTCCATATCAGTGAGCAGATAGCCGCGGCCGTTTTTCGCGGGCAGAGCCGCTGGACGCGCAGATTCTCCAGTTCAGCGAAGCGCTTGACGAAGGCCAGCGAGAGAAACAGAAACATTGAGAAGCCCGCCAGCCAGTGGGAGATGGGCGTCTGGGTTGCCGCGCCGCCGGCCAGCAGGCGCAGGGTATACAGGCCGGAGAGCACCAGCACATCCACCAACGCAACCCGCTTGAGATAGATGGAGTAGGCCAGCGTGGTGGCCAGGTAAAGCAAGCAGCCAAGCGAAGAAAACGCCGGGAAGCAAACGGGCACCCGCGAGCGCCAGCGGACAAAAAGATCGCGGCGATCAGCATTCCGGAGAAGGCCGACAGATCGCCCGAGGCAAATGGCCGCAGGCGCTTGCGCGGATGACGGCGGTCGGCCTCAATATCCAGCAGATCGTTGACGATGTAGGCCGCTGAAGCGGTAAGAGAGAAGCAGACAGAAGGCCTCAAACGCGGTCAGCAGTTTGCCGAGGGTTAAACTGTGCGCCAGCAGCAGCGGCAGGAAGATGAGCAGGTTTTTGGCCCACTGGTGCGGGCGCATAGCCTTGAGCAGCGAGCTTAAAGGATGCCGGCGCTCGTGAAAGACGCGGCTGGGGCGAATGCCGCGCGCGCGCAGTGCGATGCGCAATCGGAGACTCGGATTAGCCACCATGGGTTGGCTGGCGTGGGCCAGCAGCGGCAGGTCGGGTGTGTCGTTGCCGATGTAGTCGAAGGCTCGAGAGTTGAGCCGCGTGCGCAGACTGGCCAGCTTGTTTGCACCGGTCAGGTTGGTTGTGCCGTCCGAGCCCAGCACTCCGGTAAAGGTGCCCAGGTGCGCGGCAACGCGGTTGGCCAGCGCCAGGTCAGCGCCCGTGGCCAGATAGATTGGCCGTCCCTGCACGCGCTCCTGCTGCAGAAACTGGAGCACCTTGCGGTTGTAAGGCAGATGCGCAACGTCGAGGGTGATTGATTCGGAGAGGAATGCCTTGAAGGCAGCCTTGCCGTGCAGCAGGCGTCCCGGCAGCTTGAAGGCAAGCATGGGGCGCATCCGCAAGAGCACTAACAAAGAATCAATGAGGGTGTCGGACTTGACCAGGGTGCCGTCGAGATCGACACATAGGCGGCAACAATGCCGGTTGCGCAGTTTCAGGCTGTGGTGTCGGGCCGAGAGACGATCTGGCGTCAACCGCTCACCTCATTGAGGATCGCTCGGTTCAAGGTGTAAATGAAGGATTGGTGGAGCTGAGCGGGATCGAACCGCTGGCCTCCTCGTTGCGAACGAGGCGCTCTCCCAGCTGAGCTACAGCCCCACGACTCTTTTATCTTAGCAGCGAGCGGGGATTTCAGGAAAGTGAAGCTCCGCTTCGCGTGCTCATTCTGGGACGGATAGCTTTCCGCGCGGCTATAGCTGATTCATGTTGGCCAGGAACTCGGCGTTGTTGCGGACCTTCTCAAGGCGGCTGATGAGCAACTCCATCGCTTCGACCGGCGACAGCGGGTTGAGTACCTTGCGCAGAATCCAGATGCGCGACAAATCTTCCTTGGGAATCAGCAGCTCTTCCTTACGGGTGCCGGAGCGCTGAATATCGATGGCCGGGAAGACGCGCTTGTCGACCAGCTTGCGGTCAAGGATGATTTCCATGTTGCCGGTGCCCTTGAACTCTTCAAAGATGACTTCGTCCATGCGCGAGCCGGTATCGACGAGGGCGGTAGCGATGATGGTCAAAGACCCGCCTTCTTCAATGTTGCGGGCGGCGCCGAAGAAGCGCTTGGGGCGCTGCAGGGCGTTTGAGTCCACGCCGCCGGAGAGCACTTTGCCCGAAGGGGGCACGATGGTGTTGTAGGCGCGCGCGAGGCGGGTAATGGAATCGAGCAGAATGACCACGTCGCGCTTGTGCTCTACCAGGCGCTTGGCTTTCTCGATGACCATCTCGGCTACTTGCACGTGCCGGGCGGCGGGCTCGTCAAAGGTGGAACTGATGACCTCGCCCTTGACCGAGCGCTGCATATCCGTAACTTCTTCAGGGCGCTCGTCAATCAGCAGCACAATCAGCACCACTTCAGGCTGGTTGGCGGTGATGGAGTTGGCGAGCGACTGCAACAGCATGGTCTTGCCGGTACGGGGCGGTGCGACGATGAGACCGCGCTGGCCCTTGCCCACCGGCGTCAGCAGATCCATGACGCGGCCGCTCACGGCTTCGCGCACGGTCTCAAGCTTGATGCGTTCCTGGGGATAAAGCGGGGTGAGATTGTCAAAGAGAATCTTGTTGCGCGTCTCCTCGGGAGACTCAAAGTTGATGGCCTCAATCTTGACCAGGGCAAAATACTTCTCTCCCTCGTGCGGGGGACGGACGTTGCCGCTGATGGAGTCGCCGGTTTTGAGATCGAATTTGCGAATCTGCGAGGGCGAGACGTAGATGTCGTCGGGTCCGGGCAGATAGTTGTAGTCGGGCGAGCGCAGAAAGCCGTAGCCGTCGGGCAAAATCTCAAGCACGCCCTCGGCAAAGATGTGGCCTTCTTTTTCGCTTTGTGCCTGAAGGATTTTGAAGATCAGATCCTGCTTGCGAAGGCCGCTGGTTCCGGGGATTTCAAGGGTGCGGGCAATGCGGCTTAATTCGGTGATGTTTTTCTCTTTAAGTTCAGCGATGGTCATATTCACCTGTATTAGGTTGGGATGGGGTAAGGGGGAAATCCTAAAGGGGGGTCTTGCTCCAAGGAAATACCGAGCGGAAGTCCAAGGGAGCTGCCGGCAGGAGGCGAGCCAGACTGAAGCTCCCAGGAACAGGATAAATTAAAAACACCAGGAAAAGACGGCTGCCTTATAGAGCAAGCCGCGAACAGCTTAACCTGTGTTGACTATACACGTTCATGCGCAAAAATGCCTTCAGGAAAAAATCCCCTTAAGCAGCGCGACGCACCTCTACCGGCAACTCGGCGGGCATTTGAACGCGCGCCATGGAGCTGGGATCGGTGGTTTGGAAGCGGCACAGAACATCATTGGTGGTGTCTTGCAGCCGTGTGTTCGGCTTGTGCAGCTTGCGGGTTGCCTTGCTAGCCAGTTGACAGAGCCGGTAGCGATTGGACACATGATAGAGTGCCCCAAAAACTAAATCAGAACGCATTGCAATTCTCCTTGTTGAGTTGCCTGCCCGCCGGTGCTTGCTTGGCGCCGCCAGTGCAGCCGGGATGCCGATTCTTTCTCTGGCTACCCTTTTTTTCACTTCCAATTCTTTAGACGCAGATCCTGCTTAGGTCGTTCAAGATTTTGACGCACATTAACGTGACTTGTAACAGGCATTCAGCCGGATCTTGGATAAAGATTGCCGTCCTGGGACTATGCACACTGCATTCCCAATTCGGTGGGGATCGATACCCGCCGTTGCATCTACGGATGAGCCTGCGCTCAATCTTGATGCAGGGATTAGCAGATGTCTGTGCAAAATTGCACAAACTGCCAATTAATTGCCCTTTTGGATGGCAATTAAGAATATATCGCCAGAAAGCACTCGGGTCAACAGTTTTTTCAGGGCTTTTTCAGGCTTCAACGAGCCTGGGGACGGCATTTCGGCCTTCGCAAATAAGACCTATTGAATCAATGGGATATAAGTCTACCCCTGAACAAATATTTGCGCTTCACGGGCGGCGTACCCACCCTAAAACTAAGGCAAGCAGCAAAGCAGGGATATATATGGTTACTGGCCGGACTTTGTGGATCTGACGGCCAGCAGGCCAAATCACTGAAAAGGACTCCCCGGCCTAGTCCATAGAGCACGTCAACTGCCGCCGTTTCAGCCTCCTCCTGGGCTTGGCAAATATCTCCTCGAACAGAAAAAGGATGAAAAATAACAGCAGAAGCAACGGAATCGCCGCCAAAAGCGCAAGCAGCACCGGAATCGCAACCATGAGGGTATCCAAGCCAATACCAAGAAAAGCTTCGTGCACCGATAACCTCCGCAACACTGGACTGGCTCGCGTGAGAGGCTTCTCATGGAGTCAATCACGTTATCGGCCTGGATTGGAAAATCTTTAGAATCGGGACTATGCCCATTTCCCACCACTTGCCCGCAAGTACAAATATTTGTTGACATTGCATTAACCTCACTTTAACAATTGACCTACATATACTGCGGCGGAATTCACCTCCAGCCTGGCGCCTGAATTCCGGGCGAATCTCAAAGGAGGAACAATGAAAATGGCATCTCGAACAGTCGTTATGACACTCGCATTGCTTTCTGTACTGGTAGCAGGAGGCAAATTCACCTGGGCTGTGCCCACGTGTCCCCCGCTGTGCATACTTCCACCCGACCCGGCTCCGCCAATGCCGCCTATAAATTTCCCCGATCCGCCCTTACGGCCCATGGTGGTTACCAACCCCAACAACGGATCCAACGGGACGGGGCAGGTGGGAAATGCTTGTCAGATTCAGAACTTCACAGGGAAGGTCACATTAGTCAATGGACAGTATGATTGTGACGTCACTCCGGAAGTGGGAAGCGCTTGCCAGTATAAGGGGGTTACAGGAAAAGTTACCTTTGTCGCTGGAAAGTATGCTTGTGACTTTACCCCGCCAGCCGAGGGAAGCTCGTGCGAATACCACACCAGTAAAGGAATAGTCTCACTGATCAAGGGAGTGCGTTATTGCAATATCGGCGAAGCAGGAGTAAGCAGCACTGCAGGGGAGAGCAGTGCAACAGGGACAAAAAGGACAAAAGGAGTGAGTGGCACTGCGGAGACGAGCAGCTCTCCAGCGGCGGAAGTGGACAATGGCAGCTCCAATACATCGCAGAAAAAGCCAAAGTAAGTATTCTGGAGTCCACAAACGAGAGACAGGCGCTTCTCCAGGCCGTGCCATCGAACAATACGGACGAGGTTAAAGAAATTCTGCTTTGCAATGGTTTACTGAACAGCAGTTGAAATGCATCTCATTTTCGTTCGAGGACACTACCGGCTGAAAGCGTAATGTTAAGTCAATCTCAGGGTCAACTACCGTGAGATGATGCGTCCTGAAATCATGCTCAAAATCGGGTAATAAAGAACCATGCGTATTGCAGATCGAGTACATAGAAGTTCGGCCAACAGTGAAGGAGATCCTTATGTTCGGTCGGTTCGAGCAAGCGACAGTTGGTTTTGCAAATTACCGGTTGTGCCGCCTGTTGATCTGGTCTCCTGCCATGTGGATGGTCTTGCTTCTGGGGATGTGCTTGCCGGTAGCGGCCCTGGCTGCCCCAGTTATTACCGGCATTAGTCCGGGTGCAGTGCCCATAGGAGGCTTAAAGTTCACGCTGACCGTTACCGGCAACGGATTCCAGGCAAATTCAGTGGTTCAGGTGAACGGCGTCGATCGCGCCACTACATTTGTGAGCGCGCAGGAGCTGATGGCACCCATCTTCGCCTCAGACCTTGCCATGCCGGGAGCAATCAATATTACGGCCCTGGATTTCACCATGGGCATGCCGGTGCCTTCAAATACGGTTCAGCTCATCGTGGTCAACGCGGCTTCACCTCAACTGACGAGCGCTTTGCCGGGGTTTACGACGGTAGGTGTTGACCAGGTGAGCATGACCCTGGTGGGCGCAAACTTCAGGCCGGGGGCAACGGTGGTGATCTCGCCACCGCTGGCGACGCTGAGTGACTCCACCGGGCAAACACAAGCCGGCGATATAACCGTGCTCAACTCCACCGTGGTGAACTCCAGCGTGATGACCGCATTGGTCAGCGTGAGTCCGACAGCGGTGCAGGGCCTGCGCGCCGTGGATGTGTTGAACCAGGATGGAACGAGCACTGTGGATGAAACCCAGGCTACGCCGCAGGGAAGCACCAAGGGGATGCAGGTGAGCCCGGCGGATTCGATTGGTTCGCCGGTTTCTGTGCTGAATATGGCCATGATGCATCCGCGCGATGGAACAGTGGTGATGCAGGGCGATGAGCTGAATGCCCAGGCCGTGCTCGCGGGAACGGGAACGGGCACCGTGATCGGCGAGTGGGTTTGGGATGGAATCGCGGTGGAGCAGTTTTCAGCAACCATCGTAGGCAGTGAAAGCACAGCGATTGAGACGCACCAGTCGCTGCCCACGTGGTTGCTGGGTTCGCATACGCTGCAGTTGAGGATGCTCGAGCCAAATCGCGTGGCCAGCCAGGTGATTGAAGTAGTGGTGAATCCGGGCGACTGGAAGATGGAGCAACTGATTCAGCCCGAGTCCGGCGCCGTCTTCGATTTGAACGAATCGCCGCATCTGCTGTGGGCCGTTGTGCCCGGTGCGATGAAGTACCAGGTGGGGTTCAGCAGCGAGCCGTACCTTAGCACCATTGACGAATGGCACGACGTTACAGAAAACCAGTGGGAGGTGCCTGCAACGGTGTGGCAAAACCTGCCGCGGGGCCAGTTGTACTGGACCGTACGCACGGTGGATACGTCAGGTGCGCCTCGCCAGCCTTTGCCTATGCGCATTCTCTATCGCGGTCAGCAAAGCGGTACGAGTGCCGCGGCTGCTTCGCAAATGCCCGGCAGATATATGGGCATCGATGCCAAGCTCAATTTGCACGGAGCCGATGGAGAGATGATTCCCATCAAGGCAGACCCCCTGCAAGGCGAATATGAAGTTCCCAGTGAGGCCGCGCAGCCGGGAAGCACGCCCGCGCCGGTAAAGGGCGCGACGGATGCGGAGACGCCCAAACCCGCGAGCGCCGCGCCCAAAAAGAAAGTCACAAACTCAGAGGACGGCCAGATCGCCAATCACGCGGAGGTGGCTTCAGGAGGGGACCTTCCCGATCTCGATGTTCTGACGGTAGCCGAGCACATCAAGGCGCAGCAGGGAGCATGGCATTTTGAATTGAACGGCAGCGGGCTGCTCGATTCGGTTCTGAGCCCTGGAGTGCAGCGCACCAGCGTGGGCAGAGTGAACAACTACATTATTCAGCTGGGTGACCAGCAGAAAACCTGGGGAGCGAATCTGCGCTTTGGAATTATCAGCCCTTTGCTCTATACCGGCGCTCAATACGTTACTTCGGCAACGCCAAGACAAGGCGGGGAGCTGGCGATAAAAACGCCCGCGGGCACCTTCAGCGGTTTTTCGAATACCAACGATGCGGCGCTCGGCGGCGGCCTGGGCATGAACGTGCGTCAGCAGATGGAGGGCGCAAGCTGGCTGGCGCCGATGCCGAAATGGGCGCAGCTGAGGGTGATGTGGCTGAACGCCTCAGACAATATCTCCGCCAGCGGGTTCAGCGCCTCAGGAGATGTAGGCGGAGCCATGCTTGCCCTGCTGCTGAATAGGAAGCAAAAATGGATATGGACGACGGAGTATGCGGCAAGCTATGACAACCAGGACACAGCCTCTACTGCCTCAGCACGAGAGTTCGGCCGCGCATGGCGGACGGGAGTGACCGGGCAGCCCGGCAAAACAAAAGTCAGCATCGCCTGGCACGACGTGAGCGCGAACTTCGGCAATCCGGCGAATCCAAGCCTGACGCCGAACAGCATGCCCAATGCGCGCGGCGTGAATGCTTCGATTGCGCAAGCCACCAAAAAAACCGGCACCTTCGGCTTTAACTATGCCTTCATTGCCAACAATGTTCAACCCACTATCAGCGACGAGTTGCTGCTTTACTCGTTTGAAGAAACCTGGGGCAAGCCTCTCGATAAAAAGACAACTCTTTCACTGGACGCGCGCCAGTCGCTGACCTCAACCGGCACGGTGCCCACGGCGTTGATCAGCATGCCTCCAGCGCTGACCGGCGCAGCAAATACGCGCGACGTTTCCGGCAGGATCAATCTCACTCGCAAGGTGGGCGGAACGACGCTCACGATTGGCGGGCAGAGGGACTGGCTCAACGACATGCTCTTCCCGGTAAACAACACCATTACCTCTTCAATCAATGCCGGGGCCAAGGTGGCAAGCAAAGGACATTTCCAGTTGAATTCGGAGGTGTGCGCAAACTGGGTGGCTGCCAACGGACTGGCGGTGGGAGAATCGCGCAGCATCTCAGTCAACGTGCAGCCGACGATTGTGTGGAAGAAACCAACCGTGCAGCTTGCTCCCATCATCACGGTGGCGCAGAGCCAGACAGTGCTTTCAAACGGCACGCTGACTAATGAGTTTCTTAGCGGGCAATATGGCGGGAGAGTTACCTGGAAGCTGCCCGGCAAGCTGAAGTTCAATACCATCTCCGCACAGGGCAGCTATGACCAGGACAAAGCAACGGTTTTAGGCTTCAATCGCCCGACCACGCAATTGCTGGCGATTTGGACGGTGACCTGGGGACATAAGCACACGTTCTGAGATGAGACGGACAGGAAGCTTTTCAGCTCCAGTAGCTGCGGTCGAGCGTGCGGTATTGGATGGCTTCGGCCAGGTGAGCTACGGCCAGATGCTCGGCGCCTTCCAGGTCGGCGATGGTCCGGGCCACTTTGAGGATGCGGTCGTGGGCGCGCGCGGTCAGGCCCTGCTGCTGCATGGCCCGCTCCAGCAGCCGCTCGGCGTCGGCGCCCAGTTCGCAGTGGGCGCGAATCTGGCGCGTGGTCATCTGCGCATTGGCAGTAAATTTTGTCGCCGGCCTTGCGGAAGCGCTGCTCGCTGGCGCTCGCGCGCGGCCATCACGCGGTCGCGAATCTCTGCCGACCCCTCGGCCGCCGCGCCGCCGCGCAGCTCCTTATATTGCACCGCCGGAACCTCGATATGAATATCGATGCGGTCCAGCAGCGGCCCGGAGATTTTGGCGATATAGCGCTGGATCATCGGCGGCGTGCACATGCACTCGCGCGATTTGTCGTTGAAGTAGCCGCAGGGGCAGGGATTCATGGCCGCCGCCAGCATGAAGCGCGCCGGAAAGCTCAGCGACATGGAGGCCCGCGCAATGGTCACCGTGTGGTCCTCAAGCGGCTGGCGCAAGACTTCAAGCACGTTGCGCGGAAACTCCGGCAGCTCGTCGAGAAACAGCAGGCCGTTGTGAGCCAGCGAGACTTCGCCGGGCCGGGGAACGATGCCGCCACCGATCAGCCCGGCATCGGAGATGGTGTGGTGGGGCGAGCGGAACGGCCGCTGCGTCACCAGGCCGGCTGCCGCGTCGAGCACTCCGGCAACGGAGTGAATCTTGGTCGTCTCCAGAGCTTCTTCAAAGGTGAGCGGGGCAAGAATTGAGGGCAGCCGCTTGGCCAGCATGGTTTTTCCCGAGCCGGGCGGGCCGATCATGAGAATGTTATGGCTGCCGGCGGCGGCCACCTCCAGAGCGCGCTTGGCCGTCTGCTGCCCGCGCACATCGCTGAAGTCCACGGTGAAGTGTTGCAGCTCGCCGAGCAGTTCTTCAGTGGAGACGCGGTAAGGCTCGCGCTGGATGACGCCGACCACGGCCGTGTTGAGCAACTCCAGCACATCCAGCAGCGAAGAGACGGGATAGACGTTGACGCCCTCCACCACGGCGGCCTCGGCGGCGTTGGCGGCGGGCAGAATCAGATTGGCAATTCCCTTTTCGCGCGCCAGGATGGCCACCGGCAACATTCCCGGAACGGCGCGCACGCTGCCGTCGAGGCCCAGCTCACCCACCAGCAGAAAGCTACTCAGATCGTCGGTCCGCAGCGCGCCATAAGCGCCCAGGATGCCGACGGCGATGGGCAGATCGAAGCCCGAGCCTTCCTTCTTCAAGTCGGCGGGCGCCAGGTTGATGGTGATAAAGGTGGGCGGAATCAGGTAGCCGGAGTTCTTGATAGCGGCGCGCACGCGGTCGCGGCTCTCACGCACAGCGGCGTCAGGCAGGCCCACGGTGTGGAAGACGTCCTTCTCCGCAACCGCGCCGCTATAGTCCACCTCGACGTCGATGAGACTCGCATCGATCCCATAGACAGCCGCGCTGAGGGCCTTGAAAAGCATAGTTGGATAGTTGCAGCGAGTGTAACAGAAACAGCGAGATAGGGGTCTGGAGCAGGGAGTAGTGAATGGAGCCAGTTTTGCAGCTACAATCTCACTGTGACCACGAGTCTCTTCGACCTGTACAAGATCGGCGTCGGCCCATCGAGCTCCCATACCATGGGACCCATGCGCGCAGCCTGCCGGTTTGCGCGGGAGCTTGGAGAGCGCGGCGTGCTCGATCGGGTAGCTCGCGTGCAAGTGGATCTGTATGGCTCGCTGGCGCTTACCGGGCTGGGCCATGGCACCGACCGCGCTGTGCTGCTGGGTCTGGCGGGCAACGAGCCGGCCATCGATCGATCCGGCGGCAATCGAATCCACGGTAGCGTGAAATTCGCGCCGCGCGGCGAATCGTTCTGGCCGGAGCGCGCTCCATTCGCTTTTGACGAACCGCCGACCTGGTCTTCGAATCGCACCACGATGTTTCCTCCCGGCGCGCAGCACACAGCATCCCAACGGACTCCGCTTCAAGGCGTATCGACGCGGGCGGCGCGGTGCTGATCGAGCGCACCTTCTTCTCCATCGGCGGCGGATTCATCATCGAGGACGGCGCAATCGACCTGGCCGATAGCCAAGCGGAGACAAGCGCAGGCAACGACTCCCTTTCCCTTTCACAACGCCGCCGAACTGCTGGCCACGGCGCAGGCAAACAAGCTCTCCATCAGCCAGCTCATGCTGGAGAACGAGTGCGCACTGGTTGCCGCGCGACGCGAAGCGAAGCGCCGGCAGAGGTGGTGCGGCAAGGCATCGAGCGCATCTGGCATGCGATGCAGGCCTGCATCGCAGCGCGGCATCGCGACAGAAGGCATTCTGCCCGGCGGATTGAATGTGCGCCGCCGCGCGCACCGGCTGGCCGAGCGGCTGCGCGCCAAAGAGGCGCGAAGGCATGCGCGGCGATCCGCTGGCGCCGCTGGATTGGGTCACGGTCTACGCCATGGCGGTGAATGAAGAGAACGCCGCCGGCGGACGCGTGGTAACCGCGCCCACCAATGGCGCGGCCGGCGTGGTTCCCGCCGTGGCGCATTATTATTACCGCTTCATACCCGGCGCGGACCAGCGAAGGCATCGATGCGCTTCTTTCTCACCTCGGCGGCCATCGGCATCCTCTATAAGGAGAACGCTTCCATCAGCGGCGCGGAGGTTGGTTGCCAGGGCGAGGTGGGCGTGGCCTGCTCGATGGCCGCCGGCGGACTGACCGCCGCGCTGGGCGGCAGCAACGGACAGATAGAGCACGCCGCCGAAATCGCCATGGAACACAACCTGGGCATGACCTGCGATCCCATCGGAGGCCTGGTGCAGATACCCTGCATCGAGCGCAACGCCATGGGCGCGGCGAAAGCTGTTCATGCCTCGCGCCTTGCGCTCAACGAGCAGGAGAGACACAAGGTCTCGCTCGACCAGGTGATCCGCACCATGTATCTAACCGGCCTGGATATGCAATCGCGCTACAAGGAGACCAGCCTGGCGGGTCTTGCGTTGAATGTGATCGAGTGCTGAGTGAGTAGAACAAAAAATCTCAATCGTGCGCAGAATTTTTTGCGATCGCGATCTTAAAAAAATCCTTGCATAGCGATTCATCGTCGATCAATTTCTCTCCCGCGGCTCAGAAATCTCTCGACCCTCAAATCAGCTGAAAATAATTGTTGACCTTTTTTCCACTCTTTGTGTGTTTTTTTCTTGACATCGATGCTAATCATGATTCTATACATTCATCATCTGCAATTACGTTTTGCAGAACTCGATGCAACCCATCGAAAAGGGAGAATAGGCAAATGGCAACAAAAAAGGCAGCCAAGAAGGCACAAAGAAGCCCGCGAAGAAAGCCGCAAAGAAGGCCGCGAAGAAAAGTAGCGGGACTATCCAACCAATAAGGCAACACTCGAGGGGGACGCATAAGCGTTCCCCTTAGTGTTTATGCGGATCGGATTAGACTTATACGAGAAAGGAAAAGACGGAGCCGAACGCCATGACACGCCGCCGCTGGATTGCCGAACATTGGGATGAAGCCACCGCCACCATCGATGGGCGCGCAGGCCGAACACATGGCGCGCGTGCTGCGCGCGCAACCGGGCATGGAGGCCGATGTGGTGGCCGGCGGACATGTCTTTCATGCCGAGGTAGCCGCCGTCAGCGCCCACGAAGTTCGCTTCAACCTGATCGCCGAACTTGAGGCCGATCCCGCGTTGCCGGTCACGCTGGTGATGGCCGTCTACAAGTTCGACCACATGGAGTGGGCGATCGAGAAGGCCACCGAGCTGGGCGTTGCCGCGGTGGCCCCGGTGATCGCGCGGCGGACTGAGAAGCATCTGGCGCAGGCTGCGGAGAAGCGCGCGGAACGCTGGCGGCGCATCGCGCATGAGGCCGCACAGCAGTCGCGCCGCTGCGATGTGCCTGTGATCCATGATCCAACCCCGCTTGCCGAGCACGTGCGGGCCGCATCGGCGGCCACGCGCATCGTGCTGGCCGAGCAGGAGCGCACCACCACGCTGCGCAACCTGATCGAAGAAGCCGTCGCGGCGGCCAGGGAAGAAATGCCCGCGCTGGAGATCGCCATCGGCCCCGAAGGCGGATGGGCCCCGGCAGAAGAAGCTCTCTTCGACGCCAATGGCTGGCGCGCCGCATCGCTGGGCCCGCGCATCCTGCGCGCAGAGACGGCAGCCATCGCCGCGCTGGCGGTGGTCGCTTCCTGCCTGGAGTAATCCGCGCAGAATTCCCACACTCGAAGTTTGATGGAGTTAGAACCAGGTCTTCTGTTTGTATTCCCGGTAGGCCTCGCCAAATTTCTCTTCGAGCACCTTTGCCTCTTTGCGGGCGCGAAGAACCTGCATGGGAATCATGACGGCGAAGATCAGCAGGAACCTCAGATCATTAGCCCAGATGATGACCCCGGCGATCATCAGGCCGCCGAATACGTAAATCGGATTGCGAATGCGGGAATAGATACCTGTGGTTACCAGCGTCGTCGCCCTGGCCTGCACGCTGAAGGCCCAACCCAGTTGAATGCGAGCCAGGACAAAAAGCACGAAGGACGGGATGAAGAGGGCGACTCCAACTATATGCGGGGCTGTCCAGGGTTGCTCCCATGCGACGAATGCAAAGATAACTACAAAGACAACGAGAAAAATCAGGGTTCCATAATTCAGTTTCATTTGAGGCCTCTTTTTCTTTGAATGCAGTTCTGCTAACTCCAGATTGGATACCGGAGTGTTATTTTACCCCCGCGACCACTTGGGAATATTGCGGCCAATGGGTGAGCAACTCGTTCACCACCACGTGCCCCACCGTATAAGCGCTCTCAAGCGAGGGCAGGTAGGCGGCGTATTTGCTGACGCGCTGATTAGCCAGGCTCTCGGCCGCCGTCATACCGCGCGGCTGCCGGTCAAAGTTACTCACCGTGCGCAGCACCATCACCCGGTCGATCCACCCGCCCGGCATTGGCCAAAAATTCGAGCGATTGCAGCGTCCCCGTATCCTCCATCGCCGTAGTCGTAAACTCACCCTTGCCGCCGGTAAAGTAGCGCACCCACTCGGTGGCCCACGCATCCAAGAGCTTGCCGTGCCAGTAAGTCGAGGATGAAAGCTCGTCGCCCATGGTCACAAATGGCGGACGCCCGGCGGCCGCCCCGTCAAAGTTCGCGCGAATCGCCTGCAAATGCTCTGAGTCCGCGAGCGGCGTGGCACGGGTTAGATTGAAAGCCCACTCGGCAAGATCATTGTTGAGCGCGTAGACCTGGCCTGGCTGCGGATCCGCCGACTCCTCAAATGGCTTCGACTTCCGCAGCGGCACATAACCGGTAGTCCAGTCAGGAGGAATCTCGCGGCCATCGATCTCGTAGCCCAGGTCGCCATCCACCACCCAACGCGCCCACACCGCCGAGCCCAGCGATGCCTGCTCCGGGCTGGCTCCCGCAATACCGGCGATAAGCCAGTAAGCGTGGCTCAGGTCAAAGCGCGGGTCGAGGCCCAGCGCCATGATGGTTGCCGCGGCGTGCGCAGTTCCCTGCCCGGTGAGCACAGCCATCTCTCCCTGGCCGTTCATGCGCACCGCGTGGTAGCCGCCGGGCAGCGGATATATCCGGTCAAGGTGGTCGCGCTCAACCCAATACTGCAACTCGCCGGGTTGGTCGCCGGTATCGGCGCCCACCTCAAACATCGCCACCACAACCACCTTCACCACAATCGGCCGCGGCCTGGCGGCGCTCGCAGCGGCAAAGGCGAAGAGAAAGAAGATACCGAGGAAAATCCGCGCGTGGTTCATCATTGATTGCGATAGTACTTGAGAAAGGCAGGAAATTGGGCATTAGAAATTGCGAATTAACCTGCCGAATTGACGAAGACGAGTTATACCATAGAGAAATTATGGAGTTCACTCGCATGAGTAAGACAGGGAAAATTCTCGTCGTAGCAGCCCTTGCATTGGCCGCATTAGCGGCCGTAACGCAACAACCGGCTCCGGCTCCAACCAAGGTCATCGGCTTTATGACCGACTTCGACGTAAAAGACGATGCCGTGGGCATTTGCAAAGCGGTGATGGACGGCATCGCGCCCGGCGTGCGTATTATCGACATCACCCACCAGTCCGAGCCCTTTAATATCGCCATGGGCGCGCGTTTCCTTGCCGGCTCAGCGCCTTACTTTCCCAAGGATGCGGTTTTTGTCGTAGTCATCGATCCCACGGTCGGTTCCACGCGCAAAGCCATCATCGCCAAATCGCGCGTAGGCCAGTATTTTGTGCTGCCTGATAATGGCCTGCTCACTCTCATCCAGGATCGCGACCGCATCGTCGAAGCGCGGGAGATTGTGAACCCGGCGTGGATGATCGGCTCCGGCATCTCCTCCACCTTTCACGGCAGAGATATTTTTTCGCCGGCGGGCGCTCACCTGGCTCGCGGCGACGACATGGCCGACGCCGGCCCCTCCATCGACGTCACGACGCTGGTCCGACTGGACCTGAAGAATGCGACGGTCGATGAGAATGGCCTGCACGGGCAAGTGATCGGCACTGACGGCCCCTTCGGCAACCTGGTGCTCAACGTTCCCGCCGAGACCTTCGCGCAACTGGGCTACAAAATCGGCGACCAAGTCCCTGTCACGCTAGCCGGAAAAAATTACACGATTCCCTTTGTAAAGACCTTCAGCGATGTGCCGGTGGGCAAAGAGCTTTTCTACATTGACTCCCGCGGTCGCCTTTCCCTGGCCATCGATCAGGGCAACTTTTCCACCACGCATAAAGTTGGCGCAGGCGCGGAGTTGACCATACAGAAGAAGTAAGATGGAGTTTTTGCCGGAGGAATCCGTCATGCGGAAATTTCGGAATCTATTGACTGGAGCGATCATGGCAACCACTCTCTCCGCAGCAGCCCACGCCCAGCAGCCTGCACACAAATGGAGCATCGTGTTGCATGGCGGCGCCGGCGTCATTGAGCGTTCCGCCCTAACCCCCGCCGGCGATGCGGCCTATCGCGCCTCGCTCACCCAGGCCATTGATGCGGGCGCCAAGGTGCTCGACAGCGGCGGCACTGCCCTCGATGCGGTCGAAGCTCCAATCCACATCCTCGAAGACGATCCGCTCTTCAACGCAGGCCGCGGCGCTGTCTTCACCTCCGAGGGCAAAAATGAGCTGGACTCTTCCATCATGGACGGCTCAAACCTGAAAGCTGGCGCAGTGGCCGGAATTACCCATACGCGCCATCCCATCAGCTTGGCGCGCGCGGTGATGGAGAAGTCGCCCTACGTGATGATGATCGGCTCGGGCGCTGAAGACTTTGGCGCCAAGGTTGGTTTGGAGCAAGTTGACCCGAGTTTCTTTTTTACCGAGGCTCGCTGGCAGTCGCTGGTGAAGCAATTGCAAAAAGAAGGCCGGCCGATTCCGCCGCGTCCGGCAGGCGCGCCGCCTCCGGGTGCTACCGTCCCAGTTGCGCTGCTCGATGAGCCGCCCGACGTGCATCGTTATGGCACCGTAGGCGTGGTTGCGCTCGACCGCAAGGGCAATGTAGCGGCGGGCACGTCAACCGGTGGGCTGCAAGCCAAAGCGCCGGGCCGCGTGGGCGACTCGCCCATTATCGGCGCCGGTACCTACGCCTCGAACGCCTCCTGTGCCGTCTCCGCTACCGGGTCGGGCGAATACTTTATCCGCCTCGGAGTGGCTCACGAAATCTGTAGCCTGGTCTACTTCAAAGGTATGAGTTTACAGCAGGCCGCTGACGAGGTGATCCATAAGGAACTGGTCGCCCTGCACGGTGACGGCGGCGTCATCGCCATCGCCCCCGACGGCCAAACCGCCTTTAGTTTCAACACGCCGGGCATGTTCCGCGCCCGGCTGGCCGAGGGTGGCAAGCTGCAGGTGGGTATATATAAGGATGAGCCGTAGGCGCGGGTGAGAATCGAGCGCCATTTGACACAGTATATGTGCGCAAGAAATATCGGGAGCGCGGTAAATGACTATCTTTGATCTGCTCTTGATTATGCTTGTTTTGGCCACGGCGGTGGCCATCGTGATTCTGATTACCACGCTCTGCTTCCGTCGCTGGCGCCTGGCCAGCCGATTGGCCATCGGCATTTTGGCGGTCTGGGTCGTCTACATGGGTGCCGGAACCGCCGTGGCCCTGCTCTCGCCGCAGCATAAGATGGCTGTTGGAGAAGACCGCTGCTTCGATGAGATGTGCTTCGCCGTAACCGGCTTCCAGCGCGCCCCGGAGATCGAGAATGCGGGCGTTGTGACCAAGCCGCATGGAGTCTTCATGATCGTCAACGTCCGCATCTCCAACCGCGGGGGCCATGCACAGCAGGAGAATGGCCGCAATGGCGTGGTGATCGATCCATCGGGACATGTATACGAGGTTTCCCCAGCGGGAATGCAGGCACTTGCCAATCCTGCCGGCACGCTTCCAGGTCTCGATGCCAGAGTGGGTCCCGGCCAGAGCTTGGACACGAAGCTTGTCTTCGACCTTCCTGCGAGCGCCGTCTATCCCGCCTTCGCGCTAAGCAGCAACCTTGGGTTCAACCCCGCGAGAATTGTGATTGCCGATGAAGCCCACTTCCTGCACAAGCCCACTATCGTACCTCTGGACTAATAGTTAACCCAACTTTGGGCGGGTTCCACAGGTTGTGCTTCTGACACCTGGGAGCGGAGAATCTGAATGTTTAAGCGTGGCCACCCATATACGCGATAGAATAATAAGTAGCGGAATGATTCTGTATCACCCCATCCCGGCCCTCCTCTAGCGGCGCCCGCCGCCTACACTTTTTCTCCATCTATTTTCCCGCGCAATTCACACCACCAAAACCCGTAGGCCCGGAGGGCGGCAAAATGCTTGATCGTTTGGAACAAATGGAGCAGCGTTACGAGGAGCTCAGCACCCAGCTCTCGTCGCCCGAGGTGCTCAACGACCGCGAAAAGTACCAGCAGGCCGGCAAGGCGCTCAGCAATCTTGAAACCCCGGTAATGAGGTACCGCGAACTGAAGCAGGTGCGCCAGGGGCTGGCCGAGGCGCGCGCCATGCTGACTGAGAGCGACCCCGGCCTGCGCGCCATGGCCGAGGAAGAGATCGCCTCGCTGGCTCCGCGCGAATCGGCTCTCGAAGAAGAGATCAAGGTGCTGCTGCTGCCCAAGGATCCCAACGACGAGAAGAACGTGATTCTGGAAATTCGCGCCGGCACAGGCGGCGACGAGGCCTCGCTCTTTGCCGCCGAAATCTTCCGCATGTATACTCGCTTCGCCGAGCAGCATCGCTGGAAAGTTGAAGTGCTTTCGCTCTCCGAGTCCGGCGTGGGCGGCTACAAGGAAGTAATCGCCATCATCGAAGGCGAGCGAGTCTACTCGCAGATGAAGTGGGAGAGTGGAGTGCACCGCGTGCAGCGCGTTCCCGCAACAGAGACGCAGGGCCGCGTGCACACCTCCGCTGTCACCGTTGCCGTGCTGCCAGAGGCTGAGGAAGTCGACGTCAAAATCGAAGCCAAGGATATTCGCATCGATACATTCTGCTCCTCCGGTCCCGGCGGTCAGTCGGTGAATACCACTTACTCCGCTGTGCGCATCACCCACCTGCCCACCAACACCGTGGTCAGTTGTCAGGATGAGAAATCGCAGATCAAGAATCGCGAAAAAGGGATGCGTGTGCTGCGCTCGCGTTTATACGAGAAAGAAATGGACAAGCAGAATGCCGAGCTGGCCAAGGACGCAAGCAGCAGGTGGGCTCCGGCGACCGCAGCGAGAAGATCCGCACTTATAACTTCCCGCAGAACCGGTTAACCGATCACCGCATTGGCCTGACCCTGCACCAGCTCGACCTGGTGATGGAAGGCCGCCTGCAACCCATCGTCGATGCGCTCATCACCCACTACCAGGCCGAGCAGTTGAAGGCCGATGCAACCCAGGCCGCCTGATCGCTCATCGCTTCGTGCGTAGTCCCGGAGGCACGGGCAGACGCTTAACGATGGGTCCGCATCCCGATAGCGCACGCGCGGACGCGGAGACTTTACTCCTGCATGCTATGGGCAGAAACAAGGCATGGCTGCTGGCTCATGCGACGACGAACTGCCGGCAGATGCGCAAACCATTTTGTGCTGGCTCGAACGCCGCTATCGCGGCGAACCCATCCAGTACATCATCGGCGAAGCGGAGTTTTACGGGCTGCCTTTTCGAGTCACGCCCGATGTGCTGATTCCGCGCCCCGAGACTGAGCACCTGATTGAGAAGGTTCTGGAACTGGCCGGGACTTCACTCACCGCGCATTGTGGACGTTGGCACCGGCTCCGGCGCGATTGCGGTCGCTCTGGCGCACAAAATGCCTCGCGCCGCCATCACGGCCATCGATCTCTCCAAATCCGCCTTGGCGATCGCCCGCGAAAATGCGAAACGCAACGGCGTCGCAGCCGCATCCGCTTTCTCCAGGGCGATTTGCTCGCCCCCGTTGCCGAAGAGCAATTCGAGATCGTCGTCTCCAATCCGCCATACGTGCCAACGCCGACCGCGACTCACTCTCCGTTGAGGTCCGCGAGTACGAACCGGCGCTGGCGCTCTTTGCCGGAGAAGATGGCCTCGAAGTTTACCGCCGTCTCATCCCCGCCGCCTTCGACGCGCTCACTCCCGGCGGCTACTTGCGCTCGAGATCGGCTTCGGCCAGACAAGCCGCAATCCGCAATCTGCTCGCATCCTCAGGCTTTGCGCAAATCGAATTTCTTCCCGACCTGAATAAAATCCCGCGCGTCGCCTTTGCCCGGCGCACGTGAATAAACGTGCGATCCTCAACTAGATCACTACAATTTGGGCGACCGCCGTCAGCGAAGTCTCCCCGGTATACATATTCAATTGCCCACTTTTGAGGCGGAAACAGCATCAGCGAGTTGCCCTCAATCTCCAGCGGCATCCACATGTAGCGTGAGTCCCAAACTGCTCCGGCTTCCATATATCGCCCATGAAAATTATCGTCGCCTTCTTCTTTCCAACAACCTTCAACAGCATCGACGATTGCGCGCCATAGGTATTGGTCTGCGGCGGAGCCAGATTTTTAAACTCTGACCACGGCCCGCTCAGCGAAGTCGCTGTCGCATAAACGTTCGGATTCGGATCCCATCCGGTCAAATGCGATCCAACCACATAATAAAGCCCCTTGTAGTGCACCAGCGCGCCGCCTTCCAGCGGAGTACGGATAAAACTCACCTGGCTTTCACGCTTAAATAGTCTTTTGAAAGGCTGGCAATAAAAAACCCTCCCGTAGGCCTCGACTCGAAAATAAGATACGGCGTTCCGTCGTTGTCGACAAACTGCCCGATATCGCGGCTCTCCTGGTTCAGCGGGCGAAAGCTCTTCAGGTAGTGATACTCGCCGTCGATGTGGTCGCTCACCGCAACCGCGACGCGGGCAAACTTATATTCCGCATCGTCAAGGTGCGCATACATCATAAACTTTTTTGTGTGCAGTTGGCAAAAACCTTGGGCCGCTCCAAAACCCAGTTCGGCCCCAGGTGCTCAGGATCAGAAAGCACCAGCACCTGGCGGCGAAACTTCCAGTGCACAAGATCCCACGAGGAGTAGCACGCGACGTATCGCTTATCAGGATCGTTGGTCTGCGAGCGGTCTTCGCCAAACCAGTAATAAAGGCCATTCCAATACGTAATGCCCACGCTATGCGCCTGAATCCGATTGCCGTGAGTATCAAGCCACGGCTCGCCCGGGCTAATCACAGGCGGCGCGGCAATGAGCGCCTGTGCCGCCAGAAACAAGCAAAATAATCCGATGGTCCTCGCCAAAATCTTCCTCATAGCGTCCCTGTCTCCTATGAATGCGCTCCCATTTTCCCATAAGCCGGGCAGTGTGCGCACACGCTTAATTTTCCAGTAATGGCGCTCGCGGTTCACGTAGACTCCGCAGGCGTTTCAAACGTCTAAGTTTGTAGGGTTGACTACCCGCCCACAGGAGTTACCGTGAAAGTCTATCTGTTATCCGCAATCGCCCTCGGCCTCGCGCTCAGCGTAGCCGCCACTGCCCAGGATGCACCAGCAGCCACTGGACAAGCTTCAAGCGGTGTACATGGACGCGGCCAGGGTCAACACGGTTGGGGCGGCATGATGGGCGGCGGGCGCGGCTTGCTCGGAACTGTTACTGAAGCTGCCGCCGATCACTACACCATCAAGACCAGCGAAGGAGAAACTTATGCCATCCACTTCAGCGTTAACACCCGCATCGTCAAGGGGCAAAACCAGCGCCGAAGCCAGGGTGGAGGAGGCGAGGGCGGAATAGCTCCGCAGCCGATCAAAGCTTCTGAGATCAAGGTGGGCGACGCCATCGCCGCCATGGGCGAAATGGATGCGAACGCCAAATCATTGGCGCGCGATGAACATTATGCTCGATCGATCCCGAGCGCGCCAAAGAGATGCGCGAGATGCAGGCCAACTATGGAAAGACGTGGCTTATTGGGCAAGGTCACCTCAATCGATGGCGTGAAAGTGACCCTCATGGGCGCAATCGACAGCACCGCTCACTCGTTCGTCGCCGACGAAACACAACTTTCCGCAAGCATCGCGAGCCCATCACCCTGGCCGATATCCAAACAGGCGACACCGTGCGCGTCGAAGGCGCCGTCAAGAACGGAACCTTCCTAGCAACCTCAGTCGCCGCGATGAGCGCGCAGGGCTCTCTGCCAATCGTGCCACGTGAAACGCAGCCTCCGCCGAAATAATCGGTCAGAATTTCTTAGAAAATTCTAATCATCGGTCGCGCTTAAGCGACGGATCAAAGCACTCCTCGGCCCACGCCACCGCTTCAACGTAGCAACTGATCGCCAGTTCGTCAGTCAATTCGCCGGCTTTAATCAAGGCATCGCATCCCGCCCAGTCGCCATATTCGTGGCACTCAAGCCATTGCAGCAGCCGCGTTCGGCGTTGGGCTCGCCTTCCAGCAGCGCGGCAAATCTCCTCGCGCAGGGGCAGCGCCGGAGTCAGTTCCTCCATCGGCAGGCGCAGCATGGCCGGCAGCAGGCTCAGCAACCCCAGCAGGTATTGCTCGGTGGAGTCCAGCCCGCACAGCCCCGCAGCCAGCTCGCAGAATCGCCCGCGCACAAAGGCCATGCGCAAAACCTCCGCAGGCTGGCCGGCGTTCAACTCACTGGTGATGGCCAGCGTGGCAATGCGCCGAAAGGTCTCCTCGCCAACCGCCAGCAACGCCGACTGAATCGAACGCACCTCCTGCCGCACGGCGCACATCGGCGAGTTAACCAGCCGCATCAGCCGGTAGGTCAGCGAGGCATCGCGCTTCACCAGACGAGTCAGCCTGCGCAGCTCAATCGAGTCGTCCCGTAGCATTTGCAGAATCTCAATTTGCGAAAGCCGGTTGGCGGGCACCTTCCGGTTCTCCATCAGCACCGGCCTGCAGAAGTAGAAGCCCTGAAAGAGCGTGAAACCCTCCTGGCAGGCCTGCAAGTACTCCTGCTGAGTTTCAATCTTCTCGGCAACCAGCGCCACCGTTACAGATCTCAACCGCAGCAGCAGTTTCTGCCGCTCATCGGCACGGCTCTGGGCAAAATCTACCTTGATGTAGTCGGCCAGCTCCACCAGCGGGTCAAACTTAGGCTTCCATCTGAAATCGTCCAGCGCCAGACGGAAGCCTGAGCCTTGTGCCTGCGGCAGGCGGCAATCAGGCTTTCTGTAGGCTCAAGATTTTCCAGAATCTCAAGTACCGTCATGCTGGGCGGAAGAATATGCACTAAATCCTCGATCAGCGATTCGCTGGTGCAGTTCACAAAAGCCGGCAGCCCGCCGGTCAATCTCTCCAGCCCATAGATGACCGTATTGTCGAGCATGGTGCGGGTGGCCAGGTTGCCGTCTCCGCGGAAGACCGCCTCCGGCCCGGCCCGAAAGAGCAGTTCGTACCCATGCACCCTGGAGCGCAAGTCCATAATCGGCTGGCGTGCCACATAGCGCAGTCCTCCAGCCAGCTCGGGTAGGGTAGCCAGGTGAATTGTGCTCGATATTGCCTGGGTCGCCATGCGTGCCATCCTGAATGTTCATCGGATGCCCATGAAATATCTTGAAGGTGTGTAGGCCGCCGCGACAATCAGAGCCGCGGCGGCTACAAAGACTTAACCGCCCATGAACATTCCGCCGTTCACGTCAAGCACATGGCCGGTTATATAAGATGCGGCATCGGAGGCAAGAAACTTTACCGCGTTGGCAATATCCTGGTCAGTTCCCCGACGGCCCAGCGGAATCTGCGTCAGCATCGCCGCGCTCTGTTCTTCGGTCAGCACCGCGGTCATCGGCGTCTCAATAAACCCCGGAGCAACGGCGTTCACGGTAACCCCACGCGAGGCAAACTCGCGCGCCATTGACCGCGTGAGCCCGATCAACCCCGCCTTTGAGGCGGCGTAGTTCACCTGCCCCGCCTGGCCCGCACGGCCCACCACGCTGGCCATATTCACAATCCGGCCCCAGCGGTTCTTGAGCATGGGGCTCAGCAGCGCCTGTGTCAGCAAAAACGCACCGGTCAGGTTGATATCCAGCACCAGGTCCCAATCGGCTTTCTTCATCCTCAGCATCAGCCCGTCGCGGGTAATGCCGGCGTTGTTGATCAAAATCTCAACCTTACCGAAGCGCTCCAGCACGGCTTTTGCCCCGGCATGGATTGACTCCTCATTGGATACGTCGATCTTGAACACCGTCGCCTGGCCGCCCGCCGCCTCAATCTCCGCCGCTACCTGGGCCAGCTTGATCTCGTTAATATCGGCCAACGCCAAAGTCGCCCCAGCCTTCGACAGCTCCAGCGCAATCGCGCGCCCAATGCCCTGCGCCGCTCCGGTTACCAGCGCAATTCTTCCCTGCAAATCCGCCATTTGTTCTCTCGACCCCCGCGCGCAACTCCGCGCCCTTTCCGTCCTCATTATAGATGGGCAACAGACTGGGGTTTACTCGGTGCGCGAGCAGAAAAATACGCCGGAGCGAATGTTCCTGCTCCGGCGCCATAGGAAAATCGAATCGTTGTTCAATTGCGCGGGTTAAAGATCGGCAAGCACAAGCCCGTCAATGTGGCGAGCCAGCAGCACCGTATTGCCATTCGACGGATTTACAACCAGCAGCCCGACGATGCGAATCTGGGCGTTATCAAGCAGGCTGCCAAATGCGGCAAGTCCGAAGCGGTAGTCGGTGTTGTTTCCCAGGTAAACCGTGATCTGGCTGGGGATCACCGATCCGGCAAATCCGTTGACCAGAATCTTGAAGGTGCCGGCTCCGGAATTCTCGCTGCCGGCCACAATGGTGCCGTCGTAGCCCCAGTTGCGCAGGGTGATCTGGTTGACCGTCACATCCGATTCGTTCGCTGCATTGGCGGCCGTTCCGCCCACCACCACGTCCTGGCCCGCCACCAATCCGCTGCGGTTAAAGAAGGTTTGGCTAAAGTTTGAGTATCTGTTGCGCAGCCAGTAAACAGAGTAGTTCTCTGAGCCGGTCAGATTTACCTGCGCCAAAGTTCCCAGTTGAACGCCGGTGTTTCCGGACAGCACGCCACGCACATACATATCAAAGGAGTTGGCCATTCCGGTTGAGGGATTAACATAAGTCACCAGACCGCCCGCAGCAAAACCACTCTGCGAGAGGACCGCAACTTCGTCCGCGTCAAAAGTCTGGCTGGCTGGATCCAATGTGCCCGAAACCTGCACGATGTTGCCCACGGCCAGAGCTCCCAGGGTGGCGGTGCCGTCCCACTCAGTTTGCGAGGTCGTGTTAATGGTGAACTGCTCGCCGTGGGGCCCCGTGACCGTAAAGGAATTAGGCTCACTGGAACCGGAAGGAGCTGTAGACACGGCGGCGATATATTCGTCGATATAGCCGCCGATGCTGGTTCTGGTAACGCTGATTATGTTAAAAGTCGGCGTCACCATGCCGGTAAAGTTGCCGCCTCCATCCACGCCGATTGAGCTGCGCACATCCAGGTCAATGCGCACGCCCACCGGTTCACCTGACGAGGTGATCGTTATCGGGTTGGCCAAACTGACGTTGTAGGTATACGTGGATGCGCTTCCGGGGTACATTCCCGTCTGGGTTGCGATGGTGGGTGCAACGCCGCCGCCGGGCACGTTCAGGTAGCCGATGGTTGCCGTTCCCAGCGTGATTGAAACCTGGTTATACGTAGCCGGTGGAAGGCTGCCCACGTCCACCAGGGTCTGCAAGCCGTTATAGCGGGCAAAATCCACCATGGGCGTGCCGGTGATCAGAGAGACTACATTGTTGTTTGTATCGGTTGCAGTGAGAGCTTCAACCTGTGCTGAAAACGATACAACACTGGCCAGGGGAGCGTCGGTGCCAACTACAAATACAGGACCCGAGCCAGCTGGATTGCCGTTGCTGGAAGCAGCGGCGGAGTTGCTGCCGCAGCCCACCACGATCCATGATGCTGCGGCCAGAAGAATTAACACGATCGGCAAAAATTTGACATGCATCCTCGAATTCATAGCAGTTATCCTCATTCGTTGATTTTTGTGCAATCTTACGAACGATCATTGCGCGGCAAAATTGGTCTCTGGAGCTTCTGCCGGCCACCTGCCGCTGGGACTAGAGCGCCGCATAATAAATTCCGTGGCGCAAATAAAAAATAACGTGAACTCGATCTGGCTGAATGTCCCGTTTTGAACTCTGAATTTCTTTTGCCTGGAGAGTGAAAGTAACGCGTGCGCATAGGTTTGCAAATAGGACACTTTCCTATTTGCGCTCGTTTGCGGTTGTATAGACGATTAGATCTATTCTGGGTTTACATCGAGGGTGTGGCAACCGCCGTTACCGGCTGGCCCGCCAGTGCAGGGCGCACCAGTTCCGCATGCCATATATAGACCGCAAGCCGCCGCGAGTAGTGCAGCACCGGCTCCTGTTCCGGCAGCTTTATCCCGATTGAAGCCGCCAGATCGTTGCGCTCAATCTCCGCCTCAGCCTCTTCCAGGGGCCAGGGAACGTGGTGCAGGTTCGCCCTCTCTGCTTGCCCGGCCCGGTTACGCGTAAACAGGCAGGATCGCTCCATCAAAAAATATTCGAGCGTCCCCGGCCGTCCTTCAGCCAGCTTGTGCGTCGGTCCCAACCCCCGGTAGCGCGCCTTGAAGATTACCGGCTTGCTTGTGAGCCGCCTCCGGCTATAAAACGAGAACTCCCGCTCTGAGCGCTGTTCCAGCCGCATCTCAGCCCAGTGGCAGGGGAGATGAAAAAATGCATGCGCCGCCGCCACCGCCAGCAGGTTGCTCGCATCCAGGCTGAAAAAGTAAACTCCCGGCGTTCCCGTATGCTGGTCGCGAACATAGGTGCGCAAGTTGAGATCGGGAAAGCTGCGCGCTCCGGGGATGGGTGGAACTCCGCGAACTTTAATGCGGTCAAGCCAGAAGGGCACTACCCCCAGCCATGCCGACCCCTGAAACGTGTCCGGCTCAAGCCCTTCTGGCAACAGCGGCCCAATTGACGCCGCCGCAACCGGCCAGTGCGCAAACAGCAGATCGTTCCACCGCTGGGTCAATCTCCATGGGCCCGAGGGCAATGGCCGCGGCCGGTGCGACGTCTTGATCAAAAACTTCTGCATTGCCTGCTCCTGCGTAGCCCACTCGTGCAGGACCCGTTTCCCCGGCTCTGCCAATACTGTGACCCGCGGAGGGTTGCCGAATATAAAAACCTCGGCCCACTCCCCTATTACATAAATGTATCCTGACAGGTTCCGGGAAGGGTTGCCGAATGTGCAAACCTCTACCCGACCCTTATGCCGTATTCTGTTCGCGAGCCTCTCGAATGTCCAGCACAACTTCTCTCCCACCCGGCGCCCGCAACCAAACCGACGTCTTCGCCGTCCACGGCGCCGATCCGGAGGTTCTGGCCTATGCCATGGCCAAATACTCCCGCTCCGCGCTCTCCATGCGCGAGTCGCTCAATGAGATCAGCGCCCAGCGGGCCGAGCAGTTCCTCAACACTTTTTACTTTCAATACGGCCACCGCTCCATCGCCGACCTGGCCCACATTGCCTTCGCCGTGGAGCGCCTGAGCCTGCTGGCGGCTATTGTGCTGGTGGACGAGCAGCGCTGGGACGGCCAGGAGCGCTCAACCCGCTATCAGAACTTTCTCAAGTCTGGCTGGTATTTCCCTGATTTCGGTGCGGATGCAGCCTCAGGCCAGCTCTACGCCAAAACTGTGGAAGATCTCTTCGCCGCCTATGTGCGCGTTACTGAGGCGGTTTTTCAGTCTTTTCGCCGCCAGGTTAAATGCCCTGAAACCCTGAAGCCCGAGGCGTTTGAACGCACGCTCAAAGCGCGCGCATTCGACGTAGCCCGCTTTTTGCTGCCGCTGGCCACCAACACCTCGCTGGGCCAGATTGTTAACGCCCGCACGCTTGAGTGCCAGGTCTCGCGCCTGCTCTCAAGCCCAGTCGCCGAGGTTCGCGACCTGGGTATCAAGCTCCGTGAAGCCGCCACCGGCCCCTCATGGAACATCAACAACCAGGCCGGCGCAGTGCTGGTTCAGAAAATTGCCGGCGCCGATCCTCAACTGGCCGCCGAAGCCGCACAGATCCTCACCCGCGAAGTCCACACCGCTCCCACGCTGGTTAAATACGCCCAGCCCAACGAATACGAGATTGAGACCCGCGCCGATCTCACACTGGCCGCCGCTGAACTCCTCGCCAACCACCCCATTGCCGATGCGCCCCTGGTCGATCTGGTCGAGCGCACTGAAACACTTGAGGTCGAGCTGGCCTCCACGTTGCTTTACTCCGCCAGCCACCACCCCTACCGCCAGATCCGCGACCTGGTGGCTGCTTTCCCTGAAGCGCGCGTCAACGAAATCATCGATCTCGGACTCAAGCATCGCGGCAAGCACGACGAGCTTCTTCGCGCCTTCCATGCCGGTGCCGCTCTCCGCTTTGACATTCTTATGGACATCGGCGGCTTTCGTGATATGCACCGCCATCGCCGTTGCACACAGATTATCCAGCCCTTCACTACCCTGCACGGCTTTGAGGTCCCCACCTGCGGCGATCTCGGCCCATCCGACGACGGCGGCAGTGTCGACATCCTGGTCGATGCCAACTGCCGCGCCGACTTCATCTCTGCAATCGAACAGGCCCACGCCGCCAGCGCCCAAATCGCCGCCAGCCAGGCCCCTGAAGCCGCGCAGTCAGCCCTCTACCTGCTCCCGCTGGCCACAAAAATTCGCTCTCTTTTCAAAATGGATTTCGCAGAAGCCCAATACATCGCCGAACTCCGCTCCGCCCCCGCCGGCCACTTCAGCTATCGCCGCGTAGCATGGGAGATGTTTTTAGCGTTACAACGCCAGCACCCCTCCCTCGCTGCCCACATCCGCATAACCGACTTCACAAAACCCATCGACCTGCTGCAGCGATAAGCGCGAATCAAGCCATTGATCTGCTGAGCCGCTACACTAAATCAATGAAGCGCGCAATCATCTCATCAACTCTGTTGTTTTTACTTGGCCTTCCGCACCTCTGCCTTTACGCCCAGGCAAACGCAGCCACATCCCCCGAATCCATCCAGCAAAAAATCGACTCGGCCTATCGCTCGCATAAGAAGATCATCCGCATCCCTGCCGGAACGTATACGCTAGACCCTCCCGCGCAAGGCCCGCATCTGCAGTTTCACGATATGAGCGATTTCGAGATCGATGCGCGCGGCGTTTTGCTTCTGCTCTCCGACAACACGCGCGGCGGGGTTGAATTCCGCAACTGCCGCAACGTCACCTTTCGCGGGGCGACTATTCGTTACGTGATCCCTCCCTTCACCCAGGGCACGGTCACCGCTATCGCTCCCGATGGCAGCTTTTATGATGTGCAAATCGATCGCGGCTACCCTGTCGATCTCGACGACCCACGCTACTTTCCTGCCACGCCGGTTGGCTATCTCTTCGATCCCACAACCCGGCACTGGAAGCCGGGAACCTATGACCTGAATGCCAGCAGGGTAGAAAAGCTAGCCGCAGACCGCTTCCGATTCTATTGGGATAAACCGGCCGGCCCGTCTGTGCACCCTATCTCTATAGGCGATCCCATGGCATTTCGCGGCAATGGAGAACCCAACCTAACACTCATCGACTCCGCAAAGATGCACGTCTCCGCAATCACCATTTTGAATGCAGGCGATTTTGCGATCTGGGAACACGGCGGAGACGGCGGCAGCAGTTACCAGTTCACCGTGACACGCGGACCAAAACCTGAGGGAGCTTCAACTGAACCGCTTTTTTCTGGCACCGTGGACGCATTCCACAGCACCGATGTTCGCAAAGGTCCGTTGGTGGAGCACTCCCGCATGGAGTCGATGCCCGACGATGGAATCGCCATCCAGGGTACCTATAGCCTGATTCTCGAATCGAACGGCGACAGGCTGGTGATCAACGAGAGCTCATTCCGCCCCGGCGACCCCATCCGCATCTACGATGCACAAGGCCGTCCCGCCGCCGAGGGCAATCGTCCGCAGCGTGGCGCCGCTGCCCGGCTACCACAACACACGAAAAACCTCTCGCGATGTTCGCGTCGACAGTACCGGTGGACCTTACTTCACTGTGACGCTGGACCACGCCGTACAAGCAGACTTCGACTATCTGGCTGAAAACACCGCAGCCACAGGCGCCGGTTATGTGCTGCGTTACAACACAATTTTGAATCATCGCGCCCGCGGAATGTTGCTCAAGTCCTCCGATGGCCTGGTCGAGCACAACACCATTGATGGCAGCACCATGGGCGGCATCGTCGTCACTCCGGAGTTCTGGTGGAATGAGGCCGGCTTCAGCCGTAATGTGATCATTCGCGACAACGTGATTCGCCACGTGGCCTACGCGCCCAAACAACTGGGAGGCGTAGTCATCGCCGCCTTGAACGGACACACGCCGGTTGCCGGTTACGGCCATCGCGACATCATTGTGGAGAACAACACCTTTGAAGATATCGACGGCGTCAACCTGCTGATTACCTCAAGCAAAGACGTCCTGGTGCGCAACAACCGTTTTCTCCACGCGCAGCAAAAGCAGGTCGGCGTGGACGGCACATCATGGGGCGAGGACCCCGGGGCGCTGATCTTTGTCACCAACTGCGATGGGGTCCGCTTTCAAGATAACCGCGTACAAGACCTCGGCCCGTTCAATCGCGCCCTGCTTGAAAGCACGACAACAGCCACCGTGACAGGCGGCAAGGATGGCGTGGTAAAAGTGCAATAGAATGAGTTTATGCCAGTAGTGTTTCGCGACCGGGGTTACAGATTCTTCTTTTATTCAAACGAGGGTTCTCCACGAGAACCGGTTCACATTCATGTTGAGAAAGGTAATGCGGAAGCAAAATTCTGAATGAAACCAGAGGTTCATTTGGCCTACAATGATGAATACGATGCTCGCACGCTTCGCGAGTTATTGGGTTTGATTGAGGCCAATAAAATCCAGATCGAGAGGGCATGGAATGAGCATTTTGGTTAGTGCAACCCGGGTCCGATTCGATTCCGATAGTATGTGGGTCGATTTGAGCGACGGCCGGACTATCGGCGTGCCGCTGGCATGGTTTCCTCGCCTTCTTAACGGCACTACGGAGCAGCGTGAGAATGTGAGGATAAGCCGCCGCGGCCTGCATTGGGAAGCCCTGGATGAAGATATTTCCATCGCAGGCCTACTCTCTGGACTGCGTGATCAAAGCGCCAGTAATAAGACTTTTGCAGCCTAACAATTCCTGAATCAGCCCGAATGCAAAACGGCCGTCCCCGAAGGGACGGCCGTTTCAATTCAATTGCTCCGCGGCTTACTGCGCTGTATTCCGCGCCATTGCCTTCTCTGTCAGCACCTTGTGCGCGTTATCTTCAAGCGCCTGCGCCTCGGGCAGATAGGTCAGCGCCTTCTGGATCATCGGATCCCAGTCGGCCATAATGCGCAATCCCTGCAACTGCCCAAACTGGATGGTCATGATCTTGTCTTTGATGCTCACTTTGAGCCAGTCCTTCACTCCGTCCACGTCGGCATCGGTCCAGTCGATGTTCTGGCTGGTAAGGTACTTCTTGAAATCGCCGAGTACCGCATCATCTACCTGGAAGTTTTTATCCACGGTGTGGTCGGCCACATAGATCGGCGCAAAGTGAAAGAAGACGTCCTTATAGAGCAGCGTGTCCTGGAAGTGGTTGCTCTTGGGACTCTCAATCTTTTCGTCAGGTGTAATGCCGCCGCCGCCGTAGACCGTGCGGCCCGCATCAGTCAGCTTCACTTCGAGATTGGTTGAGTTGTTGGGCAAAGCCCCGGCATGGTTATAGTAGTAGTCGTAAAGCGAAACCCCTTCGTAATTGCGCTGAATCAGCCGTCCCGAAGGCGTGTAGTAGTGATAGGTGGTCAAAGCCAGCCCGGTATTGTCGGGCGTGTTATAGACCGTCTGCACCAGCCCCTTGCCAAATGTGGTCTCGCCCACAATCAGCGCCCGATCATGATCCTGCAGGGCGCCGGAAACAATCTCCGCCGCCGAAGCTGTATTGCGGTTGACCAGCACAACAATGGGGAAGGTTTTTCCGCCGTTGCCGCGAGTGGCCGTATACACCTGGTCGGGATAAGCGCGTCCGCGTTGCGAAACAATGCTTTGCCCCTTGGTGAGCAGGTGGTCGCACACATCCACCGCCTGGCTCAGCAGGCCGCCGGGGTTGCCGCGCAAATCCAGCACCAGCCCCTTCAAATCGCCAAATCCGTCGATGGCGTCGTTTACCTCTTGCGCCGTCGTCTCCTGGAACTGGCTCAGATGAATGTAGCCCACGCCGGGACGAATCTCGTACGAGAGGTCAACTGATGGGTGGGGAATTTCATCGCGGATCAGGTCAAAAACCAGCGGCTTGGGCTGCCCTTCGCGAACCATCGTTACCTGCACATGCGTTCCCTTTGGCCCTTTGAGCGCCTTTGCCACCAGGTCAGAGGTCATTCCGTCAGTGCTCTTGCCGTCGACGGCGAAGATAATGTCGCCGGGGTGGATGCCCGCCCGGTATGAGGGCGTATTTTCGTACGGCGTAACCACGTAAACCTTGGTGTTCATCTGCTGGATGAGCATGCCCACGCCGTAGTAGCGGCCGTGCTGGTCTTCGCGCATCCGGGCATAAGCCTTGGGATCGTAAAAATTCGAGTGCGGATCGAGCACCCTCAGCATCCCCGGAATGGCCCCGTCATAAATAGCCGTGTCAGCTTTGTCGCCATCGAGGGGTTCGGCGTAGTTCTGCTCCACCAGCGCGTAAACATTGGTAAAGGTCTTCAGGCTGTCGCGCAGTTGGCTCTCGTCAGCTGAAGACTGAGCCCCCACCCTGCGTTGCAGAAGGCTGCCGGCAACGGCGCAGACGGCGAGAAAGAGGATGGCACTGAATAGTGCGCGGCGGGCGCGTGGAGTCATAAGCTGATTGAACCTCCGGACGGCAATTGCGACAAAGCCTTCGGTATTCCATTTGACGAACGCAAACCACAGGTAGTTGCGGCTCAGAAAAAATTAACCTTGCCCGATTCCGGCAAGGCTAAGGGGTCACGGAATAACCACTCAAAAGGCCTTGGAAAAGCCGTCGTGGACTAGAGTATACCACTCGCTACTTTTGACGCCGGCGGTGCCATTCCGGTAGCCGTAGGGCCCCTCAAACGCCTCCAGACGCCACCCGATGCTAAAAAATCCGGTTACATCAGGACTCGTATTTGAGACCTGGGATAGGGGAAACCAGTGTTCAACCCCTTTCCACTCCAAATCCCACCAAATTCATCGTTTGTAGCCAAATCAGCCGTGAATCACCCAGAATTCAGCTCCCAATCACTCCCTGATTCACTCCCGTCACCGCACCCCTGCTCTCCGTGCATTTACAATGACGTCTATGCATCAGGTGGAGAACTTTGCTCCCCTGTCGCGCGCTAACCTATGACTCATACTCGTCTTCACATTTCCGCTGCGGTCCTGATCGGCACGTTGCTGCTCGCAACTTCAACTCTCGCGCAAACCCGTCCCGCCGCTGCCGGCGAGCCCCTATGGCGGCACCACGGTTGAGGATATCGTCGCCCGCGTAAACGACCAGATCATCACGCGCTCTGACTACGACCGAGCCATGAAGGAGCTGGACCAGGAAGCCCGCGAGCACGGCGCAACCATGCAGGAAACCGCCGAGGGCCACAAAGATCTGCTACGCGGCCTCATTGACCAGCAACTTTGGCTCTCCAAGGGCAAAGAGCTGGGCATTACCGGCGATACCGAGCTCATCAAGCGACTCGACGAGTACCGCAAGCAATACCATCTCGATACCATGGAAGACCTTGAAAAGGCTGCCAAGGATCAGGGAGTCTCTGGGAAGATTTCAAGGCCAACATCCGCAACGGCATCATCACCCAGTTGGTGATGCGCCAGCAGGTGGGCGAAAAGCTGAATTTTACCCCCGGTGAAGTTGCCCGCTACTATGAGCAGCACAAGCAGGAATACGTTCAGCAGGAGAGCGTGCACTTGAGCGAAATTCTGATTTCAGCCGGCAACTCCTGACCGGCGCGGAGCCCGATCAGGCAACTCTGGCAGCCGCCAAAGCCAAGGCCGACGACCTCGAGGCCAAGCTTCACGCGGGCGGCGACTTCAGCCAGTTGGCGCGCACCTTCAGCGACGGCCCCACGGCGGCTCAGGGCGGTGATCTTGGCCAGTTCCGTCCCGGCGCTCTGGCCAAAGTGCTTGAAGAGAAGACCTTCCCGCTCAAAGTCGGCGAATATACTGAGCCGATTCAAACCCGCCAGGGCTACGTCATCCTCAAAGTACTGGAGCACATTCAAGGCGGCGTTCCTCCGTTAAAAGACGTCGAGGAGCAGGTTGAAGAAGCTTACTACATGAGCAGGATGGAGCCGGCCATTCGCGCTTATCTCACCACCATGCGCGAGGAAGCCTACATCGAAATCGCTCCTGGCTACTCTGATACTGGAGCCAGCCCCAAGCAGATCAAGCCCTCTTATAGCGCCTATACGCCGCCGGCACCCAAGAAAAAGAAGAAAGTTGCGCGCACCCGCTATCGTGAGACCACACACAACCTCCGCAAGAGACCGCAAGCCGCGCCCCCTGCTCAAGCCAGCCGCCCGGCGCGAAAGGGCAGAAAAGGAAAAGCGCAGCCGGTAAATGTGGCAACCATGAAGCCCGGCAAGAAGGAAAAAATTCGTTATGGCCAGGCGCCCACCGAGACCCTTCCCAATGCTCCTAAAGTCAGCGTCGAGGATGCGGGCGCGGTGCAACAAGCCGCCAATAGCGCTCCGGAACCCATCAACCCTCTTGATGCCACCAAGCCCACGCAGAAGACCCGCTTCAGCGATCGCGCCAAACTGCCCAAACCGGCAAAGAAAACGCCGAATGCCCTGCGGCCTGATCCTCAGGCGCCCTTGCCACCCGACGCCGGAGAGATTGCCGACCGCCAAACTCAATCCGCTCCCCTGGGGCTGGGCAGCAATACGGCCGCTGGCAAGAAGACCAAACCCACCACCGTCGGACAAAAAACCCTCTTCAACCAGAAAAGCAAGAAGCCAAGGAAAGCAAAGCCCGAGGTAACGCCTGCACCGTCAGTACCCGGTGCGCCAGCGCCCGCTACGGCTCCGAAGAACACAGTAGGTGCGCAGGCGCCAAAGCAAAGAAACCGGGCCTGGGACTCAATCCCAGGCCCGGTTTCTTTTGGGCAGGGACAGCCTGTTGATTTAAGCTTCACAACAGAATGAAAGACATCTATATTGCCGATCTGGCCAACTTCGACGAAGGCAAGCTCTTCGACGGTTTTTTCCTGGTTCTGGCCAAGCAGCAGCGCACCACTAAAGCGAACAAGCCCTATCTGAGCCTTATTCTGGGCGACAAGACCGGCCAACTCGAAGGCCGCGTCTGGGAGCCCGATGACCCGCGCATCGCCAAGGACTTTGAGCAAGCGGCGACATTGTCAAGGCCCGCGGCAGCGCCACCCGCTTTGACGACCGGCTGCAGATGAAGATCGACCAGATACGCAAAGCCACAACCAGCGAAGTGGACAAATCCGACCTGCTGCCCTCCACTACCTATGACGTAGCCGAGCTCTGGCGTCAGCTTCAGGGTTTTGTTGACAGCTTGACCAACCCCGACCTTAAGCTGCTGCTCACCACCATGCTCGCCGATCCTGCCCTCGCCCAGGCCTACCGCGAAGCCCCCGCTGCCAGCCAACTGCACCACGCCTGGCTGGGCGGCCTGCTTGAGCACGTGGTCAGCCTGCTCACCCTCGCCGACCGCGTCGCCCCCCACTACCCCATCCTCGACCGCGACCTGCTGCTCACCGGCGTATCCTGCACGACATCGGCAAGGTGCGCGAGCTGAGCTGGGAGATCGGCTTCGACTACACCGTCGAAGGCACGCTGCTGGGCCACATTCAGATGGGCATGGCGCTGGTGGAAAAGACCATCGACAGCCTGCCTGGCTTCCCGCGCGGTTGAAGACCCTGGTGCTGCACATGATCCTGTCGCACCACGGCAAGCTCGAATTCGGCTCGCCCAAGCTGCCCATGATCCCCGAGGCGCTGGTACTCAACTTCCTCGACGACCTCGACGCCAAGATGCAGGCCGTCCAGGGCGAGTTCGATAAGTGCATTCGCGAAGGCAAAGGCCCCGACGAGATGACCGGCAAGGTCTGGGCGCTCGATCAGCGGCAGTTGCTCAACACCAAGCGCTGGCTGGGTGAAGAAAAGGAATAGAGAACAGGGAACAAACAAGAGCGGCGATGGGGTGGTTAATGAGATACAATGTATCTCAGGAGATTGATAGAGATGGCGACCACGATGGTGCATATCCGAGTAGACGAGAAAGTGAAAGAAGATGCCGCAAAGACGCTTGCGGCAATGGGCATCTCCGTCTCGGATGCGGTGCGCATGCTGCTGGTGCGCGTAGCGGCAGAGAAGGCGCTTCCCTTCGAAGTGCGGGTTCCTAACGCGGCCACGGTAAAGGCGATGCAGGCGGCTGATCGGCGCAAGGGCAAGCGCTTTAAGACAGCCGATGCGTCTCTTTAAAGAACTGGGAATCTGAAGATGCACAATCCGGTTCTTGGCGCTAATTTCAGGCGCGATGTAAAGCTGGCCCAGCGGCGCGGTAAAGATATGACAAAATTGCGCCAGGCGATTCTGCTGCTCATAGACGGCAACCCTTTGCCGCTACGCTACAAGGACCATTCACTAAGTGGCGATTGGAAACATCATCGCGACTGCCACATTGAACCGGATTGGCTTTTGCTCTACAAAATCGATGGAGATGACCTCTACCTGGTCCGTACCGGTTCGCACTCGGTCTTGTTCTAGAAAGAGAAAGATTGAGGCGTGTGCCCAACCTTTACCAGTCGCATGAGTAGGGTGGTCACTCGGTTTTACGCACCCAGACAACCGCGTCGTTCACATCCTGCTCGGTGATTCCCAGCTTCTCCAAGTGCGCCCAAACCGCTTCCATACGACTACGCTGAAATGGCCGCAGCGTGATGGATATTCCATCCGTACTCACGTCGAAGTACTCGACGCCGGGGAAACGTGTCACGACCGCTTTAGGCAGTGTGAGCTGGTTTTTAGCGGTCAATTTGGCTAGCATAACCTTCTCAGTAAGGAAACAAGGAAATCTTACCACATTTTCATAAAAAGTCCAGTCCTGTCAAAATCTTCTTGACATATTCCTATATAAGTATGTATTTTCCAATCATGCCGAGAGCTGCTACCACCTCCGACGCTTTCAACGCAGTCGCCGAGCCCCGCCGGGCGAGATCCTAAGCTGCCTCGCCATGCGGGAGTATCCGGTGAACGAGATCGCGGCAACCCTCAGCCTTGACCAGCCTTCCGTCTCCAAGCATCTTCGCGTGCTGCGCAGCGTTGGCCTGGTGCGCATGCGCTGCGATGGCCGCCACAAATATCTACCGAACCAACGCCGAGGCCATCCGCCCCTTGCACGAGTGGACCGGCACCTTCGAGCGCTATTGGCAGCACCAGTTACTTGGCATCAAGAAGCTCTTGCCGAGGAGCAAATGAGCAGAATCCGATTCCGCGAATCCAATCCCAATCCCAAAGGAGAAACCATGATCCAGACGCCAACAAGCATTGAGAACCTGACCCTGAACATTACCCAGGAGATCCACGTCAACGCATCTCTTGAGGTCACCTTCGATGCCTTGCTCGAACAGATGGGCCCGGCATGAAACGATGCCGGCGACAGTCCGATGCCGATGAAGATCGAGCCCTGGCCGGGCGGCAGATGGTACCGCGACCTGGGCGACAACAACGGCCATTTTTGGGGCCATGTGCAGGCCATCAAGCGGCCCACGCTGCTGGAAATTACCGGCCCGCTGTTGGCCTCGTATCCGTTTCGTCTCCAATGTGCAATACCGGCTGACGCGAGGCGGACGGCGGAACGATGATTGCCTTCCGGCACACGGCGCTTGGATTTATTCAGGACGATCACAAGAGCGGCATGGACAAGGGCTGGGCGTACGATTCTGGAGCGGGTCCGCAAGGACGCGGAAGCCCGATAAGCACGCGGAACCGCTATCGCGATCATCCCCATCGCGCAACGAGGAGGTTTTTATGTGCCCAGTGTGTTTGGCAGCCGCGGCGCTCATCGCCGGCAGCATCGTCGCCACCGGCGGACTGTCCGCGCTCGTTCTCAAGAAAGTCGTAACCGGTAAGTCATGAAACATCCCCACAAATTCCCCACCCAAGGAGGATCACAATGGCAAGCGCCACAACAGAACTCGAGCATCCGAAGGTCGTTTCGCAAGCTGAGTGGCTTGCCGCGCGTAAGGACTTTCTCGAAAAGGAAAAGGAATTTACCCGGCTGCGCGATGAACTGAGCCGGCAACGCCGCGAACTGCCCTGGGAGAAGATCGAGAAGCAATATCTCTTCGAAGGGCCGAAGGGCAAGGTGCCGCTGGCCGATCTTTTCGATGGACGCAGCCAGTTGATCGTCTACCACTTCATGTTCGGTCCGGGCTGGAAAGAGGGTTGCCCGAGCTGCTCCTACCTCGCCGACCACTTTGACGGCGCCGCCATCCACCTGGCCAATCGCGACGTGACTCTCGCCGTGATTTCGCGCGCGCCCATTGCATGAGATTGAAGCCTTCAAGAAGCGCATGGGCTGGCGCTTTCCCTGGGTCTCATCCTTCGGCACCGATTTCAACTACGACTATCATGTCTCGTTCACTGCCGGAGGAACGGGCCAGGGGCAAGGTGCACTATAACTACGAGCTCGCCGAATTCCCCAGCGAAGAAGGCCCGGACTCAGTGTGTTTTTCAAGGACGCAGAGCGGCGAGATCTTTCACACCTATTCGAGTTATGCGCGCGGACTCGACATTCTGGTGGGCGCGTATAACTTCCTCGACATGGCGCCCAAGGGCCGCGATGAAGATGGCCTCGATTTTTCAATGGCCTGGGTTCGCCATCACGACAAGTATGAGCAAGGCTATTTTGTCGATCCCAAGCAACCCTATATGGAACCGGAAAAGGTCGGCGGCGGATTGCTGCTCCGGCGAGCACCAAATAATTATCCAAGCCGGAAGGCAGAGCCCATTTCCAAACCCCCTGCCTTCCGCTTAAGATTAAAGCCGCATGGCTTACTTCCTCTTCAAATCCGAGCCCGACGTCTACTCCTTCGACGATTTCCTCCGCGACAAGGAGACCATCTGGGACGGAGTCACCAATCCCACCGCCGTTATGCATCTGCGCGCAATGAAGCCGGGCACAAAGTGGATCTTCTATCACACCGGCGACGAGCGCACCGCCGTTGGCACCGGTTCGGTCGTCAGCGTGGATGCCACCGATCCCAAGGTTCCCATCGTCCGCGTCAAAGCCGGCAAGCGGCTCAAGCATCCCAAGACCCTGGCCGAAATCAAAGCCGAGCCGATCTTCGCAAAATCCCCGCTGATCCTCATAGGCCGCCTCTCTGTCGTCCCGCTCACAGAAGAGCAGTGGAATTGGTTTGTCGGTTGAGAGAGCAAGCAACCTACAATCCAACTCATTTTGTAGCCGCTATGCCAGATAAGATATTTTATATCCTACCTGTGATAGAATAATTCTATGGCCGCAGCAAAAAAGCAGGCCGGCAAGCCCGTAAAGGTTACCAACGAAATTGCCGCAATTAATTGCGCCGCCGGTGATGGTTTGATTCGCGAGGAAGTTTGGAAGGATGCGAGTGGCCAGGTTGTTCGCTATAACCTGGCTTTCATCAATTTCCATTTGTTCGTTAAAGATAATGGACGGGTACTCGGATACGATTCGGCTCATGGCTCTCAGCACCGTCACTTCGCCGGGGTCGTCAAAGAAATTGAGCCCGCAGCATACAACGACGTCCTGGCACGCTTTATCACTGAGGTAAACGAGCTTAGGAAGCGGAGGAAGCTATGAAGATAAAAGTGCATACCGACGGCTTTGAAGGATGGGCGAAGCGGTCAAAGGCGCGAGCCAAAGCCATGGATGAAGGGCGCGCATTCCCGCCTTCAAGGGGAATCACCTTTGAAAGCCCGGCCGAGATGGTTCGACTGTTGACGCCTGCCAGGCTCAATCTCTTTGATGCCGTGAAGAAGCGGACCGTATCTATCAAAGAACTTGCTGCTTCCCTTGGCCGCGACGCGAGCGCGGTGCGCCGTGATGTAGACGCGCTGGAGAAATTTGGCATCGTTGCATCTCGGCATGTGGCGAACCCCGGCCACGGACGAGCGCGGATGGTCTCGGCGCCGGCAAGCATTTCCATTTCGGCCGAGTTATAAGCGTCCAGCTACTGACCACTGTTCCTCCGTTACAATCAAAAGAATATGATCCGTTTCTCAACCGCCGGCGAATCCCACGGTGAGGCTCTGATCGCGCTGTCTCCGGGCTCCCGGCCGGCGTGCCCGTCGATCTGGATTTCGTCAACCGCGAACTTTGGCGCCGCCAGCAGGGCTATGGCCGCGGCGGCCGCATGAAGATTGAAACCGACAAGGCCCACGTGCTCAGCGGCGTGCGCCACGGCAAGACCATCGGCTCGCCCATCGCCATCGAGATCGTCAACCGCGACTGGAAGAACTGGGAAGAAAAGCTCCCTGTCGAAGCCGGCGACCCGGCCAAGCACCAGGCCGTCGCTTCGCCGCGGCCTGGCCACGCCGACCTTGCCGGCGCTCTCAAATACAACTTCCCCGACGCCCGCTACGTGCTGGAGCGCGCCTCGGCCCGCGAGTCCACCGCGCGCGTAGCCGCCGGAGCCTTTGCCAAGCTGCTGCTGCGCACCCTGGGCATTGAAGTCGCCAGCCACGTCATCCGCGTAGGCCGCGTCGAGCTTGACCGCGCCGCCGCGCTGGGAAGAGATCGCCGCCGTTGCCGCCAAGGACGAAATCATGCTCAGTTGCGTCGATCCCGCCACCGAAGCCCGCATGAAGGAAGAGGTCGAAGAGGTCTCCCGCACCGGCGATACGGTGGGCGGCGTCTTTGAAGTGGTGGTCCACGGCGTTCCTGCCGGCCTGGGCACCTACGCCAACTGGGACGAGCGCCTCGACGGCCTGCTGGCCTGGTCGGTGATGAGCCTGCAAGCCGTCAAAGCCGTCGAAATCGGCCGCGGCGTTACGGCTGCCGAGTCCTTCGGCTCCGCAGGTCCACGACCCCATCCACTACGCGGCCGAAGACGACGGCAAACCCACCCGCTTCACCCGCCCGCAAAACAACGCCGGCGGCATTGAGGGCGGCGTCTCCAACGGCGAAGACATTGTGGTGCGCGGCTACCTGAAGCCCATCTCCACCCTGCGCCGCCCGCTCGAATCGGTGCGCTTCGATACCCGCGAGGCCACCAGCGCAAGCTACGAGCGCAGCGATATTTGCGTCGTCCCCGCCGCCGGCGTGGCCGCCGAAGCCATGGTCGCGCTCACCGTCGCCGGCCTGGCGCAGCAGAAGTTCGGCGGCGACTCGGTGCTCGAAATGCAACGAAATTTCGACGGATACATCGAACAGATACGGAGCTTATTAGCAGCACGCAGATGATTCTCAAGATCGTCAAATATCCCGAACCGTGCTCTCCCAGCCCGGCGAACCGGTTACCGAATTCAACGCCGAATTGCGCAAGCTGGTCGCCGATATGTTCGAGACCACCTACGCCTCGCAGGGCATCGGCCTGGCCGCGCCGCAGGTGGGCGTCTCCAAACGCGTCACCGTCATCGACCTGAGCATGGGCAAGGATCCCGAAAGACAAGCTGGTGCTCATCAATCCCGAGATCATCTTCAGCGAGGGCAAGCTCTACGAGGAGGAAGGCTGCCTCAGCTTCCCCGATATTCGCGAGAAAGTGGTTCGCGCCGCCAAGGTCCGCATCCGCGCCCAGGACGAGCACGGCAAGTGGTTCGAGATGGACGGCGAAGAGCTGCTTTCGCGCTGCTATGCAGCATGAGATCGACCACCTCGACGGCATGCTGTTCATCTTCCGCATGAGCGCCCTCAAGCGCGACCTGAACCTGCGCAAGATCCGCAAGATGCAGCGCGCGGGCGAGTGGTAGAAGCTGTGAAACTGCGTCTTCTGCGGCACTCCGCAGTTCGCCGTCCCCACGCTCGAAGCGCTGCTTGCCGCGGGTCACGATATCGCGCTCGTCGTCTCGCAGCCCGACCGCCCCGTAGGCCGCGCGCAGCAACTCACCGCTCCGCCAGTCAAGCAGGCCGCGCAAGCCGCCGGCCTGCCCGTCACGCAGCCGGAAAAAATTCGCAGCAATCCCGAGTTTCGCGCCCAGCTTGAGGCCATCGCCCCCGAAGCCATCGTCGTCGTTGCCTATGGCCGCATCATTCCCCCGTGGATGCTGGCCCTGCCGCGCCTCGGCTGCATCAACCTGCACGGCGTCTCTGCTGCCCAAATACCGCGGCGCCGCGCCCATCCAGTGGGCCGTTGCCATGGGCGACGCCTTCACCGGCAACACCACCATGCTGCTTGAAGAAGGCCTCGACACCGGCCCCATTCTCCTTCAGCAGACCTTCGAAATCGCGCCCTGACCAAACCGCCGTGGATCTCTTCGATCAGCTCGCCCGCTCCGGCGCGCCGCTGGTGGTTGAAACTCTGGCCGGCCTCGCCGCCGGGACCATCCATCCCCAGCCGCAGAACCACTCCTTCGCCACCTTCGCTCCGCTTCTCGACCGCGAAGACGGCCGCATGGACTTTGCCGCCCGCTCAGCCCACGAACTCTACAATCGCTGGCGTGGCTTTCAGCCCTGGCCCGGCGCCTTTACCACGCTCGACGGCAAAAAACTGATCGTCCATCGCATGGCAGTGGCGCGGAGCCGGCCAGCGCCCAATCTGAGCCCGCCGGTTCGGTTCTCGCATCTCCCGGCCAAATTCGATCATCGAAAACCATCGCCTCTTCGCCGCTTGCGCCGAAGACACCTGGCTCGAACTGCTTGAATCCAGCTCGAAGGCAAAAAGCGCCTCACCGCAGCCGAATTTCTGCGCGGCGCACCCCTCGCCGCCAACACCCGGTTAGGCTGAAGGGCAGGCTCATCGCAATGCCCTCCGTCTCTCCAGCCCGCAAAGCCGCCTTCCATATCCTCATGGCTGTCGAGCGCGGCCAATCTCACTCCGACGATCTGCTCCGCGGCAAAGCCGTCAACGCGCTCTCCGCCCGCCGACCGCAATCTGGTCACGGCCCTGGTGCTGGGAGTGCTCCGCTGGCAAATTCAACTCGACCACCAGATCCACCTGCTTCTCAAACGCCCCAATGCCAAGCTCGATCTGGAGATTTTGATCGCCCTCCGCCTGGGCGCATTCCAACTGCTCCATCTGGACCGCATCCCCGCGCGCGCCGCCATCGATCGAAAGCGTAGAACTGGCCAAGCAGTCCGGCCACAGCTTCGCCTCCGGCATGGTCAACGCCGTCCTGCGCAAACTCGCCGGGGCTTTAGCCTCTGAGGGAAATCTTCCAAAAGAATCCGCCGCCGAACTTGCTCTGACCGCAATCCCATCCCACCTGGATCGTCGAACGCTGGGCAAGCGTCTACGGCCTCGAAGCAGCGCACGTCCTCTGCCGCCACGGCCAGAGCCAGCCTGTTCTATCCATCCGCCTGGCCAGCCCCGATGTCGAAGCCGAACTCATTGAAGCCGGCATCCATCTCTCGCCCGGCCAACTACTCACAGCCGCTCGCACCGTCGTCTCCGGCGACATTACCGCCGACGCGCCGCATTTCAAGAAGGCCGCGTGCGCATGCAGGACGAAGGCTCGCAGTTGATCGCAGAATTAGCCAGCGAATCACTCATCCAAAATCAGCAAAATATTCTAGACTGCTGTGCCGCACCCGGCGGCAAAACTCTCATCCTCGCCGAGCGCAACCCGCAGGCCCGCATCGTCGCCTGCGAATCCAGCCCGCAGCGTCTCGACCAATTGCGCAAGCGCATGGCCTCCCACGCTGACAAAGTCGAATGCCGCCTCGCCGACGCAACCGCACTTGACTGAGGACTGCAGTCTTCGACCTGGCCCTTGCCGATGTTCCCTGCAGCGGCACCGGCACACTGGGCCGCAATCCGGAGATTCGCCACCGTCTGCGCCCCGAAGATCTTGCCCGCCAGGCCGAGCGCCAGCAGGCCATTCTCCGCGCTGCCCTACGCGCCGTCCGCCCCGGCGGCCACGTACTCTACTCCACCTGTTCCCTGGAACCGGAAGAAAACGAGCAAGTCGTTGCCACGGTGCTCGCAGCCACTCCCAACGCCCGCCAAATCTCGATGTCTCAAAGCATCGAATCCCTGCGCAGCAAAGCCATCCTCAGCGCATCCGGCGCAGAGCAACTGCACCTTATCTAACCCCCGAAGGCGCACTCCGCCTGCTCCCCGGCAAATTCCACACCGACGGCTTCTTTGTGGCACTGATTGAGAAAACTGCCTGAAAATTAAAGCTGGTTGCCCCAGGTCCGGGGTTCCCACGGACAGGTCTTCGTCCGTGGGGTGGAGATCTCGATTTTGAGTCGTGGGTCAGTTTGAAGGGTACGGGCTTTAGCCCGTACATAAACACCATACAATCAGCCTGGGCTTTAGTGTTTGCGTGAAAACGCCGTTGGCCCTGTGCAGCGGCGGTCTAGTTTTCACTTTTTTCCCGCCAGTAGTGGCGGGGGTTGTTTTCAGGCTGCCAGCGTGCGGTGCAGCCGGGTGATGTTATAGGCCAGCGTGGCCAGGTGAATTCGTTGTTTACGTTTTGCAATCCACGGGTACGAAATTGACGCATTCCACGTTGTTGTTTCAGGACTCCGAATACCGGCTCGACCACCGCCTTGCGCCGCGCATAGGCGGCCTGCCCGGCCCGGACTTCGCAGCTTGGCGCGCATCCTGCGATGAGATGCGGCGCGCGCCTTTTTAGGGCAACGCCTGCCCAGATTCAATTCGCAAGCCAGATTCGAGTCCGGTACATAACCATCGATATTCCGTTGCTCCATCATTTCCAGGTTGTCGATGGAGAAGAAGCCGCTGTCGGCCAGAGCCGCGCCCGGCGGCGCGCCACAGCGCCGCTCGACCTCGTCCAGCATCGGTTGCAACGACGCGTTGTCGTTTACGTTACGCGTCACCTGCTGGGCCACAATCAGGTGGTCGTCGGAGACGGCGATCTCGCCCGTATAGCCGAGCACAAACCCTCCGCGCTGGCGCAGGAAGCGCGCATCCACGTCGGTCCGCGACAGCTTCTTCAAGCCGCTTTTCTTCAACCGCTCCATGCGCCGCGGCATCTCCGCCAGAGCCTGATCGAGTTCCGCAATGGCGATTTCCAATCCGCCCGGCTCCGCGTCGTCACCATCCGCCGCCTTTTGCCAGATGCGCACCTGGCGCCTCAACCGCGCCCGCGTATCGCGCAGCGCCTGCTCCGAGTCCGCCTTGTCTTTGCAGGCGTTGGCTGCAATGCGCGTCGAGTCAATCGCCACCCGCCCCAGCTTCACCATGCCTTTGCCCCGCGCCCACTCCAGCACCTGCGTGAAGGCGTCGTTCAGCGCCAGGCTGTGACGCCGGCGAAACGCGCTCAAGGCCCAGTTGTCTACCCGTTCGCCGGAAGCCAGATAGCGAAACGCAAGATCCTCGACCAGCCGCCGCTCCACCTGCCGCGCACTGGTGATGCCCAACGCGTAAGCGTACAGCCACACGCCCAGCAGCAGCTGGGGCGATAAAGCTCCCCGCCCTCGGCGCTGTAGCTCAACTCGAACACGCTCATATCCAACCGCTCCACCACCTTGCGGACGAAAAAGCAAAGGTGCTTGGAACCCAACTCATCCCGCACGCTCGGCGGCAGCAAATAAGCCTGATCCGGGCTGTAAACTTTAAATCGCGACATACTTCTGTTGTCGCTCAACTACGCGATGATTACAAGTGCCTCGTGAAGTTCTCACGCAGACA
>CAWAEU010000036.1:0-84911 GCA_963780975.1 uncultured Acidobacteriaceae bacterium | reverse complement strand
GATTCCAGTAGCGCAGTATATCGAAGGCATAGCGGCTGCGGACCATGCCGCCGACCTCCAGTTGCTGGCCGATGCGCGCTCGAGGACGAGCCTGGCGCCACTTCGACAAAGTTTCAGACTCGGCCCGAACGGAGAGACCCCAGCCAGGCCGCTGCTCCCGCCGCACCCAGCGCCAGAAGAAAACCGTCAGCAGGAATGCAACAGCGCCAAAACCCTTTTTTTCTTCCTGCTCTTCCGTTTGCGGCCAGCCATTCCGTGGTTTTCAACCCTTCACTTGTTGAAGACGCGTGAATTCCCCGAGTGAGGATTCTCTACCTTTGATTGTATCGGGCCTGAGTGGGGCATTTCTGGGATGGCGCTGGGAGAAGTGGCGCTGCTGCGAGGGCGGGGCTGTAAGCTGGAAGCCAGGAGTTGAAAGAGCTGGAAGCTGCGCGACAACCTCGGTATCTGGGACTGGATGTGGGCAACCGGCGGATCGGGGTGGCTGTCTCCGATGAGCTGGGGCTACGGCGCAGCCGGTGATGACGCTGGAGCGGGGACGCAACCAGCGCGAGACGATCGGCGAGCTGGCGCGGCTGGCGCGGCGGTTTGGCGTGGTGGGGATTGTGGTGGGCAACCCGGTGCACCTTTCCGGCGATCGAACCCGCAGGCTGAAAAGACACGGGCATTTGCCGCCGAGTTGGGCACTCTGACCGGCCTGCCGATCCATCTGTGGGATGAGCGGCTGACTACGCGCGAAGCCCACCAGATTCTGTATGAGGCCGGCCACGCACGACAGGAGCACCGCAAGGTGGTTGACCAGGTGGCGGCTACGCTGATTTTGCGGTCGTTCTTGGATCAGGGAATAGGGAACAGGGAATAGGGAATATCTGACAGTTACAACTGAAAAGACCCAATTCCCTTCCAAAGCAGCTGTCTTGCTGAATCGCCGGTCGGTCTTTTTCTATTCCCTGTTCCCTTTCCTCTCGTCCCCCGGGTATAATGGGAAGTCGAGTTCTTTTATCTCTCGCGGATGGAGCGACGCCCGCTCCCCGCCACGGACCATGGATGCCAGACACATCAAAAAGAAGCTTCTTGACGAGATTGCTCTTCTTGAGCACGAGCTTTCCCATGAACTGCCCGCCGAGATCAAGAAGGCTGTGGCCATGGGAGATCTGTCGGAGAACGCCGAGTATCACATGGCCAAGCAGCGCCAGGACTTTTGTGGATGCGCGCCTGGGCCAGCTGAAGCGGCGCATGGCCGAGCTCTCGCTGGTGAACCTGACCAACATTCCCAGGGACAAGGCCGGGTTCGGCTCCACGGTAGTGGTCTTCGACTCGACCAAGGACGAGGAGATCGTCTATCGCCTGGTCACCAGCGAGGAGTCCGATGTCTCCAAGGGGCTGATCTCGACCACCTCGCCTATCGGCCGCGGCCTGGTGGGCAAGCGAGTGGGCGACGTGGCCACCATCGTCACCCCCAACGGCAAGCGCGAGCTGGAAATTCTGAAACTGACCACCATCCACGATGAAGCCGGCGAAGCGAGCCGAAGAACGGCGACCGCCGCCGGCAGCAGAGTAAGTAAGGAAGATTGCAATGACCTGGACCAGCGCTTTTGGCCGCGCCTGCGGATGGCTTCTGGACCACATTGTGCATGGCCTGGCGCTGACCCGCATCTCGCCCAACGTGCTCACCTTTATCGGCCTGATGATCAACATTGTGGCCGCGTTTCTGTTTGGCCACGCCAACGCCGCGAACTCCGACTGGATGTTTTTCTATGCGGGCGTGGTGATCTTCTGCGCCGGCCTCTTCGACATGGTGGACGGCCGCGTAGCGCGGCGCAACAACCAGGTCACGGTCTTCGGATCGTTCTTCGACTCGGTGATCGACCGCTACTCCGACGTGGTGCTGTTCTTCGGACTTGCTGGTCTACTACGGTCGCATCAATCGCTTCCGCTATGTGGTGCTGGTGGCCTTCGTGATGGTGACGTCGCTGATGGTCAGCTATACGCGCGCCCGCGCCGAGGCGCTGATCGGCCAGTGCAAGGTGGGCTTCATGGAGCGGCCGGAGCGCATCGTGCTGGTTATCCTCGGCGCCCTGTTCAACCATTGGGGCGTGATGGCGCCGGTGCTGTGGGTGCTGGCCGTGCTCTCCACCATCACCGTGGCCCACCGCATTATTTATACCTACCAGAACACCAAGCACCTGGCGCCGATCGAGCTGAGCGCGTGCTCACCTTCGACTCAGCAGTTCACCATCACCATCGAGCAGCCGGCCGCTCGGGCTTCCATTGCACCAGAAATCTGGTCACCGCCGCGGATTCCATGCGGCTCATGGCCTCAAACTCGCCGCTCTTCTGGCTGTAGAGCAGCTTGCCGTGCTCGCTGAGAACGGCCAGCGCGGGCACGCCCCTTTGCAAGCGGCACCTCGTACCGCTGCGGCGATGTCCAGGTTGGCGTCCATGTGCCCGATGTTCACGTGGCACCAGCACGAAATTTGCCTCCAGGATGCGGCCGGTTGGCGGGGTCGTGGAAGTAGATGTCCAGCACCTGGCAGTCTGGGCACCAATTGCCGCCAAAGTCCAGCAGGATGCGCTTGTGGGTTGCGGCGGCGGTCTTCAGGGCGGCGGCCAGGTCGGCCTTGGCCTGCGACGGGTCGGGATAGATGTCGCGGCCTGTGGAGCGGGCGGTGCCGGCGCTCAAGGCCAGCACTACGGCAAGGGCGAGAAACTTGATGGTCTTCAACGGGGAACCCTCCACAACTGTTTCAAGTCTGCCACAAACCTGCTGCGCTGCCACAAACCCGGGACGAGTGCCATTTTCTTGCCCCGGCTTGGTGATTTGCTCCGCATTGGCGCGAGGGTTTACTCTTGTGATGGATGAGAAACTCGACCGATCTGCGCAAACGGCTGGAGTCGTCGCACATTCCCCGACCTGGGAACGATGATGGAGGGCTATGCGCGGGCAGCGGCGGAGCTGGGCAAACGCGAGTTCCAGCAGAAGCTGGACTTTACCTCGGAATCGATTGACGCGCTGGACGAAATTCTTGTGCTGGTGGGCGAAAGCCCGGAGCTGGACCTGGACTTCGAGGTGCGGCTGTGGGGCAGCTACCTGGGCGAGGTGCTGCGGCGGCGCTATGCCGGCAGCTGGGAGATGACCCAGTATCCCGGCGGCGCGGTGGCGGTTCCGGCCATTGAGGTGCGCGGCTCACGGCTCTTTCCGCTGATGAAGGTCTACCGCCGGCTGACCGTGGGCGAAGAGGAAGATCTGCGCGCCTTCTATGCCATGGTCACCGAACGGCTGGGCAAGCCGGCGCAAGTGAATTGATAGAGACAGTGGTCAGTTGTCAGTTAAAGCCCGAAGAGCTTCCATGCGTCAGTTCCTGATCTCTGACCCCTGCTTCTGCGTGGGATGCGGGTTTGTGCGACAATAACTAGTGAGAATGCGTGCCGGATTGAGCGCGGCGCGCGGAGGATGAAACAATGGGCGATCTACTTCAGCCATGGCACCTGGTGGTGTTGGGCGTGGTTGCATTTTTGCTGTTCGGCGCCAAGCGGCTGCCGGAGTTGGGCAAGGGGCTGGGCGAGGGATTGAAGGGCTTCAAGGAAGGCATCAAGGGAGTCACCGATCCTGCTCCTGCGCCGCCGTTGTGCAGCAGAACGCGGCTGCCCAGCAGCCGGTACAATATGCTGCGCCCGCGCCGCCTCCGGCGCCGGTCGAGCAGCAAATCGTTCGCAAAGACTAGTGGCTTGGGTTCAGGTTTGATTCCTTGCCTGAACGGTTCAAGCTGCTGTTGCTTCGATCTTTAATTTCAGAGACACACAAGGCCTGTGCCAATGCACAGGCCTTTGCTGCGTTCAGGGTAAAGGACTTTCGGTTCGTTCACAGTTTTAAAAATTCTGTGAGGCTCCCGCCAGAATGGTGTAACCCATTGATTCTGCATATCACAAGCAAATCTCACAGCTTTACAGAAGCTGTGTTGTTGTGAGGTTTTCAGAGATAATCGATTGATTCTGCATTGTTTAGGTGGCTTCACAGCTTCACAGTGGGATTTTGGTGGTATTGGGGTGGGGGTACCTCAAAATGATCAAGACGTTGTACCCTTCCGCCTGGACGCATTGACGAGAGACGGGTTATGGAAAAGCTGGAAAGCTGAAGTGCGCTTCCCACTTTCCCACAACCCCGACTGCTGCTACGAGTATAGATTCGTTTGAGTTGCGTGAACGCAGGGGCTAAAGCCTCGATGCTTTTGAAGACCGCGTTCGGCACGTCTAAAGACGTGCCCTTTCAAAACTACGCCAGGACGAAGGAACAACGTGTTGAAACTTCACAGGTACCAAAGGTCAGAGATCAGTAAAACTCCCCCTCCACTGATTACTTCCATTGCGACATTCGCTTCCTTTCTTTAAAACAGTGGTCAGTGATTAGTGATCAGTGGCCAGTAAAAACACTGCGTGGATCAGGAATCGGGAAAATGGAGTCAAGGATCAGGGGTTAGTAAAAGCCCCTTTCGCTACCCCCACTCCCCCCTATTTCTGGAAATAAATTCCTTGTTTTCAGTGGTATAGCGTATGGATTGCGCTGTAAATTCCTCATTCCAATGAAGTTATTTGCAGATTCTTGGCAACAAAGGAGTTACGGGCAGTTGCTGGTGCTCCCTGGGTTATGGACGGTGTTATGAAATGATTGTGCGCTTTCGCGGGCATATATTCTGCAAACGCATTGGGTAGCCGACAAGTCTTTCAGTCCAACAATAACCCGTGTGATCCAAATCACGTTGTACCCAACTAACCTAGTCGTATTTTATATACAAGACCAAATCAGTCGGATATTAAGAGCCGGTCTTCTTATTGCGGAGCCTTGCTGCGCTTGCCGCCGATTGAGCTATGGAAAATCGGGTCTTGGAGGGGGTTGTTTTGAAGAGCTTTTATGGTGCGATTTTCCTTTTTCTTTTTCTTGCAAGCAACGCATCAATTCTTTTTGCCGACACGGTGTTCAACCTATCGGGCGTGACGCATGACTTGAGCGGCGCGCGCATTCCCCACGCCCATCTTACCGTGCAACTGGAAGGTTCAGGCGCGGCGGCCGTGGAAGCAGAATCAGACGATCAGGGCGAATTTCGGATCGTGGTTGCGGCGGCAGGAAGCTACCGCATAACGGCCACCGCCATAGACTTCAAGCCGCTGACGGCAGAAGCAGTTCTTAACGAGCAGGCTCCCACTGCGACGATGGACCTGACCCTGGAAATTGCGGCGGTGAGCGAAATTGTAGAGGTGACCTCAGAAGCATTGGCAGCGGAAACCACCAGCACCCAGTTAGGCGAAACGCTGGAGACAAAAAAGATTGAAGGCGTGCCATTGAATGGCCGCAACTTTACCGATCTGATGGCAGTGCAACCGGGGATTGTTCCAATGAACACGGCGCAACCCGGCGCGGTGATCATGACCGGCGTGGCTACCACCCCACCCTCGGGCGGCGCCAACCCCGGCAACCTTTCAATCAGCGGCCAGCGCGAAGCCTCGAACGGATTTCGCGTGAATGGCAGCGACGTGGAAGAAGACGTGAACATGGGCACTTCGATCGTGCCCAATCTGGACTCGATCGACAGCTTTCGCGTGCTGACATCGAACTTCGACGCCGAGTATGGCAACTCCAGCGGTGGACAGGTGCTGGTGACCACTAAATCGGGCACCATGCAAACGCACGGTTCGGCATTCGAATTTCTGCGCAATACTGCTCTCGATGCACGCAACTATTTTTCACCGGAGCGAGCTGCATATCGCCAGAACCAGTTCGGAGGCACACTGGGCGGCGCGCCGTTGAATAAAAGCGTGGTGATGTTTGCCGACTACCAGGGAACTCGGCTGACTGAAGGCATTGACACCGGCGAGATTGCCGTACCATCAATTGCCGAGCGCGGCGGCAACTTCAGCCAGAATCCGCTTACCGGCAGCGTGAATGGCACTGCGTGGGCAACCCGACTATCCACACTCCTAATGGGGCAAACGGTAACCGCAGGCGAACCATATTCCCAAGTTTTTCCGACCGGTCAGATTCCGCAAACTGCATGGTCTGCGCCGGCCAAGAATCTGCTGGCCTCAATTCCCCAGCCGAACGCGGAGAGCGCAGTTTTTGAAACCTCAACAGAGGCAGAGACGCTGGGCGACGACAAGGGCGCGCTTCGCCTCGACTGGACGCATCATAATGGAACGCTGACCGGCTACTATTTTCTTGATAACTACTCGCTCTTGAATCCCTACCCCACAGGCACTGGCGGGGCCAGCGTGCCCGGCTTCAGCGCCACCAGCAACGGACTTGCGCAACTGGCGAGCCTGGGGCACTCCATCACGTTTGGCGACGCGACGCTGAACGAGTTCCACTTCAGTTATATGCGCAATGCCAACGCCGTAGGCCAGCCCAGAGGCGGAGTGGGGCCCACGCTCGTCTCGCAGGGGTTCACCGGCATCGATGTACTTAAGCCTTCAACCGAAGGCATCGAGAGCGTAGCATTCAACGACTTTACGCTTGGCGTTGATACCACCGCCCTGGTACAGGCCGAGAACATTTACGAGGTGAGCGACGCATTTTCCCGCATCCTCGGCAAGCATGGCCTCAAGTTCGGCGGAGAGATCCACTGCAACCAGATCAACACTCATCCTGACGTAATCTTCAACGGCAGCTTCGCCTTCAACGGCTCAGAAACCGGCGTGGACTTTGCCGATTTCCTGCTGGGCGTGGCCTCGAGTTATACGCAGGGGCAAGCCAGAAACTTTTATAACCGCAATCTGTATATGGCAGGGTTTGCGCAGGATAGTTGGAAAGCCTCAAAGCAATTTACCGTGAACTATGGAGTGCGCTGGGACCGCATCCGCCCCTGGGACGAAAAATTCAACCAGTTGCAAACGCTGGTGAAGGGCGAGCAATCAGTGGTTTTTCCCGGCGCGCCGCTGGGGCTGGTTTTTCCCGGCGATCCCGGCGTACCTCGCTCATTGGCCCCGGCACGCGAGGACTTTGCCCCGCGTGTGGGACTGGCGTACTCTCCGGACTTCATTAACCCATGGCTGCGCAAGCTAACCGGGCCGGCGGGTGAAACCAGTATTCGAACCGGTTATGGAATTTTTTATACCGCGTACGAAGGTCTATCGGCGGGCATTATGAGCGCCAATCCGCCTTACGGCTATACATACACCTCAGCCGCGCCGCCTCTGTTCGCCTCGCCTTTTACCGTGGCCGCCACTGGCGCCAGTGCCGGGCAGCGCTTTCCGCTTCAGCAGGTTGCCTACGGAGCGAGTCCTGGCAATCCCAACTCCACCGTGAACTGGAGCCAGTTTGAACCGCTGGTTGGCATTCCCGCCGTCAGCCCGGACGATGTAACGCCGTATGCCCAGCACTGGATGCTGAGCGTTGAGCGGCAATTGGGCGCTTCCACGCTAGCCACGATCAGTTATGTGGGCACTTCGTCGCATCATCTGTTGGTGCTTGAAGAAGCCAATCCCGCCGATCCCGCTCTCTGCCTCAGCCTTGGCTCCACGGTTTGCGGCCCCTTTAACGAGCAGGCCGCGCGCACCCAGTTTGGCCCCGCATTCGGCAGCGTGGAGTTGCAGCGTACGATTGCTAACGCTAACTACAACGCCCTTGAAGCCACCTTTAAATACCGCGCCCACGGTCTCGATCTTTTAGCCAGTTACACCTGGTCGAAATCCATGGATCAATCTACGGGCCTTTCAGAACCAGTAAACCCGGTGAACCCCTCGCTCAGCCGCGCACTTTCATCTTTTGACCTGCGTCAAAACCTGGTGACAAGCTTTCACTACCAGTTGCCCGCACCCATGGCGACGGGAAAGCTGCATGCAATCGCATCCGGTTGGGCGCTGGCCGGCATTGCGCGCTTTACCACGGGACTGCCGGTAACGCTGCTGAACAACAACGACACCTCGCTGCTAGGCACGATCCCCAACGGCATCAACAACAACGGCGTGGATACGCCGGACTGGAGCGGAAAATCGCTGCGACTGCACCTGAACCCGCGTGGCGCGGCGGTGTTTGATGCGAGTGAACTGACGCTGCCTGCGCTGGGGACCATGGGCAATGCGCGCAGGCGTTTTTTCAGCGGTCCTGGGATTGAGAATCTGGACGCTACTCTCACCCGTACGATTCCAATTCAAAAAGATAAAGTGCTTGAATTCCGCGTCGAGGCTTTCAATTTTATCAATCACGCCCAGTTTTTTGGTCCTGCGACAGTTGAAGGGAACATATCGAGCACGACGTTCGGCCAGGCAGTGAGCGCCATGCCTCCGAGGCTGATCCAGTTGGCGACCCGTTTTCGGTTTTGATCAAGCACTCATCAACTGAACCGGCGGCGGGTTAAACGCTGAGGAGAATTACGGCGGCGAGGGCGAGGGCTATGCCGGCGAATTGGCGGCGGGAGGGGCGCTCGCGGAGGAACAGAGCGGCCAGGAGGATGGTTCCCGCGGGGTAGAGGGAACAGACGAGGGCGGCTACGTCGAGGCGGCCGATTTGCGTGGCGCGGAGATAGAAGAGATTGCCGATTGTGTCGAGGACTCCGGCGGCGATGCCGGTGAGCCAAAAGCCTCGCCAGGGCGCTTTGGGGGGCATGGCAAGGAGAACCAGGATCATGGCGATGGAACCGGCGGCTCGGGCTGAGGTCATGGTCCATAGAATGCCGGCGGGGCTGGCTAATTTGAAGAGAATTAACTGGGCGCCGAATCCCATGCCGGCCAGTGCGCCGAGCAGGAGGGCGGTTGGTGGCGTATTCACGTCTTTGATTGTGGATGAGCGGGTGATGAGCCAGATGGCGAGCAGGCCCATAGCTAAGCCGACGGCGGTTAGCGGGGTGGGCAGGCCTTCGTAATAGAGAGAAAAAAGGACGGGCACAAGGGCGGTAAGCAGGCCGGTTAGAGCGGCGGTTAGTCCCATGGCGCCCATGGCCAGGGCGCGATAAAAGACGGCCAGGGCTACTGAACCTTCAAAGCCGCCTATGGCTGCGTAGATGAGATAAGGCGTGCCGGGGAGGGGAAGACGGATTCCCAGGCAGAGGGCGAGCAGCAAAAGCATGGAAACGATGTGGCCGGAGGCGACGACCAGCAGGACAGGGGAGCGGCGAGCGCCGATGCCGCCGACGAAGTCAGAGCCGCCCCAACTGGCGGCCGACGACAATCCTAAGCCGGCCGCGGCTGCTGAAGAGTTCACAGATTATTGGGCATCCCTGGCGTTGGGATAATAGCCGGTTTTGGCGATTACCTCGAGGCCGGGACGGTCTACGCGCACATCGATCTTGCGGAACTTGCCGTCGATGAAGGGCTGGTGGCTGAGATATCCGAGCGTGTACTGGGTCCGCGCCTCTTCGGCGATCTTGGCGTAGCTTCTTTCAATACCGTTGACGCCGCGCTCGGAGTCAAGCGAGCCGCCGGTGGCCAGGGTGTACTTGGCGAGGATGTTGTCATACATGGTGAAGGGCAGGTGGACGCGGCTCATATAACCCTCGCCCCAGCGGGCTGAGTCTCCAACCAACGTGCCATAGACAGCGATTTTGTTGGTTTGCAGATAACGTATGACCTCTTTGTAGCTAGCCTTGCTGCCGTACTCTTTGCCGTCAGAGATGACATAGATAATGCGGCGGCGGCCTTTGGGCCGGCTGGAGAGCTCTTTTGCGGCGGCCAGGATGGCGTCGTTGAGGGTGTGCACTTCCTTGGGAATAATGGGATTCATAGTACTGCCCGTGGATCGACCCTCTTGAACATTGGGGTCGACGCAGTTTCCGTTTTTGGAGATACTGCAGCCGTTAAACGGGCCGGGGCCTTCGGGTATTTGCATATCCCTGCCGGTCTCCCTGGTGAGGGCAAGCACGGCGGGCAGACGTGTGCTTTGTGCGCCGGTAAAGCCGGTACGTTCCTCAGCGCCGTTGTTGTAAGAGAAGATTGCGACTTCGTCATAGGGGGTGAGCGCGCCTTGAATAGCGCCCAGCGAGTCATTCACTTTGGCCATGACGTCGGAGGTGAGGCTCTGATCGAGGACGAAGGCGACGGAGAGCGGGAATGGATCGACGGTGAAGAGGCGCAACGGTTCGCGGGTATCGTTCTCAAAGACTCTGAAGTCACGGAAGGTGAGGCCGGCGACCAGCTTTCCCTTGCTGTCTTTGACGGTGACGGGGACTTCAACGAAGTTGACGTTGACGACAAAACGCGTGACTGCGGAAACGCCTTCGCCGGTGGCGGGCATTTCAGGAGGCGTGGTCTGGAACGTGTCCCTGCCCTGGGTTGAGGGCGCCTGGCTGCTGGGCGCAGGCTGCTGGGAGGGAACGTTGGCTGAGGAACTGGAGCTCGACTCCTCATCTCCGGCACCCTTGCCGGGGATAATCGGGCCGTCCAATCCAGACAACGGAGGGGGCGCCTGGGGCGAAGGAGCATCCGGGACCGCGGACGGCTGTTGGGCCACAGCTGCCGTTCTCATGATTGGACTTAAGTTCAGTAGCGCCGACAGCACAATTGCCGATAAAACAAGCTTCACAGTTAGTTCTCCAGTATTTACTGTACTCGTCAGAGTATCAGACGCGCCAGCGCTGTGCAGGTTGCCAGGCCTGCCGGGAAACGGTTCAGGTATGCTGTCATCGCAGTTCTATTTTCGTCTAAACGGCCGATATGCGTGTGCGATCAGGAGTTGCCGCTGCTTTGCTGAGCCTGCCTGCGTGGACCCTGGCGGGATGGGGTCAGATTGCTCCTTCGCCGGAGGCGCCACCGGTGAGCACTGCGCCGGCACAGGCGACTGGGACGGAATCGGCGGCGACATTCAAAGTGACCGCCAACCTGGTGGATGTGTTCTTTACGGTGAAGGACAAGGATGGAAAGCTGGTTCCTGATTTGACCAGGGACGACTGCACGGTGAGCGAAGACAATGAGCCACAGAAGCTGAAGAGCTTTACCGCGGAGAGCAGCCTGCCGCTAACGCTGGGCATTCTGCTGGATACATCGGGCAGCCAGTACCGTGTGCTGACGCTGGAGCAGAAGGCGGGAAACCAGTTTTTGGCCCAGGTGCTGAAGCCGAAGGACGAGGCTTTTTTGCTCTCCTTTGACGTGAGCGTGGACCTGCTGCAGGACATCACCGGGGAAGTGCCTCTGCTGACGCGAGGCATGAACAAGGCGGAGATCAATACCGCGGGCGGCAATGGAGCAGCGGGTACTCCGGGAGCGGGCGGAGGAACGGTTCCGACGATTGGCAAGGTGAAGGGAACTCTGCTTTACGATGCGGTTTATCTGGCTGCGAGCCAGGTGCTGGCCGAGCAGACGGGACGCAAGGCGCTGATCCTGCTGACTGACGGCGAAGACGAAGGCAGCCAAACCAAAATTAGCGAGGCGATCGCCGCGGCCGAAAAAAGCAATGCTCCGGTTTACGTGATTCTGATTGCCGACCGGGGCTTCTATGGGGCTTTGGGGTATAGCGGATTTTCAGCGATGAAGAAGATGACCGAGGAGACCGGCGGGCGGGTGATTGATGTTGGCAACAACGAAAAGAAGTTGGATGCGGCCTTTGAGCAGATTGAAGACGAGTTGCGAACCCAGTATGTGGCCAGCTATACGCCATCGAACAGCAAGCTGGACGGCAGCTTCAGGCGTCTGGGGGTGGAGTGCCGCGGGGATGGAATGAAGGTGCAGGTGAGGAAGGGGTATTTTGCGATAGGGGCCAGGGACTAGAGACCAGGGATTAGGGATCAGCAACAATGCGCTTCACAGCAATAGTTATTTGAACATTGAATATTTGAAAATGCTGCTTCGCTGTCTTGCGGGGTGGATTAGGTGTGCAAAAAGTATTGAATTAGCCTTCTGAGTGTTCTGTTTTTGGACAGTCAATTACCTTTGTATGCATTCCGGTAATCTGGCGCCTGCAATTCATCTTCACTAATATCGGCAGAAGCAGGAAAAACTTGAGGCTTGGACAGAAATATTTTTGGTCTCAGGAATCACGCTCGAGGAGCTTGCCATGATTACCAACTGTGCCGCCAACGATGGTTTTGAGATCAGCCCACGGTTTCGCCACACCGTTGAAGAGCGAATTGAGCGGCTGGAGAAGGGCGCCGAATACGATGAGGCACAAATCGCCGTGCTCGAAAACGAAGATCATGTTCGCAGGCAGATGCGGTTGGTGGCCATGCAGCGGGCGGAGGCGCTGCGCATGAGGCTGTTTCTCGACAGTGCGCAGGCGCGGGTGCGAGAAGCAGGGGTTAGGGATTAGGGACTAGGGAATTGGGAAACCCTCTGTTCTTAGATTCTGGTTCTGCTTGGCATCAATAAAAAACACATTGAAAATAAATTTTGGGTTGCGGGTCAGCTTGAAAGAAGCATCCCTCAGGGGCTAAATGTCGTGTATCAAGAGATTGTTTAGATCGATGCAAGTCAATCAGAGTGGGTGGGTTATGGAAAAGGTGGAAAGCTGAAGAGCGCTTTCTACTTTCCCACAACCCCGGCTACGGCTACGAGCATGAATCTGCCGATGTTAGGCGTCTTGGGGGCTAAAGTGTTTGCGTGAGAACGCCGTTGGCCCTGTGCAGCGGCGGTCTAGTTTTGAGTTTTTTCCCGCCAGTAGTGGCGGGGGTTGTTTTCAGGCTGCCAGCGTGCGGTGCAGCCGGGTGATGTTATAGGCCAGCGTGGCCAGGGTGAATTCGTTGTTTACGTTTTGCAATCCACGGGTACGAAATTGACGCATTCCACGTTGTTGTTTCAGGACTCCGAATACCGGCTCGACCACCGCCTTGCGCCGCGCATAGGCGGCCTGCCCGGCCGGACTTCGCAGCTTGGCGCGCATCCTGCGATGAGATGCGGCGCGCGCCTTTTTAGGGCAACGCCTGCCCAGATTCAATTCGCAAGCCAGATTCGAGTCCGGTACATAACCATCGATATTCCGTTGCTCCATCATTTCCAGGTTGTCGATGGAGAAGAAGCCGCTGTCGGCCAGAGCCGCGCCCGGCGGCGCGCCACAGCGCCGCTCGACCTCGTCCAGCATCGGTTGCAACGACGCGTTGTCGTTTACGTTACGCGTCACCTGCTGGGCCACAATCAGGTGGTCGTCGGAGACGGCGATCTCGCCCGTATAGCCGAGCACAAACCCTCCGCGCTGGCGCAGGAAGCGCGCATCCACGTCGGTCCGCGACAGCTTCTTCAAGCCGCTTTTCTTCAACCGCTCCATGCGCCGCGGCATCTCCGCCAGAGCCTGATCGAGTTCCGCAATGGCGATTTCCAATCCGCCCGGCTCCGCGTCGTCACCATCCGCCGCCTTTTGCCAGATGCGCACCTGGCGCCTCAACCGCGCCCGCGTATCGCGCAGCGCCTGCTCCGAGTCCGCCTTGTCTTTGCAGGCGTTGGCTGCAATGCGCGTCGAGTCAATCGCCACCCGCCCCAGCTTCACCATGCCTTTGCCCCGCGCCCACTCCAGCACCTGCGTGAAGGCGTCGTTCAGCGCCAGGCTGTGACGCCGGCGAAACGCGCTCAAGGCCCAGTTGTCTACCCGTTCGCCGGAAGCCAGATAGCGAAACGCAAGATCCTCGACCAGCCGCCGCTCCACCTGCCGCGCACTGGTGATGCCCAACGCGTAAGCGTACAGCCACACGCCCAGCAGCAGCTGGGGCGAATAAAGCTCCCCGCCCTCGGCGCTGTAGCTCAACTCGAACACGCTCATATCCAACCGCTCCACCACCTCGCGGACGAAAAAGCAAAGGTGCTTGGAACCCAACTCATCCCGCACGCTCGGCGGCAGCAAATAAGCCTGATCCGGGCTGTAAACTTTAAATCGCGACATACTTCTGTTGTCGCTCAACTACGCGATGATTACAAGTGCCTCGTGAAGTTCTCACGCAGACACTTTAGCCCTTGTGATTTTTGTATTTAGTTACTTGCAATTTTTGTAAGATGCTCAACTATGTCATCGTTTGAACAGTCTGGAGGTCAACCCATGTTCCTGAAAAAACTGCAAGAATCTCCCGAGAAAGCCGTGGCCCTCGGCATGTCGCTGGTTGTCATCGGCTTGATGCTGATCGTCCTCGGAGTTCTTTGGTCGAGAATCCCATTCCTCGCGCAACTTTGGCCCGCCCAGAATGACTTTCTCCGCGGTTTTGTATTCGGCTTTGCCATCGTTTTGGAAATTGCCGGCCTGGTGATCAATACCACCGCCTCTGCAAACAAGCGCAAGGCATCATAAAAACCGCGCGCGCTCCTCGGCCGTAGGCAGAGGGCAGCATTCCAGCCGCCCCCAGATGCGGTAACGCCAGCGCGCGACAATCCGGTAACCCAGATCGCGCACCGTTCTCGGAATCAATCTCATCATCACGGCAATCGCCGGCCAGGGCCGTGGCAGTTGGCGCAGCATCGCCACCACGGCATCCGAACGCACCAGCAACTTCTCCGCCGGCCCATCCGCGTCCTCAAACACCAGAATCGAACCCGGACCCGATTCAGTATCCGTCACCCCGATCCCATGCCGCGCCAGCAAACCCGCAACCTTTGCCGACTCTGAAGCCACAAAGCGCAGCCGATCCCGCCGGTCACGCCGCAGAAACCAGCGCACCGCCCGGTTACAATACCCGCACTCCCCGTCAAAAACAACCAACAGCCGGTCGCCAATTTCAACTCTGCTCACGTACATCGTGATGCCCGCGTTGGGCAAAGAGATTCAATTCGCATAAAACACGTCCCTCTGCCTTTTGTACATCTTTGTCTGGAGTATAATTCCGTCAAATCGGTACAAAGATGGCTATCCCTCATACGCCTTCTGATGTCCGGGAACTCCTTGAAGAAAATTTCGACACACGCAGTTTTATTTCGTACCTTCAAGGAGAAAAACATGGCGAACACTGATAGCACCAGGTACTTGCGCATAGCGTTGATGCTGGTGGGCCTGATTTTCATCTTCGGAATCTACCCGCTCACCATCCTCTGGCCCTCCGGTTGGTCGTGGCACACCGGCGGTCACTCTGATTACCTCCAGATGATTCTGGGGATTTATGCGACGCTTGGCGTATTCCTCGTAATTGCATCCCGGAACCCTCTTGCTCATCTCAGCCTTATCTGGTTCACGGTATGGTCAAGTGTTGTGCATGGCGGAATCATGGCGGTGCAAGCACTCGTGAATACCGAACACATGGGGCACCTTTGGGGTGACGTCCTGGCGTTATTGGTTATAGCGGCTGTACTCGCGCTCCTGACACCACGTGGTGCAGCAGCAAAGCCCGCTTAGTTGCAGGCGACAGACAATCTAAGCCTGGCGCTGCATGTAGATGGTATTCGAATGGCCAACTAAAGATCATAAAAGCCATTTCTGGCTATTGCGCTTTGTTCATAATGGAGCTCATATGCCAAACTGAAAACACCATGAGCACCAAGCCCCGCACCCGCTCCCAGGCCTTGCAGCAGCGTTCGGAGTGCTTTTTCCCGGCGGAGTCAACTCGCCCGTTCGCGCCTTTCGCGCCGTAGGCGGCGAACCGCCCTTCATTGAGAGCGCCAAGGGTGCCTGGCTCACCGACGCCGATGGCAACCGCTACATCGACTACTTCGGCTCCTGGGGTCCGATGATCCTCGGCCATGCCTTTCCACCGGTGATTGAAGCCATTGAGCAGGCAGCGCGCAAATCCGCCAGCTTCGGAGCCTCCACAGCCTCCGAGGCCGACCTCGCCGAACGCATCATCGCCTGCTATCCCGCCATTGAAAAACTGCGCTTCGTCAGCTCCGGCACTGAGGCCACCATGTCGGCCATTCGCCTGGCCCGCGCCGCCACCAACCGCAAGATCATCGTCAAATTCGAGGGCTGCTACCACGGCCACTCTGACGGCCTTCTGGTCAAAGCCGGCTCCGGCGTAGCCACCTTCGGCATTCCCGGCTCAGCCGGAGTGCCAGAGGAGATCGCGCAACTCACCCACGCCCTGCCCTACAACGATATCGCCGCCGTCGAAGCAGCATTCGACGCTCACCCCGACAAAATTGCCGCCGTCATTCTCGAGCCGGTAGTCGGCAACGCCGGCTGCATCCCGCCAGCCCCCGACTACCTGGCCGCCCTGCGCGCCCTGACAAAAAGAGAAGGCGCCCTGCTCATCGTCGATGAAGTTATGACCGGCTTCCGCGTCGCTCTCGGCGGAGCGCTTGAACTCTACAACATCGACGCCGACCTGGTTACGCTCGGCAAAATCGTCGGCGGCGGCCTTCCCGTAGGAGTATTCGGAGGCAAGCGCGTCTTCATGGATCTACTCGCCCCGCTAGGCCCCGTCTATCAAGCCGGAACCCTTAGTGGCAATCCCCTAGCCATGGCCGCCGGAATCGCAACCATCTCATATCTCCAAACCCACGCCGCCAAGGTCTACCCCCACCTCGAAGCCACAGCCAAAGCCGTAGCCGAAGGCGTAGCCGCCGAAGCCTCACAAGCTGGAATCCCGCTCACCCTCAACAGAGTAGGCTCCATGTGGACCTGGTTCTTCACTCCCGGCCCAGTCACTGACTACACCCAGGCCGCCCGCAGCAACACAGCCGCCTTCGGCCGCTTCCACCGCGCCATGCTCGATGCCGGCGTCTGGCTCCCACCTTCACAGTTTGAAGCCGCATTTTTAAGCACAGCCCACGGACCGCAAGAAATAGCCGCTACCATCGCTGCCGCGCACCAAGCCTTCAAATCCGTCCGCACTCAATAAGTCGGAAAATCTGAAGTTGGATAAGTCAGAAATAGTTTGGGTGCCCCTGGTCTCGCTTTTGAGACCAGGGAAACAATATATCTAAACCGTCCCAGCTAGTTATCCCCAAGCATCCAGCGTCACAAAACGATGCGTAGCCTTATACCGCTTGGCCAACTGCCCCGCAGCCGCAACCGAAGGCCCGCGATAAGCGCTTTGATCCGCATCGCACCCATCGTGCAGCACCACGTTCGCCGCCCATCCCCGCCGCTCCAGCCTATCAATCGAACCCGCCAGCCGCTCCGCAATCACGTCCGCTGAAGGCTCGCTCCAATCGGAAGTCATCGCATTCCAAAGCACCGGAACCATCCCCATCTGCTTAGCCACGCGCAACACTCCCGGCCGCCGCGCCCCAAAAGGCGATCGAAAAAACCGGATGTGCACACCCGCAATCTGCTCCAGCATATCGCTCGTCCACGCCAGCTCATCGTGAACCCGCTGCGTCGAGGCCAATGCCAGGTTGGGATGGCTCCACGAATGATTCCCAATCAGGTGCCCGGCCGCAACTATTCTCCGCACCAACTCCGGCTCTGCCTGCGCATGGCTGCCCATCAAAAAAAACGACGCCCGCACATCGTGGCTCGCCAGCACATCCAGCAGCCGCGGCGTAAACGCCGGATTAGGCCCGTCGTCAAAGGTAAGTGCCAGCTCCCCCGGATGCCGCGGTGCAACCAGTGCCTTGCCAAAAATCCGCGATCCCGGCCACATTGCCGCATAGGCGTAGCCGCCCGCCGCCAGTCCCAGCCCGGTCGCCGCGCCCAGCCCCGCATAAATCTCGATTGTGCTCGGAGAATACATCCTGCATTCCAGTGTGCAGCGCAACCCATCACAAGAGCAACACGCGCCCACTGATGAACCGCCTCCACTATTCCGATGTTGTCGGATCGATCATCGCGCGAACTTCAGCGATGCTGTTTGCAGGGAACCCGCCCGTCTGCGCGTGTTTCCGCACCGTTTCTTCATCCGGGGCGATGTAAACGCAGTAAATCTTGTTGTCCGTCACGTAGCTGTGAACCCACTGTATCTGCGGCCCCATCTCACGCAACACGCCGCACGACGTCTGCGAAATGGCTTTCAGTTGTTCCGCCGTCAGCTTACCGGCTCCCTTGATCTCTCTTTCAATCACAAACTTGGGCATTTTTTAAGACCTCGCTTTTCAGGCTGCCGAAGGGGAATTCGGCCTGCTGGATTCTACCCCATCCATAAGCCAATCGCAGCAGCATAAAATGAGCCCCGTCCATCCGGCGTATACTCAACTTGACGGGCCGCATCCTGACTAATCGGAGCGGCACTGGAGACCCTCATGAGCATCACCAACTTCCCCGGAGGCAGCAGCACAGCCTCTCCCGGCCTTCCCACAACAAAAATCACCATGCCCGCGCTCACTGAGATGAAGCGCCAGGCCAAGCCCATCTCCGCCCTCACCGCCTACGACTACCCAACCTCCCGCCTGGCCGACGAAGCCGGCATCGACCTAATCCTGGTCGGTGACTCGCTGGCCATGGTCGTCCTCGGCCACGAAAACACCCTCTCCGTCACCGTCGACGAAATGCTCCACCACACTCGCGCCGTTCGCCGCGCCGTCCGTCGCGCCCTGCTCGTCGTCGACATGCCCTTCGGCAGCTATCACGGCACCGTAGCCGAGGGCGTCGCCAACGCCATTCGCTTCATCAAAGAAGCCGGCGCCGAAGCCGTCAAAGTTGAAGGCTCTCGCATCGATCTCGTCCGCGCCCTCACTGAAGCTGAGATCCCCGTCGTCGCCCATCTCGGCCTCACTCCGCAGAGCCTACACCGCATGGGCGGATACCGCGTCCAGGCCCGCACCGCTGAAACCGTTCTCCAGCTCAAAGCCGATGCCCTCGCCCTCGCCGATGCCGGAGCCGGCGCGCTGGTGCTTGAAGGCGTTCCCCGCGAAGTCGCCGCCGCCATCACCGCCGAGCTCCCCATCCCGACGATCGGCATCGGCGCAGGCCCCGATTGCGATGGCCAGATCCTCGTCTTCCACGACCTCGTCAACCTCACCTTCGCCCCTGCCGCCAAATTTGTCCGCCGCTACGCCGATGCCGCCACCCTCATCCGCTCCGCCATCGAGCACTACCGCGACGATGTCCAGCACCGCGCCTTCCCCTCCGATAAAGAAAGTTATCATCTCCCCGAAACAGCGCAGCGCGCTCTTGAATCGAGAGAAGCAGCAAACCGCAAGCTAGGTACTTTGCGAAAAGCATGACGTAATTGATGAATGCGTAAATTATGTCTGCACAAACGCGCCGTAGGCGCAGCGTTTGTTAGCCCCGCGCTTTACCGGGGTCCCCAAGAAACGATCTTTGTTTCTTGGGGTGGATACGTGGGGAAGGAGATTTTATAATTGGTTTCGGAGTCCCGTAGGGACGGCGCAGATTCAGTGGGTGCCCAATCTTTTTTGTCATCCAGCGCGGGAAACAGAGGAAGAATTAAATCGCGAGTCCCATTGCCACGATGTAAACTGAGGTCCACTAACCACTGAATTAATTATGCAAATCCTCCACACCGTAGCCGAACTCCGCCATTGGTCCCGCCTCGTGCAAATCGACGGCAAGCGCCTCATTGGCCTCGTGCCCACCATGGGCGCGCTCCACGCCGGCCACGCATCCCTCATTCGCGCCGCCGCCGATTCCTGCTCCCGCGTCGCCGTCAGCATCTTCGTCAACCCCACCCAATTCGGCCCCAACGAGGATTACGCCCGCTATCCCCGCACCTTTGAGGCCGACTGCGTCCTCGCCGAAGCCGAAGGCGCCGACGTAGTCTTCGCCCCAACAGTCGAAGAGCTCTACCCACCCGGCGCGGCAACGTTTGTCGATGTCGAAGGCCTCAGCAACCGCCTCGACGGCCAATCCCGACCCGGCCACTTTCGCGGCGTAACCACCGTAGTCGCCAAGCTCCTCATCGCCGCCGAGCCTGACCGTGCCTTCTTCGGCCAAAAGGACGCCGCCCAGGCGCCGTCCTCCGCCGCATGGTCACAGACCTCCGCTTCGCCACAGAAATCGTAGTCTGCCCCACCGTCCGCGAACTCGACGGCCTCGCCCTCAGCTCCCGCAACCTCTACCTCAGCCCCACCGAACGCGCCCAGGCCCTCACCCTCAGCCGCGCCATTTATCACGTTGAAGACCTCGCAGCCTCCGGTGAGCGTGGCGCAAACAAACTGATCGCTGCCGCCCATCAAATCTTCGCCGCCGAACCCGCCATCCGCATTGACTACATCGAGCTAGTCGACTGGACCACCCTCGAACCCATAGATATCGCCCTCCCCGGAACCCTCTTCGCCCTCGCTGCCTACATAGGCCAAACCCGCCTCATCGATAACACTGTTTTTAACTAGACTGATTGGGGCTGAACTACTCCAGTCGAGCCTATTCCGTGGCTCCATCCGAAGCTGAATCGCCCGCCTTCACTGCCAGCGGCCTCACGTCCTTCACCAGGTGATATAAGAATCGCCCCGACTGCTCTTGCATGGGCATGTGGGCCGAATCCTCAAACCAAATCAGCTTTTTCTTCGGAGCCTTGATCTTCTTGAACCAGGCCTCTGCAAGCGTGTGCGAGACGGAATAGTCATGACGTCCTTCAAACAGGAAGACCGGGCACTCAAACTTCGTCATGTTCATGACATTGAAGTTCAACGCAACCTCTAGAAGGTGCGTAATGGAATAGAGACTGCCTTTGCTCTCTTGATCCAAATCCTCGTCTGTGTAATCAGGTGATAGCGTCCACGCATTCGCGTCGTAATTGTAATTCTGCCGGTTCCAGGTTAACCCTCCGTAATACTCCAGCCATTTGCGCTGAGCGCTGACTCGCGCCACGGTGGGCGGCAAAGAACCGGGATAAGGCGCAATCGCCTCCAGTTCTTTCACCGCCTTGTCGTTGTGATGGCTCTCTGCCTCCGCCAGCGCAAATCGATATCCTTCCGCTTCGCTTTGCTGCTCATCGACCGCCTGTCCGGTACCGATGTAGGCGTAAAACCAATCCGGATGCTGATGGGCAAGCATCAACCCTATCTCGCTCCCCCATGAATGGCCCAAAAGGAATATCTTTTCCCTTTCCATAAGTTGTTCTTAAATACTCCGTCACCACCGCCGCATCATCGATCATTTGCGGCAACGTCATTGTAGCGGCCAGTTTTTCAGGATCGTTGGCTCCGTCAGGTTTTGCCCGTACCCCTCTGGTCCCACTGGACAACCGTGAAAAAGTCTTCCCATGGACTCTGAAACGTATAGTCTTCCGGCATGGTGGGCGACCCCGGCCGCCGTGCAGGAACAACAGAATCGGATTCCTCCGATCCTTGCCTCGAATCGAAATCCACTGCATCGTGCCGTTCACTTGAATGGGTTTCAGTTCTTCAATGCCCTTAGGGGAAACAATCTTCCTCGAATCAGCCACGATTGATGTGACGTCTTTCCGCGACATCTTTAACGGCTGCGCATCCTTCGCAGGTTCGGCTTTCTTCAGCTCATCTGGAGCCTGGGCCAAACTCCCAGCCGTCAAAACGATGGCAATCGACCAGACACTTAAGAATCTCCTCATCCTTTATCCCTTCAGATTGTTCTATTGGCTACAGGAACGCACGGTGGGAATCGCCGATTCTAATCAGGAATCAAAGCGCTGTATCTCCTCCCGAGATCGGAGCATAAACATTCCACCTACATGTAGTACGAGCATTGCAAAGATCGGTTCCATTGGGTCGCCGGGTGCCCCATCCATCGCGTACTTTGCGATGGGTGGGATCACACTCAAGCTTTCACCCTCTTTTAGCCAGCAGGCAGTTCGCGCCCCGTCCTCCGAGCGCCTTATCAAAGGTCACCAGCACGCCCTCCGCCGCCAAAGCAAAAGCCAGCAGCCATGCATCGGCCCACACCTTCGGCGATACGCTTCGTCCAGCCGCTTTTTCCCTGAATCTCTTCTCCACCTCGGGCGGCTCGCTCACAAAGATCACGCGGTCGTCATCGTAGAAGCGGTCGTAAACCCGCCACGCTTCGGCCATGCTCAGAGGCTTGCCGTCCATCACCGCCGCCGTGGTCATCAAACGCAAAAAGCTCATCTGTGTGAACCGTGAAAACGCGATGGCTCCGGATTCCTCATCCCACCAGCGTCTCGCTGCGGCAGCATGGACATGTTCCGGCGTCGCCAGCGCCAGCCAGACATTCATGTCAGGGAAGCTCAATGAGTTCATAAGCCTCTTCGTTGGTGATGGCGATATGCCGTCCCGCCGGACGGATCAGTGGCTTGTCGAGGCTGAGCCGCCGCTTGGGACGCGACGATTTGCTCTCTTCCACGGCGCGCTCGATACCCAACAGGATGAGCTTGCGCGCGGAAGAGCCCTTGCGCGCGGCAGCCTCGTGCAGCCGGCGATGCAGATCGCGTGGAATATCGATCGATGTGCGAACAGCCGTAGCCTTCATACCAGGATTATGACCGAGTGACTTAAATAAGTCAAAATCAGCCAGACGTCCGCTTTCGTCCTATCAACACATCCAGGCAAAACACTGAATGCGATTTGCGGAATATATGCCCGCGGAAGCGCACGATCATTTCATGACCTAATCCATAACCCAGGGGAACATCGACAGATTTCATAACTCCTTTGTTGTCAGGAATCTGCAAATAACTTCTTTAGAAAGAAGAATTTGCAGCGCAACACAGGCGCTATACCTTTGAAAACAAGGAATTTATTTCCAGAAATAGGGGGGAGTGGGGGTAAGCGGTATTGAAAGGAAAAGAATGTCACAAGAATACCGGCCCACGAGTCACTTAGCTCCGAATCCCATAGCACCCGGTCGTAGATACCCCCTGCAAGCCCAAAATCTCGACTGTGAAACTATGAAGCCACTTTAACCATGCAGATTCAGCCAATTACCTCACCAGAATGTAGAGCTTTACAGCGTCAGTATGCCAGTAAAATTCACTATCCATCACGGAATCAATTGGATACATGATCCTCCCAGGAGCGTCACAGCCGTTTTGAAACTGTGAATTTGTGCTGGATATTGCGAAACCCGCAATCATGATTCACTCTGGATGCAATGCCGGAACTGCCCGAAATCACCGCCCTCGATGCCCGCATCCTCGGTTAGCCATCAGCCCATTACAATCGGTTCATGAGTAAAGCAGTTGTCGCAACCGACAAAGCCCCCGCCGCCATCGGGCCCTATTCCCAGGGCGTGCGCACGGGCAACCTTGTTTTCACCGCCGGGCAAATTGCTCTCGACCCGGTAACCCAGCAGGTGGTAGCCAGCGGCATCACCGAGCAAACCACCCGCGTGCTTGAAAACCTGAAGGCCATCCTCGAAGCCGCCGGCAGCAACCTCGCCCGGGTGGTCAAGGCCACCGTCTTCCTCAAAGACTTCAACGACTTCGCAGCCATGAATGCGGTCTACGACGAGTACCTGGCGCCCGACGGCGTGGCTCCGCCGGCCCGCACCACCGTTGAGGTCTCCCGCCTGCCCCGCGATGTGCTGGTGGAGATTGATTTGATCGCGGAAGTCTGAAGCGGATACCTCATCTCCACTTACAATGGTTGCCCCAGGTCTCGCTTTTGAGACCTGGGATACCACAATCGTCAACCAGTCTCTGTCTTAGGAGGTCACCATGAGCGAGACGCCTGAAAAAGTAGTGCGCAGCGAGGCGGAGTGGCGCGCCAGCTCACGCCTGAGCAGTACAGCATCCTGCGCGAGAAGGCCACCGAGCGGCCCTTCACCGGCGCTCTCACTGAGAACCACGAAACCGGCAACTATCACTGTGCAGGTTGCGGCGCGCTGCTCTTCCTCAGCGGGGCCAAATTCGACTCCGGCTGCGGCTGGCCCAGCTTCATGCTGCCCGCCGATTCCAAAGCCGTGGCCGAGCATGAAGACAATGCCTTCGGAATGAGGCGCGTCGAGGTCACCTGCGCACACTGTGGCGGCCACCTGGGCCACGTCTTCCCTGACGGGCCTGCCCCCACCGGCCTGCGCTATTGCATTAACTCCGCCAGCCTGAACTTTACCCGGCAAAAGCCGTAAACCCGGGCCGGCGTCCGGGCACAACAAAACCCCGTCCGGCCAGGACGGGGTTCGCGTCGATCGGAAATTTTGCCTGCTTCAGAAACGTCGCGGGCGGTTATGCCTTGGCGATTTTGCCGCTCTTGATGCAGCTGGTGCAAACCCTGATCTTCTTGGGCGCGCCGTTGACCAGCGCCTTCACCGCCTGCAGTTCACGCTCCAGCGCCGCCGCGTAATGTTGTGCGCGTGTGAGATGTTATTGCCGTACTGCGGGCCTTTCCCGCAAATATCGCATACCTGTGCCATGACTTCGCTCCAAACTCTTCTACTGTTATCGCCGCCGGGGCGGCCATCGGGACAAGGCAAGACACACCCCGACTACCCGAATCTCCAGTATAACCGCTGCCGGCCTCCCAGGCCAACCCGCTCACACAGCCTGTTTCGCACATAGGTAGCAAGTAAACCAGATAAACTGAACGTACGATGACCAATACGGCTGCTTCCCCCCACCCCGGTCACAAGCGTTATTTTTTTGAGAAATTCGGCATCACCGAGCGGCTGTTGGAGCGCTGCCTGGGCGAAGCTCTCACTGCGGAGGCGACTACGCCGACCTCTACTTCGAATCAGTCACCGCCACCTCGCTGGGAGTCGACGAGCAAATCGTCAAATCGGCCAGCCAGGGAACCAGCGCCGGTTGCGGCATTCGCGTACTTTCAGGGCGAGCGCACCGGCTATGCCTACACTGACAATCTGAGCCCCGACCGCCTGCTGCACGCCGCGCGCACCGCCGCGCTCATCGCCTCCGCACCAGCCAAACAGACGGTGCAGGGCTTTGTTGAAGCGCCTGCCGCCGATCTTTATCCCGTTCCTCTGGGCGGCTTTGATCTTGACCTCGCGGCACGCCTCGAACTGATTCTTAGAGCCGACCGCGCCGCGCGCGCCTTTGATCCGCGCATTGTGCAGGTTCGCGCCGGCTACTCCGAGGAGCTGCGCCGCATTCTCATTGCCGCATCCGACGGCGCATTCGCCAGCGATACCCAGCCCCTTTGCCGCTTGAACGTCTTCGTCATCGCCAAGGATGGCGCCATCACCACCAAAGGCTCAGCGGGCGGTGGCGGCCGTGCGGGTCTCGATCAATTCACTGGAAGTAAAAGCCCGGAGGGCCTGGCGAGCGAAGCGGCGCGCGGTGCAATACTCCAGCTCGGCGCTGTCCCCGCCCCGGCCGGCGAGATGCAGGTGGTGCTCGGCCCCGGCTGGCCCGGCATTCTTCTGCATGAGGCCGTTGGCCACGGTCTCGAAGCAGATTTCAATCGCAAAAAAACCTCGGCATTCACCGGACTGATCGGCAGGCAGGTCGCCGGACCGAAGGTGACCGTAGTGGACAACGGAACCATGGCCGGCCGCCGCGGCTCGCTCAACGTGGACGACGAAGGCTCGGCAACCCAGGAGACCGTGCTCATTGAAGGTGGCGTGCTGCGCGGCTATCTTACTGACAAACTTTCCGCACGACTGATGGGCGCAACCAATACCGGCTCCGGCCGCCGCGAGAGTTACCAGTGCATCCCCATGCCGCGCATGACCAACACTTACATGCTGGCCGGCGATGACGCGCCTGAAGATATTTTGCGTAGTGTGAAGCGCGGACTTTACGCGGTCAACTTTGGCGGAGGACAGGTGGACATTACCAACGGAAAATTTGTCTTCTCCGCCTCTGAGGCCTATCTCATTGAAGACGGCAAGATTACCGCTCCGGTCCGCGACGCTACGCTGATCGGCAACGGGCCGGAAGCTCTTAAATACGTTTCAATGGTTGGTCACGACCTCAAGCTCGACGAAGGCATCGGCACCTGCGGCAAAGACGGCCAATCAGTTCCCGTCGGCGTCGGCATGCCCACCGTCAAGCTGGACAAGATGACGGTGGGCGGAACGGGTAGATAGGGAATTTAGAACTATAATCCCGGACTGACGCCGATCTTACCCAATGGATACCATCCATCGTTACCTCGACCTTCGATCGCGAGCTTTACTCCAGGCTCGAGCGTAATCGGATCGAGTATGGCAACGCTCAGTTGATAATCTCCAGCCGGCAAGTCCCCCGGAACAAAGACCGGATCCTCAAAGACCGCATCGCCCGGCAGCCACTTGCGAAGGTCCGCGTCGGTACGAATTACCACGGAGTGCCCCGGCGAGCTGAAGCGGAATGCCAGCACATATGGCCGGTAAATGGGAGCTACTCCTTCATTGACCCACCAGGTCTGCAAATGAATTGCATCTCCCGCATGCACCTGCGTCTGCCACTCGGCACGCTTCAGCGCGAAGCGGTAGCCCATCTTCCGTTCGAAGTCTTCGAATTCTGTCTTCCACTCCTTGGGCAGTGCGGTTGACTTCACGTTCACCGTGCTCACGTGCCAGCTCAAGGCCACGTTGAGGATGTACTTCACATCCAGGCCTTCCTGGAACCATCCTCCTGGAACCCAGCATGTCTCCAGCGAAACCGGCGCCGTTCTCCACACATCGTGGATGCCAGTCTCCGCAATCTCCTCGGGATACTGGTCAAGCATCGCGCCCCATTTTGCTCTCATGTCACCCCAGCAATCGAGACGCCAGCCGGCTCCGTGCGAGGTTCCATACTTCAAAGCTTCAGGCTCATCGAAGTTCATCACCAGTTGCGTCTTGCGAAAAGCCTTGAGATAGATATCGATCAATTTACTCTGCACCGGAAACTCCGGCATGTAATGGCTCCAGCCTTCGCCCCAATAACCGACCGTGGAAATGTCCACGCTATCCAGATCAGGATGCCCGTCGTAACGCCTGCCGGCCTCGGTCACCAGCGCGCCCCAATATTTGAAGTACAAGGGATCGCTGAAGTCGGGCTGCCAGATCTTTCCATCCTCAGACGAATCAGTATTCAAACGATGCGCGCCTGATTCCTGGTACCACTTCGGCAGAGGATGCTTTTGGTCGTAGGGCATCAGGCGGATCATGAGCCGCTGCCCGTGACGCCTGGCCTCAGCCAGCGCGAGATCGAGAATATCCCAGCGAACTTTGCCTTGCTCGGGCTCAAGCGTCTCCCAGAACCAGCGGTCGTATACAACGGTGGCTGGCGGAAAGTCGGGCTTTTCAGCGGGCGCCGCAAGTACGGCGGTTGGACCTTCTTCTGACCACTTGACGCCTGGATTCAGCGCGTCGCCGTTGTAGCGTTGAAAGGTTTGGATTCCCATGCCCGGATTGAAGAGGATTTCCTGGGTCTCAACCGGCCGGACAATAGTTGTTGGCACTTTGGGTGTATGTCCCTGCGCCAAACCGGCGTAGGACGAAAATACAAACGCGCTGAGTAGAACGATTGCAACCTTTTGCATTGAAAAGCCTTTCGTGGAGTGATGCCGCTGGGCTCACAAATTCGAGTGATACCTAACCTTGACCAGCGAAGCATGGACATACTAGCATGGCTAGCAATTATCAGTGCAATTCCGATGTGAGCCCTGTTCTGGGTGGGTTCTATTCGATGAGGTTTTATGATGCAATCGAAAAAGAAATCCGCCCTTCTGACGCGTCGACAGTTCGTTGCAGCGGGAGCCTTGGGAGGCGCGGCTGTCGCCATCGGCTGCACCTCGAGCAATCATGGCAATTGGGATTTTCTGAGCGATGCGCAGGCTCGGACACTGACCGCAATCTGCGACCAGATTATCCCCGCTGACAACTATCCCAGCGCCTCGCAAGTTGGAGCGCTCATCTATATCGACAAGCAGCTTGCTCGCCACTTCCGCCGCCACCAGGATGCCTATCGCGACGGCCTGCAACAAGCGGATGCGATAAGCCGTAAACGCTTCGGCAAAGATCTGGCCGAGCTTACATCTCCGCAGCAATTTGAGGTAGTCAGCGCCCTCGAACAAGAGGCTCGCCCGTTTTTCGACCTGGTGCGCAGCCACACTTTGCAGGGCTACTACGGATCGCCGCGCCACGGCGGCAACCGCAACGCTGTCAGCTGGCACATGCTGGGCCTTGATGAGCCGCCATTGCGCGGCCGCGCGCAGTACAACCTGAAAAAGGGCACACACTCATGAAAAGAGTGAATGCCGTAATCGTAGGAGCGGGAGCTGGCGGCGGCGTTGTTGCCAAAGAGTTATCGACCGCCGGACTAAGTGTGGTCCTGATGGAGCGCGGCAAATGGTACACCGCCAACGATTGCCGCAAAGACGATTTGCGCAATCAGGGCAACGTCGTGCTGGGTTGCGCCTTTGGGCCCGAAGATAAAGGCCATCCACGCGTTTGGGTCGGCCCCAACGGCGTGCCTGAAACAGTTGTACCCAGCGATGGCGGAAAGTATCAAAACGTTGCCGCGTGCGTGGGCGGCGGAACGCTCAGTTGGGGAGCGCAGGCCTGGCGCTTTATGCCCCAGGACTTTAAGATGCGTTCCACCTACGGCGCGCCGCCGGGAAGCTCGCTCGAAGATTGGCCCATCTCCTACGATGACCTGGAGCCGTTCTATGAGAAAGCCGAGTACGAAATCGGCGTTTCCGGCGATTACTCTACCGATCCTTTTCATGGCCCGCGCCGCCGCCCACTGCCTATGCCGCCGTTGCCGCAGACTCTGGAGTTTTCAATCCTTGAGCCGGCAGCCAAACGACTCGGGTTGCATCCGATGAACATTCCCATGGCGCGCAACAGCGTGCCCTACAACGGTCGCGGGCCGTGTATGCGCTGCCGGTGGTGTGACGGATATATTTGCGAGACGGATGCCAAGAACGGCACACAGAACACCGTGATCCCTGTTGCGCTCAATACCGGGAACTGCGAACTGCGCACCGAGTGCACGGTAAAGGAAATCCTCACCGACGACCGTGGACGCGCGCGCGGCGTTGCCTACTTCGACGCTAACGGACACTTGCAAGAGCAGCTTGCAGACATCGTGGTGGTCTCCGCCAGCGCCACTGAATCCGCGCGCCTGCTGCTGAATTCAAAGAGCCGTCTCTTTCCCAACGGTCTGGGAAATCGCTACGACCAGGTTGGACGCCATCTGCAGGGCCATCAATACTCAGGCGCAACCGGCTACTTTGACTTTGATACTTACGACGACGTCGGCCCCGGCGCATGCATCGCAATCTGCGACTATAACCATGGCACTCCCGGCATGGTCGGCGGCGGAATGTTGGACAACCAGTTCATTCGCCTGCCGATCAGCATGGTCGATCGCATGCCTCCAGGCACACCGCGCTGGGGCGAGGGACACAAGCAGGGCATGCGCGCGTGGCATAAGCGGACCATCGGTATCCATGGGCCGGGCCAACAGATTCCCTCAGCGGAAGCGCGCGTCACGCTCGATCCAACAGTGCGCGACAAGTGGGGAATGCCGGTGGTGCGCACATCGGGCAACGTGCACCCTCTTACCTATGACATTGGAGAAGTACAAGCAAAACGCGCAGAAGCCTGGCTGAAAGAGGCTGGAGCGATTCATACCACTTTGTCGGTTAACAGGCGTGATGTGGTCTCTGCCGACTCACACCAGGCCGGCACCTGCCGCATGGGCGACGATCCGAAAGGTTCAGTTGTGAACCGCTATTGCCAGATTCACGACGTGGACAATGTCTTTGTCATCGATGCCAGCGTGCACGTAACCAACGGAGGGTTTAATCCGGCGCTGACCATTATGACTGTCGCCTATTACGCCTCCGCGGCATTAGTTAAAAACTGGAAGGGTACGGGTTTCCGGTCATGAAGGTTTATTTGAAATTTGCGGCCATCGCCATCGCGTCGATGGCCTTGCTTGCTGTTTGCACTACTTATGGCGCATCGTACTACTACACCATGCATTACGGACAGGGCTGCGCCAACTGCCACGAGATGGGCAGCTATGTAAGCGCGATGCATTCCTCGCCTCACCGTAAGCAGGACTGCATGGATTGTCATGTGGCGAGCATGGGCACCAAGCTGCGCCACATTCGTGTGCATCTCTTTGGCGACGTGCCTGAAAACCTGCGGCTGCGCGATGTGGATGTGCTGGAGATGGTTCCCAACTGCCAGAAGTGCCATCAGCAGGAATATGCCACATGGCATGCGGGTCCGCATAGCGCCACCTACAGCCAAATCTTTGCCGATCCCAAGCACAACTCCGAGCGCCGTCTAATGAACGACTGCTTCCGCTGTCACGGTATGCACTTTGACGGATCGATACGCGAGATGGTTCAACCGCAGAACGCGCAGGGACCATGGCATTTAGTAAACGAAAAATTCAGCGATCAGCCGACCATGCCCTGCCAAACCTGCCACCAGACGCATTACCAGGGACCGCAGGAAGTCAAGCCTGACAAGCGCATCTCTGTTGCCGGTGAGGCAGTTCATGATTCACTGGCTTTTTTTGATCGCCGCGAACGCATCCACTTTGCATCAGCCGCGCTTGCTATTCCGCGGCTCAGCGATGGCGAGAGGCCGGTGAAGATGAGCGATGACAAGCGCGAGGCCATCTGTTACCAGTGCCACGCGCCGCGGATTCCTGATGCAGGCACCGTTGCCGCCGCGCATCATTGGGGTCCGCAAGTTGGCTCCGGCGACGACCGCACTCCGATGGGAGTGCACGAGGGTTTGAGTTGCGTCTCCTGCCATCTGGGCCACAATGAAAATGCCCGTGCATCATGCAAGAGTTGCCATCCACAGATGTCTCATTGCGGAATTGACGTGGAGAAGATGGATACCACTTACTTCAACGCCGCCAGCGCGCATAATATTCACCGGGTCAAATGCATAGATTGCCATCAACACGGGATACCGAAGATGAAGGCAGTTACGCCGGTCAAAGCGGAGTTGGCTTCTACGCGCGCTGTGAACGGTGGTTTTTAGGATTTCGCTAATTTGAATTTTGAACGGGCCTTCAGCAGATTCGCGGCAACTGCTCGCCGATTTGCGTAGCGATCACGCGATTGGCGCCCATCGCAGTCCGCGCCACAATCATTCGCGGATGTTGCGTGGTCACCGTACCGATCTGCGCAGCGTCACGTCCCAGCGGATGCGCATGCAGTACGGCCAGCACCGTCTCCGCCGACTCAGCTGCAACAAAAAATACCGCCTTGCCCTCGTTGGCTACGTAGACCGGGTCGAGGCCGAGCAGCTCGCATGCTGACTGCACTTCAGCACGAACCGGCAAGCACGCTTCGTCTATCGCAATGCCCACGCCTGAAGAATGCGCAATCTCGCTCAGTGTTGAAGCGAGGCCGCCGCGCGTGGGATCGCGCATGGCATGAACCGCTGGCCCCGCCGCATCAAGAACCTGGGCAATCATACCGTTCAGAGCCGCGCAATCGGATCGGATCTGACTCTCGAATTCGAGGCCCTCGCGCACGCTCATAATCGCCATGCCATGGTCGCCGATGGTGCCGGAAACCAGAATCACGTCTCCCGGTTGCGCACGCCGTGGACCTACATCGATCCCCGCGCGCATTACTCCAACGCCCGCCGTTGTGATGTAGCAGCCGTCTCCGTGCCCACGCTCGACGACCTTGGTGTCGCCGGTAACAATCTGCACGCCCGCTATGGCGGCAGCCGTAGCCATCGCTTCCACAATCGCTGCCAGTTGGCTGAGCGGAAATCCCTCTTCGAGAATGAAGCTGGCGCTTAGAAACTTTGGCTCCGCGCCGGAGACGGCCAGATCGTTCACCGTCCCATTCACCGCCAGTTCGCCGATTGATCCACCGGGAAAAAACAGCGGCTGCACTACAAACGAATCGGTGCTCATCGCCAGCTTTCCTGCCGGCAAATCGAGCACCGCCGCATCGCCAAGATTTTCGAGAGCCGCATTGCGGAAGGCGGGCAGAAACAAATGCTCCACCAGCTCGTTCCCCAGTTTGCCGCCTCCGCCGTGACCCATCACGATGGTCGGATAGCCAACCAGCGGCAGCGGACAGGTCCAGTTAGAAAAGTCCGGCGTGCCGGTGGGAAGAACTGCTGTGCCTGTCTTCGTTTTCTCAGCCATGAGAAACTCCGGTCAGGCCGCTGCCCGCGCTCGCTAGTTCATCCGCCGACAAAAATCTTCCGTAGTTGTAATACGCCGCACAGGCGCCTTCGCTGGAGACCATCGTGGCGCCCAGCGGATGCCGCGGCGTACATTCTTTTCCGAATGCCGCGCACTCGGCCGGCTTGATGGCTCCGCGCAGCACATCGCCAGCCCGGCACAGCGGCGACTCCTCGGTATGAATGCCGGTGATGTGGAAGCGCTGCTCGGCGTCGAACTCGCGATATGCAGCGCTCAGCCGCCAGCCGCTCCTGGGAATCACGCCAATTCCGCGCCAGGCCCGGTCAGTCACTTCGAAGACTTCGGCGAGCAGCTTTTGCGCCGCCTGATTGCCCTCTAATTTGACGATGCGCTCGTAGGCGTTTTCAACTTCGTGCCGCCCGGACTCAAGCTGCACTACGGCGCGGCGAATGCCGTCGAGCAGGTCCAGCGGCTCAAAGCCTGTGACCACCAGAGGAACTTTGTACTTTTCCGCCAGCGGCGGATATTCCCAGTAGCCCATTACGCTGCAGACGTGGCCGGCGAGAAGAAATCCCTGCACCTTGTTTCCGGGCGACTCCAAAATCGCAGAGATTGCCGGAGGGACGAGAACATGAGAGACGAGCAACGAAAAGTTTTTTAGGCCACGGCGTTTGGCTATATGCACGCTCATCGCGTTGGCTGGAGCCGTAGTTTCAAAGCCGACGCCGAAGAATACCACCTGTTTATCAGGGTTCTTCGCAGCAAGCTCCACCGCATCCAGAGGCGAGTAGACGACGCGCACATCGCCGCCGGCGCCTTTTACCTGAAAGAGATCGCACTCAGTGCCGGGGACGCGAAGCATATCTCCGAAAGAGCAGAAGATCACGCCCGGCTGTGCGGCAATCGCCAGCGCTTTATCGATGAGTTCGAGCGGGGTGACGCAGACTGGGCAACCGGGTCCGTGAATCATCTCGATTCCAGGCGGCAGCATCTGGTCGATTCCGTTCTTGATGATGGAGTGCGTTTGCCCGCCGCAGACCTCCATGATCTTCCACGGGCGCGTGGCGACAGAGGCGATCTCCCGCGCCATGCGCTGCGCGATCTCTCCATTCCGGAACTCGGTCAGGTACTTCATTCCTTCGAGCAGCTCCCGTCAGGACATGAAGACTGCGGTTTCAACGCCGCCCGCGCAAAGGCCTCATCCCCTTCCGCCAACTCCTCTTCAAGCATGCCCATTTCGCGGAAGTCCTTGAGCGTTTGCTCGGCCGTCTCCTCGTCGATCTTTGAGAGCGCAAACCCGACGTGGACGATGGTGTAGTCACCCACCTCGACCTCAGGCACATAGTCGAGGCAGACCCGTTTCACAATGCCGCCAAAGTTTACGCGCCCCACCCGAAGCCCGCCCTCGGAGGTAATCTCTTCCACTTTTCCTGGTATCGCTAAGCACATGGCAAGTACTTTATACCCCTGTTGAGGGACCGTATAGCGTGATATAGATCACCAACAAGCAAAGCGGAGGAGGCAGAAGAATTACGGCCAGGGCAGAGGTCTTCCACGGCATTTGTTGTTGCAGGGAGCTCCCGCTTGATGCCCCAGGATGACGAAAATGAACAAATTTGAGCAAAAAAACGACGAAATCTTACCATTTTGACGCATTTTAGAACATCAGATTTCATGTCATTATTGTTTTAAATCAATCAGTTACGACGGAAAGCAGGCGAACAAAAAGAGTAGAGCACCCCGGGGGGGATAGATACATTCAATTTCCAAGTGCAACAGATTTGGCATCTGGCGAGATTAAAGCGATGTTTTTCATTCGTTTGCAGCCCGGAAGCGCGAAGGTGCTCTGCCGCTTTTTCACCTCTATTGCAATTGTGCACCGAAGGAGGGTAATTTTATGCAAAAGAAGAAGCGAAAGATTGTTGCGCTCTACATGGATGAAGGCAGAGATATTTTGCCCAGTGTCACCCTGGGAGGCTATAGCACATTCCGTTTCTCTTGCAAAATCCTCTCAGTACCCCGCCTCGCGACCGTGCCGAACCGCCAGAATTACGGTCAATGCTCCCGCATCCACTGCCTAAACCAACTATCCAGCGCAGTGAACGCAAGGAGTCCAAGTGCAGCGGCCAAAACCTTCAACCAGTGCCTTGCAAGATTTCTCTGCGGTTCTGCTGCATGAATCAAGACCAACATGTAGTGGTCACCGTGGCTCAATTTCTCTACAGCGCGATCCCATGCTTCCTGCTCTTGTTCATTTTGAGTTTCGTCATTAGCCAGGATTTTGCTGACAAGTTTAGCAATCTTACGTTCGTATTCGTCCTGGTTGTAATCCCTGTCGAATTCTGCGCTCACTTCCTTCATTTCCGGAAGCGTCCATCCGACCTCTGTGAAATATAGAATCTTCCGCTCTATCTCCGTAAGTTGCACGCCTTCCCGTTCAGCCTCCTTGGTAATTCTGTTTGCCAAATAGTCCTTCGCCTCACGGACGGTGCCGAACCACTTCATGCGTTGAGCTTCGAGATCGGTTCCTACTTCTCTCGTTTTCGCAAGAACAGCGGGCCTCTGACCTCTGGAAATCCTAAATTTGCTCTCTATCCATGAAAAGAGGGGCAAAAACGGCCAAAACATTGCCGAGAGCAAATTGGATCCGATGGGTTTCAATCTTGGATCATCGATGGTGACGACCCAAATACCGAAAGCGAACAAAGCAGTCGCAAGACCGATCCACGCGGCCATGACACCCACGAATAACAGAATCAAGTGCACACTTTCCTCCTGCATTCGCTGCTCAAAAAATCATCTACTAATGCCCGGCCTCGCGACCATGCCGAATCGCCAGAATTACAAACTCTTTTCCATCGTAGTGAAACGGGGTGACATAAGCTCCGCTGGCGAATTCGATCATCCATTCGCGGAACTCGGTGACAACTCTGCGGAGTCTACTTCAGGTGTGGCATTCTGGCGCCTCGGCTTTCTCACCCGCTTCCAGCCTGGCCAGCCACACGTCAACTTCTTCGTAGGTTGCGTGCAGGCCGGTCGCCTGAAACTCCCTCCAGGCTGTCAGTGCAACCTGCCGGAATTGTTCGAACATTTCCTGACGGTTCACATACCACCCCGTTTCTCTTGCAGATAGCCAAGCCACTCTTCAAGCCCGACTCCGCTCTTGACTGATGTTTCGAAGATTCGAATTCCTGGGCGAATCTCGTTGATATTTTTTAGCGCGGCCCAGCGGTCGAAGCCGCAGGGAATTGCAAGGTCCATCTTGGTAATGACCGCCGCATCGGCGGAGTTGAACATGGTGGGATATTTGAGCGGCTTATCTTCGCCTTCAGTCACGCTGAGCAGCACCACGCGGATCGCTTCGCCCAGGTCGTAGCTCGACGGGCAAACCAGGTTGCCCACATTCTCAATGAACAGATAGTCGAGGTCCGCAAGATTCCCAGCCGTCCAGGTGCTTGCCGATCATCTCCGCATCGAGGTGGCAAATTCCATGAGTATTGATCTGCCGCACCGGAGCGCCGCTCGACGCCAGGCGCCGCGCATCGTTGTCAGTCTCAAGATCGCCCACCAGCGCCGCCACGCGCGCGCCACGCTTGCGCATCTCTGTGAGCGTCAACTCAAGAAACGCCGTCTTGCCCGTCCCGGACTTGAAACGAGGTTGAGCACCGTTACGCCGGCGGATGCGTAGCTCGCTCGCAACCCCGCCGCAAGCTCGTCGTTTTTCTTCAGAATTCCCCGCCGCAGCTCCACAATCCGTGTCGTCATGCTGCCTCCTTGCCGTCTTCAATCTCTATGGAATCAATCTCAAGCTCGCGGCCCTGGCGCAGGTCAAAGCATGGCTCGCCGCAACGCGGACAGCGGAAGCTCTGCACCCCTGCAAGTTCAACATCGTCGTCGCATTTTTCGCAGTGCATCACCACTGGCAACACATTGACCACCAGCCGCGACCCTTCGAGCGCCGTCCCCTCAGAGGCAATCCCGTAACAAAATTGCAGCGAGTCCTCAACCACAGAGGCCAAAGCCCCCACGCGCAGCCGCACCGCAACCACCCGCGCACCGGGGTAAGCGGCCAGGGACTCGGTGACCGTGTCCACAACGCTCGAGACGATGGAAAGTTCATGCATAAAAGATGGATTCTACGCTTTTGCCGTGTAGCGGTGAACCGCGGCGAGCCTGCACGCATTTTGCACGATGCCAGGACGGAGCGGCATAAAATGCAGTAAACTATTGATTCTATATATAGATAGGTGATTTTTGGAGGGTCTTGCGGCTAGTAACCGGCCCTGATTGATGAAACTTGCAAAAAAATATAGAGTACTTAATATAACTATAGTACCGTATATAGAGTTACTCTAGTACTAGATTTGGTTCATAAACGAGCTGAATTCAATTACTATCAACTTTTTTCATGGGATTCGGCAGCAGAAGGTAATGCCATGAGTTCAGGATTATCACCGAATTTCGAAACCAGATATTCCGACTCCATCGGGGCCGAAAGCCTATCGATTGCTTTGATTGGCCCAGACGAAGAGCGCCGCAAGGCTGTGTCTACAGCTCTTGCCGAGTGTCGCGGAGCACAAGTCCGCGAGTTTTCTTCTTATCCCACTTCACTTGACGATGTTCCCCGGCTGCTGAAGCAGTATTACGACGTCATCATTATTGACCTGGACAGCGACCGGGAATTCGCGCTTGAACTTGTGGAGAGCATCTGCGCCAAGGATACGGCGACGGTGATGGTCTACTCCGAGATGGCCGATCGGGACCGGGTGTTCCGCAGCATGCGCGCGGGCGCTCGTGAGTTTCTGACGCCGCCTTTCGAGCAAAACACGATGGAGGAAGCACTGGTGAGGGCAGCGGCCATCGTGCATCCGAAAACTCGCCCTACGAAGAAAGCTGATGGCAGGCTGCTGGTATTTCTCGGTTCCAAAGGCGGCTCTGGCGTGACCACCATCGCCTGCAATTTTGCCATTGCCCTGGCCCAGGAATCTGAGCAAAGCACCTTGTTGATCGATCTTGGCCTGCCCATAGGAGATGCAGCGCTCAGCCTGGGGATCACAGCGGAGTACTCGACTGACAACGCCCTGCAGGAGGCCGACCGGCTGGATGCGAGTTTTCTGCAAAAGCTGCTGGCCAAGCATCAATCGGGAGTATCCGTGCTTGCTGCTCCCAGCAAGGTTCCGGAGGTCGAAGCCTCGCATGCAGCAATCGAAAAGCTGATTGCCGTGGCACGGCAGGAATTTGAAAATGTGGTTGTCGATGTGGGATCGAGAGTGGATTTAATGGGGACGGCCGTCTTCAAACGCGCCTCAACCATCTACCTGGTCACCATGGCGGGCATCTCAGAACTGCGCAACTCAAATCGCCTGATCTCACGTTTCTTCAGCGACGATAGCTCAAAACTGGAGGTTGTGATCAACCGCTTTGAGCCGCGCTTTCTGGGCGTGACTGAAGAACATATCGCCAAGGCTCTGGACAAGCCGGCGCAGTGGAAGATTCCCAGCGATTACGATGCGATGCGCCAGATGCAGAGCACCGCATCACCGCTGGTGCTTGCCGATTCGCCTATTTCAAGGCTGATTATGGAGATGGCCTGTTCGGTTACCGGGCATCCCGTACCCAAGACAAAAAAGAAGATTTTCAGCTTTAGAGATCACGGTAAAGGCGGTGCGGAGAGCCTTTCAATCGCCGACAAACCGCCTGCGGTTGTCAGTTCGACTCCAGCCAGTGCCGGAGCCAAGCCGAACGTCGCATGGAAAACGCCCGCGCCGATTTCATGCGGCACCGCGCTAAGTGACGCCCAGCTCACAGCCACGGCATCGGTTCCCGGGACGTTTGTGTATATGCCCAGCGCCGGCTACTTATTGCCGGCGGGAAATCATACGCTGTGGGTAACCTTTACGCCGTCGGCCGCGGCGGGTAACTATGCTCCGGTACAGGCCTCGGTCACCATCATTGTTTCAAAGTCAACGCCAACCATCAGCTGGCCGACACCTCGCGCCGTTGCCTGTGGCACCGTGTTAAGCGAAGCACAGCTCAATGCCACGGCATCGGTTCCGGGTACGTTTGACTACACTCCTGCCGCCGGCGAAGCGCTGGTGGCGGGCAAATATATGCTCTCGGTAACCTTCACCCCGAAGGACACCTCGAGCTACGAAACGGCGGAAGCTTCAGTATCAATTACCGTCGCCAAGGATACCCCGGTTATCGCATGGTCGACGCCGGATCCAATTACCTGCGGCACGCCGCTCAGTTCCGCACAGCTGAACGCCGCAGCGAATGTTTCAGGATCATTTGTCTACTCACATGCTGCAGGCGACGTGCTGGCGGCGGGAACGCATACGCTCTCGGTAACCTTTGCTCCAAAAGACGGCACGAAATATGAAACAGCGCAGGCCGCCGTATCAATCACTGTCGCCAAGGCAACGCCGGCCATTGCATGGTCGACGCCTGCACCGATAACCTACGGCACCCTGCTCAGCGCCGCTCAGTTGAGCGCCACGGCATCGGTTCCAGGCACATTTGTTTACAACCCGGGCATAGGCGCGATGCTTGCGGCTGGAGAACATACGCCATCGGTAATCTTTACTCCGACGGATGACTCGGACTACAACAAGGCGCGTGCCGCCGTATCGCTCACCGTCGCCAAGGCAGTGCCGGGCATTGCATGGCCAGCGCCTGATCCAATTACCTGCGGCTCCGCACTCAGCGCCATTCAGCTATGCGCCGCGGCGTCGGTACCGGGAACATTCGTTTACACTCCCGCAGCGGGCGAGGTGCTACCCGCAGGAGCGCACACGCTGTCGTTAATCTTTACCCCGGCAGACACCATGAATTACAAAACAGCGCATGCGGACGTGTTGCTTACTGTCACCGAGACATCGCCAACTTTGATCGCGTGGCCTCCGCCCGCCGCCATTTCATACGGCACCGCGCTCAGTTCACTGCAGCTGAATGCCACGGCGCCGATTCAGGGAACATTTGCCTACACTCCTTCAGCAGGCGACCTGCTCACGGTAGGGCGACATACGCTCTCAGTAACTTTCACCCCGGTGGACACCGAAAAATACGCAACTGCGCATGCCTCCGTGACCCTGGTTGTTGAAGGATTACCGAACATTGAGTCGCTGCTGACGGCAGCCACACATGCTCCATTTGGGCAAAGCAGCACCGAGGACTACGTACCCATCGCAGACGCGAAGCGCAAAGTGGCGCCAAGCGGCAACGCACCGAAACAAAAAATCCAACTTGAAACGCGCATTTACAAGGGCGCTACTTATGAGAAGGGAGAAGATGGCAAATGGCATCTCCAGCAAAAATAGAGCAGTTGTTACCTGACACGCTTCCCGAGGATTTCGGCGATTGGGATAACGAAGAATCTGCGTCTGCTGCGCCGGTTAGATCAGGAGGCGTGGCAACCGCGCCTGGTTTGGGTGCTGCCGCAAAGCCGCCTGTACAACCCGCAAAACCGCAACCTCCCGTAGTGCGCAAGGCGGTTTCGCTAATTCGGCCTGGGGGCACTACGGTGGATGGGATGCGTAATTCAGCTTCGCTGAAGGCAGCGGCAATGCGCGACGCCGATGAAGTTCTGTTGCAGTCGATTCGATCGAATAGAGCCAGCGTGGCAACGCATACGCGCACCAACAAGAATTGGGCAATGGTTGCGGCCGTTGCCGTCTGCCTGTCAGTGGTTCTGCTTGTCCTTATACCGGTGCTCTATCGCGGAAGGCTGCCCTTCTTCAGGCATGCGACAGAAACGCGCCAGGTGGCGACCGATGTGCAACCGGATGCGAACACTTCCAATCCACCACAAGCGATGCAGCAAACCCCAGTTCAGCAGCCGGCTGCGACCGTCACGCAGAAGGCTACCGTTTCACAGCCTGCCGCGGACAAAAAGTCAGTGACCCCGCCTCAGGTGCAGTCAAAGATGATGAATGAACAACTGAATGCACCAACACGGATTCCGCATGACGTGAAGTCGAAGGCCGCGGAAGATGCGCCCTCCTCTTTGGGAATGGGCGCAGCCAACATGATGGGCCAGGGCAATAATAACGCCATCGGCAATGTCTTCAATGGGCAGGCGCAGGCCAACGTGAGTGCCGCACCTCCCAAGACCGTGAGTGTCTCAGCCGGCATTGCCGGTGGCCTGCTGATTCAGAGCACTTCGCCTGTTTATCCGGACATTGCCCAGCGAGCCCACATCACTGGCACTGTGGTGCTGAGAGCTACCATTTCAAAGACCGGAATGGTGCAGAATTTGCGCGTTGTGAGCGGACCGGCCATGTTGACGCAGGCTGCTCTCGATGCTGTACGGACATGGCGCTACAAGCCCTATAAGCTCGACAACGAGCCGGTAGAAATTGAGACTACGGTCAACGTGAACTTTACTCTGGGCGGTTGATGAATCGTGTGCCTTCGTTAAAGATTCAGCAATAGAGATGCTGATGCAGCGGCTGCACGATCCTGTGTGAAGGCAGTTGTTGCAATCCTCAAAGCTGATCGGCAGGAAGCGGCTCGTTCAGATATCCGGTCGTGATCCCCCAGCGTGCGAAATGCTTCGGCTCCCAGTCGAACAACGACGGATCTTCCGCTTCTGCCTGTGCCTCCGTCACGTCCGGTACGATAACCTCAGTCCGCGCCCCATCCGCAGCAATATACGAGTCGATGTAGTCCCACTCACCGCAGTCATTGAAGACCAGTATGCGAATGCCGTTGCCAAACCGGAAACTCATGTTTCCGGAGTAGGCCTTGTCCAGGTCTCGCCACCCTCCAACTGCACCGATAGCTCGCCCGCGTCGACCGCCTTGCACATTGCGATAATGTCCTGTTCCGTCACGCCGCCTCCAGACAGAAGCAATGCTTAACTCTCAATGATAGTCCGAATCGCATTTAATCGGCATGGAAAGGATTGCCAGAATATCGAAGTGAGATATTCAGTGAATGGTACTTATACATCAGGAAGGAAAGTCAGACCTACATCTACCGAATAAATTGATTCTAATGGAATTAGTTGGTGCCGGGAGGGGGGGTCGAACCCCCATGCCCCGAAGGGCGGCGGATTTTGAGTCCGCTGCGTCTGCCAGTTCCACCATCCCGGCCCGGGGTGGGAATTTGTCTTTAAAAAGTATCGCATAGCCATTGCATCGAGCGCCACAAGCGAGCCTCAGCAGAGCTCCATTCCCGCATTCTGGGCATGGTCCGGCTTTCCACACATGTTCGACGGCTCCTGAATGTGAATGCCGTGCGACAATGGAGGCAACCGTGATGACCACCGTTTCCCCTACAGCCGTTCCCTTGCCGGTTGCAGTCACTCCGCAGTTGCTTGCCACACACAGCATCACTGCGGACGAGTACAAACGCATTCTGGCGGCTCTGGGCCGCGTACCATCCCTCACAGAATTAGGCATTTACAGCGTGATGTGGAGCGAGCACTGCTCCTATAAATCGAGCCGCGTGCACCTCAAGCGCCTGCCCACCAAAAGCGATCGCGTGGTGCAGGGGCCGGGAGAGAACGCAGGCATCATTGACGTGGGCGACGGCTGGGCCTGCGCATTCAAAATTGAGTCCCACAACCACCCCAGCTACATTGAGCCCTTCCAGGGCGCGGCAACTGGCGTGGGCGGCATTCTGCGCGACATTTTTACCATGGGGGCGCGCCCGCTAGCGGTGATGGATTCGCTGCGCTTCGGTTCCATTACCGATGAGCCCGGCGAAAGCGAGGAAGACCGGAAGATGGTTGCCCGCAACCACTCCATCGTTGAGGGCGTGGTGAGCGGCATTGCCGGCTACGGCAACTGCTTCGGCGTGCCTAACCTGGGCGGCGAAACCAAGTTTGAAGCATGCTATAGCGGCAACCCGCTGGTGAATGCATTTGCGCTGGGGATGATGCGCAAGGACGAAATCTTCTATGGCAAAGCCACCGGCGCAGGCAACCCCGTGATTTACGTCGGCGCAAAGACGGGCCGCGACGGTATCCATGGCGCAACCATGGCCAGCGAAGAGTTTCACGAGGGCACCGAGGCCAAGCGTCCCAACGTCCAGGTGGGCGACCCTTTCATGGAGAAGCTGCTGATGGAAGCCTGCCTTGAAGCCATGAAGACCGGGGCCATTGTCGGCATTCAGGACATGGGCGCGGCTGGATTGACCTGCTCCACCTGCGAGATGGGCGGGCGCGGCGGCGTGGGTCTCGACGTCGAGCTCGATCTTGTTCCGCAACGCGAAACCGGCATGAGCGCTTACGAGATTATGCTATCCGAAAGCCAGGAGCGCATGTTGCTGGTGGCCACTAAAGGCCGCGAAGACGAGTTGCTGCGGGTTTTTGAAAAGTGGGGACTGGATGGAGTGATTGTGGGCACCGTTCAGCCTGGGCCGCGACTGCGCATCCATCATCATGGCGAGCTGGTGGCCGACATTCCCAACCAATCACTCACTGACGACGCCCCGCTCTACCACCGTCCCGTCGGCGTATGGAAAACTCCCATCCCGCTCGACCCTCCGGAAGAAATTCTTGCAAAGCTCGCCGAAGACCGCGACTACACCGCCGACCTGAAAAAACTGCTGGCGAGCGCCAATGTCTGCTCAAAGCGCTGGGTTCATGAGCAGTACGACACCATGGTGCAGACCAACACCGTCATCGGTCCCGGCGGCGAAGGCGGCGTGATGCGGATCAAGGGAACGGGCACAGCCGGCCACGAGCGCGGCCTGGCCATGGCGCTGGACGGCAACGGCCGCTGGGCCTATCTCGATCCCAAACTTGGCGCCATGCACGCCGTTGCCGAAGCAGCCCGCAAGGTTGCCATGACCGGCGCAACCCCGGTGGCCGCAACCAACTGCCTGAACTTCGGCAATCCGGAAAAGCCGGAGATCATGGCGCAACTATCGGCAGCCATCGACGGCATTGCCGAAGCCTGCACTGCGCTGGGAACGCCGATCACAGGCGGCAACGTTTCGCTTTACAACGAAACTCGAGGCGAAGGAATTTATCCCACCCCGGTGCTTGGCATTGTCGGCATCATGGACGACGTAACCAAAGCCGTTCCGGCGGAGTTTCAGCAGGCGGGCGACGCAATTGTGCTTTTGTGGCCGATTCCCGAAGGCGAACAGCCCCAACCGAACCTCGATGTTCCCGTGAACAACCAAAATCTGCATTGGCAAATTCCTTTGCGCGAAGCCGCGGAGGAGAGCGTGGTTCCCGATGACGCGACGGAGACTGACGCAGCGGCAGCCGCGAAGCTGACATCCTTTGGTTCGTCAGAATACGCAAAGGTTGTTCTGGGCGGCATCTGGGGCCAGCCGCCGTCACTCGATCTTGCCGCTGAAGCCAATTTGCACAAATTGCTGGTTGCGCTGGCTGAGAGCAAACTGCTCTATTCCGCACGCGACCTATCTGACGGTGGAATCGCGGTTGCCCTCGCACAGGCAGGCTTCCCGAAGGGAATTGGAGCAACTGTAGAGCAGGATCAGTCGCTGCTGGTTCACCCGCTCTTCGGACTCTTCGCTGAAGTAGCATCCATCATGCTGATAACAGCGCACCCCGACAACGTATCAGAGATTGGGAGACTGGCCGGTGAATACAATTTCTTTGCTGCCCGCATTGGAACCACTGGTGGGCACCGGCTGGAAATTACCGTTGATCGCGAGCCTTTTATCTCTGCGCCACTTGCCAGCCTGCATCATCTTTGGGCCTCCGCCCTGGAAGCCACACTCCATGGCGAGGTAACCGCATGACCCAGCGCCTTTACCAGGGAGTTGATGGGAGTCGCCGACGATCGAATGAACTCCGCGCAGGCTCGGCCTCGTCATCCTTAGTCCCTAGTCCCTATTCCCTAGTCCCTGATTCCGACAAGCTCCGCGAAGAATGCGGCATCGTCGCCATTCACGGACACGCTGACGCCGCGCGACAGGCTTATCTCGGCTCTCTATGCATTGCAACATCGCGGCCAGGAATCGGCTGGCATTGCCACAGCCGACGGCCAGCATTTGGCCAACATCAAGGGCATGGGGCTGGTGTCTGAAATCTTCACTGACGATGTGCTGGCCAAGCTGCCGGGGCAAATGGCCATTGGCCACACGCGCTACTCCACCACCGGCGACTCGGCGCTGCTGAATGCGCAACCTATCCGTGTGGACTCGGTCAAAGGCCTGATCGCCATTGCCCACAACGGCAACCTGGTGAACCTGGGCAACCTGCGCACGCGGCTTGAGCGCGACGGCGCCACTTCCAAACCACTTCCGACTCCGAGATCATTGTGCAGCTGATTGCCCACTCAAGCGCAGGCTACCTGGTGGACGCAATCGCCGATTCGCTCGGCCAGGTTGAGGGCGCATTCTCCATTGTGATGATGACCCGCGATCGCATCTTTGCAGCTCGCGATCCGCGCGGCTTCCGTCCGCTTTCAATGGGCCGCATCCGCAACATTGACGGGCCAGACACGATTGTTTTTGCCAGCGAAACCTGCGCCTTCGATTTGCTGCGCGCTGAATTTGAGCGGGACGTTCTTCCCGGCGAACTGGTTATGGTGACTGAAGACGGCGTAACCAGCCGCCAATATGCCACCGGCTTTCCGCAGTCCAGTTGCATCTTTGAGCACGTCTACTTTGCCCGCCCCGACAGCTCGCATCTTTGGCCGCTGGGTGCAGGAGAGCCGCGACCAGATGGGCCGCCAGCTTGCGCGCGAATCGGGCGTGCCTGCGGACCTGGTTGTGCCCGTCCCCGACTCCGGCGTGACGGCGGCGATGGGATACGCAGAGGAGGCGAAGCTTCCCTTCCGCATCGGGCTTATCCGCAACCACTACGTCGGCCGCACCTTTATTGAGCCTGAACAGCGCGTGCGCGACTTCGGCGTCCGCCTCAAACTGAACCCCGTGCGCAATTTGCTTGAAGGCAAGCGCGTCGTCCTTATTGACGACTCCATCATTCGCGGCACGACCAGCAGAAAAATTGTGCGCATGGTGCGCGGCGCGGGAGCAAAAGAAGTTCACCTGCGCATCAGTTGCCCACCCACTATTTCTCCGTGCTTTTATGGAGTAGACACGCCGAGCAAGCGCGACTTGATTGCAGCCAACAAATCGATAGAAGAGATACGCCGCTTCATCGAGGCCGATTCGCTAGCTTATTTATCGCTTGAAGGCTTGCTCAAAGCCTGCGGCGGCGCAGAGCACAACGGCTACTGCACTGCCTGCTATACCGGCAACTACCCCACCCAATGGGTTGATGTGGAAGACATTTTGCCGGCTGCGGTAAGCCTTTAACGAATACTCGAGCGCATCAATTCCTGCCTCGTCTGCCCTGCCTTTATACTGAAGGTTGCCGGCAGTGTGTGCAGTGCATGCCGTCAACAAGGAGCAAGCATTGGCGCAAGCGGAGATTGGCATTATCGGCGGCAGCGGGCTTTACTCGATGCCCGGATTTACGAACGTACATGAAGAGCGCGTGGAGACGCCCTTTGGCTCGCCATCAGACGCATTTGTGCTGGGCGAACTGGAGGGGCGCAAGGTGGCGTTTCTTGCGCGGCATGGGCGCGGGCACCGCATCCTGCCTTCGGAACTGAATTTTCGCGCCAACATTTACGCATTCAAGAAACTCGGCGTGGAGCGCATACTCTCCGCTTCGGCCGTGGGCTCGCTGAAGGAAGAGCACAAGCCAACAGATTTTGTGATGCCTGACCAGTTTATCGACCGGACATTTCTTCGCACAGCTACTTTTTTTGGCGATGGGATTGTCGGGCACGTGGCATTTGGCGATCCGGTGTGCGCAACGGTAGCGAAAGCTGCGGCTGAAGGCTGCGCCAACTTTGGCGTGGTGGGCAAGCTGGGCGGCACCTATGTTTGCATGGAGGGCCCGCAGTTCTCAACCCGCGCCGAATCGAATCTCTATCGCAGTTGGGGCGCGGACGTGATCGGCATGACCAATTTGCAGGAGGCCAAGCTGGCCCGCGAGGCGGAGATCTGCTATGCAACCATTGCCATGGTCACCGATTACGATTGTTGGCGCGAAGGTCACGACGCCGTAACCATTGAAGAGATTGTGGCCGTGCTGCATAAGAATGCAGACAATGCAGCCAAAGTGGTGAAGGCGGCTGTGACGGCGCTGCCCAAGGAACGTAACTGCGCTTGTGCTTCGGCAGCCCGCTTTGCTGTGCTCACGCAGCCGGATGCGATTCCTGCGGCCGCGAAAGAAAGAGTGGGGCTGCTGTTTGGGAAGTATCTGGGGTGGTAGGGAAGCTAGCGGAGTTAGCCGGGTTAGCGGAGTTTGCGGGGTTAGCGTTGTTAGCGGAGTTAGCGGGGTTAGCGTCGCTGGTCTTCAAGTTATGTGCAATCCATAACACTGTTTGAGTTAGTGAGGATATTGAGTGGCAATTACTGTAGTGGGCAGCGTGGCATTTGATTCGATTGAGACGCCGGCGGGTCGGCGGGAACGTTGCCTGGGCGGTGCGGCGACTTACTTTTCACTGGCCGCAAGCTTCTTTACCGATGTGCGCGTGATCGCCGTGGTTGGCGAGGACTTTGGCAGAAGGCAGGAAGCGGTCTTTGAGGCACGCAACATTGACACGCGCGGCATTGAACATACGGCGGGCAAGAGCTTCTTTTGGGAAGGTTCGTATCTCGATAATCTGAACGAGGCAAAGACGCACACAACCGATCTGAATGTCTTTGCGACATTTGAGCCGAAGATTCCTGAAGCTTACCGCGACTCAGAGTTTCTTTTTCTGGCTAACATCGATCCCGTTTTGCAGCGCCGCGTGCGCGAGCAGATGCCCGATGTGCGCCTGGTGGCCGGCGACACCATGAACTACTGGATCAACGATCATCGTCCGGCGTTGCTTGAGGTGTTGAAGGGGCTGGATATTCTGCTCATCAACGATACCGAGGCGCGCGTGCTGGGCGGGAACAAAAACCTGGTGAAGGCGGCGCGCGCGGTGATGGCGCTGGGGCCGGAGACGCTGGTGGTCAAGCACGGCGAATATGGGGCAACGTTATTCCGCTGCTCTATTCCAAAAGGTGAAAGCACGGAGCGGATCTACCGGGCGCCGGCGCTGCCGCTGGAAGAGGTGGTGGACCCGACCGGCGCGGGCGACAGCTTTGCCGGTGGATTCTTCGGCTACCTGGCCTCGCAGAACGAAATTACTCCGGCCGTATTTCGCCGCGCCATGTTTTATGGCAGCGTGATGGGCTCGTTTGCGTGCGAACGCTTTGGCACCGAGCGGTTGCAGCAGCTCACCCGCAAGGAGATCGACGACCGCTTCATGTTGTTCCGCGAGCTGACTCACCTTGACTGAAAAGCCCATTGCGCGCGTGGAGTGGCTGGCCGTACTGGTCTCCTGCGCGGCAGCTTCAGTGGCAGCGGCGGCGTGGAGCTGGCGGCATGGGGCCATGCTCAACTATGGCGACGCGGTTGCCCACTTACATATCGCGCGGCGGGTTTTTGATTCGCACCAGCCGCGATTTACTCAACTGGGCTCAGTGTGGCTGCCGCTGCCTCATCTGCTGCTGATTCCGTTTGTGCAGATTTATAGCTGGTGGGCCAGCGGCTTCGCCGGCGTAATTCCATCCGCACTCGCTTATCTGGCCGGTTGCGCGGGCATCTACCGGATGGCGCGGTGTTGGCTATCGCCGGCTGCCGCGGCACTGGTGCTGGTCTTTTTCGCCGCTAATTCTAATCTGCTTTACCTGCAAACTACGGCCATGGGCGAGTCGCTCTTTCTTTGCGAAACAATCTGGATTGCTTGTTGGCTGGTGGAGTGGCGCGCCGCACTGGACACAGACCCGAAGCGAGCCGGACGATTGCTAATCTGGATTGCATTCGCGCTCGTCGCCGCCATCTTCACACGTTATGACGGCTGGGTGCTGGCGATGCTGGCGTGGGTTGCGTGGGGCTGGTGCTCCTGCGCCGCGGCGGGTTGCGCTCGCGGGGATTCTGGCTGGCGAGCGTACTGGTGGTTGCAGCGCCTGTCGCGTGGTTTGTTTATAACTCCATGGCCTTTGGTGATTGGCTCTTCTTTCTGCGCGGCCCTTACTCTGCAAAAGCGATTGAGATACGCACTTCCGTGCCCGGATTTCCGCCGCATCCGGGATGGCATAATCCGTGGGCCGCGCTGATCTTCTATATGAAGGCTGCGGAGTTGGACGCAGCCGCAGCGGCGTGGGGCAATGTGATGCTGGTGCTGAGCCTGCTGGGAACAGCACTGGGCTGGCTGATCGCGAGCCGCCGTGCTTTTAAGTGGGCGCTGCTGTTGTGGCTGCCGGTTCTGTTTTATGCGTACTCGATAGCATATGGGTCAGTGCCTATCTTTCTGCCGTATGGTGGCCTTACTCCTGGTATAACTCGCGCTATGGAATGGAACTGTTGCCTGCGTTGGCTGTGGGTTTGGGTTTTACCGCGCAGTTTGTGATTGCCAGGGTGCGAGAGATCAAACCGGGTTGGCGAAATATGCTGCGGGCGTGCTCTTTGGCTTGTCGCACTGAATACTGCGGCTATGGTGCGCGAGCGGCCGCTGGTTTACGTGGAGAGCACAAAGAACGTCGAGGCGCGGCGGCCTTACGATCTCGAGATTCCGCAGGCTTTGCGCGCGATGCTTATGGAGCGACCGGGCGGCGTGATTCTGATGGATACATCGGCCTATCCTGAGATTGTGGCCCTTACCGGAATTCCGCTGCGACAGACAATTAACGAAAGCGATCTTGATATTTATCGCGATGCGCTCATCAGCCCTGCCGCCGATGCGGCGATTGTTCTGGCATTCGACGGCGATGAGGTGGACAGTGCTGTGCATGCGCACCCTGACGGCCTGACTGCGATTCGCCGCTTTACCGCAAAAGGCCAGCCACCGGCGACGATTTACCTCTCCGATACTCCGCAACTGAAGCCCTCAACAAGCCAACCTGCGCGGTGATAGCATCGGTCAAGGAATCCAATGATTATTTTCAAGACACAATTCGAGGAACCATTCACCTGCGATCGACGGCAGCAGATTGTGGCGCTGCGAGCCTGGCGCGATGCGGAGGAAGATTGATCCCCTTCACCAAAGCTCACGCCTGCGGCAACGACTTTCTGATTGTGGCGGAAGACGCGGCCCGCGGCGCTGACTGGCCGGAATTGACGCGGAGACTGTGCGCGCGCAATACCGGCATCGGGGCTGACGGCGTTGAATTCTTTAGCTGGACCGGGCATAAGTCGGGCCGTATTCGTTTGCATAATGCCGACGGCTCGATCGCCGAGATCAGCGGCAACGGCACACGTTGCGTGGCTGCATGGATGGCGCACGAACACGGGCTACATCCCGGCGATGTGCTGCAAATTGAAACTGACGCCGGGATGCGCGAGTGCAAGATCGATGCGGTGACCAAGAGCGACGGATTCGCGGTGGAAGTGACCACCGGCATGGGCGTTCCTGTCTTTGGGCAACGCACCGTTATTCTTGCCGGCGGCTTGCAGATTGCCGGTGTCGAAGTCTCAACCGGCAATCCGCACTTTGTGATCGTGGTGGACAATGCGGAGTTTAATGTCGCCGGAAAATCCTGGACTGCAATCGGCGAGGAGATCTGCAACCATCTCGATTTTCCTTATAACACCAACGTCGAGTTTGTGCGCGTAATCAGCCCAACTGAAATTGAGATTCGCATCTTTGAGCGCGGAGTGGGACCGACCACATCTTCCGGCACGGGTAGCTCCGCCTCGGCAACTGCGGCGCTCAAATTCCACGGCTGCAAATCGCCGCTCACCGTGGTGGCGCCCGGCGGTGCGCAAACTGTGGCATGGGACGATTCCGGCACGGAGTTGATGCTCACCGGTCCGGCAACATTGATTGCGCGCGGCGAGGCCTTCGCATGAGCGCTCTGCTGAAGCCGACTTCAGTTCCCGGCGATGCCGTGGTGGCCGTCGTCTCTCCCGCTTCAACGCCGCAGGCTGAGCGAGTGGAGCGTGGATTTGAGGCTCTGCGCGCCATCGGCTACGCGCCGCGAGCGTCAGAACATTTACTGGCGCGCGGGCCGCTTTACTTTGCGGGAACTCCCGCAATGCGGTTCGGCGATCTGCATCATGCGTTTGCCGACGACGAGGTCCGTGCTATCTTCACCTCGCGCGGCGGCTACGGGTCGAACTATTTGCTCGAAGGGCTCGATCTCGATCTCATCACTGAAAGCGCCAAGCCGCTGATCTGCTCAAGCGATATGACGGCGCTGCAACTGTGGCTGCTTGACCAGATTCAGTTGCCCGCTTTCCATGGCCCCATGCTGTCAGCGGATTTTTCGCGTGAAGACGGCGTTCATCTGGCTAGCCTGCAAGCCGCGCTCACCGGGCAGCCCTACTCGCTCGGCGAGGCCGAAGGCATGCGCACGTTGCACGCGGGCCGCGTAAAGGGCACGCTCTATGGAGGCTGCCTGAGCATTCTGGTCTCGCAACTGGGCACACCTTATGAGCCGCAGACCGAGGGCAAGCTGCTTTTTCTTGAAGACGTAAACGTCAAGCCATACCAGATCGATCGCATGCTATGGCAACTGCGCGAAGCGGGAAAACTGGATGGCGTGCGCGGAATCGTCTTTGGTGAGATGCTCGATTGCCTCTCACCGGGCGCGTCAGCTGACTTGCTCGATCAGGTGATTCTGCGCGTGCTTCAGGACTTCAAAGGCCCCATCGCCATTGGCCTTCGCTGTGGGCATGTTTCTCGGCAGAATGTGACGCTTACCTTCGGTGTGGAAGCAGAGCTGCACGCCGCCAAGAAGGCCGAACTGAATTTGCTGGAGCCGGCGGTGATGCCGTGACAACTTCGCCCCGGCATATTCACTTCAGCGGAATCTGCGGTACGGCCATGGCATCTTTGGCCGGGCTTTTGCAGTTGCAGGGTCATCGCATTACCGGTTCAGACAAAGCGGCCTATCCGCCGATGAGCGATATGCTGAGCGATCTTGGGATTGCTGTGATGCAGCCTTACGCCGAAACGAATCTCATCCCAGCGCCGGATTTAGTGGTGATCGGCAATGCACTTTCGCGCGGCAATCCCGAGGTGGAGTTGGTGCTCGACCAGCGCATTCCCTTCACCTCAATGGCCGCGCTGCTGCACGAAGAGTTTCTTGTGGGCCGCGAGTCGCTGGTGGTGGCCGGAACACACGGCAAGACCACCACATGCAGCATGCTGGCCTGGATCTACCAGGTTGCCGCGCTTGGAAACCCGGCGCTGGAGCCTTCGTTTCTGATCGGTGGCGTAGCGGAGAACTTTGCCAGCAGCTTCCAGTTGCGCCCCACGCGCACCTTTATCGTGGAAGGCGACGAGTACGATACAGCATTCTTCGACAAGGGGCCTAAGTTTCTGCACTACTTTCCAGATGCGCTGATTCTGACCCACGTTGAGTTTGACCATGCCGATATCTACGACAACCTTGAAGCGGTGAAGACCGCATTCAAGCGCCTGGTGAATCTGGTGCCGCGGCGGGGCGTGATTGTGGCCTACGACGGCAGCGCCAACGTGAGCGAGTGCGTCAGCCACGCACTATGCCGCGTGGAGCGTTACGGCTTCAGCGACGAGGCCGATTGGCGCATCCGTAACTTGCGGCACGAAGACGGCCTGACCCGATGGGAGGTCTGGCGCGAGAATGCTTTGTGGGCCGAGTTTGAGATGCAACTGGCCGGAGAGCACAATGCGCTGAATGCAACGGCTGCCGCGGCTTTGGCATTTAGTCAAGGCGTAAATCTTGAAGCGATTAGAACGGCGATAGCCAGCTTCAAAAGCGTGAAGCGACGACTGGAGGTGCGCGCGAAAATCGGCGGCATCACGGTGATCGATGACTTTGCGCATCATCCAACGGCTATCCGCGAGACGCTGCGGGCGCTGCGTTCCGCTTATCCGCAGTCGCGGCTATGGGCGGTGCTCGAGCCGCGTTCGAATACGCTGCGGCGCAAGGTGCTTGCTGACGATTTGATTGAGAGCCTGCGGCTGGCCGACCGCGTTGTGCTGGCAGGCGTCTACCAGCAGCAGCGAATTCCAGAGCCTGAGCGACTGCATCCTGAAGATGTGGTGCACGCGCTGAATGCCGCCGGAACTGAAGCCGAACTCTACGCGGATGTGGAGGCGATTGTGAACAGCATCGCGCCCCGGCTCAAATCCGGCGACGTGGTTGCAATTTTATCCAATGGCGGCTTTGACGGTATTTATGAGAAGTTACCCGCACGACTCAAAGAGCTTTACCCTGACTGCTTAGAAAGACTTGCATGATCGCTTCATTTCTCTTTATGGCAACTATGGTCGTCACTGGAATTCCCACGGCGATCCTGTTTATTCCCTGGTGCTGGTTGACGGGTAACGTGCTGCCGCTCTACAAGGGCACGCGATTTATGCTTTCAAGCAGTTGCTGGATGGCTGGAGTGCGGTTTCACACTACTGGCCTCGAAAACGTGCCTAGCGACCGAGCCTGCATCTTCATGTCAAACCACGTTTCGAACCTTGACCCGCCGGCGCTGATCTCGCTGATTCCGGGACGCACTTCGGCCTTCATGAAACGTTCGCTGATGAACCTGCCCATCCTGGGGACCGGCTTTCGGCAGGGCGAGTTTATCGCCGTGGACCGCAGCGGCGATGCAGCAGCCGCGAAGGGAAGTGTGGCCGCAGCCCAACAAGTGTTGGCCAAGGGCGTGCACATCACCATCTTTGTTGAGGGCACACGCTCGCCCGACGGCCGCATGCTGCCCTTCAAGAAAGGTCCGTTCTACCTGGCCATGAACGCCGGAGCGCTGTGTGTACCGGTCTCGATCAATGGCACTGAGAAAATGCTGGGCAAAGGCAGCCTGCGCATACATCCTGGAACCGCGCAAGTAATCTTTCACCCGCCCATTGATCCTTCCGACTTTGCCACGCGTGATGAACTGATGCAGGCGGTTCGCACGGCCATCGCCTCCGGGTTGCCGGAATGGATGCGGACGTAGAAGCATGAGCTTTAAGTTAGGAGAAGAATGAGGAGAAGCAACCGCAGGTCCTTCGACTACGTTGTGCGCAAAATGCGCGCCCAACTCCGCTCAGGATGACAGCTTGTTGTTGTTAATTAATTATCAGAATCAGGACACCAGAAATCTCATGATTATTTCGATTTTCGTATTCGTCGTTATTGTCGTTTTAAGCATTCCCTCTGCGGTTATTTTTATTCCGCTGGCCGCTGTTACCGGCAATGTGGAACCACTCTACGCAGTGGTCTGCTTTATTGTTCGCACCGGTTTCAGCGTGGCCGGTATTCGCGTGCGGGTTAGCGGGCTGGAGAATGTTCCAGCAGGCCAGGCGTGCATCTTTATGGCCAACCATGTTTCGAACCTCGACCCACCAGCTTTGATTCCGCGGATTCCGGGGCGCACGGCTGCCTTTGCCAAACGCGCGTTGTTCAAACTTCCGGCCTTCGGTTATTGCCTCAAGCTTGGCGAGTTTATCCCTGTAGACCGGACCGGGAGCGCGGTGACTGCGCAGGAGAGCGTAGAGGCAGCCAAGCGCCTGCTGGACAAAGGCGTGCACATCACTACGTTTGTTGAGGGAACGCGCTCAAGAGATGGATTGATGCTGCCTTTCAAGAAAGGTACGTTCTACCTGGCCATGCAGACCGGCGCGCTGTGCATTCCGGTTTCGATCTACGGGACTGAGACGCTGATGGCCAAAGGCAGCTTCGCAATCAAGCCGGGAACGGCGCACATTGGGTTTCATGCGCCCGTTAATCCCGGCGATTATGCAACTCGCGAAGAACTGATGGAGGCTGTGCGCGCAGCGATCGCCTCCGGCCTGCCGGAGTGGATGCGGGGGTAGGATATTTTCACACTCAAAATGGTCCTGAGTATTTGAATTTCAGGATTAGACTGTTGGCATGGTACTAACAGGTCACGTTCTCCTGATCGTCCTTATAGTTTTGACGCTATGGCTTGTACTGATGCTTATTGCATCAGTGCTAACCATTAAGAACCGTTCGGCTCAAAAGGGAATGGCAGTAAGGGGTCGATTAACACTGGCCGGAATGATTTTTGCAACCTTAGCTGTCGGGTCTCTCTTATTATTGCACCTGACTTGGATTACACCCGAGATTTCACAGCGATTTGGTGCAATGACTATCCGGCTTCTTGCTACTATTTTGTTTTGGTCATCGTTAGCAGGCTTTTTATTAACCATCATTGGTTCAGGAAAGTTACGATATCTTGGCACAGCTACTTGCATGATCGCGGGAGTTTGGTTCCTCTTACTTTATGTTACTGCTGCGATTTCCATGTCGGGAACGGCACTTGCACGTCACGCTGCCAGGTTTCTCATTCCCGACGGTTATGTAGGATGGGTGGAAGTCAAGTATGGTGTAAAGGATTCACCTGCGCTGGTAATAGAAAATGAAACGTTTATTTATCAAATTCCGAGCACCGGGTTGTTGAAGACTTCCTCTCTTTTGGAGTATGGTTGGGCCAAAGACGAATACTTCTACTATTCAGAAAATGGATCGAGACGTCCGTTACGCGATACTGGATGGGGCATGGGTGGCTATATTTGGGGTGAATCAGATCAATGGCAAGGAAATTCAAATGGATCTGTGCCCTCAGAGGTATCTGAATTTTTTTACGTTGGCACTGAACAGCAATATCACAATGCCGTTTCCAAAAATGAGAGTCGCCCATTCAATGAAGCAGCGACCGTGAGGGCTCACGAATAATTATCGTGCCCTACGGTTGCACGATGGCGTTGTAACCGTCGCCGAGCAGTTTTAGTCGCCAGCGGTTGGCTGCGTCGCGGCTGCTGAAGGGGCCGATGCGCACATGGATGAGGCCATCCGCGGGATCGCGACGGGCAGCGACTGCATAGCCGCGATTGCGCAGGGCGCTGACCAGAACTTCAGCGTCCTCCTGGTGGGAGACGGCAGCGATTTGAACCATCAGCGGAACCGATGAGGCGGGAGCCGGTTGCATTGCCACAGGCTGGGCAGGCTGGAAGGTGTTGGCTGCGACCGGCAATGCGGGGCGGACTTGAGGCTGGACGCTGGCAGGAGTTGGTGGAGAGCTCTGTGAAGTCGTCGCCGGATTAACGCTCGGTGCGGTGGACGGCGGCAGATTGACCACTACATTTTGCCGTAAGGGCGCGGTACCGGTTGGCGCGGTTGCCGAGGGTTTGGGATGCGTAATCTCAGGTTGCAGCTCCGCTTGAGAGCCGGTTGAGGGCTGCATGGCTGCCAGGGGCGGCTGGGAACCGCGATGGCCAACGGTATATCCCAGACCGAAGCACAGCCCGCAGAGCAGCACCAGTCCAAAAAAGATGGCCAGCAACGTCATGGAGCTTAACGTGAGTTCGGTGTCGCGCCGAGGCTGCTCCGGCTCAAGCTCCTCGTCGTCAAAAACTCGCCTCATTCGCGGTCTCCAGGTTGCATGGCATCATTTTATAAAAGGGACGAGCTAATGCCCGTCCCTTTCAATCCTACTTATCGCTCTTAGACGGATTCTACGGTTTTTCTGCTGCGGCTTTGGCCGATGCCCCTAGCTTGTTGAAGAGCGTCATCATTTCCAACGGCAGCGGGAAGACGATGGTGGTGTTCTTTTCGACACCGATTTCGGTCAGGGTTTGCAGGTAGCGCAGTTGCAGAGTCATGGGTTCGGTGGCCAGCAGGGCAGCGGCGTCCACCAGCTTTTGCGCGGCGTTGAACTCCCCCTCGGCGTGGATGATTTTGGACCGCTTTTCGCGCTCCGCCTCAGCCTGCTTGGCCATGGCGCGGAGCATCTGCTCGGGCAGATCAACTTGCTTGACTTCGACGGAGATTACCTTCACGCCGAAGGGCTCAGTCCGCTGATCGATGATGGTTTGAATTTTGAGATTCAGCTTGTCGCGATGGCTGAGCAGCTCATCCAACTCCACCTCGCCCAGCACCGAGCGCAGAGTGGTCTGCGCGAACTGCGAGGTCTGGTAGACGTAGTTGGCCACCTTGATGGCAGCGTCGTTGGGGTTGACCACGTAAAGCGTAACCACGGCGTTCACCTTGAGGGTAACATTGTCGCGTGTAATCACGTCCTGGGGCGGAACCTCAAGCACGTCTTGCCGCAGCGAGATGCGGACAATCTGATCGAAGGGGCGGAAGACCAGGATGATGCCAGGCCCCTTTGGCGTGGGCAGTGCGCGGCCCAGGCGGAAGATAACCCCGCGCTCATACTCGCGCAATATCTTGATGGAGTTGAGCAGATAGAGAACGACGATGGCGGCAAAAATCAGAATCGGCATACTAACATCGGGCATTGGAATTCCCTCACATACGACGGATTGTACTCCACTGAGTTATGCGTGGGCTGCCGGCATCTCTCGTGATTCAGCCGGAGCCACACGCAGAAGGTAATGTTCATGGCCCACCACGCGCAGCGGGCTGCCGGCAGCTATCGGCTCGCTGGCCACGGCGAGCCAAATCTCTCCCTCGACCAGCACGTGGCCCTCGGGCGCTAACTGCTCCATAGCCGTGGCCTTGCTGCCTACCAGGGCATCTACGCCCAGGCGGGTCTTCATGCGTCGGGAGCGCATGGCCAGCCGGACCAGAAAGACGGTAATGCACCCGAAGGCCGCGCTGACGGCAAAGGCCACCCAGGGGCTGATGCCCAGCTCAGGCACCGGCGCGGCAACCAGAGTGAGCGTGCCAAAGGTGAGGCAGACGATGCCGGCGATGGCCAGCACTCCGTGGCCGCCAAACTTGGCTTCAAGCAGCAGCAGGACCAGCGCAGCCATCAGCAGCAGGACCGCCGTATAACGAATGGGCAGCAGGTCGAGCGCGAAGATGGAGAGCAGCACCATGAGCGTGCCCAGCGCGCCGGGAACAATGGTGCCGGGAGCATTGAATTCGAGATAGATGAGCAGCGCTCCGCCAACCAGCAAGAGCAGCGCGATATTGGGATTGACCAGCCAGCCCAGCAGTTGCTCGCGCATGGTGGGTTGCAGCACTACAATCCGCGCTCCGGCCAGATGGAGGGTCAGCTTTGATCCGTCCATGCGGGTTATCTCGCGGCCGTTCAGTGCGGCCAGCAGTTGCGCGTCGCTGGTCGCAAGCAGGTCAATCAGGTGCTGATCCAACGCCTCCTGCGCGGTGTAGGAGTGGGATGATTGAACGGCGGCCTCCGCTGCCTGGGCGTTGCGACCGCGACGGGTGACATAGGAGCGCAGAAATGCTTCCGTGTCGTTTTCGACCTTCTGGTTCATGGTTTCGTCGAGCTTTTGGCCGAACTCGCTTACCGGGTGAGCCGCTCCGGCGTTGGTGCCGGGGTCCATGGCCGCCACGTCCGCCGACTCCAACAGAAAGAAGCCTGCCGAACCGGCGCGCGCACCCGCCGGAGATACGTATACGATGACCGGAACCCGCGAGCTGAGGATGGCGCCGACCATGGTGCGAGTTGAGTCAAGCAGTCCGCCCGGCGTGTCCAGTTCTATCAGCAGTGCCTGGGAGCCGTCGGAATTGGCGCGCACAATGGCCCGGTCAAGCAGCCCCTGCGTAACGGGCTGGATGGTATCGGAGAGAATGAGCTTGTCGACAACCGGTTGTTGGGCGAGCAAAAAAGAAGAGAATCCAAAGGCCGCAACCAGTACTGCAAACCCGCGCAAACGCTGAACCATAACTTGCTCCTCAGGGCCGATCTGCCAGCCCTACTTTTTCCGCCCTTCACTGGCATCAATCTGACGCAGCAGTTGCTGAGCCGCCACACTTTGCGGCGCCAGTTTGAGGGCCTCGCTGACTTCCTTGCTTGCCTCGCCCAGTTGACCGACATCAAAATCCAGCCGGCCTAATACCAGATACGCATCGGCGGTGGGTTCCAGTTTCAAGGCTGTGCGAGCTTCTTTGCGGGCAGCTTCGCCATCGCCGGTACGCTCGCGCACCTCGGCCAGTCCTTCATGCGCTTCGGCCACTTTGCTATCAGAGGCAATGGCTGACAGATAGAGTCGCTCTGATTCGAGCAGCAATCCTCGATCAAGGTAATCCCTGGCCTGGCTGGAGAGTTTCTGCGCCCGTTCGCGCGGCGTGAGCACAGCCAGTCGCGACGCTTCCATCTGATCCATCACCAAGGCTGCCTGGCGAAAGGCAACAGCATCAAAGTTGCGCGCAATGCGCTCCAGAGGATCGGCTTTAAGTTCCGCGCCCGCATCAGTAGCCGTACCCGGATTTGATGCCGACTTTGGATATACCTTGAATCCCGCTGACTTTACGCTGGAAGGCTCTTTCCATGCTGCATCCAGTTCCTGGGCCTCGTTGTCGTTGGGACGCAGCAGCAGACATTGCGCCAGCTCTGTAAAGGCTTCAGCTCGATTTCCGCGGTGCTTCAGGCTTACCGCCAGGTTAAAGTGATAGTCGGCGTTGCTGGGGTCGGCGGCAACGGCCTGGCGAAAGAGCGCGCTTCCGTCGTGGCCCTGGCGGCTCACCGCAACTCCCTCATTGTTCACCACCTCGGCCAGGGGAAGAACGCGCGCCACCCCGTCAAAGGCCTCCTCGGCCTTGTCGTAGCTTCCTGAGAAGATCAGCGACAGGCCGCCGTAGAAACCTGCCTCAAGCGCATCGGGCCCTGTCGCGCCGGAATTGCCACGCCCCACCTTGGCAAAGGCCTCCGCAGCCTTGTCATACTGTTGGCCGTTGTAGTCCTCGCGACCGAGCGCCATCCAGGCCGGGCCAAACTCCGGGCTCAGCGTTACAGCCGCCTGCAAATGGCGCAGCCGTTCGGCTTGATCCGGCTCAGTGATGCCACGGATGTATTGTTCGAATGCGTCCAGGCGCAGCCCCTTGCCGGCGGCTACGAAAGTCTCCTCGGTGCCCTTGAAACCGGGATCGAGCTGCCGGGTGAGCTCCCAGGCCAGAGAATCGAAGACTGCAATCATGTCGAGCATCTGGCCACGGGCGGTTACAGGAGCGCTCATGTGCAGGTGCGGTACATCCACCACCTGCGCCTCGGCCACGATGCTGGTTCCGTCGGTTATGTAGCTGCCCACAATGATTGAATCGGCGTCAAGCGTCTCGGCCAGTTTGAGCGCGGTGGCTCGCGAGGGATGAAAGCCCTCGGGCAGCCCAAGGTGGTCAAGCGCATAAAGACGGTCCTGGCGGCTCATGGGGGCAAAGCCCGCCGAGGCAAAGCGGCTGCTCAAAATCTCCGGCGCTGCTTCGCGTATCCACTCCAGGCTTGGCTGGCCGCTGCGGTTGTCAAAGGGCAGCACCAGCAAAATGCGGCCGCTGTCTGAAGTTGCCTGCGCGCGGGCGTTTGCAGTGGAGGAAAGGGCAAATGCAAGAGCCAATCCCACGGTGGCGGCTGACTTCAGAACGTTGATTAAACGAGATGAAAAAAGAGTATGCACAACAGGCTGATTATAGGCGGTGGGGAAGATCGGCGTCGGCTACCGCGGGCCATCGGGCATCCGCACCGCCGCCTCGAATTGCCGGTTGAAGCGGATGAGCGCAATCCATTGGCCCTGGTCTTCCTTCTTCCATATCAGCGCACCGCCTAGCTCTTTGGCAATGGCCTCCGGCTGCATATCGTGATGGAGGCCGAAGTAGCGCTCATCCATCGCCGTGCTCCAGGGCCCAAGCGTGAAGATGGGCGACTGCGGTTCGTATTTGGTGGAAAAAACCAGCGCCGCAGAGTATTTATCCGGCACAGACGCGGCACTCGCAATCTGCATTACGCTGAAGTCTTCAATCCGGTAAACCTCATAAGGTTGTTTCAGGTAGCCGAGTTCGGGGCGTGTGAGTTCATCGCTCATCGGCCATGCGGTGAGTACGGTAGCGCCCTTATAGCGTGCGTTGAGCTGGGCGATGCCGGCCTCGTGCAGACGGACCACGTGGGCATAGGCAAGGTTGTCTTCCGGGGCAAAGCCGTAGGGCGGATTGACGAAGAGCCCAAGAACAAACGCCGCCGCGCAGAAGACGGCCAGGCCGGGCCAATATGGCACACGGCGGTAAAAAGTTGTGACCGCAACCAGCAGCACCAGCGGATATATGGGCAACAAATAGCGCGTGAGCAGCGCACCGCCCAGCACGCTGAAGAGGAGAGCATTGACCAATACCACAAAGAAAATGCGCCGCAGGGCTGCGGGGCCGATCGCTGCCCGCTCGTGACCTTCGGCGTCCTTCCGCGGGTCCAGCAGCATGGCCGCAACCGTCATCAGCACCGGCACAAACATATTCATGTGCGCGGTAAGGTGCAGAATACGGTGGCCGAAGGCAGCCAGAAACCGCACCGGCGATAGATTGGCCTGCGCGTTGTAGCGCAGAAACTCCGGATTGCCGAAGAGAAAGCCGGTTTTGGCGTAGTGCCATGCGTACCAACTTGCCAACGGCAAAACGCAACTCGACAACCACGCCGCCTGTCGCCAAAGCCTCATCCGTGCCGGCAACGCAACACGAAAACCTTCCACGAGGCTCACCACGGCCAACGTCAGCGGAACGGCAATCGCCGTCTCCTTGCATAGAGCGGCGGCTGCAAACCACAGCGCGGCAACCCAGTTCTTTGGGAACCACTCCCGATCCCTTCCCGGCAGCGCGTAGACCAGTCCCCACAGTGTGCAGGCGGCGGCAAAGATATCCGCATTGGCCAGCGTGCTCTGGGCAAACCAGATGGGGTAAAGCCCGGTGAGAACCACGGTCCAGAAAGAGACTGAGGGCACGCCCACCAGCCGCATGGACAGACGCCAAATCGCCAACAGCCCCAGCGAAGCCACCATCAGCACCGCCTCGCGCGTCACTTCGGGATAAAAGCCGGAGAGCTTCCACCACAGCGCCAGGTAGATGCTGGGCAGCGGTGGGTGAGCGTTGGTAAGCGTGGTGATGGGGATCAGCGAGCCGGTGCGAAAGAAATCCCATGCCGCGGGAATATAGTAGCCGGCCTCATCCCAGAAATAGGGCAGGCGCAGCAGCGTGAAATGGCTGGCATAAAGCGCCGCAAAGACCACCGGAAAGATCATCCAGAGGGGAAGCGGCGCGTCGATCCGCGGCAGCATCCGACTTTTTGAGAGCAAGCGGTGGCTCCTGTGAGGGGTTGATGCTTTAAGAGTTTAGTTAACGGGCCCTTGCGGAAAATTGTCCCCATGCGGCTCGAGGTTCAACACACCGAAGGCCTGCTCATACTGGGCGAGATTTTGCCCCAGCACATTCCACAGGGCCTTTGCCTGTTGCGGGCTCAGAAAGATTGCATCATGGTTGCGGATGGTTACCTGCTCGGGGCTTTCGCTCGAAGCAAGGCCGAATACCAGTTGAAAGTCCCACACGCTGACGCGCACCTGCACGCTGTTGGCATAGGACTCGCGGAAGTCGGGGCTCGGGACAAGGTTCATTTTGGGTTGCTGGGGTGCTGGACTCATGGTTTTACCAGATTACTCCCGCAGGTGGGAAAACGACTATCGCCGGGGCTTTCAAGACAAGGGAGGGAAACCTGGGCCTGAAACTTTTTAATTATGCTGGGTATCCAATCCCCGATTGCTGTGAAATACTACCCACCGCATTGGTAGATTCTCCCCTGAACACAAACCATGCATCCCCGGAGGAAACGTTCGATGAAGATCAGCAAGCTATCGATTGTTGTAATTTCCCTTCTCTCCACATTTGCGTTTGCAACCCCGCAACCCCAGATCCAGGTCCAGATTCCCATCCAGTTAGGCGGCCAGCATCCGGCCTACCTGCATGCTCTGAGCGATCTGCGCCTGATGCGTGCCTATCTCGATCGCCTGACTCCCAGCGAAGTGCTCGATGCGGAATCCGCGCAGGCCATCGCCGAGATCGACGCCGCCATCAGCGACATCAAGAGCGCTTCAATCGACGATCGCAAGAACCTATACGACCATCCGCCCATTGATGCGCACATCATGCCGGCAGATCGCTTCCACAAAGCGCGCGAGGCAGGGAATACCGCTTGGGCCGACGTCAACCAGGAAGAGGACAACTACTTTGCCCGCGGATTGAAGCGCCGCACCCTCGATCACATTGAGCGGGTTAACCAGATTGTGGATCACATTATTCATCGATACGATCAAGCCCCGCCAGTCGCGGCAGTCCAGATTCCCATGCAGCATCCGGCCTATCTGCATGCTCTGAGCGACCTGCGCCTGATGCGCGCCTATCTCGATCGCCTGACTCCCGATGAACGGCTCGACGACGAATCTGTGCAGGCAATTGCTGAAATCGATGCGGCCATCAGCGATATCAAGAGTGCTTCAATCGATGACGGCAAAGATCTTCGTGACCATATGCCCATCGACGCCCGTATCGTGCCGACCGATCGCTTCCACAAAGCACTTGAGGCAGGAAATGCCGCATGGAACGACGTCGACCAGGAAGAGGATAATGACTTTGCCCGCGGATTGAAGCGCCGCACCCTCGATCACATTGAGCACGCACAACACATCGTGGACCACATCCTTCACCGCTTTTGAAATGTAATTTGGTTTGCAAACGGCGATGCCTTGAGGCAACAACCCTCAGGGCATTGCAGTTTATGCGAGGCTGGGCAGGGGCTGTAAGTGATTGGTGCGAAAGGGGGGACTCGAACCCCCATGGATTGCTCCGCCAGATCCTAAGTCTGGTGCGTCTGCCAATTCCGCCACTTTCGCACGTTTTTAATTAACTCGTTCTATATCTAAATTGTCGCATGATCCGCGATAGCCGGACAGGGTAAATTGAAGATACCGATTACGGCTATCCTCGTATACTCGAGCCAGAGCATGTCTACCCGATTGGACACAATTTTAGCTACAACCCGCGCCACTGTAGCAGCGGCAAAAGCACTCGTGCCTGCGGCTGAGCTGGAGCGGCGCGCGGCGGAACATCACCCGCGCGGCTGGGCGGCGGCTTTGCGGCAACAGGCTGCGAAAGGGCCGGCGGTTATTGCCGAAATCAAGAAGGCTTCGCCTTCAAAGGGGCTTATTCGAGCCGATTTTGATGTGGAGTGGCTGGCCCGGCGCTACCAGGCGGGCGGTGCGGCGGCGCTTTCAGTGCTCACCGATGAGCCGTATTTCCAGGGCAGCCTGCGCAACCTTGAGCTGGCCTCGGCGGCCGTAAAGCTCCCCTGCCTGCGCAAGGATTTTATGGTGGACGAGTACCAGATTGTCGAGGCCCGCGCCCATCGCGCTGACGCGATATTGCTGATTGCCGCCGCGTTGACCGATGCGGAGATGAAGCGCTTTGCCCTTGCGGCACGTGGACTCGCGCTCGACGTGCTGGTCGAGGTGCATACCACGGACGAACTTGACCGGGTGCTCAGCGCGTTGGGCGAGACCGGCGCGGACGCAATCGGCGTAAACAACCGTGATTTGAAAACCTTTGTTGTTCACCTTGAAACTTCGCTCCAACTGGTGAATCAGATTCCTGCAAACGTTGTGCGCGTAACCGAGAGCGGCATTTTTACGGCGGAGAATCTTGCGCATCTGCAGGCGGTTGGTTTTGACGCATTCCTGATTGGCGAGAGCCTGATGCGCCAGCCTGACCCCGGCGCGGCGCTCGCGGAAATGCTGGCTGGAGTTGCTGAGACGCGATAATCTCATGAGTCTTTGGATAAAAATTTGCGGCAATACTTCACTCGAGGACGCGCAGTTGGCCGTCGAAGCCGGTGCAGACGCAGTGGGGTTTGTTTTTGCGCCCAGCCCGCGCCGTGTAACGGCTGCTCAGGCTGCGGCCATTGTGCGGCACCTCCCGGCAACCGTGGAGAAGGTCGGCGTCTTCGTCGATGCACCGCTAGAGGAAATTTATGCAACTGTGCGCGAGTGCGGACTGACTGGCGTGCAACTGCACTTTGACGCCAGGCCGGAGCTGCCTGCCAAGCTGCGCGAACTGCTGGGGCCGAAGTTGCGGATTTTGCGCGTGGTCCATTTTGATGCCGGAGCTGCGAAGCTGATCAAGGAACAGGTAGCCGGGCACGATAAAAACCCGCATATCGATGCCGTGATGGTAGATTCGGGCACAACCACAGCAGTAGGCGGCACCGGCGCAGCTTTCGACTGGAAAATTGCCCGCAAGACGCTTTTTCAAAGCGCGAATGCGCGTAAGCGTCGCGTTGCCGCAGGCGGTTTGACTCCGGAAAACGTAGCTGAAGCCGTCGCCACGCTGCAACCATGGGGCGTGGATGTGGTTTCAGGCGTGGAGGTTGCGCCGGGCAAAAAAGACCCTGTAAAGGTAAGGGAATTTGTTGCCCGCGCGAGAACAACGAAACGCAAGCGGAAGTAGGATCGCATCCTTAAAAACCTCTTGGATAATCAAAAAATGCCCATTTACGCATAATGCTTTATATGGCATAATTATGTCATGAGATGGTCCGTCGACTTCTACCCGAAGTTCAAAGAAGAAGTTCTTGAACTATCGAGAGCGGTACGAATTGAACTTGTTGCGTCGATTGAGTCGTTGCGGGAGTTCGGACCAACATTGGGACGGCCTGACGTAGACACATTGAACGATTCACGCTACGCAAATATGAAGGAACTTCGCTTCAGGGCAGATGGGGGAGTCTGGCGGGTTGCATTTGCCTTCGATCCTCGGCGCAATGCAATTTTGCTCGTCGCCGGAGACAAATCGGGCGTGAGCGAAGCGATGTTCTACAAACGGCTGATTGACAAGGCTGACAAACGGTACAGGGAACACCTCGATAATCTTGAGTCAAAGGAGTAACTGCAATGTACAGACCCATTCCGGTTGAAGAAGTAATTGCTGCCATTGCCGTTGGATGAGCAAAAGGCCATTGCAAAAAGGGGCGCTGAATTGGTAGCCAAAGTGAGGCGGCGCATGACCCTGGCCGAACTGCGCAAAGGGCGCAAGATCAGCCAGGCAACGGTTGCGGAGGCTCTGGGAATCGGCCAGATGCAGATTTCGCGCCTGGAGAAGCGCAAAGACCCGCGCCTCTCCACGATGGCGCGCACCGTGGCGGCGATGGGCGGCCATCTGACGATGATCGCAACCTTCCCCGACCAGGAGCCGGTCGTGCTTGTGTCTTCGCAATTTGCAGAGAAGACAAAGCGCCGTGCGAAGAGTGCCTGATTCAGAAGAGTCTGCTCCCACTTCTCAAAGGCGAAATGTTGGGCATATGGCTAGTCTCAAACGATCTTAGTTACCCGCTTGATTGCGCGTACGCGGCCCACTTTTCCAGGTTGTGTTGTTTTTCCTTTCCACGAGAGGGTCACGATTGCCGCGATGGTCAGAATGACCATCGAAATCGCGAATGGGCCGGTTGACCAACCAATACAAATGCATTTCCAAAGAGCCGACGCTACAAGTAGAAGAAAGAGCAGCACGACAAACATGCTCAGTATCTGGTTGAGCTTGGAAACGGAAAATGGAAATGGTCCCCACAGCCGCCAAAAGCGTATGTCGTCGTCGTTCATTACGGTTTTGTATAGAGGCCCGATTACTTCGTCTTCCAAAAGATCGACGTGCTTCTCCCAGTTCTCCTGCCATAATTTGCTTGCTCTGTTAACGAAGTACCAAGCTACTGAGAAGACCAAGCCAAGACAGGAAGCCGTAAGAAGCGCCTCCCCTTTCTCGTCGCATGGGATTCCTTTCGCAGCCAATACGCTGCCGAAGCCTGCTAGCGCGATAGCAATAAACGCCCAGAAATAGGTCGCGCGTTTCCAATAGAGTTCGATCTCAAACTTGCGAATATCAAGGGCGAACTCCAAAGCTTTCTTCGGGTCTTTCGCATATGACTCAGAGAGGCCGAAGGCCTTCTTATATTCCTCGCTCGTCATCTCGTCCTCATCAGGGCTAAATCGCCGTCTTTCCTCGGTCGCCGTCGCAAACGGTTGTTCAAAACCGCGCGGCACTAACGCGCCTTGTACACTGAAAAGTAACATCTTTGGGGGCAAACGCACAGGAGGCGCCAATGGCATCGATCATTCTTCCGGCAAATCCAACCGAGCCGCGCCCCGGCCGCTTCGGCGTCTATGGGGGCCGCTACGTGCCGGAGACGCTGATGGCGGCGCTGGTCGAGCTGGAGCAGGAGTACGAGAAAGCGAAAAACAATGCGACCTTCCAGGCCGAATTAGCCGGGCTGCTCAAGAACTACGCCGGACGTCCCACGCCACTCTACTTTGCCAAACGCCTGACCGAGCAACTCGGCGGAGCCAAAATCTACCTCAAGCGCGAAGACCTGCTCCACACCGGCGCGCACAAGATCAACAATGCGCTGGGCCAGGGATTGCTGGCCAAGCGCATGGGCAAGAAGCGCGTCATTGCCGAGACCGGCGCGGGACAGCACGGAGTGGCTACAGCCACGGTCTGCGCTCTGCTGGGTCTGGAATGCGTGATCTACATGGGCGACGTGGATATGGAGCGCCAGGAGCTGAACGTGCTGCGCATGAGGCTGCTGGGCGCCGAGGTGCGCGGCGTTTCGTCGGGATCAAAGACGCTGAAAGACGCCATCAGCGAAGCAATGCGCGACTGGGTCACCAACGTCCGCACCACATACTATCTGCTGGGCAGTGCGCTGGGAGCGCATCCTTACCCCACCATGGTGCGCGACTTCCACCGCGTGATCAGTATTGAGATGAAGCAGCAGATTCTGGAGAAAGAAGGCCGGCTGCCAAATGCCGTGGTTGCCTGCGTGGGCGGTGGATCGAACGCAATCGGCGCGTTTTATGAATTTATTGGCGACAAAGAGGTGCGATTGATAGGCGTGGAAGCCGGTGGGCGTGGAACCGCGCTGGGCGATCATGCTGCGCGCTTCTCAGGCGGTGCGCCGGGAGTGCTGCAGGGAACGTACTCCTATGTGCTGCAGGATGAGAACGGGCAGATTGCGCTGACACATTCGGTTTCCGCCGGTCTCGACTATGCCTCCATTGGACCCGAGCATGCGGCGCTGCACGATTCGGGGCGCGCCGAATACGTTTCGCAGGATGATGCGGCTGCCCTCAATGCAGTGGTAGTGCTGGCGCGGACGGAGGGAATTTTGCCGGCGCTCGAAAGCGCGCATGCCGTGGCCGAGGCTCTGCGCCTTGCTCCCACGCTACCCACGCATGACATACTGGTAGTCAACCTCTCTGGACGCGGCGATAAGGATATGGGCATTCTGGCGCGCGAGCTGAAGCTGCAGGGAGCTTAGAGCTACCATGGCGATTCTCTTTGAACATAAACCCGGACTGGTCGTTTATCTGACGGCCGGTGATCCCAATCTTGCTGCGACGCGAGCCATTGCGATTGCGGCTATCGATGCGGGCGCCGCGGTGATTGAGCTGGGTGTGCCTTTCAGCGATCCGCTGGCTGACGGGCCGGTGATTCAGAGAGCTATGGAGCGGGCATTGGCGCGCGGAACGAGACTTAAAGATGTGCTGCAACTGGCCCAGGAGATTCGCGCGGAGCGGCCGAAGCCGGCCTGGTGATCTTCAGCTATCTGAATCCGATTTTGCGCTACGGGCTGAGCAAGTTTGCCGATGAAGCTGCGGCGGCTGGAGTGGATGGAGTGTTGGTGACCGACCTGATTGTGGAAGAGGCGGGCGAATATCTCGCAGAGATGGTACGCGTGAAGCTCGCGCCTATTTTTCTGGCCGCGCCCACCAGTCCCGACGAACGGCTCAAGGCCATTGCCACTCACTCACAGGGTTTTATTTACGCCATCTCCCGCGTGGGCATTACGGGCAAGCAAGTCGCCGCGGCGACCCTGACCAGCGAAACCGCCACGCTGGTGGAGCGCATCCGCCGATGGACCACGCTGCCGGTAGCCGTGGGGTTCGGCATCAGTAATGCGGAACATGTGGCCCAGGTGGCACGGTTCGCGGATGCCGCGGTAGTCGGCAGCGCGATTGTGGAGTTGATTGAACAATCGACTCCCGGAGACAGCGCCCGGCGCAGTGGCTCGATTTATCAAGGGCCTGCACCTGCCTGAGGCGGCGCTGGCCCAGTGAGAACAGCTATAGTCTTCAGCTATCAGTTTATGCGTTGCCTGATTAGGATGTAGAGGTTTGGCTCTCGGCAGATTCGAACTGAAGGCTGAGAGCTGATAGCTTTTTTGCTGACACGAGGATGGAATGACGCTGGAAGAATTGCGAAATCAAATTGATGTTCTTGACCGGCAACTGGTTGCGTTGCTGAACGAGCGGGCACGCGCCGCGCAGATGGTCGGTCACCTGAAGGCTGCCACTTCGCTGCCGGTCTACGAGCCGGCGCGCGAAAAAGTGGTCTACGCCAACGTGCGCGCGGCCAACAATGGTCCGCTGCCGGACATTGAATTGACGCATATCTACGAGCGCATCATCGACGTGATGCGTGCCCTGCAAAGGGACGAGTTGGCATCGCAGAGAAACGCCCAGGCGAATACATCGGGGTCTCCGGCGACAGGTCTTCGTCGCGGGGGTGATCTGGAGCCGGGCCAAGGAACAGGCGCGAAGACTGAGTCTAACGCGCCCGAGACAGGGAACAAGCAATGATTGTAGCCATGCAGGAAAAGGCCACCGAAGAACAGATCGATGCGGTCATCGATGTGATTATGGAGTCGGGGCTCAACGTACACCGAACTACGGGCGCAACCCAAACCATTTTGGCTGGCGTGGGCGCAACCGCCGGGCTCGACCTGAGAAAATTTGAACTGCTTCCCGGCGTGCTCTCAGTGCACCGCATCACGGCGGCATATAAGCTGGCCGGACGTGCCTTTCGTCCCGAGGGCTCGGTGATTGAGTTCTCCAACGGAGCGACGATTGGGGGCGAGAAGGTTGCGGTGATCGCCGGCCCGTGCGCCATTGAAAACCGCGAGCAGATTTTTGCTATTGCCAAATGCGTAAAGGCAATGGGAGCAGGCTTTTTGCGTGGGGGCGCTTTCAAGCCGCGTAGTTCGCCCTATGCATTTCAGGGACTGGGCATTCCGGGGCTCGAGCTGATGCACGAGGCTGCGCAAACGAACGGGCTGCTCACGGTGAGCGAGGTGATGGAAATCTCGCAGATCGAGCCCATGCTGCCTTATGTGGACTGCTTCCAGGTGGGCGCGCGCAATATGCAGAACTTTAATTTGCTGCGCGAGCTGGGCCAGGTGCGCAAACCGATCCTGCTGAAGCGCGGCATCGCGGCTACCATTGAGGAGCTGTTGCTATCGAGCGAATACATTCTCTCCGGCGGCAACTATGACGTGATATTGTGCGAGCGCGGCATCCGGACTTATGAAACTGCGACGCGCAATACCATGGACATTGCGGCTATTCCGGTGATTCACAAGCTCTCGCATTTGCCTATTGTGGGCGACCCATCGCACGGGACCGGACGCCGCGATATGGTTCCTGCCATGGCCAAAGCCGCAGTGGCTGCTGGCGCGGATGCAATTCTGGTTGAGATTCATCCTAACGCCGACAAGGCCGCCTCCGACGGCGCGCAGACTCTCTTCCTCGACCAGTTTGAACAGTTGGTGGGTGAACTGCGGGTGATTGCGACAGCGGTGGGAAGAACGTTGTAGCGGAGTTGGCGGGGTTAGCGGGGTTAGATAAAAACTAACTCCGCTAACACGCGCGAAGTGCGGCTAACACCGCTAGCTCCGCTACAAGGTGGAAATGAGGATAGAGCCATGATTGAACGCATCGCCATTCTGGGAACGGGCCTGCTGGGTACATCGGCGGGGCTGGCGCTGCGCGCATCAGGTTATAAAGGCGCGATCACAGGCTGGAATCGAAGCCTGGAAGGGGCGCAACTTGCACTCAAGCTTGGCGCCATCGACTCGATTGCGGCGGACCCGTTGCAGGCTGCACGCGAGAGCCAGGTGTTGCTGCTGGCTGTTCCCATCTACGCCACGCTCGACTTCATGGAGAAGCTGGCCGGCATCCTCGGTCCCGATCACCTGGTTACCGATGTGGGCAGCACCAAGGCGATGATATCCGAGGCCGGAACGCGCCTCTTCAACCGGCCGGATCGCGCGGCATTTCTTCCTGGGCATCCCATGGCGGGCAAGGAGCGTGGCGGAGCGAACCTGGCAGATGCGACGCTCTTTCGCGGTGCGGTCTGGCTCTTTACTGACGATCCGAAGACCCAGCGTTCCCCGCAATCCGCCGCCCTGGTCAAAGACTGGCGGGAGTTGGTTGTTGCCATGGGCTCGAAGGCCATCGATCTGGACCCCGCGCGCCACGATGAACTGGTGGCGTGGGTCAGCCATCTGCCGCAATTTGTAGCTACGGCTATGAGCGCTCTGCTTGAGGAAGAAGTGGGCCACGCGCCGGAACTGCGAGACGTGGGCGGACGCGCTTTGCGTGAGATGACGCGGCTGGGCGCCAGCCCCTACTCCATGTGGCGCGATATCGCTTACACCAATACTGAGCACGTTCAAGCAGCGCTCCAGGCTCTTGAAGAGCGCATCGCGCACCTGCGCGAAAACCTCCGCACCCCGGAGCTGCGCGACGAGTTTGATCAGGCGAATAAGTTCCGGCGGGAGTAATACATAATCATCAAGATTCCTTCATAGCTTATTTGAGTAAGAGATATTTCGTGTGTAAGTAGGCAAAAATGCTGGAGATACTGAAACGCGGCTTAATCGAAAGTGAGGCACAAGTTAAGGAGCTCGCGGAGCGCTACGGACAGCTTGTCATCCCGAATGAGAACGAGGATCTGGAGCTGACGCACTGGTGGCTCATCAGGGAGGATGGCGTAGAAATGCTGTACATTGGCACGCTAGAGACTCTCGCCACCTATATCAAAGAAAGAGACGGGAAAGTCGAACTGCCAAACTAGCGGTGGATGGCATTACAAATCTTGCTTAAACCGACACCGTTATTCCGCTTCTTTCTCCACTTCAACCGCGTCCTTCGCCGGGTCGATTGCGTGGAAGCCTTCAGCTTTTGCCACTTCAAGCAACTGTGCCGAGGCGGAGACAAAGATGATCTCCGTTCCCTGGAACATATCGCGGGCCACCAGTGCAGCGCCCAGTTGCAGAGTGTCGGGCCAGCGCAGTGCGGTACGGTCGAGGAGCTGACGCGCGGCCTCAAGCACGGCTGGATTCAGCGGCTGTTGCACCATGCGCGCCGCTTCCATGCGCAGGCTGTCGAGCGCGGCAGTAGCGTCTTCCGCGCGAGATGTCCGCCGGCCCGCTCGCGACGCCGTATGACCGCGTAGACCTCAAGCGGCGTGGAGGCGGAGATCAGCTTGCGATTGTCTTCGACGGCCTCCATGAGCCGGATCAGCGCGTCAGTGCCCTGGTCCTGAACAAAAAGTCTGGCGAAGGCAGTGGCCTCAAGAAAGTAGCAGCTCACTGGTTCCCCCGTTCCTCTTCAATGGCATCGGCGATGGAGTCGCCATGCACCGCGACGGGATGGAAACGCTGCGCCTCCTCGGGAATGCCGGCCTCGGCGCGGTTGAGGCGGATGGTGGTGGTGGGATAAGCCGGGGTTTTGGGGTTGGCGATCTTGCTGGTGATGACCACGCCGCGCTGAATGGCCTCAGCCAGCACCGACTGGCGCGACTCGGGGTGCTGATTCCAGCGGAATGCCTTGCGCGGCAAAAAGGAGTCGCGGAACCACTTGAGGGCAATAAAGGCGTGCCCGCCCCGTTCGGCCTCAGCCAGCGCAGCACATAGCTCTTTGACACGGGCATCGAGATCGGCGGGGATCACCGCCTCCTGCCCGTCGTCTTCATAGTCGTCGTAGTTATGGTCGGGCACTGCTCGCGGCGCGCGGGGCGCACGCGGTGCAGCATCGCCGTCGCCGGCGCGCTCAAAGTAAATACGCACCTCATCGTCTTCAGGCGACCACGTGTCTGCCGAAGCGTTGCGGCGTTTACTGCGGCCGTTTTCACCGCACAACTCCACGATTGCCTCGTAGCCGGGAGGCGCCAGGAACTGCAAAGCACGGGCTATGCCCGGGTCAGGGGAAAACGACAGCTCGTTCAGTGCCTCTTCAATAATCTCTTCGGCGTCGGGAATGCTCAAGTTGCTTATATCCAGGCTGCTTTGTGCAGCTTTTTTCGTTTTCATCACTTTCTCTCCGTATGCCGCGAATCCCACCTGCCTGCGCCTAACTCGTCACATGAGTCCTTATGGCTCTAATACCTGTGATCGGTTGTGCCGCGCTCGGCCAGCGTTAGATAGCAGCCCTAGCTTTAAATTCATTTCATTGAAATGGGGCAAGCCGCAGCCCATTGGGGCAACGGTCAATGTTTTCTGTTGATTTGGCCCGCAGGCTCTTTTCCTCTATTGTTCAAGCGAATGCGGCCCGTTTCGTCTCCCGAATCAATGTAAAGTGGTCCATGGTATTCATATGGCTCTATCTATAAAAGCCATTATCCATTTCTCTTTACGATTCCATGTGGATTCGAGAAAAACTCTAGCTAGACCCTAAAGCTCAAAGCTATACATCCCAAGTGTACCCGATAATTCAGTTTATGGCTCTCGAAATTTATAAATGTTTTCTCTTGCAACCCCTTTTTTCTGAAAATGTTGCGCAAGCGCAGTTATTTATAGAGGCGCCTGAATTCGTACAATAGAGATATGCGCTCTTATTTGCAGCTGCTGTTGTTGTTGTCATTGGCTTCAATCGGACTGCACGCCGCCGACTCGCCCTTTGACCTGGTGGGTCCAAAGGTCGACGTGCATGTGAAACGTGGAGAGGTTACGCTGCCCATCAGCGAGGTGCCAAACCTGCTGCCCGGTGACCGGCTCTGGATTCATCCCGACCTGCCGGAGAGCCAGTCCGCGCATTATGTGCTGATCGTAGGCTTCCTGCGCGGGGTCACCAATCCGCCGCCGCCGGAGTGGTTTACACGCGTGGAGACCTGGACCCGCGGTGCGCGTGAGGAGGGTGTGTTTGTCACCGTCCCCGCTGAAGCGCAACAGGCGCTGATTTTTCTGGCGCCGGAGACGGGTGGCGACTTTAACACCCTGCGCGGTGCTGTGCGCGGCCGTCCGGCGCATTTGTCCGCGCCACCCAGGATCTGCAGGCCGCCAGTTGGGACCGCATGCGCCTTGAGGCCTATCTGGCCCTGGTCAAGGAAACCTCCCAAACCGACCCCAAAGCGCTGAAGGAGCGTACCGTAAATGCCGCTCACAGCCTGGGCATCAAGCTCGACAAGGAATGTTTTGACAAGCCTACCGATCAACAGGCTCCCTGCCTGGTGCAGCAAACAGATGGGTTGGTGCTGGATGACGCCAATGCACAATCGCTGGTGAATCAACTGGTGAATGGCTCAACCAGCGACCTGATGAACCAGATCAGCAATTCGTCAGTAGGCGGAGGCGGCGCGTATAGCGCTTACGTCGGGGCCATTGTGGATACGGCCAAGATTCTTGCCTCGTTGCATACGGCGCATTTTCAATACATTCCCGCACTGGCGCTGCCGACCAAGGACACCCTCAACCTGCGCCTCAATGTGCCGCCTTCGTTCCGCGATCCCAAGTCGGTGGTGGTGGTTGCGCTGCCGCCGGTGACATCAGTCAAAGGCAAGCTGCCGCCGCTGCATCCGATCAATCCTGCAGAGAGCTTTTGCGCGCAGAAACCCGGCCTGGTGTTGCCCGTCGAGGGTGCGCCGCTGGTGTTTGCCACGCAACTGGCCCACGATCTGAAACTGCACATCACGCCACGCACAGATTCAAAAATCCCTGCTGTGGATCTGCCGGTGATTGCCGACTCGGCCCAGGGCGGATTGGTGCTTGAACATCCGGCGCCCGCACTTTCAGAGGGCAACTTGATGGGCGAGTTGCGCGGCAAATGGGGCTTCGACGACTGGGTTGGGCCGCGCTTCCACCTGCACGCAGCTCAGCCGGGAAAATGGACTCTGCCGGCCGGCGACCAGACTGCCCTGGTGGTGGGCCGCGAAGATACGCTCCATCTTGAAGACGAAAGCACGCTTTGCGTCGACCGGGTTGAGGAAGAGGTTGCCGGAGGCAGCCCGCTGAAGCTGGCATGGAAAACGCCCAAACCAGGATTGCTGGAGGTAACCGTGCCCTTGAAGGACGCGGCTCCGGGACCGGTAACCATTAATATCTTCCGTTTCGGGTTGAATGAGCCTGACGTACTGCCCTTGAAAGCTTATGCCGAAGCTGCATCGCTGGACCGTTTGACGTTGAGCGCCGGCGACACAATGGCGCTGTTGAAAGGCACTCGCCTTGATGAAGTGGCAACCGCCGAGCTGGACGGAATCACGCTGACTCCGTCTGCGCTGAACCGGGTGCAGGATTTTGACCAGTTGGCCCTGCTTGCCGGCGCATCGACGGCCAATCTGGAGCCGGGAAAACACTACGTTGCCAAAGTGCAGTTGCGCGATGGACGCCAGTTGAAGGCGCAGGTTACGGTTGACCCGCCACGCCCGCAAGTCACTTTGATGAGCAAAGGCACGCAGGACCAGCCCGCTGCCGCACCCAATGCAGTGCGCCTGGGCTCACTCGACGATCTGCCCGTCGAGAACAGGCTGGTCTTTTTTCTCAAGTCCCACGTGCCTGCGAACTTTCCCCGCAAGGAGAAGGTGGAAGTGGCAGCGGTGGACAGCAGTTTCAGCACTGTGCTGACGCTGGCTGACGGCAGCCTGATGCTGGAGGACGCAAAGACAGCGATTGGAATGGTTGACCCGCTGGCTCGCTTCGGTTCTTCAGCATTTGGGCCGATTCAGGCGCGCGCCGTGTCAGCAGACGGCGTGACTGGCGACTGGTTGCCGCTGGGAACGCTGGTGCGGCTGCCCGGATTCAAGGAACTACGCTGCCCGCGCACCATTGCCAAGCCCTGCACGCTGAGCGGTACGAATCTATTCCTGGCCACATCCATCGCCGCAACCGCGGACTTCGATAACGCTACTGATATTCCACCGGATTTTACGGGTACCCAACTGAGCGTGCCCCACCCGGAAGGCGGCACTCTCTATCTGAGGTTGCGCGACGACCCCGCCACGGTGCAGACACTCACATTGCCGGTGACTCCGGCCTCGCAAACTGCTGCGGCTGCACCGGTGCAGCCTGCCGTGCTGCCGGCAGCATTGCCCGTCGCCGCGCCGCCGGTTCCGGTACAGGCGCCGTCAGCTAAAACGGAGCCGTAAAGAGATCGCTCTAGTTGAAATAGGCTTTGTTCTTCTCGATATACTCCGCCTTGTCGGCCGGTAATTCGTCGCTGGAGAAGATTGCGTTCTGCGCGCAGATGCTGGCGCAGTTGCCGCAGTCAATGCACTCATCGGGGTTGATGAACAACTGGGATACAGTTGCTGCAGCCGCATCCCCTTCCAGGGGCGCGATGGCAGCTGTGGAGCACTCCGCCGCACAAACAAAGTCTTTGGTACAGGCATCGGTAATTACATAAGCCATAATGACGTTCCTCGCTGGCGGCGCACTATTTATCTGTTTACGCCGCTACTTCAAAGCTATCCGGATCGGGCCTTGCGTCTCCGTGACTCGAATCACATCACGGCGTGAATCTACCTGATTGCGGTACGCGGCCAATCCACTCCGGGTCGTTCGTTGATGTGTTGCCAGGTTGGTGCTGTCAGTTTCGCCTTACTGCGTAATCGTCAGTGTCACATTCTGATAGTTTGTGATGCCGCTGCCGGCGCCGATGCCGGTTACCTGAATCACATACGTTCCCGGCGCCGCATAAGTGGAATCGATTGAGGCGCAACCATTGGCTAACAGGGCAGCGCCGGAGTTATGACCGTCGCCTGCCGTTTGCGGAATCGCCAGTAAATCAAACCAAAGAAAACACTGACGGGCAAAAACAAGCCTGCCAGTTCAGTATTCCGATTTGAGTGCTGGGAGTTCGTGGTTGATGAGTCACTTACCAATGGGTTGTCGGCGTCGATGGTCAACCGAACGGTTGGAGCAGGATTCTCATTGGCCACCAGATCGGCGCTGATGTTTGAGAAGCTGCAGGTTACGCCAGGCGGAAGCGACGCGCAGCCCAGCCCGATGTTATCGGCAAAGCCGTCGACCGATGCGAGCGTTACTGTAACCGTGGTGCTTCGCTGCGTAGCCACGGTTACGGTTGCCGGATTCACGTTGAGGTTGAAACCCGTACCGGAGACGTTGACCGTGACCGCCGGAGATGTGGACGTGCTGTGCTGCAGATCGCCGCTATAGTATGCGGTGACGGTGTAGGAGCCGGCAGGCAGATTCAGGACTACAGTCGCCACTCCGCTTGAATCCAGAGGCCCCGCCCCGACTACGGTTGTGCCATTCAAAAATGTAACCGTTCCAGTGGGCGCGGGCGCGGAGTTGCTGTTGGAGTTCAACACCGTGGCCGCCAGAATGGTTTGCGGCGCCACGCTGTTGGTGGTCGAAGAGCCCAGGTATGTGACGGTTGCCAGTGCGCCCGAGCCTGCTTGCCCCTGCGCAACGGCTGCGACATACAGCAGAGCTGCCAGGGCCAGCGCCCAGCTTTGACTGCGCGCAACTCTCCATGCGGCAACTATAGATCGGGGTAACTTGCTTTCATGATTCTCTCGACGAGTGAATTTGAAAGGAATGCGACTCATAACTGACTCCATATGCGACTTTCTAAGTTGCATGATTCCGCTGGCAGTTCTCCAGCGCACGATTCGAACATCGCAAAGATCGTTTAAGGCCACTGCCGCATCACGGCTTCATACGCCGGTACGCAGAAATATCCTCTGCGATTTGGCAGAATATTGAGCACATATTCGTCGCGCGAGGTTGTGCGGCGTTCCCAATTAGCATTGCCATGCAAGAATGGGAAACAGGATCGTTCTGCTACAAAATGTATTTATCGATAGGAGTTTCATGGGCATAGCGACCCAGGCGTTGGTCTTTGATTACGATGGTGTGCTCGCCGATACCGAGCCGTTGCACTGGAAATCATGGGCGGCGCTCTTCCAACCTTATGGCGTCGAGCTCACCTGGGAGGAATACGGCCGCATTGGGCGCGGCGTATCCGACGTCCAGATGTTTGCATCGTTGGTGAAAAATGCTCCACGCCTGCCGGTGGACGAGCTGATGCTGCTGAATCTTGAACGCAGGCGGATGGTTCGCGAGTGGTCGCTTGCTCAAAGCCCGATTCCACGGGAGACGATCGAGCTGCTGGCGACGCTGAAGCCATATCGAATTGGCTTGGTCACAAGTTCCGACCGCATCGATGTGGAACCAATTCTCCGCGCCTCTCAAATTTATGACAAGTTCGATGCAATTGTTTTTGGCGACGATGTGCCCATTCACAAGCCCGCGCCTGACCCCTACCTGCTGATTGCCAGGAAATTGGGCGTAAGCACGGGGATCGCCTTCGAGGATTCTGATTCCGGCATGAAAAGCGCCCTTGCTGCGGGATTCACTGCCGTAAGAATTGAGCATCCCAAAGACCTGGCGCAAATGGTGGCGCAAACGCTGCACAATCAATCGGCATAGCGAACTCTTCCGCGCTTAGAGATGCCTGGGGAGTCTAAAATGAGCTTGCTTGACAGCTTTTGAGCCGATTGCTACGCTGGACCCGTTTTCCCAGGCCAATGTACTTTGGTAATGAAATCTTCACGCGAAATCTACATAACCTTGTCTGTATGCTTTGAATCATGCGGCAGAAGTGCCGGTAAACAAAAGAAACGAGGAGATCAATAATATGACCGCGAAAACGAAACGGCCCATTGACGAGGGCGATTGGAATATGGCGTTTCTCTTCCCCGACGAGATTGCCGCGGCAAGAGCGCGCACAGGATTGGTGATTCTGCCGCTGGCGCCATTGGAATGGCATGGCCCGCACCTGACCATGGGCTGCGATAACCTGCTGGCCCATGCATTTGCGCGCCGCCTGGCCCGCGAGCTTGAGTCGCCCTACTATCCGCCGCTGTGGGTAAGCACTGAGCGCCAGCGCCGGCCTGAAACTCTTGAGGCGCTTGGCTTCCCGCGCGACGCACGCGTTGAGGGCATGGACTTTCCCAAGCTTTCAGTAGCCAGCGCTTACTTCCGCGAAGAGGTCTTCGGGGCGGTGGTGCGCGACATGCTCCACATTCTCTTTAACCGCATGAAATTCAAGAATGTCCTGATCGTCAACGGCCACGGCGCCGACAATCAGAAGGATGTGCTGAACCGCATCACTCACGAGTACAACGACGGACCGGCCGATAAACCGCGCGTCATCTGGGTTTATCCCGGCTTCCCGCGTTCGTTGCTGGCAGGAGCCATCGGGCATGCCGCGTCAGAAGAGACCTCGATGCTCGAATCCTGCTGGCCGGGTTGCACCGATCTCTCCCGCCTGCCGAAGGAAGGCCATTTGGGCAATGTCGACTACGCAATCGTTGATGGCGATACCTTCGATTGCTCGCCCACTCCTGATCATTCATTGCGTGAAGAGCAGGACCCCAGGTTCCACACCGACGTTCCGTGGGGCGCATTGCAGATGGAGACGGCGGCCAACGAAGTGGTCGAAGACGTTCGCAAGTTGTGGTTCCCGGCGCACGCGGGTAAAAAATAATGAGTCTCGGTTTGCTGTTTTGCATTCTCGGCGCTGTCTCGTTCGGCCTTCTTGGGTGCGTTTCCAAGTTGGCTGAACGCAGACAGTGTAATTCGTTGGCGGTTGTCATGTGGATGGCTACCTGGGCAGCGGTTTTCATGCTCGGCCGCACGCTAACGCAGAAGCCCATCGTTCCGCTCTCCTGGCCAGTCGTCTGGCTCGCCGTCGGCTTTGGAGTCTGCGCGATTCTTGCCTATCTCGCCTTTCAGATTTCTATCGGGATTGGCAAGGTAACCGTGGGCTGGCTGTTTATGAATCTATCGGCCGGCGTTCCGGCGCTTGTATCCATCTGGTTCTACGGCGAGAAGCTCACGCCACTGAAGTTCGCCGCCTTCGAGTCTGGCGCTGATTGCATTGTTCTGCCTCTTCCAGGGCAACCGTCTGGAAGCACGGGAGGCGACCCTTGAAAGCTCCAAATAGAACCTTCTGGGTTTTGCTTATGCTGCTCATTCTGCTGACCAACGGCATGGGCGCATTTGGTTTGAAGATCATTGCCGCGTGGGGACTTCCCCCCGGCATCAAATTTCCCTACCTCACCCTCTGGTATGCAGCCGGATTGCCGCTCATCGGCATTCCCATGCTGTTGCGCGGAGCGTACGGAGGCTTCAAAGAAATGCGTTGGGGCGCTTTATACGCCGTTCTCAGCCTCGGCGGCCAGTTAGCCATGTCGTACGCGCTGGACTATGGAGTTCCCGGAAGCGTTGTCTACCCCGTAGCTGTTGGTGGATCAATATTGGTTGTGGCATTGGCCGGCAGATTGATCTTCGGCGAGAAGATGCACCCGCTTAGTTGGGCCGGCGTAGGGATCGGTATCGCAGCCGTCATCCTGCTGGGCGTTAGCGCGAGCTAAATCGACAAATGGTTACAATGGAAGGATTGCAATCGTAGTTAAGAAAGGTTCTTTTTATGGCAATCAACTTAATAAATGAAGCTACTGACCTGCTGCCTTATGAGTGGCCGGGATCGTATTACTACGGCGACGAGGAAATCGAAGCGGCATTGCAGGTGCTCAGAGCTCGCAGCCCCTTCAGATTCTATGGGCTCGATTTGCAGAAATGCGTTGAGCGGCTTGAAGCGGCTTATTGCAAGCGACTGAATAGAAAATATGCCATCGCCGTGAACAGCGGAACGGCTGCTCTCTCGCTGGCCCTGGCTGCGCTCAACGTTGGGCCGGGTGACGAGGTGCTGGTCCCCGGATATATGTGGATCTCATGCATTGCCGCCATTGTGCGCAGTGGCGCTATCCCCAGGCTGGTGGATGTGGACGAGACCTTCTGCATGGACCCGGCCGACCTCGAGAAAAAGATCGGGCCGCACAGTAAAGGCGTCATGCTGGTTCACATGAGCGGAGCCATGGGCGCTGTTGACCAGATTGCCGACATCTGCGCCAAGCACAAAATCTTTCTCCTTGAGGATTGCGCTCAGGCCAATGGAGCGACCTTCAAAGGACGCCCTGCCGGATCGTTTGGAGAGATGGCGATCTTCAGCTTTCAGCTCAACAAGAACATCTCCGCAGGCGAAGGCGGCCTGGTGGTTTGCAACGATGAAAGCCTTTATCGCCGCTCCTGGGCCGTGCATGATCTCGGCTACCCGCGCAACGCCGATGGGCGATTGGAATTCTCCGATCCCAACTACCAGATGTGGGGCCAGGGCAGCCGCTATGCTGAACTGCTGGGCGCTGTGATGCTGGCGCAGCTCGATAAGCTCGACACCATCACCTCCGCAATGCGGCGCAACAAGTACGCGCTCAGAAAACGGATGAGCGCGATTACCGGGCTGACCTTCCGCAAAATCATCGATCCTGATGGAGATACAGGCGCATTCCTGCTGATGACTTGGAAGGACCGCGAAACCTGCCTGCGCGTGGTTGAGCAGACGCGCAAGGCCGGCGTACACACCGGACCGTCGGGCATGAACAATATCGCCATGACGGATTGGGGTCTGCACATTTATTCAAACAATGCCAGCCTGGTGCGCAAAAGTCCGTTGAATGCGGCAGGGCGTCCGTGGAGCGATCCGTTGAATGAGTTTGCCAAGACTTACGAATATGGAAAAGGAACGCTGCCCGCACTGGATTCGCTGGTTGACCGCAGCAGCCTGCTGGCGATTTCTCCAGTATTGACTGACGACGCGATCGAACGCATCGCGCAGGCTTTTGAAAGCGCTGCCAAAGCATAGTACCTGCAAATAGCAAAGGAAAACCGCCGGCGTGGCAAAGGGAAACCTCGCCCGCGCCGGCGGTTTTGGTTTGGATGAGTATTTAGGATGATAGAGACAGGAAAGAAGTTGGAGGCGCGGGCCGGGATCGAACCGGCGCATAAAGGTTTTGCAGACCTACCGGGGCCTATTGCGGGGTTTTGTTGATTTATGTAAGTGATTGGAAACACTAACCAAAGGGTGGGGAAGCCGACAGGAGCAACAAGCCTCAACATGCAGGTACTCCCCACAAAAGTCCCCACAGTCCCCACAGCGCTTTTTCCTTCAATTTCGGCGGAACCGTCGCACCAGCCGATTGCGCAGATCGTTCTCCGGGGGATCAACGTCCCGGCGCTGGTGAATGGAGGCCAGGGCGCGGCGCTGGTGCAGCGGGGCGGGCCGACTCTGCGTTGGCGGAGGTAGAATTGCTGGGTCATGGCATGGCGATTTCGTAAGAGCCTCAAAAATTGGACCGCTGCGGTTCAACCTTCCAAGTCCGGCATTGGAACTTCCATCGGCGTTCGTGGCTTCCGCGTTGGCACGGATGCAAAAGGCAGATCGTACACGGCGGCCTCCATTCCAGGTACGGGCCTCTATAACCGGACCTATTCCAGCCAGGGCGAGGCGGCTGGTGGGGATGCGGCGGGAGTTGCCCGGCGCCCAGCGGGGCAAAGCAGCGGCATCGGGCTTTCCGTCGGGATGCTCGTTCTGGCGTTCATGGCTGGTGGGCTGGTGTTCTCTGTGCTCATGCCCCGCACCGTTCCCCCGCCTGTGACTCCACCAGCGGCTATAAGTGCCCCTGTAGCGCCAGCGCAGCCTATCCCTGCGAAGCGGCGGCGCGCTCATGGTTCAAAGCCAGCAAGCGCTCCAACAGTTCCGCATCGGTCAACGTCACAGGCCAGCCATAGGCCGCAAACACCGCCGCGTCTAGCTTCCGATGCGCCTCCGCCAGCCAACTAGGGCGGGCGTTGTAGAGATTCGTGAGGGTGCGGCGCTTCAATTCTTCCGCGCTGGCGTCCGGCGGATTGAGCCAGGCGTCCCGCTTCGCTACCAGTTCGCGCGCGGCCTCTGCGATGGCCTCCACCAGCGGGGAGTCTTTCGGCTCATGGCCCGGCGGCCAGGGGAAGGGGAATGTTTCAAAGGTGGACGTGGAGTGTAGCGAAAGCCGCTCTCACCTCCCGGAGTTGTGTCCCTAAGCTAGTGCCCAGACTTCATGCAGGTCGCGAATGGAGTACCCCGAAAAAGTAATCGTCATCTCGGGCGAATGCGATGGTCGTGTCATGGCACAGCTACGCGCGTTCCTGCCAAACAAATATCCGATGCTTTGCAGACTCGCGGGTTGTACAATGAAGCGAGCAAAGGTCGCTAGTGCATTGCGCAGGCCCGGCTCTAGCTTCGCCATATAGCCACCACTTTTCGCGGCAGCGCTCACGACGTTGCTTTCCGCGTTCGGGATTGACGTTGTCTTAACGTACTCAAATGGCACCTCGTATAGAGCGGCCTGCGACTCAGTCATATCTTCCCAAAATCGATGGTCCAGATGTTTCGTGAGCCTCGCACTACATCAGACGTCCATTCACGACGGGCCGAACCACATCTGAATTCGGACGTTGCCATTTACGATTGATTGGGGAATTCAAGCATCTTTCTGGCCTTGTGATCAGTCAATATCGAAAGAGCCGCGCGGGGATGGTCCTACGAAAACAGATTCTTGCGTTTTCAAGAGCGCAACGGCTGGTGTGGTATCCGCCTCGCTCGTGAGGTTAGCATGTATCTCTTCACCCGCCTTCCGTCAAGCAATCGCTCTGTCTGCGAGCCACCATCAAATGCCAATATTGAGACGTGGACAGTCGCGCCGTCTAAGATCCATTCGCGGTCGCTCCATGCCATGAATATTCCGCCGCTTTCAAGAATCCGCTCCAAGACTTTGCGGTTTGCTCCGCCGCGTATCCCCTGTGTTGCAAGTAGACCGGCGCGCGTCTGTCCTTTCGGATCTCAATCTGCGCCCGCGCCCTTTCAAACCAGTACGTCACCAGATCGGCCCCGCCCGGCACGCGACCCTTCATAGAGTGCGCGGAGCGTCTTCAACGTACTCGTCTCCAAGTTCGGCGCGCATTTTCTTGTCCTCCGAGAAACGGCGGATTGCCGATGATGAATTCCGCTTCCGGCCAGGCGGGTTCTACCGGCTTGCCTTCCGCATCATGGGCGAGAATTGCGTCCCGGTGTTGGATGTTATCGAGCTTGCGGAGAATCGGCTCAGTAGGCCATCCGATGCCGTTGTCATTGAGCCATTGCAGGTAGCCTATCCAAACCACCACAGAGGCCAGCTCGTGCGCGTAGACGTTCGTTTCCAGGCCGTAGAGCTGCGATGGGTGAACCTGATGCGGCAAGAGAGTGGGAAGGCCATGCTCTGCGCTGAAGAGATAGACCTCTCGCCACAGGTCAAGCATCCGGCGAAGGGCCAGGTAAAGGAAATTTCCGCTCCCACAGGCGGGGTCAAGGATGCGAACGGCGGAAAGTTCGTTGAGCCAGGCATAGAGCTTTTCTTCCATCTGCGCGCGTAGCTTGTTATAGGCCGCGCCCTTGCGTTGCTTTTCTGCGGCCTCCACCAGCGCCAGAGCCTCCGCTTTCACCGCTTGCCAGCGCGCTTGTAACGGCGCAATGACTACCGGCTCCACAATGAGCAGAATGTCTTGCTTGCTGGTGTAGTGCGCTCCGAGTTGGGAGCGCTTGCCGGGGTCCAAGCTGCGCTCAAAGAGGGTTCCGAAGATGGCGGGTTCCACGTTTGACCAATCGAGAGCGGAGGCGGCGCGCAAGGTGCCCATATCGGCGGAGGTCAGAATCGAAGACGGAATCATCGGCAAATAGACCGCCGTTAAACCAGTGAATATCATGCACGCCAAAGCTGTTCCCTCTGGTGGACATGGCGCGAAAAGCTGGCGGAGCTTGCTGGTGAATTTGGCGGGCGTGGCTCTGTTGAGTTCAATCATCTGCCGGAATAGATGGTCCGGCAAAAGGCCGATCTATCCGCAAAGAGGCAGAAAAGCAGGCGCATGAGGAAATGGGCAACGGCTTGGGGTTCTGGCCGCGTTGCTCAAGACTTGTGGCGAGCTTGGCAAACTCCGCCGCTGCCGATTCAGTGACGCGGGCGGCGGCGCGTTCCGGGCGGAGTTGCTCAGGATTGGTAAAGGTATCTTTCAGGACTTCAAGCGGAGGCAGAGCGCAAGTAGGAGGTAGGCGCGCACGGTGAGCAGATCGTTAAGAGTGAAGCGGTAGACGTGCGGGCGGGTTCCGGTGAAGTTGGTATGGACCTCGAAGCGGTCTTGATCGCAAACCACCAGCAAGGGAGGATTCTCCAGGTCTTCCCGGTAATCGTTACATTTGCAGGTAGGCGGCGCCGGAAATCACGGTCTTTGCCCTTGTACTCCCAAGCGAAAATCCGCGCTTCCACACGTCTGCAAAGCCCTTGCCGCCCTGTGCGGTGGAGACATGCTTCTCAAAGGTGTAAGCGTCTCCAGTGGGATCGGCGGAGGCGGGGTGCGGGCTGGTGGAGCACATCGCAGAGGTCGTTGAAATGAGATTGCGCGGCGGCGCGCTCTGTAAGTGTGCTGGCTTTTCAGCGGGTGACGAATTCAGCGAGCGAGAGTGGCATGGGCTGGGTAACTCTTGGGTGAAGATCAATTCTTGCAGAGTGCGGCGGTTTTGGGGAGTGTTTCGACGGGATGCCCGTGTGCATAAACGGCACCGCGCGCGCCTGCTGAGTGTCTATCAGGCCCATGACAGGCACCTCCTCAGCCCACTGCGCCGCAATATGCGGCGGGATATGAACGCGCGCATTTTCGGCTGATTTTATTGAAAAACTTTCATTTTGTGGCTGTCTGAATGTGCTTGATCCACGGTCTACGTTTGCGATTGATGTAGGGATTTGGCCCCCTATCCCCCTGTGCGAGCCGCCGCTGCTGATGGCCTCAGACGCCAGCGCTTGCGGCTTGTATAATGCGATGCCCGGAACAGCTTTCAGGCGTTGGCCGCTTCCCGATCTTTCGGATTTCGGAGATACACAGAATTTCACGCCATAACGGTCCAGCAGATCGAAGTCAAATACTTTTATACCCCCTATCCCCCTAACGGGCTGTTTCGATGGATCACAGCGTCTCACTCGCATCTGGTGTGGCCGGTACGAACAAACGAATGATACGAACAAAGCCAGGGAGCGCAGAAGGCCAGCTTCGCCAGCAGCGCGAAAACCTTAGCATTTCTTATCAAACGGCGCATTCTCTGATGGAATTCGATAGTGCCCCTGTTTGAAGCTCCGCACATACGCACCGCTGTCTGTGCATGTGAGAGCGCACCAGAGGGCCGCTTCCGGCCTTGCGCGCAATGCTCTACGCTGGGATTGAAGACTCCGCCATTTTCAGCGAGTTCTCAGCATTTTTGTTATTTTGCGGAAGTAAAAGTGCGCCTGATACACGGTCCGCAAAAAGGTACGTGCTAGAGATTTTGACCGCCCCCGGCCCGTTGCCCGCCGCGCCGCTCTCTAACTTCGTCACTCATTTCATCTCTTCCGCCCGTTGCAATTCGATTAGCACTTTGCACCCATACCATTTGCGGATGCTCGCTTCCCAAGTCCGCTGATATTTTTCCAATCCCCGCCGCGCCGCCGCCGGATCGGTTGCGGACAGCACCAGCGCCAGTCCTTTTGCGCCGCGCCGCCGCTTTCACAGCCAGGCTGCCAAAGCCAAACTCT
>CAWAEU010000035.1:0-160498 GCA_963780975.1 uncultured Acidobacteriaceae bacterium | reverse complement strand
TCCCGCCTTGGCTGCAGAGGATCTCTTTCGCGCCACAGCGCTAACGGTCGTTACTGCTTCGACCATCCGCCGTCTGGCAACTTTGGAGCCGCAGGTGTTAGCCCCTATGCACGGGTCATCGACGCGGGCCCGCTGTGGTGAGGCATTGATCAAACTGGCAGATGCCTATGAGTCAATGGTCAAACAGGGCGACAGGAAGGGATAGCCGTGGAGCGGGCGGTCCAATTGATCCGCAAGTGTCCACGTTGACCGATTGTGTGGGATTCACGCGCCCTCAGTCCAAGAACTTCCAACTATCTGCCCCGTCGAAACGCCGTAATCGAACAGATTTTAGGATCTTCGGATCGAAGTTGCGTAAGTTAACACCGTGGCGCGCACCCGGTTGCGGCGGCAGCGGTTCCCAGTGCGTCACGCACCCACACGACGCGCACCGTACGGTGCTTAGCGTTTTGTCGCCTTGAATGTACCGCTGAGTGTTCTCCGGATGCCCAGAAATCTTCACCGTGCCAAATTCATAGTAGGCCCATATGGTGCCCAAGCGCCTGCAGATCGAACAGTTGCAGCTAGTGGCTTGTTCGGGCGCTGACGGCAGTTCTATCGTCACAGCGCCGCAGTGGCAGGTTCCAACAAGCATGACGCGTTCTCCGCGCTTGATTTCGGTAGCCGAGCAGAGACTTGCTCTTGAAGTCTAACGTGAACTGGAGGACCTAAACGTTAATTATAGGGAATCCAAAGGCTGGCGGTCAGCATCGCGGTATAACCCAAGTACCGAAGATCAATGCTCATGGGGCTGCTCCGTTATTTCCATTGTCTGGTCTCGCAATCGCGCGGGTATCAGCAGCCCTCAGCTTCGCGCTTGAGGCATCGCGCAAACTCTATCGAATGCCGGCTGCAGATCCGGTATTGATTTGCCGATCGCTCCGGCCAGCAGGCCCGTGTACTGCTCGCGCATACTAAACACCGCCCCGGTGGCAGCGGGTGTCGTCAGCTCATACACGCGCGTGCCTTTGAACAGCCCGAAGGGCAAACCACCGGCCCAGACCATACGCCGCGGGACATCGAGCTCCGTCACACGCAGCGGAAAGGCGCGACCGGGACTTTGTTTGACGAACACGGTGACTTTCGAACCGCGTTCGACGTTGCCTACAGTGCGCTCCACGGTGGTGTTCCATCGGGGCCAATTGGGCAGATCGATGAGAATGTGCCAAATTGTTTCGACCGGCGCCTGAATGTCGATGCGCGTGGCAAATGATTTCATCGATGCCTTCCCATTGACCCAGCAAGCATGGCGAGGCTATTTCTTGAGCGCGCGAACGCGGTTATTGCGAGCGCCATGCTCCAGCTCGACGAGTCCGAGCAGCTCCAGGACCGGGGGTACGTAGTTGGCAAAGCGGCCTCGATAACCTTTCCGAAGTCCATAGTAGCCACCGACCGGATTCGAATCGCTGCGCGCCCACGCTTCAACGGTGCCGGGAGCCACCGGTTTGCCCTCGTCGGCGGTGCCCAACGGCATCCAGTCTTTGTGCATTTCAAGCATGGCGTGCAAGTCATCGATGCACCGAAGTTGATAGGACAACTTGGTGGTGCCGACTTGTACGACTAGTTTGTGGGGCTTCTCTGTTTCATCGCGCCACGCCAGATAATCAGAGCTCATCGGAGGTGTCTTGAGTTTCCAAGGGTCATCCGGGGTACCAGATCCGTACGTTACCGTGCTCATGATCGACCTTCCCTGGTGTTTATGGAGTCGCCCTTGTTGTTTGCGCTGGCTGACATTTCGTCCCCCTGGGTTTCTTGCCGTGCTCATTATGGCTTGAGGTAATATGACATCTACTGTCATATTCAGAGATTAATCATGCGAGCATCCAGATTGTTGAGAATCCTGCTAGCCCTGCAGAATCGAGGAAGGCTCACCACATTGCAGCTGGCCACTGAGCTTGATGTGGCTCGTCGCACCATCATGCGCGACATCGATGCACTGACGGAGGCGGGTCTGCCCATCGTTGTATACCGGGGGAACGCGGGCGGGATCGAGCTCGGATTCAGTTATCGGTCACGGCTCGTCGGGTTGAGCGCCGAGGAAGCCGAAGCCCTCGGCGTGCTCCTGGCACTTCCAAACGCGGCGCTGACGGAGTTGCACATTACATCCGCGGCGCACAGCGTGCGCGATAAGCTCATAGAGTCGATGCCCGATCTGGTACGCAAGAGGATTCAACAGGCGCAAAAGCGATTCCAGTTCTCGGCTGATCGGCCTCAGCATACCGATGAGCGAGTGGCGGCGTTGGCAGGAGCAATTCGGGATTCAGCCATTACACGAATCCAAGCGAAGTCCCGTGCGCCAAGAACGATACACCCGATAGCGCTTCAATTCGGGCCTTTCGGGTGGGCCGTCATCGATGCTCGAAATCCCGATGCACCGATCTCCAATAACGACGTTGGGGATATTAATATTTCAGCCCATCGATTCTCTCCGCCGCACGGAGGGGAGTCCAGAATCTAGCTTCATCCAGCGCGGCCACCCGCCACCGGCAGGTTTGGGGTCGAACCCGAGTTCAATCCTATTCCACATCCGCCGCCGCATATCTGCGCTTGATCGCCGTCGCGATTTCCTCGCGCGAGGCGGCGGCGTCCTCGCTCGACTCGATTCGGCGGGATTCCTCGGCAAGAGCCTCGTCCTTGATGTCATCGCGAAACCACGCCGTGTAATCGCCCCGCTTCAAATGGAAGAGCCAGGTTTCCTCGTCCACACCCGAGGCGAGCTGCAGGAAGGTCGCAAGATTGAAGGCCCTTAGATTGAGCGCGCCGGTTGCGCCCCGAAAATAGAAGCTCTTGTCCTCGCCCAGACGCCCCTCCGCGTATTTGCGGGTGTGGCGACGATGGGTGCGCTTGGCCTTTCCAATCGTGACTGCACGAGGGACCCGGTTGGAGCCCAGGTCCCAGACCAGTACTGCATCCTCGGGAAGCACGAATGGCGGGGTCTCAGGGAGCGGCCTGCCGGTGGACTGGCTGAACTCGACGAGCACGTCGGCTGCCTCGCTGCCGACGCCGACAATCGTTCCGACCGAGCGCAGCGCGGGTCGGGACAGATTCCGGGGCCGCGTGGTGATGAACACGGCGGACGACAAGTTATCGGGGAGCGACGTGTGCTCGGAGTCCTGGGTATTGGGAGCCAGATGATGCGTCTCGTCGAGGATGAGCCAATGCGGTCGGCCGGTGCCGGCGCGCAGTCCGCTGATCTGGCCCATGAGTCTGCTGAAATAGGCGGGCCGCTCCGGCACATCGATGCCGAGCAAATTGACCGCCACGTTCGCGCGTGGCGCATCGAGCACGCTCAGCACGTCTTCCGGCGAGGGCGTTCTCGTCCCGTCTCCCAGGTGTATGACATGCTCCAGATCGTCGTAATCCCCTTCGGGGTCCACGATGCAAAATTGATAGCCGCCCGCCGCCATCCGCTCGATCAGCAGATGCGTCAACGTCGTCTTGCCGACGCCGGATCCTCCTGCAATGAGGATGGCGCCTCGATCCGATGGCAGCAATACGGTAATGCCTTCCTCGATGTCCTCCCCCAGACGAATGTCGTGCTCTCGGATGCCCGAAAAAAAGGCGGCGGGATCGGAGAGCCAGCCGGTGATGAGCTCCGTTACACCGGCGCCGCGTGAGGCGGTCATCTCGAGGTCGGCGGCATCTTTGACGGCTTGGAGCGCATTGGCAACGGCGACCGAGCAGCCGCACGCCGACAGGAACGCCTGGTCGTTTTCGGCATCGCCGATCCCCACGACATTGTGGGGCGACAGCTTGAGTTCCTCGAGCGCCGCCCTGAGCCCGCTGGCCTTGTTGATTCCGGGCGGCAGGCACATCACGGCCCCTTTATTGAAGGTGAGCTGCCAGTCCAGTCCGAGCTCCCGAATCGCATCGAGCACCATGCCTTCGTTGGGTGTCCAGGTCGCCACGACACTTCTGCCGACGGACAGGGGATCCACACCCTTGGCGCGCAACGCGGCGACGAATTCTTCCGGCGGAGGAGGCGCGAGCGCACGCTCCTCCTGCGTAACAGGAAAGTACAGAACGGCCCCGTTCTCGGCGATCACGATGTCGAAGAGGCGGACGCTCTCGAACACCGCGCGCAAATCCGCGAGCTCCCGGCCGGTGACCAGAATGAGCTTTTTCCCCGTCGCCTTGAATTGCCGGAGGGATTGCACCGTCGCGGCGTCGACCCTGCCGTCGGTGGCGAGCGTGCCGTCGTAATCGGAGGCGAGTGCGCAATACAACATGCCACGATCATCGCCATCCGACCGAGCGCGTTGTGTAGGAAAAGCGAGACACGCGATGTAGTAGAACGCCTTCGCTACGGTGTGAACTCACGCATCCCCGGCGCGCGCCAAGCGTCCGTGGGAAATGCGGATGGTGATCACCACGCCGGCGAGAAGCACCAGCATTCCCGCCGCTTCCATGGCCGTCGGCCAGCGATGCCGGACGAGCAGCCCCAGGACCACTCCGAACACGGTTTCCATCGTGATCAATTGGGCGGAGACGGCGACCGGCAGGCGCTGCGACGCGAAGGTCCAAGCCAATGCTCCGCCAAGCGAGGCCGTGAGCGCGAGCAGGATCCCCCAGATGTAAAGCGACGACGCGGCATGCCAGGCGAGCCCGAGTCGGGGCGACGCGAACACATTGAGGTAGAGGCCGATCGGCACAAAGGCGATGATCCCGAGGCTGGCGCCGACCATGATGAGAGCCGTCCAAATTCCTGCGGGCATCTGCGGTCGCTTGGCCAGGGCGTTCTGGTTGGCGAGGCCGAACCAAATCCAACAGGCCGCCGCCAAGATTGCGAGTGGAATGCCTCTGAGAAGCGAGGGAGCATCGGCCAGGGCAGCCTGATCGAAACTGCCCGCATTGACGAGGATGAGTCCGATCGTCGCGAGCATGATCGGCAGGGCGAGATCTCGCCAGGCGATGGTGGGATAGCGCAAGTTGCCGGTGATGGCGAGCACCACCGGCACCAGGGCGAGGAACGCCGGCGCGATCACCGGACCTGCGTAGAGCGCCGCGCCCGCCAGGGATTGGAAATAGACGAAGTAACCCACCAGTCCGAGAGCGAGCGACATCAGCCAGTCGCCGATCGTCAGCGTGCGGACGTCGTTCCAGTGGAATAGCAGGTAGGCAAAGGCGATGAGGCCCGAGATGAGGAAGCGGAACAGCGCGAGATCGAAGATCGAGTAGTCGCCGATGACCAGGGGAACGATGAAGTTCAATGACCATGCCAGTGCGGCCAGCAGGGCGGCGACAACGCCGAGGAAGAGCGAGGATTTCATGGAAGGGTCAGCGCGTGGCGCATTTGGAGGAGGTCATGCGCACCAGCAAGGGCCGGGGCTCGTGTTTCGAGCCCCGAACCGATAGCCCCAACGGGCCGCCTGCAGAAGGCCGTTACTTGACCAGCAGCGCCTGGGAGACCCGATCGGCGCGACCGGAATTGATCACGCCGGTACCTTGGTTGTTGTTCCAGTAGTAATGATCGCCGTCCGCCGACACGAAATAGACCCAAGGAACGACTTCCGAGTCATAGGTCACCGTCGCGACGCAGTTGCTGCTGATCGTGTAGGTCGCCGTCCCACTGTATGAAGTCGAGCTCACACCGTCGCTGTAGAGCTCGTAATACTTCATGTGGCCCTTGCCATCGTAAGATTCCTGACCGCTGCCGGAGGACACCGCCCCTGCGGTGGTGAGAAGCGTCGTGCTCCAAGCCATCGTGCCGTGCAATGTGTCGAGCTTGCATTGCCCCATCGCCTCGTCATCGGCGCTTGCCGAGAACGCCGCGAACCCCAGGATCAATGCGCCAGTGGCCAGCCCCGTTTTTCTCATCGTACAACTCCCTGTTATCCGTGTTACCAAGCGAGTGCAGTTTGACAGCTAAGCTAAATGGTTGCATCACTTGATCTAACATAAACCCTGTCACAGATCCGTCGCGGCCGGTGATCCGACGGGTGGTGCGCCCGAATCCCAGCGCGGCAGCTCCGGCCATGGCCGCCCCGACGGTCGACCCGCCCAAATAGAGTTAGAATCCCTCCCATGTCCAAAAATGCCGTCCGATGGAGCAAGCGACCGATCAGCGAAGACTATGCGGCCGCGCTCGATTATCTGGGGTTGATTTTCCCGGCTCCGCAGGCCAAACGGCTGGTGAACCACCTGCGCAATGCGCGGCCCATCAAGAGAGCGGCAAAGGATTTGCTGCGCGCAAGCAGTCTTGCGTTGCTCCCGCCGGAGGACGCCGCGGTCGCCAAAGACTTGAAGAAAATCCAGAAGGGCAAATCTCTGTCGCCGGTCCTGCTGGTGCAGGGCGATGCCTCCAAGGGGGCGCCGCTCGTCGTCGCCGATGGCTATCATCGGATATGCGCCGCGTATCATGAGGATGAAAGCGCCGTGGTGATGTGCCTGATGGCGGCCCGCTGATGGAGCGAGGCGTGATCTGATCTGCGGGTTCGCGATCAGCCACCGTGCCCGTCGAAAAAGGATTTCACGGCTGCCAGACAGAAGGGCGGCACGAGGCGGGCGTGGTAGTTCGCAAGCACCGCGGCATGTCCGCCATCGGTGGCACCACCGGCGATGGCGGCCACTTCCACGGCGGTGACCGCGGCACTAAAGGCGTCCTTTTCGTCGGCATACGGGTCGCCTGCCGTGGGCGCGGACGCAATGTCCAATACGGTCGCGGGCGCGCCCGGCGCATTCTTCGACCAATATGCTTGCATGAGCTGGGTGTTGAAGAAAAACACTTCAGGATCTCCGTCGCCGCCACATAGCAGCGATGGCATGGTCGGCGTCCAATTGCGAAGATCGTTGGTTTTGAGGTCCTGCCGCAGCGTGCTTTTCGGCGACGCCGCGGGTAGGCCCGTGGTCACCGTAGGGAAACCGCCGTCGGGGTTGGCCTGCTCATCCTCCAAGTACGCGAGCCGGTAGCTGTTGAGGATGAGGTAATCGCCGGGCGCAAAGCCCGAAGCGAACACGGTCGCGAGGGTCGACGGGGTGGTCGCCGGCGTGATCGAGGCGTATTGGGGGGCGGGCGGCGTGCTGCTGAAGAGCGCGCTGCTCGGCAGCAGGCTTTCCGAATACAAGGTGCTGAGGGTGTCGTGCTCGGCAGCAATCCGGCGATGTCGTTGGCATAGGGCGAGACGAAGACCTCGGTCGGCTCGGTGTAGAGATTTCCATACGCGTTCTGATAGCCGTTCACGAGGAGGGCCACGTTCTCCGTGGCACTGCCGTTCACCTGGCCCAGGAAAATCGCATCGCCGAACGCGGCAAGGGCGTAGGGCCCGGACATCGGCGCGGAGGCGGTCACGGCCTGTCCAGCCGCTTGCATCGCGCGAGACGCGGCCATCGCCACGTAGCCGCCCTGCGAATATCCGGTAACGAAGAGCTTCTGATTGTCCGAGACCGTCGGCGCGAGCGAAACCGGCAGCGCGCTGCGCGCAGCGGTCAACGCATCCATCATCTCGGCCGCCTGCTGCGCGCCGACCAGATAGGGATGGTAGGTCAGCGTGGACGAGTCGTAGCCGGCGTAATTCGGCGCGACGACGATGTAGCCCTCGGCGGCGAACAGTGCCGCGAGGATGAGGGCCTCGCTGCTGGCGTTCGATCCGGTCAGCTGCGCCATGTCGTAATTCTTGATGGGCGTGGTTCCGTGAGCGTATTCGACGATGGGCCGCGGGCCCTGACAGTTGGCACCCGTTCCGCTCGGCACCATCAGCGCGCCCGACGAGGTGGTGAGCTCGGATTTCGCCCCGATCGTCTCGTAAGACAGCTCGTAAACATTGACGGTGCAGATCGGCGAGTAGGCGAGCGTCAGCAGCTCCTGTCCGAGCGCATCGAGACTGAGCCGTCCCACGAGCTCCGTGGTGCCGAAGCTCGCGATCTGAGCCGGAGGACTGCTGAGCAGCTGGCCGCGTTGGGGCGTCGAGGATCCGGGGGGCGAGGGTGCCGTCGCCGAGCCCCCACTCATCCCGGATCCGCAACCTGCGAGCAGGAGCGAAGCGGCCATCCCGGCGGTCACGAATGAGGTCAAACGATCCATGAAATACCCTCGTGCCGGCCCGGGGCGGCAAATGAAGCTATCCATAAGAACTGCGGGGGGGCAGGAAAGTTCACGCCGGGGGAGGCGCGATGCCGCGCACACTTGGCCGCTCCGGGATGTGAACTGATAGGGATTTTCGCGATGTCCTACGCCTGTGTGAGCGGATGGCCCTAGCGGGCGGCTCGCCGATCAGCTAACAATCCAGGCGCCATGAACCTGCGAGTTTCCCCAGGAACCGACAATATAGCCGGCGTTGCGCTCGAAGCTGCGCAGATGGCTTTGGACGCCGGCCTCGTCTATGTGTCGGACGACGAACCGGGCATTCGTCGCCGGAAAGTCGGCAAGGGATTCAGATACTTCACTCCCGATAATCGCCGCCTCGAGCGGGCCGACGAGCTCAAGCGCATCGCGAGCCTGGCGGTACCGCCTGCCTACCGGGACGTTTGGATCTGCATGAGTTCGCACGGTCATCTGCAGGCCACGGGCCGGGATGCGCGCGGACGCAAACAATATCGTTATCATCCGCAATGGCGGCAGGTGCGCGACAGCGCCAAGTTCGATCGCATGGTGATGTTCGGGGAGGCGCTGCCCAAGCTTCGGCGCAAGCTCAGGCGCGATCTCTCGCTGCCGGGCCTGCCGCGCGAAAAAGTGCTGGCGGTCGTGGTCACCCTGCTCGACACCACCAGAGTGCGCGTCGGCAATAGCGAGTATGCGCGGGACAACAAGAGTTTTGGCCTCACCACGCTGCGCAACCGACACGTCAGTTTCATCCGCGATGGCCGAGCCGCGTTGAATTTCCGCGGCAAGGGCGGCGTGCAACACGAGGTTCTCATCGACGACAAGCGCATCGTCAAGATCGTGCGGCACTGTCAGGAGCTCCCGGGCCAGCATTTGTTCCAGTACGTGACGGATTCCGGTGAACGCTGTCCCATCGATTCGGGCCAGGTCAATGACTACCTGCGGGACGCCATGGGCGAGGAGTTCACCGCCAAGGATTTCCGCACCTGGGCGGCGACCCTGCAAGCGGTCACCTTGCTGGCACGTACCGCGATGCCGGAGAAGCCCAGTGAACAGGCCTTCAAGAGCGAGATCGTCAAGGTCGTCAAACAGGTCGCGGCGGAGCTGCGTAATACGCCCGCGGTGTGTCGCAAGTCTTATATCAATCCGGCGGTGTTCGATGCCTGGCGCTCCGGCATCATCCACAAGACCTTCAATGGCAGTCTCACCCACGCGGCGCCGCGCAAGGCCGACGCGCTGGTGCTCGACTTCCTGAGACGCAAGCTCAATTGATGCGCAGGCGGCTCGGGGTGGGTGCGGGGTGCGGCTACGGCTGGCCCTGACCTCCGCCGGCACCGTAGATGTTGCCGGTGGTGAAGCTCGCATCGCTCGCCGCCAATTGGACGTAGATGGAGGCGAGCTCCGCCGGCTGGCCGGGGCGCCCGAGCGCGGTGGTGCTGCCGAAATGCTCGTACTTTTGGGGTGATGCGCCGCCGCTGATCTGCAGCGGCGTCCAGATCGGTCCGGGCGCGACGCCGTTGACGCGAATGCCTCGCCCTCCAAGCTGTTTCGCGAGCGACTTGACGTAGTTCATCGTGGCCGCCTTGGTCTGCGCATAGTCGTACAAGTCGGGGGACGGATCGTAGGCCTGCTCGGAGGTGGTGCCGATGATGCAGGATCCCTCGCTCAAGTGAGGCAGCGCGGCCTTGATGATGTAGAACGGCGCATAGATGTTGGTCTTGATGGTCGCGTCGAAGTCCTCGTCGCTGATATCGAGAATCGATGCCTTGGACTGCTGCCTGCCGGCATTGCAGACCAGGATGTCGAGGCCTCCCAGGCTTTGCACTGCTTCCGTCACCAGCTTCTGGCAGAACGCCCGGTCGCGCAGATCACCCGGAATCGGGAAGCCGCGACGGCCCGCGTCCTTGATGAGTTGGATGACCTCACGCGCGTCGGGCTCTTCCGCGGGCAGGTAATTGATCGCAACGTCGGCACCCTCACGAGCGTACGCAATCGCGGCGGCGCGGCCCATGCCCGAATCGCCGCCGGTGATCAGCGCCTTTCTACCCGCCAAGCGGCCCGAGCCGCGGTAGCTGTTTTCGCCATGGTCGGGTTTGGGGTTCATCTTTCCCGCGAGGCCCGGCCAGGGCTGAGTCTGCTCCTGGAAAGGGGGCTTCGGGTACTTCGAGCGTGGATCGTCCTTGGCGACGGTCGATCCGCCGCGGTTGCCCTGCGCTCCGGAACCCTGCGCGACCTGAGCTTGTGCGAGCGCGGAGCCGGTTGCCGCGGTTGCGAAGCCCATGCCGACCAAGCCTACCGCTTGACGCCGGGAGAGAGACTCATTCGATTTTTCCATCGTCGACTCCTCGTTGAAACCCACGAAAAGGCTAGCAGTTGGGTGGGCGCGCGCCACGGGACGATCGCATGAAGAGTGTGTCGGCCGATGATTACGGCGAGCGCGGGCGAGCCTCGGCGCGTCGGCGAGTCTTGGAGAGGCGAGATAGTCTCGGCGAGTCGATCAGTGTTGGAGAGTCGAATCAATAATGCGGAGGTCGTTCGTCGGCCGCCGTCCGCGGCGTGGCATCGGAATCCCGACCGGCCTGCACGATCGCCGCGAGGGCGGTGAGCCGATCGCGCAAGGCGTCGATGTCTCGCTGCTGGCGAGACACGATGTCGCTCAGCACCGCGTTTGCATGGTCCAGAAATGCCATCTTGGTCTCGAGTTGCTCGAGCGCCTCGGTGCTCATGGTGGGTTCCTAAATGAGGGCGGCTTGCCGTGTCCTCGGTATTCTACCCGAGCGTGCAACCCCCGCCTCGCGATACGACCTGTCAACTCAGTCGCGACACATCCTGGCTGGCGACCTTCAGCAGAGCCTCGGCGCTGCCGTCGATGTCGCCGGGGTCCGCGTCCAAGAAGAGGGGAGCGACCCCGGGAATCATCGACTGAAACAGGATGGCGATGCGATCGTCCGGGCAAGCGTCCATGCAGGAGGTGAGCACGATGCGGACCCTGCCCTTGCCCAACTCCCGTTTGATCCGGCGCTTCAATTTCGACGCCAATTTATGGCTGGCGTGCTTATCTCCATCGGCCGCGCGTTTGCCGCATTTTTCGCAAATGAATACCATCGCCTCCTCCACCGGAGGGGCCATGCGCTCGAGGGCTTTTCGCGACGACATGGTTTCGGGGGCGCCCGCGGGGTGTCGGGAAGCTCGGGAAGGGCTAATGAATCGACGGAGCGATCCCGAACGCGGCCATGGCCTCGAGCGCTTCAGTGAATTGCACCGGGTACTCAGGATCGGAATACTCACGACTCCAGCTCACCATGTCTTCGTCGAGGTCGACCGGCATCCTCGATTGCACGATGGGCACGTCGGAAATGCTCCCGCCGTCCATCTGATCGATGACATGAAACAATTCCTGCAGGCGCTCATCGAGCACATCGATGATGTCGGGCTTGAGGAACCAGGGCACGGTGATCGAAACGGTCAGGACGCCCTCCGTACAGAGAACCACGATTTGCATCGGGTCCGTGGTCTCACCCCACCAGTCTCGCATCGCGTCGATTGAACGCATCGGGCACACCTCAGGCACGCGTCACGGGCCTCATGGAGAGTAATTCGGTCACACCGGCCCGTCGAAGGAAAAAGGCGCATGCGCATGTCAGCGATCAGCGCATCGGCCGGTAGGGAAGAGGGGCGCTGATGTTGCGGCACCGCAAGGCTGTCTCCCGCCGGCAAGTTCGTAGGGTGAATTTTCCCCCGTAAAGCTTTCGCGATCCGGGCCGATGCCATTTATGTGACCCGCGGCAATCCTGGATACGATCAATCGAGCGAGGATGACATATGAAGAAATCCCATCTGGCAGCGATGTTCGCCCTCGGGCTTTGGATCTCGGGGACGGCCGGCGCGACGCAGAGCGGTCTCGACGTGCAGACCGCGCTCGCCGCCGTCGAGAGCGCGAAGGCTCTCGCCCTCACGGGTCGCGGCACGCTATTGAGGGTGGGCTCGATCCTCTCCTCCGACGAGAATTCCCACGATGACGTGATCGTGGTGCTCGACTATCCGGTGCTGCGCGAGATGAAGCCGGGGATGGTGTTGATCCTCGCCAAGCTGGGCTGCGAGCCCATCGATGAGTGCCTGATCGCGCGGCGGGTGACCCAGGTCACGGAGAAATACGGCGTCGAGACTGAACCTTACGGCGGCGCCGAGGGATTGTTGCTTACCCAGATCAAGGCCACGCTGCTCGGCAGCGTCGCTTACGCGGTCGATCTCAATACCGGCGCCATTCGCGACTTGCGCCGCGACCACGGTGATCCGATGACGGCAAGCGAGTAGCCTCCTAGCGATCGCTCAGTTTCTCGTAACCCAATGCCCTGCTGGGGGCGCCCTGGCTGGGTCCATAGATGGCCAGCAGGCGCGCATACTTTGGCGCCCAATACCTGCCGACCGCGCCGGCGGGAACCCGCACGAAATCGACCGTGTGCGCCTCGAGTGTCACGCCGCCGGATTCCACGAACAGTTGACCCTCGATCACGAAGTTGTACTCGCTGTGCGGATGCTCGTCGGTCCACGATTCGGCGGTCAACTCCCACTCGAATACCGCAGGCTCGGACCAGCCTCCCTGCAAGGGAGGGATGATGACCCGACACTTCGGTTTGTCGTGGCCGCTCAGGTCGGTTCGGGAAAATTTGGTCGGCGCGTCGCTGGTCGGCGTGCTGCTGGTCGGGGTGCTGGCTGCATCGGCCATGGCGGTTCTCCTGGTATGGCGCATCGGGCAACCGATTATAGGGGTGGATGTTGACCGGCTTGAAGCCGTCAGTCCGGACCGGCACAATCACGCGTTCCCAGCAGGCGCGCGATCGCGCCGAGCGCTCCAATGCCCGTATCGGCCGAACACGCAGCGAATTTGACAGCCATCGTGGGGGCCGCTGCGATACGCACCGCCCAGGATCTTGCTGCGCGAGATCCGGGTGTCGACCCCAGGAATTTCGGAGCAGGCTTCATGGTGCGTCCCGCCGCGACCGATGAAGTCGCCCGGGTGCTGGCCTACTGCAACTCGGTGCGCCTCGGCGTCGTACCGCAGGGCGGGCGCACCGGGCTCGCGGGCGGCGCCGAATCCCGCGATGGCGAGATCGTGATGGCGCTCGATCGGCTCGACCGCATTGAGTCGCTCGATCCCGTCAGCCGCACCGCCGTGGCCGGGGCGGGCGTGACACTGGCCGCGCTCGCCGAACGAGCCGCCGCGCATGGCCTCGCGCCGGGCATCGACCTCGGCGCCCGTGACAGCGCCACCCTCGGCGGTCTCGTGTCGACCAACGCCGGAGGCAACGCGGCCTTTCGCCACGGCACCATGCGCGAGCGCGTCCTCGGACTCGAGGTGGTGCTTGCCGACGGCTCGGTACTCACCGAACTCGCCCAGGTGCGAAAGCGCAATGAGGGTATTGCCATCGAGCGGTTATTCATCGGCGCGGAGGGCACGCTCGGGGTCGTCACGCGCGTCGCGCTTGGCCTGGTCGCGAGTGCCGGGCCGCCCGCCACGGCGCTCATTGCGGTGCCGGACCTTGCCGCCGCCCTGTCGATCTGCGATCTCGCGCAACGCGAGCCTGGAATCGATCTGCAGGCGATCGAGCTCATGTCCGGCAATCATGCCGCGGCCTGCTGCCGGGCCGCGGGCGCCGCGGATCTCGAGCCGCTCACGTCGGCGCCCTATCTCGTGCTGGTCGAGGTCTCCGCGCCGCAGGCCGCGGCCGCCGAAGCCGGGCTCGTCGCGCTGCTCGAACGGGCTTCGGAGCGCGGATTCGTCGCCGATGCGATGCTCGCGCAGAATCTCGCGCAGCGGGCGACGTTCTGGAGAATCCGCGAGGACTGGGCCGTCGACCGCGAACATCCGGGCGGATTGTGGTACGACGTGTCGGTTCCGATCTAAGCTCATCCAGTTTACCGTCATCGAGGAGATATACGTCCTGCAGCACGACGAACACCGCCGCGCCGAGCAACGGCCCCCAGAACGCGCGCATGCCGCCCATCACGGTCATGATCACGATCTCCCCCGACAACGAGTAATGCAGGCCCATCGGATCGGCGAAGTTGTTCAGCAGCGCGTAAAGCGATCCCGCCAATGCCGTGAAGCAGCAGGAGATGCTGAATGACAGCCAGATGTGCCGTTCGATCGGAATTCCGAGAAACCGAGCCCTTCGTTCATTCTCCCGGATCGCCAGCAAAGTTCGCCCGAACGGGGACGCCAGCAGCAACGCCTGCAATCCAACCGCGACCGCGAACACCACCAGCAGGAAGTAGTAAAACGCGGTGCTGTTGTTGGTGATGTCGATCGTGGTGAAACCGAGGTTCAACGGCGCCCGGCTGAAATCCGCGCAGCCCGTCGTAACCGCCGGTGAAATCGTTCCAGCTATAAGCGACATAGAACGCCACCTGGCCGAACGCCACCGTCACCATGGCGAAATAAACCCCTGCCGCCGCACGATCAGCAGGCCGAACAGCGCACCCAGCCCGCCGCCCAGTAAAACGCCCATCAGCATCGCCAGCGGCGTCGACGCGGCGAGGAACTTTAGCGTCAGGCCAGCGCCGTAAGCGCCAAGACCAAAATACGCCGCGTGACCGAAACCCATGACTCCCGTGAAGCCAAGCAAAATGTTGAAGGACATCGCCGCCAGTCCCAGTACCAGCACGCGTCCGGCGAAAGCGGTGTAACCGCCGACCAGCGGCAGCCACAGCGGCACCGCCAACACACGGCCCAGATATCAGCAGTTGCAGCCAGCGCCGATCGAAACCGCCGCTCATGTCAGCATCCCCTCTTCGCCCATCAGTCCGCGCGGGCGCAGCACCAGCACGACGGCCATGATGACGTAGATCACCGCCTCGCTCGCCGCCGGCCAAACGATCGTGGTCAACGCCGCCGCGACGCCGATCAGCAAGCCGCCGACCAGCGTGCCGGTCAGGCTGCCGACGCCGCCGACGATGATGGCGATGAAGCTTGGCATCAGCAGGTCATCGCCCATGTTAGGATTGAGCCCGATCTGTCCCGCCGCCAGTACGCCCGCCAGGCCGGCGAGCAAACACCCAAGGCCGAAATTGAACGACCGCAACATGCTGACGTTGACGCCAAGCGCGGAGACCGTTTCCATACCCGAGCGTGCCCGCCCGGATGCGCACGCCGACCCGCGTGAAGCGCAGGAACGCGAACAAGCCGGACACCGCGACGATGACCACCGCGACGTTAAAGATGCGATACCAGGTGATAAAAAACAGTTCGTCGCTGATCGGCGCCGACATCGCGTCCGGCACGCCCAGGCAAGCCGTTCGGACCCCAAACGTAACGGCAAACGTCCTGCAGGATGAACGCCAGTCCGAACGTCAGCAGCAAGCTATAGAAAGGTACGTTATACACCCGCCTTATCATCAGCCGCTCGACGATGAAGCCAAGCAGCGCGGTGGCGAGCGGCGCCACCAGCAGCGCACCCCAAAAGCCGATGACCGGTGTCAGCATGTAAGCAAAATACCCACCGAGCGCCAGGAAGTTGCCATGCGCGAAGTTGATCACGTTGCTTAAGTTCAGGATCAGCGACAGGCCAAGCGCCATCAGCACGTAGAAGGCGCCGATGATGAGGCCGTTGGTGACATTAAACAAAACGACTTGCAGCATTGGCCGCGTTCCCCCGAAATTTATAAGCGAACGCCCCGCCGTCCGGCAACGGCGGGGCGCCCGTCTCACCTGGTCGTTACGCCGGAGCTTCGACCATCTTTTTGCATCCGGTCATCTCGTCGTGCCCGCCGCTTTATCGCCCGGCACCAGACTTTCCACCTTGAACACGTTGTCCGGATTGCCTTCCGGCGGATGAGCCTGACCGACGAAAATATTCGCCATCAACTCATGATCGCCCTTGCGATAGCGGATTTCGCCGGGCGGCAGCGCGAGTCAGGCGGCAACACCATGTCCTCGAGCGCGCGCGAGATATTGGCCCTTCCATCGACTTCGCCTTCTCCGCGGCGAGCCGGACGGAATTCACGGCGACAAAGCCAAACCAGTGCCGGGCACTGGGAGTTTTGCCCGTGGCCTTACGGAAATCGGCGACGAACTTCACCACCTCCGGCACGTTCGGCTGATCCCACCACCACTCCATGTCCCACCAGCCGGTTTGCGCGTCCTTCGGCACCGACTTGATGCTTTCCATTTCGAACAGAGCGCCGCCAAGCGCCATGTCCTTCACCATGCCGAACTGCACGAACTGCTTCATGCAATCGATCTGCGCCAGGCCGCCCATGTTATTGAGCAGCACGTTGGGCTTGTAGCCTTTCGCCTTGATCAGGGTCGCCGAGAATTCGGTGGTGTTGATCGGCAGCATGTCCCCCTCGAATTCGCCGCCGAGCGCCTTCAGGTTCTTGACGAAGCCGTCCTGCAGCGTGTGGCCGTAAGCGTAATCGGGCGTGATGAAGAACCACTTCTTGCCGAAGCGCTTGACCAGTTCGCCGGTGATCGCCGCCGCGTCCATGGAGGTCGTGTTGCAGATACGAAACACGTTCCACTTGCAGTCGGCGCCGGTAATCGGATCGGTGTGGCCGCCGGGAACGATATGCAGCACCTTTTTTTCCGTCGTAACGCCCGCCATCGCATACGCGATGCCCGAGTTCACGTCGCCGAAGATCACATCAACCTGATCGCGATCGATCAGCTTGCGGGTCTTCTGCACGCCGGTTCCGACGTCGTTCGCCGAAATCCTCGACCAGCAATTCGACCGGACGACCCAGAATGCCGTTCTTCTTGTTAACCTCGGCGACCGCGTATTTCGCGCCCTCAACCTCACTTTGCGCGAGCGCCGAAAGAATGCCGGTCAGCGGATCGACCATCCCTATTTTAACAGGCGTCTCGCCACGCGCGCGGATGACAAAAGGCGACGCGAGCTGTATCGCGCCCAGAGCGGTTGTAGCCTTAATGAGCGTGCGGCGGGCAACCGCCGGTTGTTTCCGGTTTTCCATTGGATTCCTCTCTGCTTCATCCGACTGGATTCCCCAGGCGGGTATATACCTTTTGATACTTTTTACCGGGAATCGCCGGACGCGACCCTGGAAGCGCGCGCTTTTTGCACGTGTTCGGCCGCGCGTCGAGGGTGCCCCACGCCAGAAGCGCCCAGGGCGCGCCGCGGGACTTTGCCGTCCACCGGCGTCAGGTTAGGATCGCGTCATGCGCTTCACCCCGCGAACCCCGAACCGCGGCTTCGCCGCCGAGGTCACCGGGATTGACCTCACGCGTCCGATTAGCCCGGACGATACCGCCGCCATCGAGGCCGCGATGGACGAGTACGCCGTGCTGGTATTCCCCGACCAGCCGCTCACCGATCAACAGCAAATTGATTTCACCCGTAACTTCGGCGAGCTGGAAGGCTATAACACTCCAGGCCATATCCGCCGCCAGGCCGAATTCCGACTGGGGGCCGGCATCGCGGACTTCTCCAACCTCGACAAATCCGGCGCCCTCCTGTCCCCCCTCGATCGTGTCTGGTTCTTCAAACTGGGCGATCGCCTCTGGCACTCCGACAGTTCATTTCGGCCGATCCCGGCGAAGTATTCGTTACTGTCCGGCCGGGTGATCCCGTCCTGGGGCGCCAACACCGAATTCGCCGACATGCGCGCCGCCCATGACGCGCTGGATGACCGCTCCAAAGCCGAAGTCGAAGAACTGGTCTGCGAACACTCACTCATCTTCTCCCGCGAGGCAATCGGCTTTACCGACCTGACGCCAGAGGAGCGCGCCGCTTTTCGTCCCGTCCGCCAGCGCCTGGTGCGCACCCATCCGGTCACCGGCCGTAAATCGCTGTTCCTGTCGTCGCACGCCGGAACCATCGTCGGCTGGACCGTTCCCGAGGCACGGATGTTCCTGCGGGACCTGACCGAATTCGCCACAGGCGAACGCTTCGTTTATTCCCACGAATGGCGAGTGAACGACCTGGTGGTCTGGGACAACCGCGTCACAATGCACCGCGCTCGCCGCTTCGACGGTAATGAAGTACGCGATGTGCGGCGTACCACGCTGGCCGGCGACGCCGCGACCGTCGATCAGTTGGTGTGACCGTCAGCCGTTCCCGGCAAGCCGCCGGTACGCGTCCGCCACGACGCCAAAGGCCAGTTTCTTGGTCGTCTTATCTTCCGCGACCAGCCCTTTCCGGTTCCAGCCACGCTGAAACCGCGTCTGCCGTCGCTCCGTGCGGTAATCGTAGAGCAGCCATGGACAAAACCCACGCACGAAAGGCGCCGCGCCAATGAGCTCAAACTGCCGCCGGTAAATTTCCGCCTGGCAATCCTCGGTGAACAATTCATCCGTTCCGCCGCGATGCCCGGCAAGAGCGTCAGCGCCAACCTCGCTGATCACCACTGGCTTTCCCGGATCGGAATTCGCCAGCAACCGTTCCAGCCCGGAAAAATCCCGCTCGTACCAACCAAAATATTCGTTCAACCCGATGATGTCCAAGGAGTCAGCCAGCCGATCCTCGATGCGGAACTCGGCGCGATTGATCAGGCATGCCGCGCCGATCAACCGGGATGGATCCGCCGCGCGCGCCGCCTCGGCCAGTCGTGCCATGAAATGAAACCGCGCGTCCGTATCGGCGTTCTCATTGCCCACGCCCCAGATGACGACGCTGGCCCGGTTGCCATCGCGCCCGATCATCTCCAGCAACTGATTTTCGGCATCCGCGTAGGTGTCCGGGTTCTCGAAATCGATAGCCCAATACACCGGAATTTCCGACCACAGCAGCAGGCCAACTTCATCGGCGATGCGCGCGACCATCTCGTGATGGGGATAATGCGCCAGTCGCAACATGTTGCAGCCCATCTCCTTCGCATGCGCGAACCGGCGCCGGACGTCCGCCTCCTCTGACACCTTGCCAAGGTCCAGATCATCTTCATGCACGCACAATCCGCGCAACCAGACCGGCCGGCCGTTCAGCAGAATTTCATGTCCTTCACAGGCGATCGTGCGAAAGCCGACACGCTCGCTCAGCACGTCCGCGCCATGGCGAAGCACCACGTCGTACAACCGAGGCGTCTCCGGCGACCAGCGTTCCGGCAGCGCATTGACTTCAATCCATCCCTCACCGTTCACGACAGGAAATACGGCGCGCACATCCAGAACGGGGATCTCCAGCACCGCCTGCCCATCGACCGGGTTGGACAGCGCCAACGACGCCACGATCTTTGCGCCATCCGCCGTCAGGCCAACGGCGAAGCGTTGAATAAACACCGGAGGCAATTCGATCAGGTCCACCTCCCGATACAATCCGCCATAATTGAACCAATCGAAATGATTCATCGGCACACGCCCAGGCTCGCGCCGGTTTTCCACCTGGATCAGGAGATGGTTCAATCCATGCAGCGCATCCGTTACCTCGAGAAAGAACGGCGTCGAGCCGCCACGATGCGAGCCGACAAATTCCCCGTTCAGGAACACTCGCGACTCATAATTCGCGGCGCCGATCCGCAGGAACGTGCGCTCCCCATGCATTGGCGCCGGCCAGGTGAAATCCCGGGCGTACCATCCGCTGCCCTCAAAATACATCCATTCCGGACGCGCCAGGTTCCAGCACGACGGCACCGCCATGTTGTACGCCGCTTCCTCGTCGTAATCGCGCGGCCAGTCCCATCGCGCCGGAGGGTCACGCCGCCACAGGTACCATTTTTGCCGCAGCCCCTCATCGAACAGATCCGGCGTGAACTTCCAGGTGCCATTCAGAGAGATCGTTCGCCGCCCGCCCATGGCGATCAGCTCCGCGTGCCCAACCCGGCCGCGCGTGAACCCGGCGGCATACCCTTCGTCATGCAGATGCGCGAACGGATCGGTCATCGGCGGCGCTCCTTCCGGTAACCAATGCCGACCATGCGCCGGAAATGCCATCGATGCAGACCGGGAAACAGCAAATCGGCGATCATCGCGATTGCGATCCAGCGGAACCATGTCGCGAACGTATTGGAAATGCCCTGCGGTTCCTCATAGCCGCGCACCCATCCATCCTGCCGCCGAACACCTGTCATCTCGTCCGCGAAACCGCCATCGGCGCTCTGAAATCCCAGCAACGCGCCGAGTTTCTCTCGCAGCCACCCACGTATCTCGTCGCGCCGGTAATCGATCGCGTCATGGGCGTGCACCAGCAGATCCACCAGATCGACATCGATGCAGGCGCTGTCGATCCGCGTCGGACGCGACAACGCGTAATCCACGGCCTTGTCCTGATACGGCAACGTCCGGTTCAGAGCGTAATATAAGTGGTAGTTATGCATCGATCCGGCCATCGCGTGCAGCAGCCGCGTTTCGTTCAACGACTGGCCGACACCCCAGAAACCGGTCCCCGGATCCTGGTGGAAATCATGCCAGTGCAGCAACGTCTCAAGCGCGTGGCCACCGCCCTCCCCGCGCAGGGCCATCAGGAAACTCCCAAGATTGACGATATTGTTTCCCTCCAGCCAGGGATCGCGCAAATCGCGGTCCGCCAGCCAGGCCTTCAGGTGCGTTCGGTCGACGAACGGACGGGCGAATTCCAGAAAAGGCATCTCCTCCGGCGCGACGGCTTCCACCGCGCCCAGAGAGTAATTCGTCACGTGGAAGTCGATATAACCCCAGGTCTCGCCCGGTTCCGGCCGCTTGAAAACATCGGCATCCATCATTCCCGGAATCCGGAACACGCCGTCGTTTCGCCGGAATGCCAGCAACCACCGCAACAGGCCGTCCGGATCGGCGAATTCGTCTCCCAACAGACGGCGGCAGATCACCGCGTTGTAAGTCCCCGGCAGCAACATTCCCGGCCAACGCACCGCGTCGTGCACCGCGCTGATACGGCTGACGCCGTCCGGGGCCCCCGGCGTCCGCATCGTTTCCAGCCACGCCAATGTCGCCGTTCGCGCCTCCAGAATCCGTCGTTCCATGCTCATCCTTTCACCGCGCCTTCGGTCATTCCCGCCATCACTCGCCGCTGCGCCACCAGGAACAGCGCGGCAACCGGAATTGTGGTCACCACCGACAGCGCCATGATCCCCTGAAAATTCGTCCCCAGTTCGCCATTCAAATTGAGCAGCGCCACCGGAAGCGTCCAGGTATCCGATGTACTGGAAATCACCAGTACCCGGAAACCAGGCGGCCCAGTTGAGCAAGAATGTGATGATGGCGACTGTCGCGACGATGGGCCGTGCCATGGGCATCACAACCCGGAATAAAATCGCGACCTCTCCCGCGCCATCGATCGTCGCCGCCTCGATCACTTCGGCGGGCAGGGTGCGAAAGAACTGCTCGAACAGAAAGAACTGGATCGGCCCCAACGCGAGGAACAAAATAATCCCCGCGTAACCGCCGAGCAGCCCAAGTTTATAAACCACGATGTAAACCGGGATTACCAGCAGCATATAAGGATACATCATCGTCACTAAAAATCCGTAGCGCAGCGCCTGAAACGCCAACGACCGCGGCCGCCGCGTAATGGAATAAGCGCCCAGAGCCGTCACCAGTACCGCGAGCGCCGTCGAAGCTCCGGTGATGAACAGCGAATTGGCGAACGCGCGGACCAGCGACAGATCGCCTACCCGCAGAATACTTTTGAATCCGGACAGATCGAATTGCTCCGGCAACAGTCGCAAGGGATCGCGCAGCACCGCGCTCGTTGCGCGGAAACTGCTGACCAGCATCCAGACATAGGGATACAGGAACGCCAGGCTGACCAAACTCGCCACCGCGTAGGCCAGCGCCCGCTTCATGCCCTTCCCCGCTCGCTGACGATGTAGACGGTCATGCTGACGGCCAGCACCACCGCGAACAGCACTGTCGCCATCGCCGTCGCTTCCCCATAGCGCGCCTGATCGAAGAACTGGTACGCGTAATAACTCAGGAAATTCGTTGCTCCATTGGGGCCACCCTTGGTGACCACGACGATCACCGTGAACGTTTTCAGGAACTGGATCAGCGCGTAAATGGTGTTGATCACGATCGCCGGCCGCAGTTGCGGCAGAATCACGTAACGAAGCATCTGCCACGATCCCGCGCCATCGATGCTCGCTGCCTCCTCCAGCGCTTTCTCACAAATCGCGAGATTAGCCAGAAAGATGACCATGTAAAATCCCGCGTGATGCCACAACTCCGCCAGCAACACCGCCAACATCGCGGTATCAGGGGAAGCGATGCCGCCAAATGGAGGCAGTCCCACCACCGCCAACGCCGCGTTAACCGCCCCGAAACTCTGATCGTACAGCCAGCGCCAGACCACATAGCCCGCGACGTCCGGCGTCACCACCGGCAGGAACAACGCCAGTTTGAATGCCGTCCGACCCACCGTGATAAAACGCGAGTTCAACAGCAGCGCCATCGCCAGCGCGAATCCCAGATTGGCCGCCACCGCCAGCGCGGCGTAAATCAGCGTCAGCCACAGCGACTGCCAGAACACCGGATCGCCGAGCACCGTGACGTAATTCGCCAAACCGACGAATGTTGGCACCCGCCGCAACGCCGTCGCCGACGCGGTGAACGAGACCTCCATCGACAGCAGGATCGGCCAGATCCCGAACACGGCCAAAGCCCGGCGAACGGCAGCGCGAACAAGTAAAAGACGCTCTCCCGCCGCCAGCGCTGGGCGCGTTCAGCCTTTTTTCGCCGCCAGTTGCTTCGCCAACGCGCGCATCTCCGTCGCCGTCTCGGTGATGTACGCCGTCCAGTCCGCCGGCGGACTGGCGATCGCGCCGATCAGCTTCTTATGAAACGCCGCCTCCAGCTCCGGATACCATGCGTGCGTCGACTCCCGAAAGTCGTAGGCGTACAAAGGCCCTTTTGGCGCCGCGAAGAACTGTGCCCGAGACGACAACGCCGAAACGTCCAGATCCTTTCGCACCGCCGACCCCATGATCGTCAACGACAACTGCTGGGCTTGCTTACTCAGCATGAACTGCGCGAATTCAATGGCCAGCTTCTTGTTCGGCGAATTCTCCGGCACCGCCACGCCGCGCATGCCGCCGATCACCACACCGCTTTTCATATCGGGAAAGAACTGAGGCCACGCGCCAAGCACAAAGTCACCCTTCAGAGACGGGCCGTCCCACTTGCCGACATTCCAGTCCCCGACGCGAAACATGCCCGCGCGGCCGCCCTCGATCACCTGATACATCTCATTGAACGAGTAGTTGATCGTATCCGGCGGCACGAACTTATACGTCGTGAAGATCTTCAGAAACTCCCGCAACACCTGCGCGTGCCGGGGTTCATCGATCACGATGTTGCCGTCTGGATCGATCAGCGTGTGCTTCAACCCCGAGCCGAAGACGAACAAGTCCAGCATATGGATGAGGTCTCGCGGCTTCGCCGCCTCCAGCGCGAAGCCGAAGGTGACCGATTTCGCGTCCCCATCCGGCGCGTCATCGTGAAACTTCACCGCGACGCGCTTCGCATCGTCCCAGGTGACCGGGAAGCCCTCGCCCACTTTCTTCAACCAGCTTTCGCGCACCCCAAAGCCCATCTGCACCCGTTGGATCGGCAGAATGATCATCCGTCCGCGATAGGTCGAAACCCGCAAATCGTCGTCGGAAAGAAAACCCTTGTCGGTCACGGCCCGCAAGGCATCCCGCAGCTCCGAGATCTTCCCGGTCTGATCGGCGATACGAATAACCCGCTCATAATTGTTGAAGATCAGGTCCGGCGCGGTGTCGGTATTGATCGCCGCGGTCACCCGGCCGAACCATTGATCGGTGGGATAATTGGTCGCCCGAATGGAAACCCCGGGATGCGTGGCCGCGAACACCTCCCCATCTGGGTGAACAGTTTCGACCCGTTGTCTCCGCCGTCATGCCACAACGTCAGTTGCTGCGCGGACAACCTGGCACTCGTCGCGACGAACATCGCGGTGGCCAGAGCCAACCCGCGCAAAATTGCGATCATGTCGTTTCCCCTGGTCTTCAGCCAAACGCCAACGGACCCGTTTTACCTCAAACCGACCTCTGTCGCCATGCCCGGCGTCGCCCGGACAGGGCGCATTCCGTCATGCCGGCGGATACCACTTCACCATTCCCATGCCTTCTGGTTATGATGCGGCGCAACACGCATCAGGGAACCCGCCGCATGCCCGACGGTCCGCAAATCATCCCCTCCGCCGCCTCGGCCATGGCGGATCGGACCGTGTTGGGAACTCATGATTTCATTATCATCGGCTCCGGCCCAGCCGGCCGTCGCGCCGCCATCCAGGCCGCCAAACTGGGTAAATCCGTCCTGGTGGTGGAGAAAGGCCGGCGGGTCGGCGGTGTCTCGGTCCACACCGGCACCATCCCGTCGAAAACGTTACGCGAAACGGTGCTCAACCTCACCGGTTGGCGGGAGCGCGGCTTCTACGGCCGCGCCTACCGCGTCAAGAAGGACATCCAGGCCAAGGATCTGATGACGCGCCTGCACATGACGCTCGACCATGAGGTCGATGTGCTGGAGCACCAATTCGCCCGCAACGCCGTGCACACCATGCACCGGCATGGCGCGCTTCCTCGATCCGCATCATGTGGAGGTGCTGACCGAAGGCGAAGGCCCGCGCGTTTATCGCGGGCGAGCGCTTCCTGCTCGCGGTCGGCACGCGACCGTATCGTCCGGCCGACGTGCCGTTCGATGGCCGCAACGTGCTGGACAGCGACGAAATCGTCGAAATCGACCGACCTGCCGCGCAGCCTCACGGTGATCGGCGCCGGGGTCATCGGCATCGAATACGCCACGATCTTCAGCGCGCTGGACGTCGCGGTGACGTTGGTCGACGCGCACGACACCTTCCTTGACTTCATCGACCGCGAACTGATCGACGACTTTACGCACCAGTTGCGCGACCGCGGCATGACGATCCGCCTCGGATCCAAGGTCGACCGGCATCGAGATCGAGAACGATTGCCCGGTCACCGTGCTGGAAAGCGGCCGCCGCATCCGTTCGGAAATGTTGCTTTACGCCGTGGGCCGGATCGGCGCCACCGAGCCGCTGAATTTGGCCTGTTGCGGCCTGGAAACCGACGCTCGCGGCCGTCTGAAGGTCGATCCGCATACGTTCCAGACCGTCGGTGCCGCACATTTATTCCGCCGGCGACGCGATCGGCTTTCCCAGCCTCGCCTCAACCTCGATGGAGCAAGGCCGGATCGCCGCCTGTCACGCGTTCGGCATGAAACTGCCGCCCGCGCCGGAGTTCTTCCCCTACGGCATCTACACCGTTCCGGAAATCTCCACCGTCGGCATGAGCGAACAGGAAGTCCGCAAACGCAACATCCCCTATGAGTGCGGCATCGCCCGGTTCCGGGAAACCTCGCGCGGCCACATCATGGGGTTGAACACCGGCATCCTGAAGATGATCTTCTCCATCAACACCAACCGGTTGCTCGGCGTGCACATCGTCGGCGAGGGTGCCACCGAGCTGGTCCACATCGGCCAGGCGGTGTTGAACCTTAAAGGTACGCTCGATTATTTCATCGAGAACACCTTCAACTATCCAACCCTGGCCGAGGCATACAAAATCGCCGCGCTCGACGCATGGAACCGGATGGCGCGGGTTTAATTCAGCGTCGGGGTTTCCCGGTGCTGATCCAGCCGAACCCGCAAATGCTCGAAATTCCGTAACGAATGCAGATGCAAATAAATCAGTTCCAACTCGTCCGTCTTCGCCAGTTCCGCGAGGGTTTCGCCCGGTAGCGCCTTCAGCTTGTCGCGATTGACCGCCATGAAGCCGCCAAGCGAGAACGGGATGCCCGATTTCCGGCGTGACCTGCGCGGTCATCGGCTCCAGCAAACCAAGTTCGCGCACGCGCTGGCAAAACCGCTGGGTCGCCAGGAAATGGGTCTGATAATCCTGCAGGAACTTCAGAATTCCATCGACGTAAGCGCTGGGGGAGCCATCGTCGTTGAACAGGCGCTCGCCCCTGCCTTCACGGTTGAACCCGGAAAACTCCTCGTCCACGCACAGCACGAATTTCGATTCCGCATGCGAGAACACGAACGGATAGCGCCGGACAAAGGCGGGAATGTATTGTGCCTGCCAGGAACCGTCGTCATTGAGAAACAGGTTTTCGAAGCCGTGCGAACCCCAAGATCGCCGCCGGGGTCAGGTTCGTCTCGCTGCCGCCAAACACAATGGCATATTCGTTCGCGGCGCGCGGAAACTCGATCCCCATTAACGGCACCGAGTTGACCTCGGCCGTGAAGGCGTAATTCGTCCCGACTTCGACGAAACAGTCGTGATGCAACGGTCCGGCTGATGGGAACCGCAGATTTATAAATCAGAAGTTGTGTGCTCATGGCCCGTCCACTTTCCAGATGGCGCCGCTATACCATACCGCCCTCAGGTTGTGCACGCATTCCCTGACTCTTACTGCGCGACCATCTCCACCGGCCGCCAGCGGCTCGGAGGCCGCGGCAGTCCCAGATTGTCCCGCAGCGTGCTGCCCTCATACTCGGTGCGGAACAACCCACGCCGTTGCAGTTCCGGGATGACCATGTCGACGAAATCGTCCAGCGAACCAGGCAGCCAGGCGGGCATCACGTTGAACCCATCCGCCGCGCCGCCGCGAAACCAATGCTCCATCACGTCGGCGACCTGAGCGGGCGTGCCGATCGCCAGCAGATGCCCGCGGGGGCCCGCGTTGTGCAGACATAGTTCCCACAGCGTCATGTTATCCCGGCGCGCCGCTTCCAGCAGCAATCGTTGCCGGCTCAACGGTCCGTTGGTGTCGCCCATCTCCGGCACCGGCCCGTCGAGGGGATACTTGCCCAGTCCGCCAACGCCGATGGTGTGCTCCAGGACGGCGATGCCGACGCTGGGGTGGATCAGCGATTGCAGGTAGTCATACTTCTCCCGCGCCTCCGCTTCGGTGCGGCCCACAACGGGATAAATCCCAGGCATGACCTTCACATCCAACGGCGTCCGCCCAAACTTGGGCAGCCGGGCCATCACGTCGCCGTGAAATTTCCGCGCCTTCTCGAAGACGTCCTGCGCGGCGAACACAAGTTCCGCGACCCGCGCCGCCAGGTCCCGCCCGGTGTCGGACGCGCCGGCCTGCACCAGCACCGGCCGTCCCTGCGGCGAACGCGCGACGTTCAACGGCCCGCGCACCGCGAAATGCTTCCCCCGGTGATTGAGCACATGCATCTTCGCCGGATCGAAATAAACGCCCGACGCCTTGTCGCGCGAAAACGCATCGTCGTCCCAACTGTCCCACAAGCCGTTCACGACCTCGGCGAATTCAGCCGCGCGATCGTAACGATCCGCGTGCGCCACGTGTTGGTCGCGCCCGTGATTGAATGCCTCGGCCTCATTGTTCGAGGTCACCAGGTTCCAGCCCGACCGCCCGCCACTGATCTGATCGAGCGATGCGAACTGCCGCGCCAATGTATAAGGTTCGGCGTAAGTCGTGGTCGATGTCGCGACCAGGCCGAGCCGCGACGTCACCGCCGCCAGCGCCGAAAGCAATGTCATCGGCTCGAACTTCACCAGTTTGCCCATGCGTCCGCGCGAACTGGGGAGCCAAATACGCTGACCGCGGCGCTGTCCGCCAGAAACAACAGGTCGAATTTGCCCCGCTCCGCCGTGCGGGCGACCGCGGATGCCTCGGCGAAACTGGTGCCGGAGTGCGCGTACGCATCGGGGTGCCGCCACGCCGCGACGTGCTGTCCGGTTTCATGGATGAACGCACCGAGTTTCATCATGCGGCGATCGGACATCGATACGGCTCCGGCGGTGACTGAAAACGCATGTTGCACCTGGCGGAACCGGCGCGCCAGTGTCTGGCGCGATGCTGTCTGGCGCGATGCGGCCTTGGAACGCGGCCGCGTATCGGCGATGATCGACAATCAACGACGGACGATGCCCACGATGAACGACGCTCCCGCCGCCGCGCGCCCATTGCTGTTCACGCCCCATGACGATCCGTGGCGTCACGTTGCCTAATCGCATCGTCCTGGCGCCGATGGTGCAATATCGCGCCCACGACGGCATCCCCGGCGATTTCCACTTCGTTCATCTGGGCAAATTCGCGCTCGGCCGGTTCGGACCGTGATGACCGAGGCGACCGCCGTCGAACCGCGCGGCCGCGTCACGCATGGTTGTCCGGGTATCTGGGGCGACGAACACGTGCCGGCGTGGCGGCGGATCACGGATTATATCCGCGCCGAGGGCAGCGTGTCGGCGATCCAACTCGCCCATGCCGGGCGCAAGGCCGCGACGCACCGCGCGCAGGAAGGACACACGGCCCTACGACGCGGCGGAGGCCTGGCCCGTGGTCGGGCCCACGACGGAACCCACCAGTGCCGGGCATCAGGTTCCGCATGCGCTGACCGCGGCGGAGATCGCCGACATCGTCCGGGCCTTCGCCGACGCGCCCGCCGCGCCGACGCCGCCGGCTTCGACATCGTCGAGATCCACGGCGCGCACGGCTATTTGCTGGCCAGTTTCCTCTCGCCGATCAGCAACACCCGCAACGACGAATACGGCGGCGACCGCGCCGGCCGCATGCGGTTTCCGCTGGAGGTCGCGCGTGCGGTTCGCGCCGTTTGGCCGTCGCACAAGCCGTTGTTTTTCCGGGTCTCGGCGCTGGATGGCGCGGACGGCTGGAACCTCGACGACACCGTGGCCTGGCGCTGGAATTGAAGGCGCTTGGAGTCGACGTGGTCGATTGTTCCTCGCGGCGGATTGACCGGCACCGCGACGGCGGCGCCGATCCCGCGCCACCCCGGTTTTCAGGTGCCGTTCGCGGCGGCGGTGCGGCAAGGCCGGCGTGCCGTCGATGGCGGTGGGCCTGATCCTGGACGGCCCGCAGGCGGAAGAAGATTTGCGGGACGGCGACGCCGACCTGATCGCGATCGGCCGCCAGGCGCTGTACGATCCGTTCTGGGCGCTGCACGCGGCCGAGGCTCTGGGCTGCGACCCCGGCTTCGCGATGTGGCCGGACGAATACGGCTGGTGGCTGGCGAAACGATCGCAGTCGCTGGTGCGCGCTTAGCGACTGAAGCGCCGGACGACGTTCTCCAGCAACCGCGACACCGGCCCTTCAAACTCGCCGTTCCGCCACAGGCTGCCGCAGAACGTGATCGATCCGACGGAGAACACCGCGCCGCCGCCCTCTCGTTCAAAATACACGATTTCCGCGCGCACGAGGTCCTTCACATGCTCACCGGTGATGGTCAGCGTGCCGGCCAGGACTTCCTCGGGCACGGTGTAATGCGAGGGTGTCGGATTTTCCGATCGCGCCAGGATCACGGTTCCGTCCAGGCGTGCCGAGAGCATCATCCGCGCGGTCCAGTTCGAACCCGGCCGCTCCCCTCCGGACAGGCCGTAATCGCCGATGATCTCATCGTCGATCCCGTCAAAGATCCAGGCGTATTCTGGGTCGCGCGCGGCGGGCAGGATGCGGTAGTGGGTTCCCTCGAAGCGGCCTTGCGAGGAAAATCCGACGCCGCAGATTTGTTGCGGCGGCCGCCGGTTGCGCCGCCACAAGCCACCCATCCGGCCGTCGGTTTGATGATAATATTCACCAGGTTCGGCGGCCCAGGTGCGGATGCCGCCCTCGGCGCGACGGAGTTCGATGGCCCAGGGAATTGAGGGATCGCGGGCGACGCGCCAATAGAAGCCATTGCCGCCGAGGTACACCATTTTCCCGCCGGTTTTGGTGTATTCCATCAGCGCGTCCAATGTCCGCGGCGTATGATATTCAGGGTGCGAACCGGTCAGAACGACGCTGTAGGGACGCAACAGCGCGAGGCCTTCCTCGTCGAGGTCTTCATCCGTGATGATATCGAACGCAAGCCCGCGCGCTTCCAACCATGCGAGTAAATGCGTGTCCGCCGGATAGTGCCGCAACCCTGAGCCGCGCGCGTCGTTGAACGTCAAAAATCCAGGCCGCATCGTCAGAATTGGCCGCAGGCGTGAGGAGAACGAAATCCCGCTGCCGTCGCCGTGCATGTTGTACCGCGACCGGCCATAAATCGGATACGTGACCGGATTACCTGGTGCCGCGCCCCATTCCGCGACCCGATCGACTCCGCTCTTGTCGGGGGCTCTCCACAGCTCGGCGCTGCTGAGCGTATATGAGCTCAGGTCGGTTGCGCTGTATGCGATTGTGAAGTTGCTCCCCAGCGGCTGCGTTGTCGGCGTCACGCTCCAGGATGAGATCCAGGGCACGGTGTCGTCGACCAGCTGGGTCTCAACTTGATCGAGTGTCTGATCAAGTGTCCCCAGGCAACTTAGAAAATGCATAATCGGCTCTAAAGTGCCGAGAAGAGATACAGTGCAGCCGGAGTCGGCCAAAACCGTAGCACTTGGATAGGAGAAAGGAATATCGACGAGGGTTGCGGTCGAATCCGTAGCGGGAATGTTCTCAGTAATCGACTGGCTCGTGAGCTGAACAATATCATCCGAGTCCCCGGTCAGGCCGGTCCATGATTTTGTGACATCGGCCTCATAATCTTCGATCGCCTGCACTGGAGTGTCGAGCGTGGCCGGCAGCGTTGTGCCGAGTTCAGTTCCGCCGTAGTTCAGTGACTCAAGCAGCGCGTTCGAGGGAGTAATTTCAACACTGTTGGTTGTGGTGGTAGCCTCGCATTCATAGCCATCGAGTCCGATCAGTTTTCGCAGCGACGAGTCAGCCAGCGGCGAGCCTGTGTTCGGCGTATCCAGGGTAATTATGTTGGCAACATTACCGGTCCAGGCTGCATTTCCGGCTCCCGGAGTGCACGTAGCCGCGGTGTAATCGGGAGTGTCGGTTGCATAGTCGTAGCAGGCTCCGGTGGAGGCCATGTTCTCAACATATGCGCGTGCGTCAAGCCCACCCATGCTGTGGGAGAGAATATTCACCTGCTGTGCGTTGGTAATGGTTTTAATATTTGCGACTACCTGCGAAATCTCATAGGCCTTATTCAACACCGATATTTTGGCGACGTTGGTTGGATCAATCGGATTTGTACTGGTAGGAGTAGGGTCAATGAATTGGAGGGCAAAGAATCGCGCAGTTGAGGGTATCGCGTCCTCTGCAATGGAGGTAAGCGTCGTGCCTGACCCTGCCGACGGGTCATTCTCTACCCAGAAAGTGATGGCGCTGGTTACGCTATCGTATTGGACAAGATAAACCGTCTGGTTGGAATACATGCTGCTGGGAAGCGCCGTGGAAAAAGGAGTAAAGAATACCGACCAATCGTATGGGCTGCCGCACCAGCCGTGAACAAAGAGGATCGGCCAGCTTGGCGGCGATACCTGCGCATACGTCGGAAGAGCATTGAGAAGGAGCGCAATGATCAGGAGCGCGAGATGCCGCACTCTGCCCAATTGGACTGGCAGCCGGAGCGATGAGTTGTTCAATCTGGAGAGCAAATGAATCTTCATGGAGAACCTCCGTTATCGCTACCCGTGGCAGTGGGAGTTCAACAGCAAAATGCGGGGGGAAAACGGTCTCGCTTAAAGACGCCGGGCCTGTCTGGTCAATTTTCGACCAGCGCGATTGTCAGTGTATCGCAACTTGGAATGGATAGGATAGATTTTGTCGGGAAGGGCCGGCCTAAAATCTTTTAACGAGATTTTGTCATTCACAGGTAGAATTCCATATGACCACACGACGGAAACCAGTGGAGCCCGAGCCACCTCCGGTTCAGGAAGCGGAGCTGCCTGCGGTGTGCGTTGTAACCGTGGATGAAGACTTCCTCGGCGTGGTCAGCCCCGAACTTTCTCCCTGGTTCCAGGTCGTCAGCCGCGATACCTACGACGATTTGGCTCGCTGGGCGCGCGAATCGGGCGTCGCGGCGGTTCTGCTCGATATCGACACGCAAGGTGAAGATCCATTCGGGGGACTGAGTGTTCTTAACGAGCTGCGCAGCCTGAATGAAGGCCTAACGCTGATCACCCTTAGCCGCGCCCGCACGCGCTCTGTTGAGAAGCAGGCGCTCAACTCAGGCGCGGACGCCCACTTCCGCAATCCGGTGGACCTGGCCGAGCTGCGCATGACCCTGGCAGAAACCATGCGCCGCCGCTATGAAGAGGCGGAACGCGAGCAAATGCGGCTACAGTCGCTTGAGTCAAGCCGTTTTATGGGTTTTGTGGGCGCCAGCGAGCCCATGCGGCTAGTCTATGACGCCATTCAGCAAGTGGCCGTCAGCAGCATCAACGTACTGATCCGCGGCGAGAGCGGCACCGGCAAGGAGCTGGCCGCGCAGGCCATCGTCATGCTCAGCAGCCGTGCTGAAAAGCCATATATTCGCCTCAATTGCGCCGCCCTGCCTGAGAATTTGATCGAGTCAGAGCTATTCGGCAGCGAGCGCGGAGCTTTTACCGGGGCCACGGAGTCGCGTCCGGGGCAAATTGAGCTGGCCGATGGCGGCACGCTCTTCCTGGATGAGATCGCGACCCTTTCAGTGGGATTGCAGACCAAGCTTCTGCGGGTACTGGAGGACCACCAGGTGCAACGCCTGGGCGGGCGCGCCAATCGCAAGATCGACTTTCGCCTCATCTGCGCCACCAACGAGCCGCTGGAGGAGATGGTGCGCACGGGCCGCTTCCGCGAGGACCTTTATTACCGCATCCATGTTGTTCCCATCCAGTTGCCGCCTCTGCGCGAGCGCAATGGCGATATTCCCCTGCTCTGCGAGCATTTTCTTGAGGTGCACTGCGTGGCCAACGGCCTGACTATCAAGCGGATGGCCGCCGATGCGCTTTCAGTGCTTGAAGAGCATGAATGGCCGGGCAACGTTCGCGAGCTTGAAAACCTGATTCAGCGCCTGGTGGTGACGGTACGCGGCGATGAGATTGGCGTGAATCACCTGCCCCCGCGCGTGCTGGCGCAGAGCATCGCCGCGCAGGAGGCCATTCTTTTGCCGCCAGAGGGAGCCAACTTTGATGAGGAGATCAGCCGCCTTGAGGTTGCCCTGTTGACCACCGCCCTGAGCCGCAGCGGGGGAAGCAAGGCCGCGGCGGCGCGGCTGCTGAATATCGATGGCCAGCGCATCAAATATTTATGCCGCAAATACTCACTTTAGGTGCAATTGGGTAAAAAAATAACCCCCAAAGGGTTAAATATTAACCCATAGGGTGTAGCTGGCGCTCCCAGTCGAAAATCCCTCATTTTGCTAAGTTCTTTGAATTCTGTAAGATCAAAAATTATTTGACGCGGGCCAAAGTTTGGCACGCCGGGTGCAATAAGGTAAGGCGTATGACGAAAGCAAAATTCATTTGGGAGAAACCACAATGACAATCGAAAAGAAATCGTTGATCTCGAACAGCTCAGCTTCAAAGTACACCGCCAGCCTCCAGGCCTCAACCAAGATGGTTTATGACAAGGTAATCGCCGGCCGCGTTGTTTCAGCCCAGGCAGCCCCACTCGGTAAGGGCGCCCCGCTAGGTAAGGGCGCACCACTCGGCAAGGGAGCCCCACTTGGTAAGGGCGCACCGCTCGGCAAGGGAGCCCCGCTTGGTAAGGGCGCACCGCTCGGCAAGGGAGCCCCGCTTGGTAAGGGCGCACCGCTTGGCAAGGGAGCCCCGCTTGGTAAGGGCGCACCGCTTGGCAAGGGAGCCCCGCTTGGTAAGGGCGCACCGCTCGGCAAGGGAGCCCCGCTTGGCAAGGGCGCACCGCTTGGCAAGGGAGCCCCGCTTGGCAAGGGAGCCCCACTTGGTAAGGGCGCACCGCTCGGCAAGGCAACATTCATCGGCTAAGAAATCGGGATTTAGCCAGAGAAAGAAATCGTCAGAGGGGCGGAAGTCGGATCGAGCGATCCACCCCAAATGAATTGAACTGCGATCGAGATTTCACCCTCTACGACAAAAAGGCAGCCGCTCCCACGGCTGCCTTTTTCATTTCACCAGACGTGGGCCTTTAGAAGGTTCATGAGAGTGATGGCAAAACGGCCCGCGATGCTGTGCCGCTTGCCAAAGATCTTGGCCTCACCGGAGACGCCGAAGAGCGGTTCGCCCGCGGATGCAGGCAACACCATTCTTGAACAATAAAAGACTGGCATCTTTATACCCTTGTAATTCTGGCTTGGCACCAGGCCGGGGGGAAGACTTTCAGCATCGGCTGCTGGAGCTGCCAGCGTCATGCGAACCACTGAGAATTTATCCGGCAGAATCAGCGCTACTTCAGCGCCAGGCGGAATGCGGTCGAGCGTGGATACGGGAATATAAACCCTCACCACGCGAGGTCCGGCATCCGCGACGTCGAGCAGCGCTTGTCCGCTGCCAACTTCCTGATCGATTAGCGTGCCGGGATCGTGAGTAACCACTATCCCGTCGACTGGCGTTCGAACCTCTAATGCAGCCTGCGCTTCGCGCGCAAGCCCGGTGGAGCGGGTAGACTCAATCTGCTCCGCGGCAGCGCCGCCGATGCTTTCGCCATGCAACTCCTCGTTGACGGTTTTGAACCTGGCATTATCAGCCTGCGCAATGGCCGACGATCCCATATGCGCAGCCATGGGGCTGCTCATGGTGAGAAGCGGCTGCCCGGCCCTCACTATCTCGCCTTCCTTAACCAGCACCGCATTCACCCGTCCGGGCACAGCGGCATGCAGCGTCTCAGAGCGTATGGGTTCAATGGTGTAATAGGCTTTTTCGCGATCGCGCCAAAAGGGCACAAACAGCAGCACTGCCAACGCAACGGCGATGATGATTCGCTTTTCACGCCCTGGACGATCTGCGCCAAAGTTGCGCTCCCACACTCGGGCCGTCACGCTGCGCAGAGCTCGCAGCCGCGAGCGGAATATCATAAACGCCAGCGCCGCTGCGGGAATCACGGCGATTTCAGCCAGCCATTTCGATGTGATGTTATACGTCAAGCGGACAACAACAAAGAGCAGAGTGTAGCTGTAAATTCCCGAAATAATGGCATAAAGGATAAAGAACGGCGCCCGCTTGCGAGCCACCACGGGAGTCTCCACCGGCAGGCGCAACACGCGGCTCTGGAACCAGCCGGAGAGGAAAGCAGTGGATTGCTCCTTGAGCTCGGGCAGGCCGATCAGCTCAGTGAGAAAGTAGTAGCCGTCGAGCTTGATGAGCGGGTTGAGATTGATGACCACCACAGCAATGCCGGTAATCAGGATGACCTGGTAAGAAAAATCGTGCGACCACTCGCCCGGCAGCGTGTTCGTCCATACGATCATGGCCAGGCCGCAGGCCACCATTTCAACCCAGATGCCTGCAATAATGGTGGCCAGCCGCTGCGTCTTGGTGCAGGAGACCCAGATTTCCGTCACGTCCACATAAAATGCCGGCATCAGGTAGACGAACATCAGTCCCATGCTGTGCACCTGTCCGCCATAGTGCTTGCAGGTGAGTCCGTGAGCCGTCTCGTGAATGAAGCCGAGAGCCAGAAACAGCATGTAGAACTGCAGCACATCCACAAACGTTTTCTTGGTGAAGTTGTAGTAGAGTACGATATCCGGCCCCATGGTGCTCCACTTTGCAATAAAGACCACGGCCTCAAACGCAAACAGCAGCACCACGGCCAGCACGCTCCATGGGCTGTAGATAATGTCGCCGACAGCGTTATCGAGCCAGGTGAGATAGCGGTCGGGATCCCAGCCGGAAAACGTCATGTGGGCAAGGTTGAGTTTGGATTTTCGTCCTGCCAGGCGGCCGCGACGGTTCAGCAGCTTCTGGCTCATAGCCAGATTTTTTTCCTGCGGCGTCTTGTACCAGAAATCCTCCTGCTCCATGCTCTCGGCAAATCCCTGCACGTCTGCTGAGGCGATGGGAACGCCGGTCTGTTGCGTATACAACTCGGCGATCTCGTCAAAGCTCCTGACGCCGTCGAAGAGCTGCACAATTTCCCATTGCGAAGGTGTAAAGCGGAAGAAGTTTCTCTTTTCCCTTTTCAGAACGCCGACGATCGGTTCGCCGTTGAGAGTATCCTCGCGAATGATCAGGTCAGGATCGAGACACGGAGGACGGCTGCGCGCCAGGCGCGTTTTGGGCATCTCGGGAAGAGCGGCATCGAGGGCTTCACTGAGATTCATGGCGCCAGCCGAACCAGCATTTGCATTCCGGGTTTGAGCAGCGGCGATGGGTCAACCACTGTGCCAATCACCTGCACGCTGCCGCTGGCCGGGTCGACTACCGGGCTTACGCGGAGTATACGGCCCGGCTGGCGCAGGCTGGGATAATCGGCAGTGGTAAATTCAAGCGGCGTTCCAACTGTGTAGGCGGCCATCACCGATTCCGGCACGGTGAATAATACGCGCAGCGGAGCTTCAGCTGTAATCCAGAAGAGAACGTCGCCTTGCTTTACCTCCTGCGCAGTGCGTGCGGAACAGCGGCCTACAACCCCTGAAAACGGCGCCACAATGCGCGATTGCTCCAGTTGCAGGTTGGCCGTCTTTGAATCGGCTTCGGCCGCGGTCTCCTCGCTGGTGTAGCGGGCAACCTCGGCGATGGTCTCATCGAGCCTGTATTTTGCGCGCTCCCAATCCTCTTCGCTGATGATCTTGTCGGCGCGCATTAAATCCGCGCGGCGCAGGCTGGCCTTGGCGCTCTGCTCCTCGGCCTCCCACTCGTGCACCGCCGCCTGGGCTGACGCGATGTGCGCCTTCTGCGCATCGGCTGTCGAGCGCAGAGTGCGGTCGTCAAGAAGGGCGAGAAGCTGGCCGGCTCTTACGTGGTCGCCAATCTGTACCGCAATCTCTGCCACGCGCCCATTGCGTTCAGCGGCAATGTCTGCCTGCTGATCAGCAACCAGCGGTCCAGTGGTGGAAAAGGATTTTGCGTCCTGCGGGCCGGAGGGTTGCGTTGACGGCGGGGCCGGGGCGGCCGCGGGAGTCGCGGCAGGTGTCATGGTTGCCGCGGCGCCCGCAGTCTGAGGATGAGAGTTGCAGCCTGTGATAACCGCGGCAGCAGCCATCACGGCAACGGCGAGAAGAAGATCCCTTGAGGAAGAGTGAGGATTCATGCGTTTCACCAGCCAATCCAGTTCCACAGAGTCTGCCATATCCACAGCGCGGGTCCGCGCAGCAGAACGTACCCAGCCGGCCGCCAGCCGATAGAAATTTTAGCCTTGCCGGTCATTCCGGCGCGCAGAATGGCGTCGGCATTTTGAATAGGAACTTCAGCGGTAAAAGTGCGTTCGCCCTCACCCGCCTGCGCCTCAGGGCCCACGACAGAAACAGCATTGCGCCAAGTCCGCTGCGGATAGCTATCGAGCTTGATGGCCGCCTTCTCACCGGAATGGAGCAGAACCGCATCGCGCTCGGGGACGGCGACCTGGAGAATCGCCGAATTCAGATCGACTACCTGCGCAAAGGGCGCGCCTGCGTCAAGATGCTTTCCGGCGGCATTTTGCAGATTGGGTGTAACCACTACGCCGGCAATGGGCGAGCGCAACTGCGCGCTGTCCAGCCGCGCGCGCGCGCGGGCAACTTCAGAGCGCAGAAACTCAGTCTGCGTGCGGTCTGCGCCGGCCTGCGCGCTGCCGTGAGCCAGGTCGTTCTCCATCGCCAGCTCAGCCTGCTGGAATTTAGCTTCGGCGGTTGCAAGGTCGGTGCGCCACTGCCAATCGTTCAAGACGCCCAGCACATCTCCCGCGGCCACGCGCTGGCCTTCATGCGCATAAACCGCTTCAACGTTGCCGTCTACCGGAGCGGAAACCGTAACCAGGTGCTGCGGCGCAACGGTTGCATCCCCGCTGACACGCATCGGCAGCGGAACAAAGACCATAAAGAGCACAACCACGGCAGCGATAACGGCCATGGCCATGCGGCGGCTGCCGCTGGTGCGCAGCAGGGCCGCGCGCTTCTGCATCAGAGGCTCAAGTAGGCTGATCAACGGCACTTCGCGATAGAGCAACGCGTTGCGGATGGCGACCGTCGTTTGCCCGGCGAGGACTTTAATCATCTCGGTGTGCGGCAGTTCGAGGAAGTCAGGAACGCTGCTTACATACAGCAGTAATCCCACACGGCCCTGGTCGTCGTTGAGCGGCAGGGAGTAGAGCCCGCGGCTGCCCGTCTCGTCAAAATAGTGCAATACAGCCGCCGGCAGATTCTCCCTCTCTTCATCGGCGGTTTCCTCATGCAGATTCAGATAGAGCGAATCAGGCTGTGAAGAGAGCCAATTCATCAGTTCTGAAAGCCTCTCCACCTGTGCATCACCCAGCGGAAGGCTGGCCATGCCGGAGACGGCCTTCAATTGCAGGCGTCCGCGATTATCCAACGCGATGGCGCAAACCTCGTAGGGCAGCACGTTTTGAGGGCTGTTGACGATAATCTGCAGCAGGCGGTCAAGGCGCAGGGTAGAGGTGATCTCTGAGCTAACCCTCACCAACGCCTCAAGAATCGTCAGCTTGCGTTCTGAAAGCATCAGGCTTGCATTCTTGAGCGCGCTGCTGACAGTCTCCGCCATTGAGGTAAGGAAAAACATGTCGTCTTCATCGAAGGGGTGGTCGTCTCGATTGACGGCTTCAAGCACGCCGACCTCGGCCTCATCCTGAATCAGCGGCACCATCAGCGCGTTGGTCACCAGCGGAATGCCGGTGGATTCATCGGCGGCGGCGTTACGCAGGCTCAGCCGCTCATCATCCGGATCGTCAATCAGCAGAGGCTCGCCTTCCTCAGCCATATCCGCCACATAACCTTCGCCGGGCTTTTGCATCATGCCCGGAAACACAGTCACATCCGCTCCCTGGCTTGAAACCAGGCGCAGCACCGGCCCCTCGAAGAGCCATAGATGAATGGCCTGCGAGGGCATCATGGCGATGGCCTTCTCAGGAATCATTGCGATGACTGCATCGAATTCGAGGGTTGAATTGAGCGACTTCTCAAGATCGTAAAGCTGCGACATGCGATGCACTGATTCGAGCAGCGTTTCGCGTTCCTGCTCTGTGCTCTCCGCCGCCAAAATGGCGGGAGTAGCCAGTTGGGCAAGGGGAGCAATCTCCTTCAACTGCCGTGGCTCCAGGACGCCGGAGAAGGTAAGAATTTCGAGAGCGCCTACCAGATTTTCTTCGCGCAACAAGGGCACGTACGCGATGGACGCGAAGGTGCGCGGGACGTTGAGATGGGAGTAGTCCTCACGTCGTAATTCAGCAATCGGATAGACCAGCGCCGGCGGAAACTCGCCGAGCAAGGGGACAATCAGCCGGCTGCCGGCCTCAAGATTGGTGTTTTCTACTGAAATGTCACCCGCGGCTGCGATCACTGTCCAGGCTGCATCGCCCTCGTCGCCGGCTACGACCCGGTGTACGGAGCAGGCGGAGTCAGGAATCAAATCGACAATGGCCGAGGCGATAACCGTGGCGCGCGCGGCTGCGTCAGGCGCGGCCAAAAGCAACGCGGCGGTCTCAACTGCGGCATCGTTGAGGGGTGATTTCATCTAGCCCTACGCTGTTGCTAAAAAATCGTTGCTTGACAAGGGGTAACGTGGGTATTGATTCTGATGTAGTTGGAGATTAGCAATCCAACTACTCGATGTAAAGTAAAATCTTGGCAGGCGACAAGGGGAAGACGTGGATCTCGATATCAAGCAGAGCGGCAATATCTGTGTACTGAAATTAAAAGGGCGGTTCGTAAGCGGAGAGCCTGTCGCCCAATTTGAGAATGCGTTTCAGTCCGCGCTTAACGACGGGCACATTGCGCTGGTTCTCGATCTTGAGGCTGTGCCCTATATTGATTCCTCCGGCATTGGTTCCGTCGTCAATGCGTTGAGGATGTCAACAAAACTGGGTGGCAACGCCAAGCTGGTGAACCCGTCGCCCTTCATCTTGAAGATATTCAAGATGGTCGGCATTCTGGCCCTATTCACAGTCTATGAATCTGAAGCGGATGCGGTGGCCGCATATAGCTGATAAGACTGACTCTGCCCGGTAAGTTGCGGCGTGCCGGCGCCTGCCCGGGCTGCGTCAAATTAGCCGCGAATCCCTGCGCAGCTCAATCATCCAGCCGCGATCCGCTATCGATGCGGGTTGCAAGCTCGCGCACGGCCTCATAAATCTGATCGAAGCTCTCAATGGCAAACAGCAGGTGGTGCATTTCGTCCACCTTGACCGGGGTGTGCAACACTTCGTCGAGCACGAACGGCCGCACCGCGCAACCGGAGTGCAGTACATTAGAGCACTCGCCGTTGGAACTGATTAGCCCGCTGCCATAGACCTTTACACGGCCTTCCTGGCGGATCAGGCCGAACTCAACCGTATACCAGAAAACGCGGCCGATGCGTTCCAGTATCCTTTTGTCGTGAATCCGCGCGCAGAGTTGCCCGTAGTGAGCGAGAAAATCCGCAAACACCGGATGCGCGTGCATCGGCACGTGGCCAAAGACGTCGTGAAAAATATCCGGCTCGGGCGTGTATTCCATCGAGTCGCGGCCGCGCAGCCAGGTGGTTGTGGGAAAACGCCTTGCCGCCAGCATCTCAAAAAAAGCCGGCGCCGGCATAAATCCGCTCACCGGAGTTGCGTTCCATCCGGTGCAGGACTCCAGCCGCTCTGAGACCGCAGCCAGATTGGGCAAGCGGTCAAAGGGTAGATCGAGAAACGCAAAGCCCGCCAAATACTCCAACGCGGCATGCTGCTCAATCTGCGGCATGCGGCAATGCACAAGCTCAGCCCACACCTCATGCTGCTCTTCGGTGTATGCCGCGTAGTCTTGTTCTGTCAGGTAGGGTGTGGCCTTGGGCAAATGCTTCTTCACAGTGCTGGGAGCAAAGGTTGCCATCGTGACCTCGTTCTTGGCGTGGAGGGATCAAAAAATCAGGGACGATCCTCATTCCAGCTAAGCAAGAGCATAGGCTTGTTTGAGATGAATGTTGAATACTAATTGTAAGGAATAAGATGATAAATGCTTTCATATACGATGGTTAATATGAATATATACTTAATAATCGAAGGAGTTAGCTTATGCCTGCCAGCCGTCATCGCCAGCCCTATGAGCCAGCCAGGATGGATACCATCGCCTGGAAGATTGTGGAAGAACTGCAGCAGGATGCGCGGCTGTCCTGGGCCGAACTGGGCCGCCGTGTTGGGTTGACCACCCCCGCCGTAGCCGAGCGTGTCCAGCGGCTTGAGAAGCTGGGCGTCATCCGCGGCTTCCACGCCGACATTAACCTTGAGCGGCTGGGCATGCCCATCCTCATCTTCGTGCGCTTGTCGATGACCGGCCCGGAGAACGCTGGTGCGCGCCTTTCAACTGGACGTGAAAACCTGGGAGGAGGTCTTCGAGTGCCACCGTGTCACCGGATCCGACTCCTTCATTGTCAAAGCGCGGGTGGTTTCGGTGGAGCATCTTGAGCGCCTTCTTGACCGGCTGGGCCACTTCGGAACCACCTCAACCGCAACCGTGCTCTCCTCCCCGGTTCTGCAAAGAACTGTTACTGAACAGCTCATCGAGCAGTTTCACATCGGCAAGTAAGCAGCTCTGTGGCGAATAGGTAAATCGCTCGACAATTGCAGTTGCCTGCCAGACAATGAACGTCAAGGTAGCCAAATCGGTGAGTAATTCCAGCGCAAGCCATCAATTCGCGCTCAACTCTGAGCAGCGGGCCATCCACGATCTGGCGGCCTCGTTCGCCCGAGGAGCAGATTGCGCCGTTTGCCATCGAATGGGATCAGAAAAAACATTTTCCCCGCGACGTGATTCGCAGCGCCGCAGCCCTGGGGCTGGGCGGCATCTGCGTGGCTGAAGATGTGGGCGGCAGCGCCATGAGCCGGCTTGAGGCGGTTTTGATTTATGACGGTCTGGCCGCAGCCTGCCCTTGCATCGCCGGATATTTTTCCGTGCACAACATGGTCGCTTCAGTCATCGACAAACTACGGCAACTCGGAGCAGCGAAAACGATGGCTGCCGCAGATGTGCGCCTTTGAAACCCTGGGCGCCTACTGTCTTTCAGAGCCGGCATCGCGGATCCGATGCAGCCGCCTTAACTACCCGCGCCGTGCGCGACGGCGACAGCTACGTGCTGAACGGCGTGAAGCAGTTCATCTCCGCGCGGGAGATGCCGACGTTTACGTGGTGATGGCGCGAACCGGAGTCGCTGGTCCGCGCGGCATCTCGGCCTTTGTGGTGGAAAAGGGAACACCGGGCTTTCATTTGGCGCGGTTGAAAAAAAGATGGGCTGGAATGCGCAGGCAACCCGGCAGGTGATCTTTGGACGACGTGCGCATTCCCGCGGCAAACCTGCTCGGAGCCGAAGGCAGCGGATTCAAAATCGCCATGGCGGCCCTCGATGGCGGAAGGCTCAATATTGCCGCCTGCTCATTGGGCGGAGCACGATCGGCCCTGACAAAGGCCCAGCGCGTATTTGGATGAACGTGTCGCCTTTGGCCACCCCCTGGCCGAGTTTCAGGCGCTTGCAGTTCCGCCTGGCAGACATGGCCACCGAGTTGGAAGTGGCGCAGACCTTTCTCTGGCGCGCCGCCTCCGCGCTCGATGCCAAAGAACCCAATGCAACCGTGCTCTGCGCCATGGCCAAGCGATTTGTAACCGATGCGGGATTCAAAATTGCCAACGACGCGCTCCAGTTATTCGGCGGCTACGGCTATCTCGTCGACTACGGCATTGAAAAGATCGTGCGCGATCTCCGCGTCCATCAGATTCTTGAAGGCACTAACGAGATTATGCGCGTCATCATTGCGCGCAGTCTTCTGCAACCGCCAGCAATGATTGTTTAAAATGCCGCGGCAGCGCACAGCGGAAGTGAGGCAACAGAATGGATATCAAGCAACAAGGCATTCATCGTCACCGGCGCGGCATCGGGCCTGGGCGAGGCAACCGCGCGCATGATCGTCAAGCGCGGCGGCTCCGTTGTTCTTGCCGATGTCAATCCGCAGGGAGAAAACTTGCCGATGAGCTGGGTTCGAGTGCTTTCTTCATCCCCATGGATGTGACTCAGGAGGCGGATGGGGTCAGCGCGCCGTGGAAGCGGCAAGAGAAAATTTCGGCGCGTCTGCATGGCTTGGTCAACTGCGCGGGCATCGCCCCCGGCGAGCGCATCGCCGGCCAAAATGGTCCGCACAGCCTGGAACTCTTCTACGCGCATCATCAACGTCAATCTCATCGGCACCTTTAATATGCTTCGGCTTGCGGCAAATGCCATGATCAGCAATGAGCCGATGGCCGACGGCGAGCGCGGCGTGATTATCAATACCGCGTCCATTGCCGCCTTTGAAGGCCAGATCGGCCAGGCAGCCTATGCGGCCTCGAAGGCAGGCGTCGCCGGATTGACGCTGCCCGCCGCGCGCGAGTTGGCGCGCTTCGGCATTCGCGTGGTCACCATTGCGCCGGGGCTGTTTATGACCCCCATGATGGCCGGCTTCTCGTCCGCCGTGCAGGAATCGCTGGCGCAAGACGGTTTTGTTTCCAAAGCGTCTTGGTGCGCCCGAAGAGTTTGCCGCGCTGGTCGAAACCATCTGCGAAGCAAGACATGCTGAATGGCGAAACCATCCGCCTGGACGGGGCGCTTAGGATGGCGCCAAAATGAATAGCGCGTTCGACCGAGGTGTTTGTGTGCAACAGATGTCGTCATCGTCAGTGCCGTGCGCACGCCCTGTCGGCAAGTTCCAGGGTGCGCTGAGCGAGATTCAGCGCGGTGGATCTGGGCGCAATGGTTGTGCGCGAAGCCGTGCGCCGCGCCGGCATCGCAGCCGACAGCGTGGACGAATGCATCATGGGCTGCGTGCTCCCTGCTGGGCTCGGCCAGAATCCCGCGCGGCAGGCAGCTCTGCGCGGCGGCCTCGCAGACACGGTGAGCGCGCTAACCATCAATATGGTTTGCGGCAGCGGACTCGGGCCGTGGCGCTGGCGGCGCAGAACATCATGACGGGAAACGCGGAGATTGCCGTGGCCGGCGGCATGGAGTCCATGACCAATGCGCCATACCTTTTGCCGCAGGCGCGCAAAGGCTTTCGGCATGGGCGACGCAAAGGCGGTTGACTCATGATCAAAGACGGCTTCTGGTGCGCCATCGAAGATCAGCACATGGGCATGACGGGCGAACTGGTGGCAGAAAAACATTCCATCGCCCGTGAGATGCAGGATGCCTATGCCGTTGAGAGTCATCGGCGCGCCGCATCGGCCTGGGCGAAGGTCGCTTCGATGCTGAGGTACTGCCCGTCGAGTTGCCCGCGACCAACAAAGATGCCGATCGCCCGTCACCTTCCGCATGGACGAGAGCGTCCGCGCGAACGCATCAATGGAAGCGCTAGCCAAGCTGCGCCCGGCATTCAAGCCGGATGGAACGGTGACCGCCGGCAATGCTCCGGGAATGAATGACGGCGCGGCCGCGGTGGTGCTGATGTCGGCGGCGCGCGCAAAAGAACTCGGACTGAAGGCGATGGCCACCATCCGCGCGCAGGCAACCAGCGGCATCGCGCCTAAGCTGGGTGATGCTGGCTCCGGTCACAGGTGTTCGCAAGGTGCTGGAGCGCGCTGGTTGGACGATCGACGAAGTCGATCTCTTCGAGCTCAATGAGGCTTTCGCCGTGCAGGCCATCGGCGTCACCAGGGAACTGGGAATCGATCTGGAGAAGGTGAATGTGAATGGAGGCGCGGTAGCCATCGGGCATCCCATCGGCGCCAGCGGAGCAAGGGTTCTGGTTACGCTGATCCATGAAATGATGCGACGCGACGCAAAGAAAGGCGTGGCCGCGCTTTGCCTGGGTGGGGGAAACTCGGTTGCCCTGGCCGTGGAGCGGGAGTAGCCGCGTCGCGTTTTAGGGCACGTACAAATCCACGTATTCGCTTACCGGCATGGTGTCGAGACGATCCGCATCGAGTGAGACTTCAAGAATCTTCTCGCTGCCGGTCTTCGGTAAAGCGGCGACGCAAATTGCTTTTGAATTTTTCAACCAGCAGCGGCAATCCTTCTTCGCGACGGCGCCGATGGCCGATGGGATACTCTACCGTCTCTTCCAATACCGACCCATCATTCAGCTCCATGCGCAGTGCATTGGCAATCGAGCGCTTCTCAGGGTCGTGATAATCGCGAGTAAACTGCGGTTCCTCGACGCAGGTGATGCGGTCGCGCAGGGCATCGATGCGCGGCCCCCACACCGGATCCAGCGCAACTTTGTCTTCATAATCGGCGGCGGTAAGGCGGCCAAAGATCAGCGGAACCGCGATCATGTATTGCATGCAGTGGTCGCGGTCGGCGGGGTTCGAGAGTGGGCCTTTCTTGTCGATGATGCGCAGGCATGCCTCGTGGGTGCGCACCGTAATGAACTTAATGGCGGAAGCGTTCAGCCCCCGCGCGGCAAGTTGCGCGTGCAGCTTCATGGCTGCTTCCACGGCCGTCTGCGCGTGGAACTCGGCCGGATAACTGATCTTGAACAACACATTTTCCATCACGTAGGAGCCATAGGGCCGCTGAAAGCGGAACTCCTGCCCCTTGAATGAAACGTCGTAGAAGCCCCAGGTCTTTGCCGTCAGCGCTGATGGATAGCCCATCTCGCCCGCGCGGGCCATCAGTGCCAGGCGCACGGCGCGGCTGGTCGCGTCCCCGGCCGCCCAGCTCTTGCGCGATCCTGTATTGGGCGCGTGGCGATAAGTGCGCAGACTCTGCCCGTCCACCCAGGCCAGCGAAAGCGCGGCGATGGTCTGTTCGCGGCGTAAGCCCGAGCAACTGGCTGACCACGGCCGTCGAAGCCACCTTCACCAGCACCACATGATCCAGACCGACCTTGTTGAACGAATTTTCCAGTGCGATGCAGCCTTGAATTTCGTGCGCCTTGATCATCGCCGTCAAAACATCGCGCATCACCAGTGCAGGCTTGCCGTCCGCAGCGCCGTGCGCGACAACCAATCCGCCGTAGCCAAAATTCCACCCAGATTGTCCGACGGATGTCCCCACTCCGCGGCCAGCCAGGTGTCGTTGAAGTCCAGCCAGCGAATCATCGCGCCGATGTTGAACGCCGCCTGCACCGGATCGAGCTGATATTGTGTGCCCGGAACGCGCGCGCCTTGCGGAACGACGATTCCCGGCACGATCGGCCCCGAGCAGCTTGGTGCATGCCGGATACTCCAGCGCCTCAAGCCCGCAGCCCAGCGTATCGATCAGGCAATAGCGCGCCGTCGCGTAGGCCAGCTCGCTCTTAATTTCATAATCCAGCGCATAGTCGGCGATGTCGGTGAGGACTTTATCCGGCGTCTTGCCGCTCATTGCTGACGTGCGATGACAACGATCCTGATCCTCTTCTCCTTCGTACCCTGGCCGTATCACCCGCTCTTCAATCGGAACAAACTTCAAATTTTCCGGCCCCGTGTAGTTTGCCGAGGGCCGGATGATCTTCCCGTCCTGCCGCTGCTCGATCACATGCGCGCTCCATCCCGCCGTCCGGGCAATCACGAACAGCGGCGTAAACAGTTCGATGGGAATGCCCATCTGATGATAAGCAACGGCCGAGTACCAATCGAGATTGGGAAACATGCGCTTGGCGTCGCGCATCACGCTCTCAATCCGCTCGGCCACGTCGAACAGCCGCATGTCCCCGTCCGCTATCAGCCAGCCCCCGCGCCACTTCCTTCACAATATCGCTGCGCGGATCGCTGATGGTATACACCGGATGACCGAAGCCGATGATCACTTCATGGTTGGCCACGCGTCGGCGAATATCGGCCTCAGCCTCGTCCGGCGATCCATACCGCTGCAGAATCTCAAGCGCCACTTCATTGGCCCCGCCGTGCTTTGGCCCCTTCAGCGCGCCAATCGCGCCGGCGATGGAGGAGTAGAGATCGGAGCCGGTTCCGGCAATCACCCGCGCGGTAAAGGTGGACGCGTTGAACTCGTGCTCCGCATACAGAATCAGCGAAGTCTGCATCGCCGCAGCCCAATCCGCACGAGGCTCTTCGCCATGCAGCAGATGAAGAAAATGCGCGGCGATTGAATCCTTGAATGGTTCCACTTCAATGCGCCGTGCCGTTGCGCGCATAGTGGTACCAATAGAGAAGCATCGGGCTCAGCGCCGCCAGCAGCGAATCCGCAATGGCGCTCGCGCCAGCCTCGCCATGGTCAGCGCTCTCCGGCTGCAGGCAGCCCAGCACCGAGACGCCGGTGCGCAGCACGTCCATCGGATGCGTCGTGGGCGGCAGCAATTCCAGCGCCTGCTTCACCGCCGCGGGCAAACTGCGCAGCGGCCGCAGCTCTCGCCTTGTAGGCGGCCAGCTCCGCCGCATTGGGCAGCTTCCCATGCACCAGCAGGTGCGCCACTTCCTCATACTCGCAGTGCGCGGCGAGGTCTTTGATGTCGTATCCGCGATAGTGCAGATCGTTGCCGCTCTGTCCCACGGTACAGATGGCCGTGTTGCCCGCGGGCGTGCCCGAGAGGGCTACGGACTTTTTAGGTTTGAAGGCCGGCGGGGATTGTCCGGTTTGCGTTTTCACTCATCATTGGCCTCCGGAGAGCATCAAGCTAAACGAACGATGGCAGGCCCGTGTCTACTCCTCTTTATCACTTGGCAAACAGCGTCGATCCAACTTTGCCTCATACTCGTGGTAACGGAGATACTTGTAGAGGTCCTCGCGGCCTCTGCATTATGGGGAGCACGCTCTTCTGCGTTCCCTCGGCGCGAATGGTCTCATAGACCTTTAGCGCCGCAGCATTCATTGCCCGGTATGCCGCGCAGCAGTAGAGAATGATATCCACGCCAGCGGCCTTCAACTCCTCGCGCGTAAACAGCGGCGTCACGCCGAACTCCGTAATGTTGGCCAGAATGGGCACGCCCACAGCCGCGCGAATCTTTGTATACATCGCCAGCTCGGTCACCGCTTCGGCGAAGATCATGTCAGCGCCCGCCGCCACGTAGGCCTGAGCTCTTCTCGATAGCCGCAGCCAGCCCCTCGTTAGCCAGCACATCGGTTCGCGCCATCACTACAAACTTGTCGTCGGTGCGAGCATCCACGGCTGCCTTGATGCGGTCCGTCATTTCGCCGGTCGCAACCAGTTCCTTGCCGGGGCGGTGACCGCAGCGCTTGGCGCTTACCTGATCCTCAATATGCACGGCCGCAACACCGGCTTTGATCATCGATCGAATAGTTCGCGCAATATTGAAGGCACTGCCCCAGCCGGTGTCGATATCCACCAGCAACGGCAGAGAGCTCGCGTCGGTAATGCGCAGGGCATCGGTCAGCACGTCATCCATGGTGCTGATGCCAAGGTCAGGTATGCCCAATGAATTTGCCGCCACGCCTCCGCCGGAAAGATAGAGGGCCTTGAAGCCGGTGGCCTCAGCCATGCGTGCTGTAAAGGCGTTGATGGCGCCCACTACCTGTAGCGGCTTTTCTTCAGCGACGGCAGCGCGAAACAGGGCCCCGGGCGAATTGTTGTTTGAGCGGTCTACCATCTGTTGCAACTTTACATCTAATTGTGCGCGCTGGCTGCATACCAGAGATAGACGGAGTTGTCCGCGCTTCCCGAAGCCAGAGTGTGATCAGGGCTGGGGCTATAGGCCAGGGAGAGGACGGCGGCAGGGCTTTGCAGAGTGTTGACTAACGCTCCGCTGTTCGCATCCCAAATCCTGATGGTGTTGTCAGAGCTTCCCGAGGCCAGGGTCGCGCCGTCCGGATTGAAGGCTACTCCGCGCACTGCATCTGTGTGGCCCTGCAATGTGCGCGACTCTTTGCCGCCGGCCACATCCCACAGTTTGACGGAGTTGTCATCACTGCCTGAGGCCAGCGTGTGGCCATCGGGCGAGAAGGCGACAGAGTTGATGGGGCGTGTGTGACCTTGCAGGGTATGCAGCTCTTTGCCGCTGGCCACATCCCACAGCTTGATGGTGTTGTCAGCGCTTCCCGAGGCTAGAGTGTGACCGTCGGGCGAGAAGGCAACCGTCTGCACATCGCCTGTGTGGCCCTTCAGCGTGGTGATCACCTTGTCCCCGGCCACATCCCAAAGCTTGATGGTCTTGTCTCTGCTTCCGGAGGCGAGCATGTGGCCATCGGGCGAGAATGCTACTGAAACCACCTGTTCGGTGTGGCCGTCCATGGTAGCCACCAGCGAGCCTGAGGTGACGTCCCACAACTTTACTGACTTGTCCCATTCCCCTGTCGCCATGTAGCGGCCATCGGAGCTGAAAGCTACTGAATCGGCATGGTCGGGGATGGTGTTCAACGCCTTGGAGGCTGTCACATCCCAAAGCTGGATGGTGTTGTCGTGGCTGACCGAGGCCAGCGTGAGGCCATTGGGACTAAAGGCCACGGAGAGGATGGGGCCTGACTGGTTTTGGAGGACGCTGAACTTTGGCTTCGGCGTATAGAACTTCCAGCCGGCGACGCCGAGACCACCGAGTACGATCAAAACCGCGATCCAGCTCCAGACGGGAATGCCGCGCTTGGCTTTTTCTTCTTCTTGAGCCGCAACCCGAACGGTGGTGCCCCGTGAGGTTCTGGTGCTCAGTGTCTGCTGGGAGCCGCTCCTGCGGCTGTCCACTGGAACCTGTCTTGAAGTGCCGCCGTATGTCTGGTATCCAGCAGTCGATGGGCGCTCAGCCGGACCGCGCATTGAAGTAACTGCATCCTGCGGGTAGCCGCCAGTCCCCGGTCTCTGCACCGGAATGGGCAGGGAGGTTTCAGCCTGTTGGCGGTTGGCCGCGGGATATGACTGCGAAGGCACCTGCCCTGAGACGGGAGGTGTGTACATCACGGTTGGAGCGTTCGCGCCCGGCGCTTCCGGCACCTGGGATGGGTCGTATATCACTCGATCCAGCAGTACGATCAGTTCGGCATAGTCTCTGGGGCGGTCGTTACGATCCTTGGCAAGCAGTCGCAGCACCAGCGCGTCCAGGCCAATCCATTTTTTCAGCTCGGGACGCACGTTGCTGGGGGGCTGCGGCGCTGAGTTCAAATGCATCTGCGCCCAGCCGTGATAATTTTCTGCATCAAAGACGGCCTGCCCGGTGAGCATTTCAAAGAGCACGCCGCCCAGGGCATAAAGATCGGTGCGGCCATCAAGATCAGCCGCGCGGGTTCCGGTCCACTGCTCGGGAGCGGCATAGGCCATGGTCAGCAGGGCGCTGCCGGTCCTGGTCTGCTGGCTGGTCTCCTTGGTGGCCACAATGCCGAAGTCGGCGATCTTTGGTACCCAAACATCGCCATCCTTGGCCATCAGAATGTTTTCCGGCTTGATGTCGCGATGGACCATCCCTTTGCTGTGGGCTGCACCCAATCCCTCTGTGATGCCGCGGGTGATGTGCAAAGCCAGGCGCACATCGAAGGGCCGGGGAGCTGCCTTCAAAAAGTCGCGCAGATTTGGCCCTTCCACATACTCCATTGAAAAAAAGAGGGACCCATCTTCAGCGCGTTCCGGGTCACCGCAGTCCACCACATTCTTGTTGCGCACCGAGCGCAAGGTGCGCACCTCGCGCAAAAACCGGCTGGTAAACGCCTCGTCTTCGCTCAACTCCTGGGAGAGGAATTTGAGCGCGCGGGGTTCGTCCATAATGGTTTGCTGGGCCAGGTAAACTGAGCCCATTCCGCCCTTGCCGAGCTTGCTTTTGATCCGGTAAGTATCGCGGATGAGCATACCCGGTTTCAGGTCGCGAATCTCGCTCAGCAGGCCGCCATGGGTGGGGCAGGTGGTGTGGCTATCATGGTATCCGGATTCGCATTGGGGACAGATTTTCATTTACTTGCCTTACTTTGATTTAGAGGATCATACAGACGTACCGGGGTAAGAGCATTGTGCCAGTCCAACTTGGCAGTGCGCAACTAAAAAACCGGAATATCTGCCGCCGACCAATGGTGTGGGTTGGAGGAATAAGCGAAACACGTATAAACTGAGCAGGCTGAGAGCCAGATGAAAACCGGCAATTCCCGGCTTTTGCCTCCTGAAGACTGCACTTTCCCGCCAGCATGGCTTCTGGGGATGGGAACGGATGAAAAAAAGCGGGCGCGGTGGGGGCATCTGGAGGTAAATTGGCTAGTAGCCGGGCCAACAGGACAGCGCTCCGGTTGAGCGCAAAGAACTGAATCACCGAATGCAATAACCGTGCGGCAAGACGGTGAGGAGCAAAATGGACTTCCCTACGCTTAGTTATACCGACACAGACGGGCAGCACACCGTCAAACTCGAAGCACCCGCTACGACCATTGGCCGTTCGCCCGGCCAGAACATTATTTTGCTCGATCCCTTTGTTTCGCGCCAGCACGCGATCATCGTCAGGGAAGACGAAACCTATACGGTCATGGACCGGGACAGCAGCCACGGTACGTTCCTCAACGGCGAACGGGTTCTGAAAGCTGTGCTCAAGACCGGCGACGCGCTGCAACTGGGATCGCTTGAGGCGCCGCGCCTCTACTACCATTTCACTGGCGGAGGGGATAAGAGGCCGGCCGCTGCCACCAGCATGGTCACCAGCCTGCTTTCGTCCATCACTGAATTTCCGGTTTCCGGTGAGAAGCGCCCGCCGGCAGCCCGAGAAATGGAGCAGTTGAACTGGCTGCTGAGCGCCGCTCGCCAGTTGAATGCAGGCGGAGCAATTGAAGATATTCTCACCACCCTGCTGCAATTAACGCTGCAGCTCACCAGCGTTGAGCGCGGCTTCGTATTCCTCAGCAAAGACGGCGAAATGAAGCTTGCCCGCGGATTGAATTCCGATGGCAACTTTGTTGAAGAGGACTCGACCATCTCACACAAGGCCATCCAGAAAGCCATTGAGAGCGACGCAAAGTTCTCCATCAGCGACACCATGTCAGACGAAAGCGGCGCATCGGCATGGGCCAGCGTGATGGTGAATAAGATTCGCAGCATCTATTGCATTCCCCTGCGCAAGCGCGACTCAAAAAACCAGAAGGCAGAACTGCTGGGGCTGCTCTATCTCGATAGCCAGATTGGCGCGGGAAAACTGAGCGAGGTCGATCAGCAATTGCTCGATACCATCGCGACTGAAGCCGCCGCGCTGCTGCAAAACGCCCTGCTCGCCGAGGCGGAGTACAAATCGCGCAGGACGCGCGAGGAACTGGCCATCGCCTCAAAGATTCACAGCGGCCTCATGTCCATCACCCTGCCGGTGATCCCTTACGCACTGCTGCAGGCCAAGAGCATCTCCTGCTACGAAATCGGCGGCGATTTCTACGACGCCGTTGCGCTTGACGATTGTGTCTGCGTGGCCCTGGCCGATGTTTCCGGCAAGGGCGTTCCGGCAGCCATCGTAGCCGCCATCATGCAGGGCATCATCCACGCGCAGATGCTCTCCGGGCAAAGTTTGCCAGATATCGCCGCGCAACTGAATCAGTTTCTTTGCACGCGCAATGTGGGCAAATATGCCACCATGGTTATGCTCAAGCTTTATCCCGACGGCCGTGTCGAATATATGAACTGCGGCCACATTCAGCCGCTTGTCATCTACAAAAACAAGGTTGAAAGGCTTGAGGCCAGCAACCTGATTGTCGGGCTGCTTGCCGGCGCAAGTTATACTTCCGCGACCTATACCATGAAGCCGGGCGAGCGGATTCTGCTGGTGACGGATGGATTGGTCGAGGCCGAGAACAGCGCCGGTGAGCCTATCGGCGACGATCAATTGAGCGAGTTGGCAATTAAACATGATCTGAACGGCATTCTGGAATTTGTAGGAAAATTCCAGGCCAACAATGAAGCCCAGGACGACTGCACATGTGTAGAAGTCCAGTTCAGCGGCGGCAATTCTGCTGATCACAAAACAGGCTGAGACATTTCAATCAGCGATTTCTTCGCATCAGAACATTGCGGCGCTAGCTCACTCGCAGCACCATTCTCAGCGTAGCGCCGGGCGCGGTGGTCATGCGCTCGAAAGCCTTCTGGCCTTCTTCAAGCGGCATCTCCGCGATCCACGGGCTCAGGGCGATCTCACCATCTGCCAGCAATTTCAGCGCGGTTTCAAAATCCGCTGGCGTGTAAGCAAACGACATCGCTACGCGATGCTCCTTGCGGATGCTGGTAACAAAATCAATTTCGCTGCGCTGCTCTTCCATGCCCAGCAACACCACCAGTCCCCCGGGACGGCATAGATTGAAGGCCGCCTGACGCGCCGCGTTTTTGCCGCAGGCGTCGAGTACCAGGTCAAGCCCGCAGCCTGCAAACCTGAGTCCTTCAACGCGCCCTTCTTCAGTGCCGGCATTCACTGCCAGCGTGGCGCCCATTTGGCGAACAGTCTCTAGCCGCGCTTCGCTCACATCTTCGACCAAAATCTCGCATGCACGCATTTGTTTGGCCATCAGCAGCGCCATTGAACCCATGATCCCTCCGCCCACAATGCCCATGCGGAACGAAGGCTGCGGTACGGCGATCCGGAATAGATGAACGACGTTGGCTAAAGGCTCGGTAAGCACTGCATACGCGTCAGTCAGGTGATCGGGAATCTCATACACCTGCGCTTCAGGAACAGCGACAAACTCCGCGTGGCAGCCTGGGGTCCGGTCCATGCCCAGCAGGCGAAAATCGTTACAAAGATTTTGCTTTTCATTCAGGCAAGCCGCGCAGTGCCCACAGCCGATCAGTGGATTAACAACCACGCGCCGCCCGCCTGATAAGCGCCCAACTACTTCGTGCCCCATCACCAGCGGCGGCGTGCGGTGACGGCTGCGCCCCAGAAATCCCGAGAGATCAGAGCCGCAGATGTTCGCTGCGGCAACGGCAATTTCACATTCTCCGTCAGCCAGCGGTGGGCGAGGAACTTCCTTCAGCATCATCTGGCGCGGTGCGGTATAAACCAAAGCGCGCATTGATTTCTCCTTGCAGAATCGATGCATAGGGTGGAATGTTTTTAAAGGAAGCCGAAATGGACAAAAGCCGTCAGGCCGGGGCAGCGGCCAATCGGCAACAAGATTCTCGTTGCACCAGAGGTTTTGGTGGGCCTGCAGGGATTCGAACCCCGAACCAAGGGATTATGAGTCCCCTGCTCTAACCGTTGAGCTACAGGCCCTTCTTGTCACTTAAGGCAACCGCGCGCAAGCGCAGCGGATAGTATAGCGGGTAGCAAGGTGCAAAAGCACCCGCTGCGCGATTTCACAGGCTATCTCATTATTGTAAGCGCAGACGTCGAAAAGCAAAATTCAGATTGCAACGCAAATGAACCACGGAGGTATTCAATGAGCGCTTTATCGGCAGAACAAAAAGCAATGGTAGCGTTGTTCCAAAAACATGTGGGCGCGGAGCTCGCCGGAGATCTGGAGACGACGCTGAACACCATGAGCGGCGATCCCCATCTCAATCACGTTCCAACTCTCGCCGGAGGCGTAGGCCGCGAAGGCGTGCGCGCCTTTTATCGCGATCACCTGGTGGGCAAGTTTTTTCCGCCCGACGTGAAGATGACCACTGTTTCCACAACGGTGGGTCTCGACCAGGTAGTGGAAGAACTGGTCATCAGCTTCACCCACACCACTCCGATCGATTGGCTGCTTCCGGGCGTCGCGCCTACGGGCAAATTCGTTGAGATGGCGGTAGTCGTTGTTGTTGGATTCAAAGAGGGCAAAATCTCCCATGAGCACATTTATTGGGATCAGGCTGGAGTGCTGGTGCAGGTGGGCCTGCTCGATCCAGCGGGCCTGCCGGTAAGCGGAGGCGAAAGTGCCCGCAAGGTGCTCAACCCAAAATTGCCGCCGCGGCAGTTCTGATTTCGCGTCTTCGCTCAAACTATATATCCGCCAAACGACTGAGGCCACGCCGGGGTTGCATCCCGGCGTGGCCTCAGAAATTGTAGAGAAATGCGAGCTTATTTTGCCGCGGGCGGCGGCGGTGTTGTAGTTGTTGTCGGAGCAGCAGGAGGCGCTGGCGTCGTGCTTGACGATGGCGCAGCAGCAGGAGCTGTTGTTGACCGCGTCCCGATCGGCCCCGCACGATGTCCGCGGAGGTCGTTGATGCCGCCTCTTCCAGCCGGTGGCAGCGGTGGCGCATCGGGTTCCACTACATCCACCAGTTCGACATCGTAGATCATGTCAGCCATGGGAGGAATCGCGGGCAGATGGCCCATGGGGCCGTAGGCCAATTGATAGGGAACATACAGGCGGCGCTTGCCGCCGACCCTCATGCCAACCAGGCCCTGATCAAAACCAAAGATCATCTGGTGGCGTCCCTGGGTAAAGTTCACCGTATTCGGGGGGCCTGGAATGATTTTCCCGTCGGGGCCCAGAACCACCTTGCCGTCCTTGTCCTTGATCGGAGGGCCACCGTGGTCATAGGTGGAGTCAATTTTGTGCCCGTCAGCGGCCAGCCAGTAAGTGTATTGAACCTTGTAGAGCTTGTTCGGCTCGGCCTCGGCGCCGGTACCGATTACATAATCCTGGTAGCGAAGCGCGAAGACAGACTTTACATCGCCTTTGACTGGAGCGATATCTGCGGGGAGCGTAATGCCCGCCGCTGCTATCGAGCAATCTTCAGATTTTAGGGCGGCCGTTTTGGCGGCGCTAGCCGCGTTGGTGGCCGGATTGGCCGGGGTAAGTGAGCTTGCGGCAGCCGCGCTTGCCGCCATCAACAGGGTGAGAAAAATATGTTTCATGGGTTTGGCCTTACTCCGAGGTTTAGATGTACTCCGGGATATATCCCGGGCGAGTTCTTTCAGGCAGTGTATCAGGCGTTCCCGCACTCGCGCATTCTGCCTGCGGACCCCCAATGACACCATCCTGAGTGCAAGACGCAGCAGGGCGGCAGACCGCTCAACAGGATTCGGGTGGCTGGCGCTGTCCTCGCCCCGTGCGCCTCTCTGCGAAAATAGAGACAGATGATCTCCTTGCAAAATGCCGGCAAGCGGTTTGGGCCGCGGGTCTTGTTTACTGAGGCCAATTGGCTCATCCGCAACAAGGAAAAAACCGCGTTGGTGGGCGCCAACGGAACCGGCAAATCCACCATCATGAAGGTGCTTGCGGGTCTTGAGTCGCTGGACTACGGCGGTATGCAGCAGACCCGCGGCATCAGTATCGGCTACCTGCCTCAGGAGGGATTGCTGCTGGCCGGCAGAACGGTCTTTGACGAGTGCCTCACGGTCTTCGACGAGCTGCACGAGATGGAGCGGGAGATTGAGCATCTCGGCGGGCAACTGGCCGTCCTCGATCAAGCCAGCCCAGAGTACGATTCAGCAGCGGAGCGCTACTCTATGCTCCAGGAGCGCTTCCACTCGCTTGACGGCTACGCGCTGGACGCGCAGGTCGGCGGAGTTTTGACCGGACTGGGATTCAGCAAAGAAGATTGGTCGCGGCAGACGGATGAGTTCAGCGGTGGCTGGCAGATGCGCATTGCTCTGGCCAAGCTGCTGCTGGCCAAGCCTAACCTGCTGCTGCTCGACGAGCCCACCAACCATCTCGACCTTGAAACCAGGAACTGGCTCGAAGACTATCTACGCACTTATCCCTTTGGTTACATACTTATCTCCCACGATCGCTACTTTCTCGATGTAACTATCGATCGCACCGTGGAGATATGGAATAAGAGGCTCAGTGTCTATCAGGGTAACTATACAAAGTATCTAAGTCAGAAAGATGAGCGGCGCACGCAACTTATAGCTGGGTACCGCAACCAGCGCATCCAGATCGAGCATCTTGAAGCTTTCATCAACCGATTTCGCGCCCAGGCAACCAAGGCCAAGCAGGTGCAATCGCGCATCAAGGAACTGGAAAAGATTGAGCGTATCGAGATTCCCGAAGAAGAGCCGGTGATTCATTTCAAGTTTCCCCAGCCGCCGCCCTCGGGGCGCATGGTTGCGGAGGCCGTTGAACTCTCAAAAAGTTATGGCGAGAAGAAAGTACTCGACCGCGTCAAGTTCACCATCGAGCGCGGCGACCGCGTGGCGCTGGTCGGCGTGAATGGCGCGGGAAAATCAACGCTCATCAAGCTGCTCACCGGCGAGGAAGCGCCCACGGCTGGCCAGGTAAAACTGGGCCACAACGTGGTCAGCGAATACTTCGCGCAGGACCAGTACAAGGTGCTCGACGGCGAGCGGCGCATGCTCGACGACATCAGCGCCGCCGCGGTCAAGGTTCCCGAGGTTCAGTTGCGGTCGCTGCTGGGCTGCTTTCTCTTCAGCGGCGACGACGTCTTCAAGCCCCTCGGCGTACTCAGCGGCGGCGAGCGCAACCGTTACGCGCTGGCTCGCATTCTGGTTTCGCCGTCGAACTTCCTGCTGCTCGACGAGCCTACCAACCACCTGGATATGCGCGCCAAAGACGTGCTGCTTGAGGCTTTGGCGGTCTTCACGGGCACAGTGATTTTTGTTTCTCACGATCGATATTTCATTGATCGCCTGGCCACGCGCGTACTTGAGGTTGAAGGCGGCACAGTTACCAGCCACGAAGGCAATTATGAAGATTATTTACGCTGGAAGGGCAATCTCCTGGTTGAGAACAGTGTGAGTGTGAGTGCGAGGGTGCAGGAAGCGGCTGCGGCGACCTCAAAGAACAGGTCCGCAACGCCTGCATCCGTCGAGCTGGATTCTGCTTCTGAGCGTCCGCGCCGGTTGAATCCCATCAAGCAAAAGCAGATGGAAGAGCGCTGCGCTTACCTCGAAGAAGAAACTCCGCGCATCGAAGCTGCTATTGCGCACACCGAGGAGCAGTTAGGCATCTTCGTCTCCGCAGCTGAAACGCAGCGGCTCAGCGATCTGGCAGAAGATTTGCGAAACCAGCTAACCACCCTCACCGCTGAGTGGGAAGAACTGATGATGCAGTTGGATGGGCAATCCGCGGTCTCATAATTTAACTGAACTTTACCTTGCCACAATCACGTTGGATCTCTATCCTCAACCACTAGCGTCACCCTGCCGGAACAAAGTTTTGAGAGGTGGAATCATGAAGGCGTTTACAAAAGCTGCAATCGTAATGATGCTGTTTGTTTTCACCCTGCCCGTTCTCTCCCACGCGCAGGCAACCAACCTTGCGGGCAAATGGAGATTTACGTGGATGGACGCCGGTAAGACAGTCGGCAAACCGAACAACCTCAACCTGACTGAAAAAACTGTCGGCGCCACCTTGGCCACTCTCAGCGGGACCTTCATAGCAGACGACGGCGAGAAGTGCGCCGTCAGCGGGACCAAATCAAATGATTCAAACCGGCAACTGGACATGAAGGTCACCTGCGCCACCTGGAGCATCTCGATTACCGGTACGATTGCAGTGGATGGTCAACAGATCAACGGAGGCTACATTCGCCATCTCCCCTCCGCAGCCAGCCTCGGCGATTACGTGATGGATAAGATCATCTGCATGCTGCCCGAAGGCTGCGGGAATTGAACAAAAAAAGTCCAAATCGTACAAATTCGCGCAAAATTCCGCATTTTTAGCGCATTTTTGATTTTTAATTTCCAGGCCGTTATTGTTTATAATCAATCACTTATGCACGATAAATGGCGAACAAATAGAGTAGAGCCCCCGGGGGTATCAAGGGACAGTGCGACTGTGTGACTGTGAAACCGGACTCGGTAAACTGCAATTCCCTAATTCCTTTATTGTGTGCCGGCAGAGGGTAATTATATGCAAATGCTCGATGGGAAAATTCAGTAGAGATTCTTCAGGTTTCGCCGACCGTCTACGATTCTAACGATCTCGACTTCGTCGATGGCGCCCCGATCGCTGTCGGGATGGGTCTCATAAAGGATGAGATATGGTCCTTCAACGAGTATGCGCGCCGACGGACGAATTTCAGGACGCCGCACTCCAAGGCGCGGGTGCTTGCGCAACGATTCGGTCTTTGCCTGCACGGCTTCGAAGATGCGTTCGGCGGCTGAGGAGTTGTCGAGACCGATATAGATATAAATCTCGATCAAATCCTCACGGGCCTGCGGAGTCCAGAAAAGATCAGCTGGCACGGGATTGCTTCTTGGCGGCAACTGCAAGCCGCGACCGCGCCTCTTTGCGCGTATGGTCAAAATTCACCGGCGTAGCGGCTCCGCTCTCCTTGCCTCGATCCCAGAATTGGCGCAGGCGCTTCAAGTCATGAAGTCGCGACTCGCGCTTGAATTGCCAGTCCCGGATCGCCTCGCGCACGATCTCGCTGGAAGTGGCATATTCTCCCGTTTCCACCGCGGCCTTGAGAGTGGCAAGCTGTTCCCCGGTCAAGGCGACACTGACTTTTTGAACGTCGGGCATGAGGGGTCTCCGATCCTGGATGGAGCAATTCTTGCTACTTCTTGCTATAGTGTAGCAAATGTAAGGCAGTAAGGCCCGGACCTAAAGGCCCTCCGTTGAGCTGCTGCATTCAGGGGCCTCGACCCACGTTGTGGGCACCCGCCCCTGCACCCTCCTTCCCAGGTCCGAGAATCCGGACCTGGGTCAGCTAGCACACAGCTATATGATTCCCACGCTTTCTGCAAAGAACGCGGAAAGGATGGGCACTCGGCCGCCGCTGGAATTCAACATTGCGCGGCGTTCGAGCCTAGGCTTATTATTCAGCCGTGAATCAAAAGATTATCTTCGGGGATGAGGATCATTGGGCGGAAGCCCAGAGGCGCAACAGCAAGTTTTTCGATCTGTTCCCACACCTGTTGGATTTGCTGCACCTGACGTTCTCGCGACAACTCATTGAAACGAAACCAATTGACCGGGTTGTTTTTACGCTTGGTCGATGTTGCGTGGAAGACTTTTTCGAGATCATATTGCTGGCGGGGAACGGCTATGGGATAGCGGCTGCGAAGATCCTTCGTGGTTTATACGAACGTGCAGTAACCATGGTTTACCTGATTGACCAACCTGAGGAAGTCGATAATTTCCTCCAGTACCACCACATTCAAGAGCACAAGCTGGCGCAAGCTATCATACAAAACAACGGTGAGGAGGCCGTGAATAAGGAGATTAGGGAGGAAAGGGAAAAGCACTTCAATGCGGTCAAAGATAACTACATGATTGACGACTGCAAGAAGTGCGGCACCCTGCGACTGAACCATACTTGGAGCAAGCTGGACGTTGTGTCGATGGCGAGAAAAACGCCTTGGCTGAAGAAATACCTTGTTTTGGGTTATTACATTCCAATGAGCTACGCCCACAGCACCGTCCACTCTATGCTTGCGCGATTGGAGGAAAACCCAGAGGGCGGTATGAGCTTCAATCCAGAAGCGCAACCAAAGCAAGCCGATGACTCGTTGCGAACCGCCCACATTTTAATTCTTTACATAGTCCGTGAGCAGTATAGGCACTTCAAGCTGAAAGACCCAGAGAATCTTGGACAAAGGGCTGAGCTCGAATTTAAGGAAATATGGCCAATGAACGCCAGTAAGGACCAAGACAACGCAACCGTAGAGCCGTAGACAGACCAGCCAATCAAATTAGCCGATTATGTGCACTCAGCCAGAAAGGTTGCCTGGTTTCGTTCCGCCCCTATGGGGCTTCGGATCGTATTGCGATTCAGATCCCAGGGCTGCGCTTTGCTTGCCCTGGGCTATTTTCGTTCTCTCCCTCCGAGAGAGGGAGCGGCGGCCGATCAGAATAAGTGGCAGAGTGAGTCATCCCTTGCGACAATGTGCGTTTTTCCCGATTGCATTGGAAGATGAGCGAAGAGATATTCATCGGCCCATCGTGCATAATCAAAATACGATGGCTCTTTTGTGGAATCCCGAAAGCTGGGCGCAGCGGCTCAAGGAATTGGAAGCGCAGGCTGGCGATTTGAAGGAAGCTCCGCTGCGGCGCGATGTGCGTTCGCTGGGCATGCTGCTCGGCGAGGTGCTGCGCGAGCAGGCCGGCGATGAGCTGTTTGAGCAGGTTGAAGCGCTGCGGCAGGGGACCATTCGGCGGCGGGACGCGGAAAACCGCGGCGACGATGTTGAGGCTGCGCGGCAGGCTGCCGGGTCGCTGGATCTGGTTCACTGGCTGCCTGTGGAGCGCGCCATTCTGCTTACCCGCGCTTTTGCTTTTTATTTTGAGCTGATCAACCTGGCTGAGACCAACCATCGCAAGCGCCGCCGCATCGCACTGCAACTGAGCGGCCAGGCCGAACGCCAGCGCGGCTCGCTGGCCGGCACGCTCTCCGAGATGAGGCGTGTGGGCATCAGCGCGGAGGAGGCTCTGGACTGGCTCAAGCGCGTGCTGGTTGTGCCGGTTTTTACCGCGCATCCCACTGAGGCGGCGCGACGGTCAGTGATGTTCAAGCGGCGGCGTATTGGTGAATTTTTGGCCGCGCTCGATCGCATCCCGGTGCCTGAGCAGGATATGGCGCGCTTGCAGCAACTGGTGCTGGCTGAGATTACCAGCCTGTGGCAGACCGATGAGGTGCGCTCGCGACGGCCCAGCGTTTACGACGAGATCAAGATGGGGCTGGACTACTATGACATCTCAATCTTTGCGACCCTGCCCAGTCTTTATCGCGAAATCTCCGAAGCGCTGCGTTGCTCCTACGGCCTGGAGATTGAGGCGCTGGCGCTGCCGCAGGTGCTTAGCTTCGGCTCCTGGATCGGCGGCGACCGCGACGGCAATCCATTTGTGACGCCGCAGGTGACGCGCGACGCCATTCAACTGGCGCGCGGACATCTGCTGCTCTACTATCGGCGGCGGCTGGATGAGATTACCGATCTGCTGACCAGCAGCGCGCAGCAAACGGCGGTGAGCGACGAGTTGCTGGCGCGGCTCAAAGCTTATGTGGCGCAGGTGCACACGCCTGAGTCGCAGGTCTTCGGCGCGCAATATGAGTTTGAATACTATCGCCGCTTCATCATCTGCCTGAAGGCGCGCGTGCAGCGGACGCTGGAGTTCATGGAGCATCCGGGCCACACCGGCGCGCTGCCTATCACCTCCTACACGCTTGCCCAGGGACAAGACAAGCTGAGCCAGGTGTTGCCCGCTTACTGCTCGGTTGAGGAGTTCATCGCCGACCTTGAGACATTGCGCGCGTCTCTCGCGGCCAATCGCGGATTGCGCATTGCGCGCACGCTCATCGATCCGCTGATTTTGCAGGTGCGGACATTTGGATTGCATCTGCACACGCTTGATATCCGCCAGCATGCGCGGGTGCATCAGGCGGCATTGCAGGAGGCTATCGACGACTCCAGCGCACCATCGCTGCACGGCGGACTGACGGATGAGTCGGCATCTGTGCTTGAAACATTCCGCGTGGTGGCCGAGGTAAAGAGCGGGTGCTCGCCTGAAGCAATTCGCCAGTACGTTATCAGCGGCGCTTCGTCGGTGGACGATGTGCTCGCCGTCATTCGTCTGGCGCGGCTGGGCGGCGTGAAGGTGGAGGGTTCAGGCAACGGGCCCGGTGAGGACCCTGGGCTGATGCCCGTCCCGCTTTTTGAATCCATTGAAGATTTGCGCCGGGCGCCGGCAGTTTGCCGCGAACTTTGGAGCCGCCCGACTATCGCCAGTTGCTGGCCACATGGGACAACTGGCAGGAGATTATGCTGGGCTACTCCGACTCAAACAAAGACGGCGGCATGCTGACCAGCACGTGGGAGATCTTTCGCGCTCATCGCGACCTGCACGTGGCAGCGCGCGAGGCTGGCGTCAAGCTGCGTCTCTTTCACGGTCGCGGTGGCACAGTAGGCCGTGGTGGCGGGCCGACGCATCGCGCCATCTTTGCGCAGCCGATGGACTCGTTTGATGGGCAGTTGCGCATTACCGAACAGGGCGAGGTGCTCAACTTTAAATACGCTGACGAAGTGCTGGCCGAGCGCAATCTTGAATTGATGATCGCTGCCTCGCTCGACGCGCTGGCGCGGCCCAATGCGCGCGACCCCAAGGGCCACTTCACCGGCATACTCAAGCCGGAGTGGGAGGCCGCGCTCAACGAGCTATCAGAGCTTGCCTTCGGTTTTTATCGCAAGCACATCCTCAACGATCCCGGCGTGGTGACTTACTTTGAGCAGTCAACGCCCGTAGGCGAGCTGGAGCATGCAAAGATCGGCTCACGGCCCTCGCGGCGCAACGCATCGTCAGCGCTCGCAGACCTGCGCGCCATTCCCTGGGTCTTTGGCTGGACGCAATCGCGGCTGCTGGTTCCGGCATGGTTCGGCGTTGGTTTTGCACTGGAGGAATATCTCACCAAGCCCGGCGCGCTGGATCTATTGCAGACAATGGCGCGCGAATTTCCGCTCTTTATTGACCTGGTGCGTAACGTGGAAATGGCGCTGGGCAAGGTTGATCTGTCCACGGCGCGGCTTTACTCTTCGCTGGTCAAAGATGCGAATCTCCGCGAGCGCATCTACGATCTCTTTGAAGCTGAGTTCCATCGCACCGTTCGCGCCGTGCTGGCCGTCACAGGACAGACCGAACTGCTTGAAACCAACCAGGTGCTGGCCCACTCCATCAAGCTGCGCAATCCTTATGTCGATCCCATGCACCTGATTCAGGTGGACATGCTGCGGCGCAAGCGCGCAGGGCGAAGATACGCCTGAGGTGAACCGGGCGATTGCAGCAACGATCAGCGGGATCTCCGCCGGACTGCGCAATACGGGATGAGGTGTACGGCTTTACTTATCTTTCACTTGCCATACCCCGCCGCCGGGGTCTACTCTATTTGCATGCGTCGATGTCGCTAACACCGTCCTGGTGAGAGCTCCGATGCAACCGTGCGCCCTGATTGATCGCGCGTTTTCCCGCTCTGACAGCTCCACCATTCCCAAAAACACTCAAATGAACTAACTGGGAGTTATTTCCCGGAAAAAGGAGATGATCATGGCGCGCATTGCCGCGAATGTAACTGAACTGATTGGCAAGACCCCGCTGGTGCGGTTGAATCGCATTGCAGCCGGTTTGCCCGCTACCGTTGTGGCCAAGCTTGAAAGCCAGAACCCGGTATCGAGCGTGAAAGACCGCATCGGCTTCGCAATGATCGATGCCGCCGAAAAGGCCGGCAAAATCACGCCCGGCAAAACCGTTCTGATTGAGGCCACCAGCGGCAACACCGGTATCGCGCTGGCCTTTGTAGCCGCAGTCAAGGGCTACCGGCTGATTCTCACCATGCCTGAGACCATGAGCCTTGAGCGCCGCGTGCGTGCTGCTGGCCTTTGGCGCGGAGATCGTGCTCACCCCCGGCCCCAACGGCATGAAAGGCGCCATCGCCAAGGCCAATGAGATCCTGGCCAAGACGCCCAATGGCTTTATCCTGCAGCAGTTCGACAATCCCGCCAACCCGGCCATTCACTACGCGACCACCGGCCCTGAAATCTGGAACGACACGGATGGCAAGGTCGACATCCTCATCAGCGGCGTCGGTACCGGCGGCACCATCACTGGCGTGGCCAAGTACATCAAGGAGCACAAGCCGGAGTTCAAGGCCATCGCCGTTGAGCCGACCGACAGCCCGGTGCTCTCCGGCGGCAAGCCCGGCCCGCACAAGATTCAAGGCATCGGCGCGGGCTTTGTGCCCAGCATTCTCGACACCAAGCTCATCGACGAAGTGATCCAGGTCACCAACGACGAGTCGATCGCAGCTGGCCCGCCGGTTGCCGCTGGAAGAAGGTCTTGTTTGTAGGCATCAGCTCGGAGCGGCGGTGGCCGCGGCGCTCAAGGTTGCCGCGCGGCCGAGAATGCCGGCAAGCTCATCGTCGTGGTCCTGCCCGACTTTGGCGAGCGCTACCTGTCCAGCATTCTCTTCGAGTCGCTGCGCCAGCAGGCTTTGGCGCTGCCCACCGAGCCGTTGCTGGGTAAGCGAATCCGCATTGCCGGCGGAGCCGGTACCGGTCTCCGCCGGACGATCACTCTCCGCATCTGCTAGACTCGTTGTTGCAGATCCCCCATGGCCTTGTTTGCCCGCATTCGCGAAGACATCAACTCCGTTCTGGAGCGCGACCCGGCTGCGCGCTCGCGGCTTGAGGTGCTGCTCTGCTATCCGGGGCTGTGGGCGGTGTGGTTTCATCGCATCTCGCACAAGCTCTGGCATGCGAAACTGCGGCTGCCCGCGCGCATGCTCTCGCAGGTTGCCCGCTTTTTTACCGGCGTCGATATTCATCCCGGCGCGCTGCTGGGCCGGCGGCTCTTTATCGACCACGCAACCGGCGTGGTGATCGGCGAAACCGCGATTGTGGGCAGTGATGTGACCATGTACCAGGGCGTCACCCTGGGCGGAACGGGCAAGGGCCACGGCAAGCGCCACCCCACGGTCTGCGACGGCGTCTTCATCGGCAACAACGCCAACGTGCTGGGCAACATCACCATCGGCGAAAACTCGCGCGTCGGCGCCGGCTCGGTGGTGCTTGACGATGTGCCGCCCAACTCCACCGTCGTCGGCGTTCCGGCCCACATCGTTTATCACAATGGCGAGCGCGTGCTGATTACCGATCCGCACGATGTAAAAGACCCGCTCTCCGACGCGCTTATCGCACTCTCGGCACGCGTGGAGGAGCTGGAGCAGCGCCGTGGCGGCAAGCCGCAACCTGCTGAACCATTCGCTGCCGAAGAAGCCGAGCGCGCTGCCTACCGCAAGGAACTCGAGCGCCTGCGCCAGTACGTCACCATGGGCGAAGGGATTTAGTGCTAACATGCTCCCACTCGAAGAAAAGCGAGGGAGATCGCGCATGCAGACTGATCGGCAACTGCGGCAACATCTGGTGAAACTGCTCAAGGGCGGCGACGCACATGCCGACTTTGACGCAGCGGTTGGGAACTTTCCGGCGAGGCTGCGCGGCACCCGGCCCGAACACGCGGAGCACTCCGCATGGGAGGTGCTGGAACACTTGCGCATCGCACAATGGGACATTCTTGAGTTCTCGCGCAACCCGCGCCACAAGTCGCCGGAATTTCCAGCCGGCTATTGGCCCCGAACCCAGACGCCTCCAGATGCCGAAGCGTGGGACAAGAGCGCTGAAGCTTTTCGCAAGGATAATAAGGCGTTCTGCGATTTGGTTAGCGATGAGTCGACGGATCTCTTCGCGAAAATTCCGCATGGCGATGGGCAAACTGTCCTGAGAGAGGTATTAGTCGCCGCCGACCATAACTCTTATCATTTGGGCGAATTAGTGCTGCTTCGCCGCATCCTCGGTGCATGGGAGTAGCTTCGTCAAAATCCGAGGAGTTTTCGTCCTCGGATCATTGATCGGGCGACCTGGATTGTCTAACGGTTAGTCATCTTCTCAAGATTTTCAGGATAGCGTTCGCCCTCGACCGGAATTTTCGAGTAAGCAGTGTCAATCTCATTCAGCTCGCTGGGAGTTAATTCGATTGCTACTGCTCCGATATTTTCTTCCAGCCGAGAGAGCTTGGTGGTGCCGGGGATGGGAACGATCCATGGCTTTTGCGCCAGCAGCCAGGCGAGTGCAATCTGGGCGGGAGTTGCGTTCTTCTTTTTTGCGACGGCGGTGAGCAGATCGACGACCGCCTGATTTGCTTTCATCGCTTCCGGCGCAAAACGAGGCAGGTTGCTGCGGAAATCGCCTTTGACTAACTTGGTGTTCTCGTCCATTTTTCCGGTAAGAAAGCCTCTGCCAAGCGGGCTGTACGGGACTAAACCGATTCCCAGCTCCTCAAGAGTTGGGATCACCTCCGGCTCGAGCTTGCGCCACCAGATGGAGTATTCGCTTTGCAGTGCGGTCACCGGCTGAACTGCGTGAGCGCGGCGAATGGTTTTCGCGGAGGCTTCAGAGAGGCCAAAGTGCTTTACCTTGCCGGCCTGAATGAGATCTTTCACCGCTCCCGCCACGTCTTCAATCGGCACCTCGGGATCGACGCGATGCTGATAAAAAAGATCGATGGCATCAATGTTCAGGCGCTTCAGCGACGCATCGGCAACCTGCTTGATGTGTTCCGGGCGGCTGTTCAGGCCCTGCCAGCCGGGGCTTCCATCGGGGTTGAGGTTGAAGCCGAACTTGGTGGCGATGACGACCTTGTCGCGGATGGGCGAGAGGCCTTTGCCCACCAGCACTTCATTAGTGAACGGGCCATAAACTTCGGCCGTGTCGAAAAATGTGACTCCACGATCCACGGCAGCGTGCAGCAGCGAGATCATCTCCTGCTCGTCGTGAACCACGCCGTATGAAAAATTCATGCCCATGCATCCGAGGCCGAGGGCGGAGACTTCGAGGTTGCTTTTTCCTAACTTGCGTTTCTGCATTTGTTTCTCCTGCCAGTTACTGTGGGACCTTTGATCACGTAAGGGCTGAAGCCCACGTCTCAATTCCCAGCACTTCGACCGCTTTGCATTGTCGTCTCCCAGGTCCCCAAAAGCGAGGGACCTGGGGCACCCAGCCTTGTCGATTCTCTACTCAAATTTGAGCGAGGCCATGTCGATGGAGAAGCGGTACTTCACATCGGACTTGAGCAAGCGGTCGTAGGCTTCGTTGATCTTCTGGATGGGGATGACTTCAACGTCGGCCGTGATGTTGTGGTCGCCGCAGAAATCGAGCATCTCCTGGGTTTCAGCCAGGCCGCCAATGGGTGAACCGGAAAAGCTGCGGCGGCCCATGATGAGGCTGAAGACTGAGACCGGCAGCGGATTTTCAGGCGCGCCAACCATGGTGAGATTGCCGTCGCGGGGAAGCATGTTGATATAGGCGTTGATGTCGTGATCGGCGGCGACGGCGTCGAGGATAAAGTCGAAGCTGCCGGCGTGTTTGGCCATCTGGTTGGCGTCGGTTGAGAGCACGACCTCATCGGCGCCGAGGCGCAGTGCATCGTCTTTCTTTTTGGGCGAAGTTGTGAAGACCACTGTGTGGGCTCCGAATGCATGTGCGAACTTGACGCCCATGTGTCCGAGTCCACCCAGGCCGACGACGCCAACCTTCTTGCCTTTGGTCACGCCCCAGTGGCGCATGGGCGAGTAAGTGGTGATACCCGCGCAGAGCAACGGCGCGGTTCCGGCAAGGTCGAGGTTCTTTGGAACGCTGAGGACGAAGTGCTCCTTGACAACGATGCTGTCAGAGTAGCCGCCGTAGGTAACGCCGCCGGAGTGCTTGTCAGGGAAGTTATAGGTGAGGGTAAAGTTGGGGCAGAACTGCTCAAGGCCCGCCTTGCACTCCGGGCATGTGCCGTCGGATTCGACCAGGCAGCCGACGGAGGCCAGGTCGCCGGGCTTGAACTTTTTGACGGCGGAGCCGACCTTGGTGACGCGGCCGACGATCTCATGGCCGGGGACGCAGGGATAGACGGTGGGCATCACATCGCTCCACTGGTTGCGGGCCTGGTGGAGATCGGAGTGGCAGATGCCGCAGAAGAGAATTTCGATCTGCACGTCGTCCGCGGTGGGATCGCGACGCTCAATGGTGGTGGAAGCAAGCGGTGAAGTGGCGCTGGAAACGGAATAAGCTTTTGCTTTGTACATAAAAACCTCCTCAGAAGATGGCGATTAAATCGCTCGTGAATACAAGTATAGAAGTGTGCTCTGTGTGCGGTGCCACGATTCCACGAATCTATTGTCAATTCCCGCCGATTCATCCATTTCTTGTGCGCAGTGTTCAAGCCAGAGACTTCCGACGCGATCAGCTGACGAAAGCAGGTGTTTGAAAAAAGCTTGTGCCATCTGTTCGCCCCGGGATGGGGATTTTGAGTGCTGTCGCGATTTTTTGGGAACTTTTTCTGCCGCGAGACCATACTATTCGGTAGGAGATTGACATGCATGACACAAAGGAACGGTTGTCTCTATTTTGGATCTTCGCGTTGTTGAATTACCTGTATGCGGACGTTGTTGCCCTGTTTGATATTGTTGGCTCGCCAAATCTAGCCGACGCCCCACATATGCCACCAGGGGCTCTGATGGGTGCAGCGGTGTTGATGGAAATACCTATCGCCATGATTGTGGCGTGCCGACTGCTTCCGTTCAAAGCGAACCGGCTGGCGAATATCATCGCGGGTGCATTTTTAACCCTTGTCAACGGTGTCCTGACCTTCGTTCCGCCTCTTATCGGCGGCACCTTCACACCCGCTCTTCCTGAGTACTTGTTCTTCGCGACGATCGAAACTATATGCACCTCGGTCATCGTCTGGCAGGCGTGGACCTGGTCAGAGGTTGAAGGCAAAATTTAATTCGGAGCGGGCCGTCGGCCATCCGGATGTCTCACTTTAATCTCAGCGATCTGCACTGCACAAACTGCGGTGCGCCCGCGAGCTTAGCGATCGATCCGGCTAATTCGCATTGAAGTCAACCGCGCAAAAGCGCAATGATGGATGGCCCGCTTAAAACAAAAGCAACTTATCTGAAATCTTCTCGCCCCGGTGCTAAAGTAGTTTGGTTCGCATTTCCCACCGGGGGCTCACTTCTTGCCGGGGAATCGTCTTCTGCTCATAGCTGTTCTCGTTCTTTCTGCCGCTGCTCACGCCGCCTCGCAGGTTCAGGCAGCGGCGGTGCCGGCGGAGATGCGTTCCAGCGCATATACCGTTACCGTGAATGGAAAGCACGTTGATGTTGCCCATGCGGCCGGCAAGTTATGAGTACGTCAGCTTTGACGCAACCGGCCCAGTGGAGATCGCCATTACCGCGGCCGAGCCGGGCTTTTGGGATCACGGGGTCGATATCCAGCCCTGGCGGCTGGGCCTGCGTCCTACCCGTACGGGCCAAACCATCCGCTTCCGGCTCGCATCGCCGGCCAAGATTTCCATCTCCCGGCCCGGCGACTTCCTCAATCACGCGCATATGCTTTTTCTCTTTGCCGGCTCGCCGCCTCCGCTCATGCCGCGCGTAAAAAACATCCACGTCTGGCAACCGGGCGTTTACCACCAGAGCCTGAATCCCAAGAGCGGCGACACTATTTATCTTGCTCCCGGCTCCTACATTTTCGGCAGCCTGAACCTATGGAATGTTGAGAATGTAAAAGTGCTGGGCCGGGGAACCATCGTCTACGACGGCCCCCAGGATCCGAACACCGACGAAGGCTGGATGCAGAAACCGGACTGGCACTGCATCGGCACGTTCCAGGCACACAACATTGAGATCGATGGCATCACCTGCATCGTCCGCTCGCGCACCTGGTCCATCCAGATGAAGGATTCCACAGGATTTGTTTTTGACGATCTGCGTGTGATCGGCGGCAATCCCGGCAACGCTAACCAGGACGGCATGGACTGGCTGGGCGGCGGCAACACCATCGTCCGCAACGCCTTTATCCGCTCCTCTGACGATGTCTTCGCCTCGCAGGGCAACTGGGACGGCTACACGGAAGAAGACATGGTCCGTCCCGGTCCCAACGTGGAGAACATCCTCATTGAGCACAGCGAGCTTTCCACCAGTATCTCCAACATTGTTCGCGCCGGCTGGCCGCAAAAAGTCTACAACTCCAGAAATTTCACCCTGCGCGACTCCGATGTTCTCCACGCCGGCATTGGCTCCTGCGGACAGGACTTTAGTCTTTTCAGCTTTTGGGGCGCGGAAAACGCCAAAGGCATCCATACCGGCTTTACCTTGAGAATCTATTTCTCGATGACTGGTATTCACTGGTGAAGCTGGAGCAGGAGCAGCCCGGCCTGCGGGACTTCACCTTCCGCAATATTTGGGCTCTCGACCAGCCGCCGCTGGACGAGTCTTCCTTTATCGGCGATGTGGGCGATGTGACCTTTGACAATGTGAAGTATGGCCAGACCCGCGCGAACTCTGACGCCGATCTGCCGCTGATAGTTTCCGGCGGCGCCGCAGCAGCCTCACTTTACTCCCTCCATGATCCCGTTGCCGCTTTTACGATGGAGCCGCACAGTCTTTGCTCCCGGGCAAGCTGTTACTTTCACAGCCGATCCATCGCCCGGCGCGCGCTATACCTGGCTCTTTGGCGACGGCACCCAGGCCAGCGGCCGGCGCGTTCGCCATCGCTTTCCCGATGCCGAGGGACTGAACTCGACGGTTCAGAACGCGCGGCCGCTTTAGAGTTCTGCTTCGCGTTGAAGATAAGCAGGGCCGTCAGGATTGGGCCGCGCAGGGAGTGGTGGCCGTGCCAACTGGCACTTATCCGCACACCCGATCATCCAGACTGTTCCCGGACTCGCCTGGCAAGTCTACCCCGGGGTGTGGACCGAGTTGCCCAACCTGACTGCTGAGCAAGCGGTTTTCAACGGCGAGTCTCCCGGTCTCGAGGCTGACTCTCAGGGCTTTACCCGCTACGCCGCCGCATGGGACGGCCTGATCGACATTCCCGCCGACGGCGGATACACCTTTCACCTTATGGCCCGCGACGGAGCGCGCCTGGTTATCGACGGCGTGGAAATAGCCAAAACCGGCCCGCCGTTTGCACAGGTCTGCGGCTCACCGGGCAACGCAATTCGCTATGCACGAGGCTCCATCGGCCTGCACGCCGGCAAACATCTATTTCATCTTGAAGGCCTGCACTCTGTCAGCCAGGGATTTCCCCGTTTGCTCTGGGACGGTCCCGGCTGCCCCTCAAAGATGTCCCCCTTGCCGCCTACAGCCACCAGCGGCAGGATGCGCTTACGAAATGAGACTACAACTTGAATATATCTTTATCTAAATCTTCTGATTGAGTGTCCTGAATCAAATAGGCTCAATAGTGAATATTTTATCTTTATGTATAAATTCAACTTTATGCTGTTCAAAAAAACCGGATTGCCCGAGCAATCCGAAGCCGATTGGGTCCATACCTTGAGTAAAGCCTGCATAAGCAGAGAAAACTATCCCCCCGCCAAGATCAATCGTGATTGTTTCGTAATAAGTCAGGTTTGCCTGGCTGCCTACTCCGCCAGTAAACGATTTGGGCAATTTGAGAACATCCAATTTCAGCAGAAGGGCCAGGCTCAGCGGAAACAGACAAGCATCTGCACCCGAGTCAGGGAGTACCATGCACCGGATCGATTCGCCATTCGCGGCGGTAAGAGTCGCAAAGGTCAATGGACGATATGCAGTTGTTCCATCGGGATAAACGTCATTTGGCGGCAGGGAGACTGCGACGTATGGGAACGTGGTCTTTGCCATCTTCGCTTACAGAAACATCGCAGAATTTTGGTCGGGAACGCGCACCATCAGGGGGAGATTTTCGCCCTTTTTTCGAGCCTCGTTGAGAACTGCCTGTGCGTCCACCCCGAAGGCGATGGCCTTGTGCAGACGCTCAGAGATAGCAACCCATGCGCCTGCGGGCATGCCTTTTAGAAGTTCGGAGAGATCGGCAATTTTAGTTGCCATGGTCGCCTTCTATTTCCGGAAGCGCGGTTTTAGACGCCCACGCCGTACTCGGTTTCGCCGGCGTTCGAGTAGTAGTCGTAGGGGGTGCGTTTCTTGAATTTATAGCGGCTGCGCAGTTCGTGACCCACAAAGATGCCGATCGCGGCCACGGCCATTCCCACTGAGAACCATGTGATCACCCGCAGGGTGCTGGTTCCAGTCTTCCCGTCGGCCGGGATCTCTTCTTCGGGGGTTAGGGTTTCGAAATCAGTGGACATGATGCAGCCTCCTACAAAACCATGATACCGCAGTTTTCATCGGCTCTGCTTGAGGGTGCTGTTCACCGCGCCGGAATTTTATTTACTCCGTAGAGTCGATTCGGGCTAACCAGGTGGCCTTTGCCGACTCGGGAAGAAAGCTGGCACGAATGGAGTTAGCCGCCAGCTCGCGCAATTCCTGGCGCGAAAAGCCATGAATTGTGTGCGCGAGCAGATATTCGTTAGCCACATCGGAACCGAAAAAGGCCGGATCGTCGGAGTTGAGCGTCACAAACAAGCCGGCGTCGAAGTAGTGGCGCAGCGGGTGCCAGGCAAAAGATAAACAAACCCCGGTGCGGACGTTTGAGGTGGGGTTCAACTCCAGCGGCACTTCTCTTGTTTTCAGCTCTTGGACGAGATCTGGGTCCTGGATTGCCGAAAGCGCATGCCCGATGCGTTCCGAGCCGATGCTGAGCGCCTCCCATATAGCCTCGGGACCAGTGGTTTCGCCGGCGTGGTTGGTCAGGCGAAGACCGGCCCGCGCGGCCTTCGCATAAATAGCGGCAAAAGGCGCGGAGGCAGCCTTGCGCTCATCGCCGCCCAGGCCGATGCCGATGATTGAGGGATAATGCGGCCGCATTTCAATGGCTTTCAGAAAGACCCGCTCCGCTTCCTCTACAGTAAAGTGGCGCACGGCATCGATGATCCAGTAGAGCGAAAGGCCCAGTTCGCGCTCGCCGCGTTCGCGTGCCCGCTCCAGCGCGGTAAAGATGGGCTCAAAGGCCGCGGGATCGTGGTTGCGCCACATATAAATAACGCCCACGGCGATATAAACCTCGGCATGCACCACGCCCTGCTCGGCCAAGTGCTCCATCATGCGCCATGCGGCCAGTTCGTAATCTTCGGGGCCGAGCAACAGGCGGGTAACGGCCTTGAATGCATCAAGAAAGCCGGTAAAGTCAGTGAATTGGTAGAGCGCCTCGGCCTCGGGCAGCGTTAGCGGGCGCGCATCGTGGCGTGTGCTCAGCTCAACAAGCGTGGAGGGAAGAATCGTGCCTTCGAGATGGAGATGCAACTCGGCTTTGGGCAGGCGGCGGATGAAACTTTCAATATCCGGCATCACAAAATTTTATCTCTGTTTGGCGAACTCTGACCGATGGCGGCTGTAAAGAAAATAAATCACCAGCCCGATGACCAGCCAGATGAGAAAGCGGTACCAGGTGATGATGGGCAACCCGGCCATGAGCAGGAAGCAGAAGATGACGCTGAGCGCGGGAATAATCGGCCCGCCCGCAACTCTGAATCCGCGGTGGCGCTCCGGTTCGCGATAACGTAGCACGATGACTCCGATGGAGACCAGGACAAAGGCGAAGAGCGTTCCAATGTTGGAGAGATCGGCCAGGGTGCCGATATCAAATAAGCCGGAGGGGATGGCTACCACAATTCCGGCAATCCAGGTGGAAAAGGCCGGGGTGCGGAAGACGGGATGCACGTTGCTGAAGACCTTGGGCAACAGGCCGTCCCGGGACATGGAGAACCAGACGCGCGATTGGCCAAGCTGGTAGACCAGGATCGACGAGATCATGCCCATGATGGCGCCGATGAGGACTATCAGCCTGATCCAGTGGAGCGAGTGAGCGCCCGGCAACAGCGAGAGTTTCTTAAGAGCATTCACCACCGGCGCGCCGTCATCCACCATCGATTGCCAGGGCACCAGGCCGGTGAGGCAAATGGCCACGGCTACATAGAGCACCGTGCACACCACCAGCGTGGCGATGATGCCGATGGGCAGGTCGTGCTGCGGGTCGCGGCACTCTTCAGCCGCCGTGGAAACGGAGTCGAAGCCGATGTAGGTGAAAAAGATGATCGACCCGCCGGTGAGCACGCCGGACCATCCGTTGGGCATAAAGGGATGCCAGTTGCCGGGATGGATGAAGCCGATGACGGCAAAGACGAAAATAAGAATGGCAATGAGCTTGATGGTAACCATCATGTTGTTGGTGTTAGCTGACTCGCGAATGCCGCGCACCAGAATGACGGTGAGAAACAGGACGATGAGAAACGCAGGAATGTTGAAGCCGAAGTGCCAGCCGGGGTGATAAAGCCAGTTGCCGGCCAGGTCCTGCAATCCTCCCGGCAGGTAAGCGGGCGAGATCCACATGGCCGACGGGTGCAGGCCGAACCAGTCCAGCAGGTCCACCACGTGAGCGGCAAAACCTACGCTGACGGTCATGTTTGAGCCGGCGTACTCGAGGATCAAATCCCAGCCGATGATCCAGGCGATTAGCTCGCCCATGGTGGCGTAGGTGTAGGTATAAGCCGAGCCAGCAATGGGAATCATGGACGCGAGTTCGGCATAACAGAGGCCGGTGAGCGCGCAGACAATGGCTACCAGCACCAGTGAAAGAGCGATTGCCGGCCCTGCGCCAGGGCGCCCGGCCAGTGCTGTGTGGGTAATGATGTAGTGCGCCAGCGGAGTATTGGGAATGCTGGGGGCGTCGAACTTTTCTCCGGAGATGGCCGTGCCGATAACTGTGAAGATGCCCGACCCGATCACTGCCCCTATGCCAAGCGCGGTAAGCGACCACGGCCCGAGGGTCTTTTTTAGCCTGTGCTCGGGCTCTTGCGAGTCCAGGATCAGCTTATCGATCGATTTGCGGGCAAGAAGTTGGTTGGGCAGTGCAGTAGTCCTCATCCCTCTTGAAGTCGGGGTTCGGTCATCGGGGAACTGGTGAGTCAGTGAACGAGTGAAAAAGTGAATGAGTGAACTAGTGAGTGAGTGAAATAGTGAACGGGTGAAAAAGTGAAATCGCAACGCGCGGTTTGTTCACTCATTCACTTTTTCACTCACTCACTGGTTCATGTGCGGGGTTCCGGGCAGGCTTGAGCCGCGCCGGAACCCTATTTCGATGAAAGGATTCGCCGCGTTACCGCTTCGAGATTCCGCGAGCCATCTTCTTCACTTTCTTTTTGTGTTCGCCGCGTGCTCCGGTCCGCTTGGCCTTGGGGGCTGCCTTCTTGCGGGCGGCGCGTTTCAGCTTTTTCCGTTCCAGTTTGTCTTCAATCTTGGTGGTATCGGCCACGTATTTACCTCTTTCATTCAAATCTGTTCAGATTTCCCTCAAATCGGGCAAAAGTGATGTATGTGAAGTCTCTATGTTAACAGGGAAGCAGCGGTGACGAAAGCGGCATCCGCGCGCAGATGCCGCATTTAAAGCCGCCGCGAAGCTGTTTCCAGCGTACAATGAAAGCAGACTAAGATTCTGACCAGACTGCTCGGCTCCGGCCGTCCCCTAAGCTTCAGACGAGCTCCGCACCCCACGCGACAATCAACCCGCAAGTTGTTGACCGGAGTTTCGTTATGCGTTCCAACCAGATTCACCGTGCGCTTTCGCATGGTATGAACCGTTTTGAAGTCTGCCAGCTCGTCTCCAAGGGTGTAAAAGCCACCCACAAGACCGGCGGGCGCTTTGAAGACTCGATTAACGATGTGCTGCAATACCTGGGCACCCACGAGACGCCCAAGGAAAGTCTTCACCCGGCTATCCCCCAGGTGAGCATGAAGAGCCTCAAGCCGGCAGCGTAGCTTCGCTGTGAAGAAGTGAACAGGGAACAGGGAACAGACTAAGCATCCCGGTACCCAACAAACGCAGAAAAGGGACGGCAGATTTGCCGTCCCTTTTCATTTGATTCCGAACCGTTTGCTCGGGGGTTAGCTCTTAGACAACCTGAACGTTCTCAGCCTGCCAGCCCTTGGGGCCCTTGGTCACGTTGAACTGGACCTTCTGGCCTTCCTGCAGCGAACGGAAACCGTTCGACTGGATGGCGGTGTGATGGACGAATACGTCCTCACCGTTTTCACGGCTCAAAAATCCAAAACCCTTGGCGTCGTTAAACCACTTTACTGTGCCTGTTTCCATTTTGTTACTCCTTGATACTGAATTACCGTCCGAACGCAATGTGGAAGTTTGCGAGTAGGCGGTAACCAAAACAGGCAAGAACTTCAGATCGAATTCTACGATTGCATACAGTGTAGCACGGATTGTCAAGCGCGCCTCCGTATTTCAGATGCATGGTGCCAATACGAGAATCCGGGCGGCCGGTAAGCTCAAGTGCGAACTAATGCGGCGAACTTTAGTCCGGCGGGATGCTGACTGGGCGGCGGAAAGAGTAAACTCAGGTCGCCTGTTCTCGCTCGCGAGAGGTGACCGTGTGAACAACGAAAGCAGCCGGGTTCTTGTCATCAATCCCGGATCGACCTCAACCAAGTTCGGGATTTATACCAGGGCGGGCGCGGAGCTGGTGCGAACCATCCGCCATGGGGATGAAGAGATTGCACAATTCCGCGGCCGTCCCATGCTGGCGCGGCTGGACTATCGCGCAGGGCTGATCGAGAGCGCGCTCAAGGAGGCCGGTTGCGGTGAGGCCCGGTTTGCCGCGGTGGCCGGACGCGGCGGGCTGCTGCCGCCGACGGTTTGCGGCGCCTACCTGGTGGATGAGGCGATGGTTGAAGAGCTGCGCCTGGCGCGCCGGGGCGAGCATGCTTCAAACCTGGGAGCCTTGCTGGCGCTTCGCTTCGCCAAGGCGGCCGGTGTGAATGCTTACATTGTCGATCCGGTGACTGTGGACGAGTGGCAGGAGTGCGCGCGACTCTCCGGTTCGCCGCTGGTCAAGCGCTCCTCGATCGGCCACGCGCTCAACACCAAGGCCGTGGCCCGCAGGTTTGCGAAGGAACAAGAGCGTTCCTACGAGGAGCTGCGGCTGATTGTGGTGCACATGGGCAGCGGCATCACTGTATCGGCGCACCGCGACGGGCACATGGTCGACAGTTGTGCCATCGAAGAAGGCCCATTTGGCGCCGACCGCTCCGGAGGGCTGCCGGTGCGGGAGCTGGTGAAGCTGTGCTTCAGCGGCAGGTATACGCAGCAGGAAATCGACCGGCAAATCTTCGGGGAAGGCGGGCTGCTGGCTTACCTGGGCACGCGCGACCTGAAGGAAGTTGAGAGCCGGATCGACGCCGGAGACCGGGAGGCGGCTCAGGTGTACGAGGCCATGATCTACCAGATCGCCAAAGAGGCTGGAGCCATGGCGGCGGTGCTTGAGGGCAAGGTGGATGCGATTTTGCTGACCGGCGGCATGGCTTATTCAGAGAGAGTGGTCAAGCTGCTGCGCGGCTATCTGGAGTGGATTGCGCCCATCACCGTCTATCCCGGCGAAGATGAGTTGCAGGCGCTGGCCGAGGGAGTCTTCAGGGTGCTCGACGGAGTGGAGCAGGCAAAAACGTTGCGCACGCAAGCAGAGTGAGCACTTAAATCTTTTGCAGGTTGGCGAACTTTTCCATCAGCTTTTTTACACCGTCGCGGAACATAACCGTGAGTTTGGCGTCTTCGCCGCTGCCTTCGCGCAGCAGCACTGTGCCCTCACCATATTTCGCGTGGCGCACGCGGTGGCCTTTTTTCAGGCCTGCAACCCCTTTGGTCTCGGGCAGGTCAATCATCGGATGAGACGATGCGCCGCGTGGAAGAAATCCCGCCTTGCTCCCAAAGAAGCGAGCGATATTGTCAATCGATTGTGGCTGTACAGGCGCGCTCTTATTATTTGACATAGTTCCTCGACCGGAAGATAACCGCTGCACTTCTTGGCTCTCGTCTTCGTAGTTATAGTGTTTGTCAGTGAACTCGCTGCCGTGCCCGGAACGTCGCCCGTAAGAATTGCCATAGCTGGGTGTAGACCACGCAGGACTGCGCCCGCCAAGATTCTCAATCAGCTGGCTGGGCACCTCTTCAAGAAAGCGCGAAGGAATGCTCTGTTCCGGCGCGTCGTTGCCGTAACGTCTTCTATAGTGCGCGCGGGTAAGGATCAACGAATTCATAGCGCGCGTCATGCCCACGTAGCAGAGACGCCGCTCTTCTTCCAACTCGTCGGGATTCGAGAGAGTGCGCGAGTGAGGAAACAGCCCCTCTTCAAGCCCGGCAAGAAAGACCAGCGGAAATTCCAACCCCTTCGCCGCGTGAAGCGTCATCAGCGTAACGCGCGCATCGGGATCGAACTGGTCGGTGTCGGAAGCCAGTGCCGCGTGGTCAAGAAACTCAGCCAGAGTTTCGCCACGTACTTCAGCGTCGTGCGCGGCGTTGGCCAGTTCCTTCAGATTTTCAATGCGGCTGAACGACTCCGGCGAGCCCTCCGTCTCCAGAGCCTTGATGTAGCCGGTGCGGTCGATGAGAAAACGAATCAGCTCAGGCAGAGTGGCAGCATCGCCGGGAGCCCTGAACGGCGGCGCTTCCGGCGCTTCCGGTGCGTCCGCACTTTCACTTTTTGGATGGACGGTTTCAACTGAAGAGGCGCCAAAATCAAATCCCGTATCCCCAGCATCCGCTTCAGCGCCCACATCGGCTGCGAGCTTTCCGGTAAAGTCAGGATCCATCATCGCCTGCGCGTCGAGAATAAGCTGCCGGAACGACTCGATAGCCACCAACGCGCGATTGGGAATCAGCCGATTGGTAACAGCGGCGGCGAGTGCGTCCCAGGTTGAAGTGCCGGTCTCCAGAGCCAGCCGCTCCAGCGTCTCCATCGTGGTTTTGCCAATGCCGCGTGTCGGCGTGTTGATCACCCGCTGCAACGCCATCGAATCGTGAGGATTGTTGATCAGGCGCAGGTAAGCGAGCATGTCCTTGATCTCCGCCCGCTCGTAAAAGCTGAAGCCGCCCACCATGGTGTAAGTGATGTTGTAGCGGCGCAGCGCCTCCTCAACCAAACGTGACTGGGAGTTGGTGCGATAGAGCACCGCGCAATGATGCCCTCCGGGTTCTTGCGTTTCGGCGGAGTCTCCCTGGCGCAAAAATTTCTGAATCCGGTCGGCAATAAACAGTGCTTCATTTTCTCCGTCGGGAGCCTCGTAATATCCAATCAAGCTTCCGCCCTGCCGATCGGTCCACAGTTTCTTTCCCTTGCGCTTCAGGTTGTTTTGGACCACCGCACCAGCGGCCTCCAAAATAATCTGTGTCGAGCGGTAGTTCTGTTCCAGCCGCACTATGCGCGCGTTGGGAAAATCCTTTTCAAACTCCAGAATGTTGCGGATATCGGCCCCGCGCCAGGAATAGATGCTCTGGTCCTCGTCACCCACCGCGCAAACATTTTTAGCTTCGCCGGCCAGCAGCTTCATCAGCTCATATTGCGGCCGGTTGGTGTCCTGGTACTCATCCACAAGCAGATATTTGTAGCGCCGCTGATAGCGCTCACGGGCTTCTTTTGAAACTTTCAGCAGGCGCACGGCCTCAAGCAGCAGATCGTCGAAGTCCATGGCGTTGCTCTTGGCCAGCTCGGCGCGGTAGCTCTGAAAGATGTGTGCAATGCGCTCGCAGTTCGGATCCTTGCTGGCGAGGTAATACTCCTGCGGATCGATCATGTGGTTCTTGGCCCAGCTGATGCGGCTCAGAACCGCGCGCGGCGTCAGCTGCTTGATGTCCAGGCCCATCCGTTTCATCACCTGCTTCACCAGTGCCTGCTGGTCGTTTTCGTCGTAGATGGCAAAGGAGCGCGTCAGTCCTACGCCGCCGACCTTCAGGTCCTCAATGTCGCGCCTCAGGATGCGCACGCAAAAGGAGTGAAAGGTGGAGATCAGCGGCTTTGCCAGTGACGAGTGGCCCAGCAGCCGGTCCACGCGTTCGGCCATCTCGCTGGCAGCTTTATTGGTAAATGTGACAGCCAGGATGGAGTCCGGCGCGATGCCCTTTTCCTGAATCAACCATGCAATCCGGCTGGTGATGACGCGGGTTTTGCCCGACCCGGCCCCGGCCAGGATGAGCAGTGGGCCCTCGCTGGCCTCGACGGCGGCGCGCTGTTCAGGATTCAGATTGTCGATCAGAGGCGGCAAGAGGCAAGTCCAGGCGGGAAGGTTCCTTCCTCTAGTGTATCGTTTGGGGCGACGGACGGATTTTGCGCATAGACAAGGTTCGCAGTGGGCGCGCTATCCTGAAGACACAATGACCTCGCCAGCTAAGCCTGTTCGCCGCGTGGCCGTTTACTGCGGTTCGGCCAAAGGAACCAACCCTGCGTTTCTCGCTGAGGCGCGGGCGCTTGGCGCGGCCATTGCCGCAGCCGGACTGGGCATGGTCTACGGCGGGGCCTGCGTAGGGCTGATGGGCGCGGTTGCCGATGCGGCGCTGGCCAGCGGTGCGGATGTAATCGGCATTCTGCCCAGTATGCTCGCCGGGAAAGAGATTGCGCATGCAGGGCTGACTGAGCTTGAACTGGTCTCATCCATGCACCAGCGCAAGGCGCGCATGGTGGAGTTGGCCGACGCCTTTCTGGTGCTGCCCGGCGGCTATGGAACATTGGAAGAAGTGTTTGAAGTGGTCACCTGGGCGCAACTCCGTCTGCATGCCAAACCCTGAATCCTTATCAATACAGCCGACTATTGGGATGGGCTGCTGGCTTTTCTGGATACGGCTGTGGAGGCTGGATTTCTGAAAGCTAAAAACCGGACGCTGCTGCGGGTGGCTGCTAACGCGGAAGAGGCGATTAGGATGTTGGTTGGCGGTTGAATCACATCTCGCAAAATAAATATAGATTGCTCAGTACCGCCGTATGACTTAATTCGGCGTGCCGGTAGTTTCCTCAGCGGCGAAGGTGCATTCTCTGCATTGGCAAACGCGGCGAAGATACTCCCACGAATATATACCGCCAGAGTGTCCGTCGAGCCAGTTGAACTGCAGCGCGTAGCGGCCTACGGCATGGGCGCTGGCGGGCTTCGGCGGCGGCGTGTACATGGGCAGCACGGCGGCGGGCTTGGCTTTAGTCTGGCCGGGTTTGCGGCCTTCAAGGTTGCGCTCTTCCACGCAGGTGGCGCAGGGGCAGGCATCGCGCAGCCAGGCAAAGTTCCATGCGCTCCTGTGGCCGTCAACCCAGTCGATCTCGAGGCCCTTGCCCTCGCTGAGCAGCACGCGCACCTTTTCCGGAGTGACGGCGATGCGGGGCAGCTTCTGCTCAGCTTCGTTTGTGGCGTGCTCCTTATCGACAAAGCGGATGCCTACGTGGCTCATGCTTCTATTGTAATAGCGCGCCGTAGGGCATCAGCAGCGCGATGGGCCACTGCTCCTGTCCCTGCGAAACCAGCGTGGACCAATTCAAAACAGTCGCCGAATCTGCCGCCATCACCTTCACTTGCGGATCGACTTCCTTGAATCGCACCGCCAGAGTGGCTGCATCCCCGCTTGCAGCCAGCGTGATCGGTTGCCGCTGTAGTTTCGCATCACGCTTGCGAATAAATAGCTCGGCAATCTTGATGTCGTCCATCATTTGAAGAAAGTAAGGCCGCCCGGTAAGGATCGAGTTGTAAACATAATCGGCCAGCACACTCCCCAGCGGATTGACGTATGCCTCATCAAAGCTGCCTTGCTCATGCGATGCGTCGTCATACGAGTCGACGCGGAAGTTCATGCGGTTCTCGCCGAGGCCGCGAAAGTCGAAGGAATATACCTCATACCCGTCGCTTATTAATTTTGTAATCTGCGGCCAATCCTTCTCTGAAGCTTTGCCTTCAAGGTTCATCCAGAGTAGAGCTCCCTTGGGATGGCTGCCTTCGCCATAAATGTGAAGCAGCGGCATCTCAAGATAAGTGTCGTGATGCAGTACATAACGATCGATATGAATCGCACCTGCCGCGCTGCTGCCTACGTTTTCCCACTGCAATTCTCCAGCCGGTGCATATCCCGTATAGCGCCCCACGGTCCACGAAGCGATTCCGGGATCCTCTTCACTTCTATATAGCTCAGCCAGTGTCTTCCGGTTATGCCGCGCTGCCTCGGAAGCATAAGCGGCGATATAGTGCAGCAGCAAAAAACTCTCAGGATAATCAACCGATAACTGCCCGCTCTTAGTAACCTGTAACTCAGCATCCTTGTATGCGGTCACAGGCGCAAGTCCATGACGCACCGGCATCTTATTAAAGCGATCGAGAAAGTTCAGCGCCTCTTCCTGATTCTTCAGGGAGTAATTGTGCTTGTTATAACTCTCGGCAAATGCAATCCGGTCGGCATGACCAAAGCGTTTGTAAATCGTACTAACTTCAGAGTAAGTCTTGTGCGATCCCTGCACGGTAAAGAAATCGAGAGTTGCGGTAGCTATCATCACCGGGCGTGGATACATCATTAAAACCGTGCCCGCGTTATCAATTCCCCGCGATATAAGTCCATAGGGGTCCTGCTCCGGATCGCTGTCGTAATCGGCAAAGATGCGGTTTTCAACTCGCGTAGGCAACGCCGTAATGTAGCAGGAGGGAATAATCACCTTGATGCGGTCGTCCAGCGCGCCCAGCAATGCGGTTTGAGTGCCGCCGCCGCTGGTTCCGGTGATGTTGATTCTCTTGCCATCAACATCCGGGCGGCTCAATAGATAGTCCACCGCGCGCATGCCGTCCCAAACTTCCCACCGGGCCAGGTTCGCTCCGGCAAGATAGGCCAGGTTACCCATCACGGCATGCTCGCCGCAGGTCAGGTTATAGCGGCTCTTCTTCGCCTTCGCATCCCAGAATTGGCTGCGCTCGCCCTGCCCCACCGGATCCCAGCTAATCACCAGGTAGCCGCGCAAAGCCAGCCTTTCGCTCAGCGCCTGGTAGTGATCTTTCCCGTTCGTCGAGTGACCCGCGGGAACTAACACGGCGGGATGCAACTTATCGCCGTTCTCCGGCACATATACCAGCGCAGTTACATAAAAACCGGGGAGGCTCTGATAAATCAACTTTTCAATGTGGTATCCATTTCCGGCAATCCGCCCGGTAATCGTCGCGTGCAGATCGGTCTTCTCCGCAGGCAGGCCGCCAATCGAATCGAGCAACGATTTCTTCATCTCCGCCCGCAACCGCAGAAGATCACTCTCGGTCTTTATCTGCGACCAGCGTTCCTGGCGAAGCTGATCCTGATGCCATGCGAGCTGAGTTTGATAAAGAAGATAAGGAGTAATCTGCGGACTGGGCGCATCAGCCGGAGGCAACACGCGAAAGTCTTCAGCACCGGGCACACTCTGTCCACTAGCCGCAACACACATTGCCGCCAACGCCATACCGCAAATCAAACGCACCAAACCGCTCATTTAAATCTCCATGGAGTCGCGAACCTGCCGCAGCAAATCCGCCTGTGCTTAGTTGTCTTTAACCAGAATCAGTTGCCCGAATTTATCAGGCTCATGAAAGGTTTTGCTCATGGGAGCCTTCCACGCGACCTCTTTTCTGTGGTGAGGCGGTCCCTGGCTGCGAAACAAATTGACGCGGAATACTCTGCCCGTAACCGGACGGTGATGGTCGAGAGCCTTGAAAGGAATTTTCATGGCGCCATACCAAATCTTTTTGCCGGCATCGATGCGCGCGGCAACCTGGAAGCCTGAGTTCCACGTCCATCCCACCGTGTGATCGGGAAGATCGAGATTCACGTCGAGGTCGATCCATTCCCGCTGCGGAGAAATTTCAAACTCCTTATAGCGGCGAATGTTCTTGATGTTTGTGCCGATAAATATTTCAGCTACGTCCCACTCCCAAAGCTTGAAAGTCTCATTGACAGTGTCCGGCGCAGGCTTGAGATTAAGTTCCTCGTAAGGGCACTCGTACAGAAGATAAAGATACTTCTTTGTCCATCGCGAGCTTACCTTGGTTCGATACGCGGGCTCGGCATGGCCCCAACTGTTCACATCCATGTAAACCGAGGTCGCCCCCTGCCAGAAAGCGGACTGCGTATCCGTGTCCAGCGCAACATCCTGGGCAGCATAGGCGCTCCTGAACATGCTGTCGTCGGCAGTGCTTGCGTGCATTGTGCCGGTTAAGAGAAACAGGCATGAAGCTAGAAGTTTGTTCACTGGCTATCTCCTCGGCGCAGCATAAATGCAAATTTCCTGGCTATGGCTCCTAGCTTGATAGTCCCAGTTCGCGCATGGCGTTGGCGTTATAAACCTTGCGCAGAATATCATCAGGAAGATTGATTCCATAGATGCGCCAGCGGCCCTGCGGCGGCACTTTGGCGGGAGCATAGTCGAAGTACTCATCGTCCGTCTCCAGGAACCGGTAGTAGATGCTATAGAGATCGCCGCCGAAAAGCTGCTGCGGGTAATTGCGCGCATGCGGCGTAGCATCGGTTCCGAATACAATCCTATCCTGATATTTCTCAAAGAAGGCGCGCGCCGTTCGCGGCTGCCGTCCCAACTCGCCCACTCGCGCGGCAATGTCCACGTGCATATTCGGGAAGCGGTCCATCGCTTCGGAGACGTTCTCAAGATTCTCAGCGAAGTTGCCCACATGCAACACTACAAAATGCGTGTTGGGATGTTTGGCGATCATCCTGTTTCTCGCCGCTATCAATTCAAGATTCGAAGGATAATCGTGATCGTAAAACGACCAGTCGGGATGATTGTTCAGTTCTTCAAAGCGCTCGTTGAAGCGGTCGGCAGGCGTAAAGAAAGCTGAAGGATCAGAGATATGAATCGCCACCGGCATCTTCAACTGCCCGCATACGTCCCACATGGGGTCGAATCTCGGATCGTCAATCTTGATCAGCTTTCCGCTGGTGACGTTTTCTCTGAGATAGAGGCCAAGCGTCTTCAACACCTTCAGCCCGCGAGCACCGTCGCGATGCGCCTGCTCAATCGCCGCAGCCTGTTTCCGCGGATAGTCGGGATCCATAATCTGCGAGTACATCGGCTCGGTGAGCGTGTAAAAACGATCGGGAAAGCGCTTATCGTACTTTTGCACGGTTTCAGCCAGGCCAGAGCCGTATCCTCCGGTTAAATTGACCATGGAGCGCATGTTTTTGCTATCCATCACCGCGAGCAGTTCTTCGGGAGCGGCGTTGTATATGCGCTCTGCAACCATGGGAACGCCTTTCTCCCCTTTGGCTGAAAAACTGATGTGCGTATGAAAGTCGATGACCGGATAGCGCGCCTTTTCAACATGAGTCTCTTTCACGTGCAGCATGCTGGTTGGCTGATAGTCGGAGAGATTGAGCACCTTAGGCTTCGGTTCCTCTTCGATTGGCTCCGATGGCTTTACTCCTGCGCGCGCGGCTACGCTTGAAACCAATCCCAGTCCCGTTCCATAAAGCAATTCGCGACGATTCATTGCGATCTTCTCCTCGATAGGTTGCTCAAATTTGAAAATGTCCTGGTTTAATAAATCATTATGCAGGCGGCCGTTTGCAGGCCGCCCGCATATTCTCTACAGATGCGGCGCCCAGCCTTTTTCGTACTCGCGCGACCACATCTTCATTGCATCCTGATCGCCCAGAATCTCTCCGCTTGTGGGGTCGGTCTGCATGAGCGGTTCAGCTCCCATGAAATGTTAGAGAGCTGAAGCGAAGTTACTACCATGTTGCCCTGCGAGATAGGAGCGTGCAGCTTCTCTCCCTTGGTGATTGCAGCTATGAAGTTGGCGAAGTGGTTATTGGTGGGTACGTCGCCGTCGAACTTGTCATAAAACGGAACCTTGTCGTCGTCTTTGAATACGCCGGTTTGATTTCCCTTCAGGTCATAGGTCTCGTAGCCGGAGTAGCCGTCGCCATAGATGAATACCGAGCTCGCGGTTCCCATCACCACCAGCCCCGCATCGTGGCCGAAATACTTCATCCCGTTGCACGATCTGCCTTCCCACGAAATCATCTTGTCGCCGTAATCGAAGCTGGTAACCAGCGTGTCGTAAAACTGCTGGTCGTCCTTGAATTGGTATCTTCCGCCCAGCGAAGTTACGCGGCTTGGAAAGTCCACTTGCAGCGCCCAGCGGCATAAGTCGATGCTATGCGTGCCGTTGTTCAGCGCTTCTCCAGTGCCCCAGTGCTTGAACCAGTGCCAGTTATAAGGATGGATGTTATCCATATACGGCCTGCGCGGCGCCGGGCCCTGCCACAGATCCCAATCCAGTTGTGGCGGCACGGGCACTTCCTTGCCAATCCCGATTGATTTTCTCGTGTTGCTATACCATGCCCTGGCGAAGTAAGGCCGGTCGATAATGCCGTTGTGAATCTTGTCGATGGCTTCCATGGTACGCACGCACGAGCGCTGCTGCGTGCCCTGCTGCACATGCTTCTGATATTTCTGCTGCGCCTTCACCAGCATGGCTCCCTCGGCGGGATTATGGCTGCATGGCTTCTCAACATATACATGCTTGCCCGCTTCGAGAGCGGCAATAGCCAATGGCGTGTGCCAGTGGTCGGGCGTGGCAATGGTCACGGCGTCAACGTCCTTCTGCTGCAGCACGTGGCGAAAATCCTTGTCGCTCGCCGGAGCATAACCCGCCTCGTGCTCAACGATGCCCGCAAATTTTGCGCGAATATTGTCATCCACATCGCAAAAATGCGAGATGCGGGCGGTATCTTTATTTGCCAGCAGCGCCGACATATGCGCATAACCGCGCCAGCGCAGGCCCATGATGGCAAAGTTGAGACGATCGTTGGAGCCGAGAATCTGTCCGTAGCTTTTTGCGCTTGAAGCGATTGCCATGCCCGCCGTCCCAACCGCGAGCGTATCGAGAAATTCACGCCGACTAACCATTTTGCTTCTCCTCAAAATGAACAAGATTGAATGCCGTCAATTTTTAGTTGGAGGCTTCCCGAACTATGCCGGGGAACTGCGCAACTGCTTCCGATTTCTTCCGCGCGCAAAATTATTTACTCTTCCGTTGCGCGGCATAACGGAAAATCTCGTGCGGCACCAAGTATACACAATAAAGGGGTGCTTACGACACGGGGCTCCTTAGCCGCGAAGCAGGCCGCAAACATTGGGAATACGCGATTTGATTTCTCAATGAATGAGGTGGAAATTTGATCTCAGGGCGCGGGGTTCTTGATAGCCTCCACCATGGTTTATGATGCTGTGTGTGGCAGTGCGTCCGTGAGCATGACCGGAAGACCGGGTGATTGGGCAACATAAACGATCCGGATGGGCGAATGCAAGCCGAGCAGTTCCGGGTTCGGGATTTGATTCCCCAGGGATCGTCACTTCTGTCAATGAGGAGAAATCACAAATGACTGAAATTGCAGACATCCTTGAGGCCATCGCGCAAGCACCCGTCAAGAAGCGAGCCATCACCAATCATAAAGTTCTCAATGAAGCCTATTCTTATTCCAAGCCGAGCTCGTTCTCGCGCGGCATGCGTATTGATTTGAACGGCTTGGTCATTTTGCTCATCTCCGGCACAGCATCCATTGACGACAACGGCGCCAGCGTTCACATCGGCGATTTTTCAGCTCAACTGCGCCGCACCTTTGACAACATTACCGGCCTGCTGGCCAGCGAGGGCGCAACCTGGCACGACATTGTGCGCACCACCTGCTACCTCAGGGATATGGAGCGCGACTACGACGTCTTCAACGCCGGGCGCACGGCTTTCTACAAAGAGCAAGGGCTCGATCCGCTGCCCGCATCCACCGGAATCCAGGCCATACTTTGCCGGCCTGAACTGCTAATCGAAATTGAAGCCATCGCCATGTTCCGCACCGATAAGGCGGCAGACGGCAAAGAAAGCGTTAAGAAGTAGAACAAGTGTTTTGAGTCGAGAGTGCAATTGTTTTTTCAGCATTCATGAATAGCATTGATAACTGAATTAGGAAGGAAGATTCAAATGATTAATCGTCGTCAGTTTGTAAAAACAGTTGGATTGGGCACATTGGCAGGCGCGGGAATTAAATTAGCCGGGGCACAGGCAACTGCCGCGGCACAACCGGAAGCAAATACTGACAAATCAAAAATGGCCAGGTTATTTCCGGGCTGCTGCGCTTACTCCTATAACAAAGATCTCCGGGCAGGAACCATGACCATGGAAGATTTTCTTCTCAAGGCCGTGGAGCTAAAGGTGGTCGGCGTCGATATGACGGTTTATTACCTCAAGTCAACCGACCCTGAATATTTGAACAGCCTTCGTCACATGGCGTACAAGCATTCGCTGGCTTTCTCAGGAACGGCATGCGGAGTGAGCATGGTCCAGGCCGATGCCGCCAAGCGCGCGGATAGCATAGCCCAGATTAAGAAGTGGGTTGATGTTACTGACCAGCTTGGCGCCTCGCATCTGCGCATCTTTGCCGGCGAGCTGCCGAAGGGCGCCGCCATAAAGGATGCCGTAGATTGGGTGGTCGAAGCGATGAAGGAAACATGCGACTACTCCGGCAAAAAGGGCATTACGCTTGGAGTTGAAGACCACGAAGGCGTAACCCAGAACGCTGACCTTTGCGTTGAGCTGATGCAGCGCGTCAACTCGCCTTATGCCGGCATCAACCTCGATATCACAAATTTCGTTGCCACGCCGGCGCAGGACGCATACTCGCAGATCACCGCGTGCATTCCCTACGCAACCAACATCCACATTCGCGATCATTTTTACGATCACACTCCGGTGGATATGGATCGCGTGTGGAAGATCTTTGCCAATGCCGGGCACCAGGGTTTTGTGTCGGCGGAATATGAACAAAGTTTCCCCGACAGCCTGCCGTCGATCACCGGTGTGCCGATACTGATTGAAGAAATTCAGGCGCTCTGCAAGAAGTACTCAAGCGTATAGCGCGAAGCCAGAGTTGCTGTACCCTGTTGAAGTGTGAGTGTGAGTGTGCCGAAGCTGGGTCATTCACACTCACACTCATGGGTACGTCGACTCTGTATCCGCTTTAGCGATTCATTCTTCCAGACTTAGAATTCGTCATATGCGATCTGGTGGGGCGGAATCCCCAGCTCCGCCAGCATCCTGGTGCATGCCTTCACCATCAACGGCGGACCGCATAGATAGTATTCCCCAGCCTCGGGATGCTCGTGATCGCCCAGGTGATTTTTCATCACCACGTCGTGAATTAAGCCAACGTGACCGGTCCAGTTATCCTCGGGCAGCGGTGAAGAGAGAGCCAGGTGGAAGCTGAAGTTACGGTGCTTGCCGGCTAACTCCTGAAAATAATCTTCGTAAAATATCTCCTGCTTTGATCGCGCTCCATACCAGAAGCTGATCTTGCGCGCGGTGTTCTCGTTCTCAAGCAGGTGTGCGAGGTGTGCGCGCAACGGCGCCATGCCCGCGCCGCCGCCGATATAAGTCATCTCGCGCTTGGTGGGCTTCACATGGAAGTCGCCATAAGGGGCCGATGGCGGAGACAGTGTCGCCAACCTTCAGATTGAAGACATAACTCGATCCCACTCCGGGCGCGCAGTCCTGGCCCGGCGGCGGTGTTGCGATGCGCACGTTAAAGCGCAGCGCGCGTTCCGTCTGCAGGTTGCTGGCCAGGGAATAATTATTGCGGCGGCCTGTCGTGGGATTGCTGGAGACAAGATCAAAGAGGTGATGATTTCGCCAAACGGTAGAGTAAGGCTCGGGAATTTCAAAGTCGCGGAATCGAATCTCTTCGTAGGCGGGGATGTCGAGCTGCAGATAATCGCCCGGAGTAAAGGCGATCTTCTCGCCGTCGAGCGGTTCGAGTATCAATTCCTTGATAAAAGTAGCAACGCATCGATTGCCGGCCACCCGAAAGCGGCATGACTGTTGCGCGCGGGCGCCCACTCCGCCGGCGCGAACTACATTGATGTGGATTCGCCCGTTGCGTTCCTCCACTGGATACGTAGCCAGCCCGCGGCAGATGGGCGCGCGTGCCGGCGATCCGTCAATCAGGTTATAGCGCCCGTTGTGCTTGGAACACTCAATCATGTTGCCAACAATCAGGCCGCTTGAGAGATGCGTGTTGCCGTGGGTGCACACTCCGTCAGTGGCGAAGAGTTTGTTCTCCCGGTCGCGATAAACGGCATAAGTCTTCTGCCCATTGTCGAAGCGAATTATATCGTCGAGCTTGAGGTCGGCAACGGCGCAAACATCGACCCAACCCTCCGCGCCCGGATCAGCCTGCGAAACGTGGCAGCGCTCATGCAAACGGGCCCTGGGCTCAGGAAGCTTGCGCTTGACATAATACCCCGGATCTTTTATTTGCCTGCGAACAGCGGGAACAATTTCACGGAAGGCGGCATAGATGCTCGGATAAGGCGTCGGGCAGTCGTCTTTCACAATTGCATGCAACTTGCGCAAAGCGTGGTAGGGAACCAGCGGAAACATATGATGCTCCACGTGGTAGCCCATATTCCAATAAAGATAACTGTTGATCGGGTTCATATACACCGTCCTGCAATTCAGGCGGTGATCGAGTACGTTTTCAGCAAGCCCTGCATGCTGGGTGAGATAGTAAAAAGGCCCCAGCCACGCGCCGAAAAACCCTGCGAAGCCCACAAACATCAGCGGCATTATGCTGCGCTCATAAATTGCCAGCGCGATGACGCACAAATAAATCGACACATAGATGCGCCCTTCGCGATAAACATTTTTAAACTCCGATTCAGGAACGTAGGTTTTTTCTTCCGCAGACATGCGTCCCAGCGCATGCAGCACAATCTGCTTGAAATACGCTTGATAAGTGCCGATGTTAAAGAACCGCTTGAGAAGGTCCTTCCAATCGGGCGGGCGGGGAACGGCAATCTCGCGGTCGCGGCCAACAATAATGGTGTCGCTGTGATGCCGGTTGTGGCTCCAGCGCCACAGCGTGGCCTCGCGCATCAGCATGAACGACGCGACCTCGTAAAGAATGTTATTCATCCAGTCGGTCTTGAAGGCGGTTCCGTGCCCGGTCTCATGCCAGCGCGAGTCAGAAGACGTGGCATAAATTGCGCTGTAAATCAGATAGGAAATAATGGCCCACCACGTGCCCCACAACTTATAAGTGGCAAAGCCGGCAGCGAAGATCAGCGCAAACCAGAGAATAGTGTCACGAATCGCGGGTCCGTCGCGGCGCTCCAGAAGCTTGCGCATGGTTTCGCGCGGCACTGGACACTGGTACCAATCCGCCTCGGCGAGCCCCTTCTCCACGGCCAGAGTAGCGTTCACTCCAGTCAGACTGTAGTCGAGCTTGATGGGAGGGCTGGGGAAGACGTCCGCGTTGCTGCTCATTCGATCTGGCTCCTCATGAGGAGTTCGTGCTTCTAAGAAAAGTGTCGGCCATGCAAGCCATTGGTGCGCATCAACCGGCCCGACCTGCCTTGATGCTTCATCAACTCATTGTACTAAAGGTGAAGAACCAGTTGCAGCTTCCAATGCAACCACCCGACGATCAACTCCGCCGGAATCAGCAAGTGCGCCAGCCAATAAAGACCAGTGCTCAAAAAGGTCAGGTATTTGATACTGTTGACCCATGCAGCAATCCGCAACTAAACCCGGACCAACCGCTCTCGACCTTGAATCTCTGGCAGCTGACGTCGTCGCACTTGCGCTGAAAGCCGGAGCCAGCGATGCCGAAGCCGCGGCCCAGGAAGGCGACGAGTTCAGCGTAAACGTGCGTATGGGCCAGGTGGAGACACTGAAGGAGTCTGGGTCGCGCGGGCTGGGGCTGCGGGTTTTTGCAGGGCTGCGTTCGGCCTCGGCCTCAACTAGCGACCTGACTACCGACGGCATTCGTCAGTTGGTTGAGGGTGCGATGGCGCTGGTAAAAATCACTGAGGACGATCTCTTTGCCGGGCTACCGGAGCGGGATGAATTCGGCTCGGTATCAGACGATCTGCATCTTTACTACGACGACGTTTACTCGCTGCCCGGAGCTGAGCGCATTGAGTGGGCGCGGAGGGCTGAGGCTGCTGCGCTGGCCGCCGATCCGCGCATCGTCAACTCTGACGGAGGCAGCTTTGACGCCGCTACCGGGCGCAAGGTGCTGGCCAACTCGCGCGGATTTGTGGGTGGCTATCGCTCCAGCTATGCCGGAGTTTCGGTGGTTCCGCTGGCGATGGATACGAACGGCCAGATGCAGCGCGACTACTGGTGGTCCAGCGCACGGCGCCTCGCCGATCTCGAGACTCCAGAGTCCATAGGCCAGGAAGCCGCTCGCCGCACTCTCCGCCGCCTCGGCGCTCGCCGCGTTCCTACGCAACAGGTCCCCATTGTCTTTGCGCCCGAGGTGGCGCAATCGCTCATCGGCTCGGTCTTTGCCGCCGCCTCGGGCGACGCAATCTGGCGCAGCGCATCGTTTCTTGCCGGCCGCCTGGGCGAGCCCATCGCCGCGCCCAGCCTCACCATCGTCGACGACAATCTCATGCTGTTGCCCACCGGCGCAGGCGGCTTCGGCACTTCACCCTTTGATGGCGAAGGCCTGCCCTCGCTGCGCACTGTTGTGGTCGAGAGCGGCGTTCTGCGCAACTACATGCTGAACACTTACACAGCCCGCAAGCTGAAGATGAAGTCCACTCACAACGCGTCTCGCGGATTAGCGGGCACGCCGGGCATCGGCTGCGGAAATCTCTACCTTCAGCCGGGTAACTTAACCAAAGAGCAAATCATCGCAGAGGTTAAGGCCGGGCTTTACGTCACCAGCATGATGGGTTCAGGCGTGAACCTGGTCACCGGCGACTACTCCCGCGGCGCAACCGGCCAGTGGATTGAAAATGGCGCGCTCACCCATGCCGTTGAGGAAGTGACCATCGCCGGCAACCTCGCTGAGATGCTTATGAACGTAACCGCCATCGGTAACGACCTGGTCTTCCGCGGCGCTGTGGCCTCGCCCACCCTGCGCATTGACGGAATGACCATCGCCGGAGCCTGACCGGGGAGTGCCTGTGCTGAGTGAGCCGCAAACTCTCGCTTTCGATCCGGCTGACCCCAAAGCCGCGCTGGCCCAACTGCCGCAAACTGCTGCGGTCTTTGCTCTCTACGGCGCCGATGCCCACGCCGAGCCGTACATCGGCCGCACGCCTAATCTGCAAACGAGACTGGCCCGTTTGCTCCAGCCTTCGCCCCGGCATCCGCGTCGTCTGCAGTTGGCCGGCCGCGTGCGCCGCATCCAGTGGCACAACACCGGCTCAGAGTTCGAATCACTCCTCCTCCAATTTGAACTACTCCAAAACCAGTACGGGACGAAGTCCCTGGAACGCATGCACTTGCGCAATCCGGCTTTCGTCCGCTTCCTGGGTAGCAACCCGTATCCGCGCATCACTGTCACCCATCGTCCCAGCCAGCGCGAAGCCGATTGGTCTTACGGGCCGTTCCCATCGCGCGCGGCTGCCGAGCGCTACGCCGAAGAAATGCTCAAGCTTTTTTTGCTGCGCCGCTGCACATTCGAACTCTCGCCTGACCCAGCGTATCCCGGCTGCGTTTACTCCGAGATGAAGATGTGCCTCGCCCCCTGCTACAAGGGCTGCACCGACGAGCGCTATGCGGAAGAATCCACAGCGGTCGAGAGTTTTCTGGCCACGCGTGGCGAAAGCCGGCTGGTTACGCTCCGTGCCGAGCGAGAAGCGGCCTCGGCAAATCTTGAATTCGAGTCCGCCGCAGCGTTGCACTCTCAGGTGCAGCGAGTGGAAGGCGTCCGCGCCCTCGCCGCCGAACTGGTGCGCCCGCTCAGCCAGCTTCGCGCCGTCATCCTGCAAACCTCCGCCAACCCAGATCAGGTTGCCGTCTTTCTCTATGAAAACGGCCGTCTCAGCGGTCCCGCCCAATTCAGCACCCAGGGCATGAGAATCCAGAACGAGCAATCCGGCTCCACGTCTCTCTTCGCCCAGCCGATGGCCATCGAACCGATTCCGGAAAGTACAGAGATCAGAGATCAGGGATCAGTGATCAGCAAAAGCTCTGTTGATAACACTCTGAAGGGTACGGGCTTTAGCCCGTACATTGAGCCCTCTCAACAATCCGGGGCTTTAGCCTCTGAGGGAATTCAAACCAACCCGCCCTCTAAAGCCGCTCGCGGCATCCTCGAAGCCCGCATGGAAGCAGTGCTTGCCGAACTGGCAGATTCCCGCCAGATCCCATCGCCAACCCTCCGTCTGGGACACCTGGCTTTGCTCAAACGCTGGTACTATCGCCCTGAAGCCCGTCGCAGCGGAGAAATCTTTTATCCCGGCGCAGAAGGTCGCTGGCAGGTCAAGTCCATCCTCAGAGGCATAGGGCGCGTAGCAGCCAAATCGTTGACCGTCACGAGTCGTGCAGAGTAAGAAAACCAGCAACGCGCCCATCATCCCATGGTCGCTTTTGCGCCCTATACTGGCAAAAGAGGTGCCCCAATGAATAGCAAATGGATGCAACGTTTGGGTTCAGCCCGCGCCTGGATCATCGCCGCGGTCTTCGTGGTTATAGCCGTGGTCTTACTCGTCCGCCACTGACCCGCTCAGCATCAAGGCTGCACGCAGACTACGCCCCGTCTCCGCTGATACACTGGCCCTGCAAGAGGCCCTCCGGAAAAACCCATGGTTCAGCTGCTCCCATCCATATTGTCGGCAGATTTCGCCCATCTGGCGGATGAGGTTGCCGCGGCTGAGCGGGGCGGCGGCACGGTGATACACGTGGACGTGATGGACGGCCACTTCGTTCCCAACATCACCATCGGCCCTCCGGTGGTCAAAAGCCTGCGCAAGGCGACCACCCTGCCGCTCGACTGCCACCTGATGATCTCGAATCCCAACGAGTTCATCCCCGCCTTTGCCGATGCCGGGGCCAACTGGGTAAGCGTGCACTACGAAGCCTGCCCCCACCTGCACCGCACGCTGCAGCTCATTGCCCACCACGGCATGAAGCCGGGGGTTGTGCTCAATCCGGCCACCCGCGTCGATCTGATCCTCGACATTCTGCCCATGGTCCACCACGTGCTCATCATGAGCGTGAATCCGGGCTTTGGCGGGCAGGAATTCATCCCTTTTTCGCTTGAAAAGATCCGCCGCCTGGCTGAGTTGCGCCAGGAACTGGGGCTGGCGTTTAAAATCGAGGTTGATGGCGGCGTGGCTCACGATACCGTGACCCAGGTCGTCAAAGCAGGTGCTGAACTGCTGGTGGCCGGATTTGCCGTCTTCGGCGCAGGCCATGCGGAGCGCGATGCGCGCGCCCTGCTGGATGCGGCCCGCAAAGCCGCAGGCCGGTAAGCTGGTTAGAATAGTCATATTCGAGTAATTCGGGGAATTGGCGGATGGCCCGCGCATGAGGGCTGTGCCGCAATGAGGGGTTATGAACAGGTTGACCAGGAAGATTGCCGTGTTGGTGCTTGCCTTCCTTGTTCTGGGCGTAGTTTCTGTCCAGGCCAGGGAGAGAAAGCAGCCCAAGAAAAAGAAAAACGTTGACCTGAGCGCCAACCCGCTGGCGGGCGTGAACAGCAAGCAGCCTGACAAGGAGCTCTACGACAAGGCCATGATCGCCATGCGGAAGGGCCGCTTCGACGTGGCACGGCTTGACCTTCAGACCATGCTCAACACCTATCCCGAGTCAGAGTACCGGATGCGCGCCAAGCTGGCTGTGGGCGATAGCTGGTTCAAGGAGGGCGGCACCGCTGCCCTTACCCAGGCCGAGGCCGAGTACAAGGACTTCATCACATTCTTTCCCAACGCCCCCGAGGCCGCCGAAGCGCAGATGAAGGTGGCCGACATCTACTACAAGCAGATGGAGAAGCCCGACCGCGACTACACCAACGCCCAGCGCGCTGAGCAGGAATACCGGGCCATGATCAACCAGTTTCCTGACTCGACGCTGGTGCCCCACGCCAAGCAAAAGCTGCGCGATGTGCAGGAGGTTTTGGCTGAGCGCGAGGCTGAAATCGGCCTCTTCTATGTCACCCGCGAACAGTTCGCCGCAGCCATTGCCCGGCTGCAAACAGTTGCCGATACCTACCCGCTTTACTCCAAGAGTGACGAGGTTCTGCTGGGCATCGGCGATTCCTATCTCGGCGAAGCGCATGGCATCATGAACATCGCCCATCTGCCTCCGGCCATCAAAGAGCGGATGCGTGCGGTCTATCAGGACCGGGCCGCCGCTGCTTTTGCCAAAGTCATCACCCGCTATCCCATGGCTCCCCATGTTGAAGATGCCCGCGACCGGCTGGTGGCCATGAACCGCCCCGTTCCGGAGCCCACACAGGCAGCGGTTACCGAGAGCGACGCTGAAGAACGCAGCCGCCAGCCCCTGCACTTTACCGGCAAGACCCTCGGCATCGTCATGCGTGGGCCCTCCACGGTGCAGGCAGTGCACGTGGGCGAACCCACACTCGAAGATCCCAAGCGCACCCTGGCCCCGGATGTGAACAGGCAAAACATGGCCATCCTGACCGACGCATACAACGCCGGCCGTCCCGCAGCTCCCACCCCAGGCACCATCGTGCCCACCGCGCCCAATGAGCCTCCGCGCAGTGACCAGCCAAACTCCGCGCCGTTGCAGATGCCGTCGTCTGCCGGCGGCACCGGAATCGGTGTGCAGGTTGTCAGTGCGCCCTCCGGTTCTGATCCCAATGCCGTGGTCAACTCCGTCGGACCGGCCAGCACAGCCTTGCCCGCTGCTGAAAAGCCCGCTGAGGCCCCCGATCAGGTGAATGAAATCAAGCCCGGCCAGGTTCCAGCCGCCGTTGTTACCAAGGGTAAAAAGCCCAGGGCGGACTTGAGCGACGAGTCCTCAAGCAAGAAGAAAAAGAAAAAGGGCCTCAAGAAGGTAAATCCGTTTTAGATTGAAAATCTCTCCAGTGAAAAGGCCGCTCCCTTCGCCGGGTGCGGCCTTTTTATATCTGCTAGAATTTCGCCGTGGTCTGTAAGGTGATTTCGATGACCCGTTCCGTTTTTATTCTTCTGGCTTCATTGGCGTTCGTCCCCGGCGTTCTTGTGGCTCAGGACCCCGAGCGTGGACCCGATTCAGGCGAGTCAACCCACGTCCCCGGCATTTCCATGCTGGCCATCCCCGGAAAGCCTTTTTCCGGCATCGACACCATCGAATGGGCGCGCACCCTCGATGACGGAACCACGGTTACGACCCACCTGACGGCGAAACTGGCTCGCGACAGCCAGGGACGCATGTACCGCGAGAATCACCACTTCGTCGCACTCGATAAAAAATCTTTTGCCTATCAAATCAAAATCTATGACCCGATTACGCGCAGCCTGACCATCTGTTACACCAAAACGTTGCAGTGCGCCATTCAGGATTACAAACCGCGAACTTTTTTTGAGACCACGCCCGCCGGCTCCTTTGACAACGGCAACCGTTTTCTGGCGCGAGAAAGCCTCGGGTCGCAGATGATCGAGGGCATCTATACCAATGGAACCCGCGAAACCACCACCATCAATCCCGGTGTTCTCGGCAACGACAAGCCCCTGGTTTCAACCCGGGAGTTCTGGTACTCTGACGAACTCGAAAACAATCTCTCCGTCACCCGCATCGATCCGCGCAATGGCAAGCAGGCAATCTGGATGAGCAACATCTCCCACTCCGAGCCCGATTCCCACCTCTTCGAGATTCCCATCGGCTATACCATCGTCCGCGATTACAGAGCCTCCGCGCAGCGCAGAAAGTAATCAGCCCTTAAGAAACCCGGAGTTGATGAACACAAAAGAGTGGGAGTTGAAGAATACAAACGCGCCTGTGTTGAACACTACAAACGAGATGAGCTGAAGACTATAAACGATAGGGAGCTGAAGGCTGCAAACGCGCCGTAGGCGCAGAGTTTGTTAGCCCCGCGCTTAAGCGTGGGGATAGGGATTCCATAATCTCGTTACGGAGTCCCGTAGGGACGGCGCAAAAACTGGCCATCGCGCGCATCTGCTAAAGTTAGGTGTGGTCCCCTCACTCAAAACCCTTCATTGAGAGGGGTCAAACCCTTGGGGGCTCGATCTGAACCCTCATGCCTCACGAACTGCCAAAAGCCTACGACCCCACCGCCATTGAAGATCACTGGGCCGAATACTGGGTCCACGAGAAGCTCTTCGAGGTACCAACACCTGAATCAGCTTCTGCGAGCGAAGCGAGCGTCCGCCCGCCCGGCAAGGGCTTTACGATCCTGTTGCCGCCGCCCAATGTAACCGGCCGCCTGCACATGGGCCACATGCTCAACCAGACGGAGATGGATATTCTCACCCGCTGGCGCCGCATGAGTGGCCGTCGCGCTCTGTGGCTGCCCGGAACAGATCACGCCGGCATCGCCACGCAGATGATGGTGGAGCGACAGTTGACTGAAGAGGGAACCAGCCGCCAGAAGCTTGGCCGCGAAGCCTTCGTTGAGCGCGTGTGGGAGTGGCGTCGCCACTACGGCGGCGCAATCCTCGACCAGATGAAGCGCCTCGGCGCATCGGTCGACTGGAGCCGCGAATACTTCACCATGGACGAGCGCCTCTCCGTTGCTGTCCGCGAAGCCTTCGTCCGTCTCTACGAGCAGGGCCTCATCTATCGCGGCGCATACATCGTCAACTGGTGCCCCCGCTGCCAAACCGCCATCAGCGATCTTGAAGTTGTCCACGATGAGCACAAAGGCCATCTCTGGGAGATTCGGTACCCGATTATCGGCGACGGCGGCAAAGAAACCGGAGAGTTTCTCACCGTGGCCACCACGCGCCCCGAGACCATGCTCGGCGACGTAGCCGTAGCCATTCACCCTGAAGACGAGCGCTACCTGCCTCTCCACGGCAAAAAGCTCCGCCTGCCGCTGATGAATCGCGAAATGCCCATCGTCCTTGATGAGTGGGTCAGCCGCGAATTCGGCACCGGCGCAGTAAAAGTAACCCCAGCCCACGATCCCAACGATTTCGCACTCGGCCAGCGCCACAATCTTCCCTCCATCAACGTGATGGATGATACCGGCCACATCAACGCCGAAGGCGGCCCCTACGCCGGACTCGACCGTTACGTAGTCCGTAAAAAAATCGTCGCTGACCTCGAAGCCCAGGGTCTCCTGGCTGGCATCAAGGACCACATCAGCAACGTAGGCCACTGCGACCGCTGCAAAACCGTCGTCGAGCCGCGCCTCTCCACACAATGGTTCATCAAGATTCAGCCGCTCGCCGAGAAAGCCATCGCCGCCGTCAAGCCGGGCACGGACGGCAAAAAGGCGATCAACTTTACCCCTGAGCAGTACGAGAAGACCTACCTCAACTGGATGGAGAACATCCACGACTGGTGCATCAGCCGCCAGCTCTGGTGGGGCCATCGCATTCCCGCATGGCACTGCGCCGCCTGTCACAAAATTACCGTCGCCCGCACAGAGCCTGCCGCCTGCGTCCACTGCGGGTCGGAAAAGATCATGCAGGAGACCGACGTACTCGACACGTGGTTCTCCTCTGGCCTGTTGCCTGTCTCTGTTTTCGGCTGGCCCAACTTCACCGCCGAGAACCGTGCAGATTTCGACGCCTTTTATCCCACCAGTCTTCTGGTCACCGGCTTCGACATTCTCTTCTTCTGGGTAGCCCGCATGATCATGCTAGGCTGTTGGTTCGCGGAAGATATTCCCATGCCCGACGGCTCGAAGCGCGAACTAAAGGATTCGGTTCCGTTCCGCGAGGTCTACATTCACGCTCTGGTCCGCGACGCCAACCGCGAAAAAATGTCCAAGACCAAGGGCAACGTAATTGACCCCATCGAGATCGTGAAGCAGTACGGCACCGATGCGGTGAGATTTACCCTCGCCAGCATGGCCTCGCCCGGCACGGATATTGCTTTCAACGTAGCGCGCACTGAAGGCTACCGCGCCTTCGCCAACAAAATCTGGAACGCCGCGCGGTTCATCTTCATGAACGTTGATAAGGCGGCGGAGATGGGAATACAAGGTTCGAATGCCTTCTCCGTGACGCGTGATTTGCTCGAAGTGGATGATCCGCAGATTCGGGAATTGGCGAAGCAAGTAGGAAAATTTAATGGCCTATACAACCTTCCGCTCATCGGAGGAAAGCTTCCCATTGAGGCACGCTGGATCGTTGCTCTGCTCTATAAAACTGCCGGAGAAGTGAATGAAGCTCTGGAGAACTACCGTTACGACGAAGCAGCCAATACTATTTATCAGTTTTTCTGGGGAAGCTTCTGCGACTGGTATTTGGAGATCGTGAAGTTACGGCTGGATTTTTCGCCCATTCCATCACGCGAAGATTTGGAGGGAAGGGAGCCGACCGATGAAGAGTTCAGAGCTCTTGAACGGAATGCGATAGCAATTCCTGCGCTTCACATTTTGCTTATGGCGTTTGAGACATCGCTTCGCATGCTATCGCCCTTCATGCCATTCCTCACCGAGGAACTTTGGCACGCGGTCTATGATGGCAATCCACCAGTCAAATCGATCGCACTTGCAATCTTCCCAAAACCGAATGCAATGTCGGATTCGCCTGTACCAGTGATCGAAGAGATGGCATTATTGCAGAACCTGATCATCGAGGTTCGTGCTTTACGCAAGGAAATTAGCGTAGAAGAAAAGGCAACGATTCCGATTGAAATTCGTATCGACGCCACAAATCAGCCCATCCTCGAACAGAATCGCGACATAATCGAGCGCCTTGCTCGCGTAAGTGAAGTTCGCTTCGTCAAACACATTGCAGCCGGACTGTCGAAACACTCTACACCCAACTTCGACGTAGCCGTAATCTACGAACGCACCATCGACATCCCAGCCGAGCGGGAGCGTTTGACAAAAGAGATCGCGAAGTATGAAAAAGGTTTAGCGGCAGCCGAGCGCCAGTTAGGCAATGCGGGTTTTCTGGCCAAAGCCCCAGCAAACGTAGTAGAAGGATTGAAGAAGCAGGAATCCGAAACCCGGCTCCTGCTCGAAAAGGCCCGCGTCGCGCTTGATGCATTGCCGAAGGAATAAGAATGAGCGAAAAGCAACCGCAGGTCCTTCGACTCCGCTGCGCTTCGCTCAGGATGACAGAGTTTTGAATCGGATAATTGCGAATTTTTTAGCTGAGAGCTGAGAGCTGAGAGCTGAGAGCTGAGAGCTGAGAGCTGAGAGCTGAGAGCTGAGAGCTGAGAGCTGAGAGCTGAGAGCTGAGAAGAGAAGAGAGAGAGCTGAGAGCTGAAAGCTAATAGCTAAAAGCTGTTTTCCGAAGGAAAACACCCATGGACTGGAAAAGCAGCCGCATCGACGCATTGCTGGAGCAGGCCCTGGTTGAAGACCAGGCCGCCCGCGACTCCACCACCAACCTGACCATCGATCCGGAACTGCGCGCAGCCGCTTCCATCGTGGCCCGGCAGGAGCTGGTCGTCGCCGGCCTCGGCGCCGTCCCGCGCTTCCTTGAAATCTTTGCCCGGCTCGACCCGCGCCCCCCGGCGCAAACCCGCTTTGAGGTGGTCAGCCACCCCGAGGTCTTCGACGGCGTAAAAGTTCGCGAGGGCCAGGTGCTGGCCGTCGTACGCCACAATGCGCGCGTGTTGCTGAGTTGCGAACGCGTGATCCTGAACCTGCTCCAGCACCTGAGCGGCATCGCCACTCTGACGCGGACATATGTGGACGCCGTCAATTCCGCGCATGGAGGCACGCACGCTCGCGTACTCGATACGCGCAAGACCGTTCCCGGCCTGCGCACCCTGGAGAAATACGCGGTGCAGTGCGGCGGAGGAACCAATCACCGCATCGACCTGGCCTCCGGCATCCTCATCAAGAACAATCACATCTCGCTCGGCGGCGGCATTGCCAAAGTCCTCACACAGGCTCTTGAAAAACGCCACAGGGGTCAGCGCGTGCAAGTAGAGGTTCGCAACCAACTGGAGCTTGAAGAAGCGCTCAAGTTTGGCGCAGAAGCCATCCTGCTCGACAATATGACGCCGAAAGAAGTGAAGCGATCCGTCGAGCGCATCAAAGAAATCGCTCCTGGTCATCAAACCACAGGCCCCGGACACGAGAACGATCCGCGCTGGATTCCCACGGAAGCCTCCGGCGGCATCGTGCTTGAAAACATCCGCGCGTATGCCGAGACCGGCGTGGACTTCATCAGCGTAGGCGCGCTGACCCACTCCGCCAAAGCAGCCAACATTTCCATGCGCATTGAAGCGGAGTAGTCCGGCAATGTTTGATCTTGCCGCTCTCGAATCCGCTCTCACAAACACCATCTTCGCGGGCAAACTGCATTTCTCCCAGGTCACTGACTCAACCAACACCGATGCGCTTGAGGCAGCGCGAGCGGGCGCGCCGCACGGGTCGGTCTATTTTGCTGATGAGCAGTTAGCCGGTCGAGGTCGCGGCGATCACACCTGGCAATCAGCCCCAGGTGAGGGACTTTACGTGAGCGTGCTACTGCGCCCGCAAATTCCCGCCGCGCGTCTTCCTCTGCTTCCGCTCGCCGCCGGACTTGCCGCAGCCGATGCCATGCGCGCCGTCTCTGGCCTAGGCATCGGGCAAAACATTGATCTCCGCTGGCCTAACGATCTGCTTATCGGTCCACGCAAAGCCGGCGGAATTCTGGTCGAATCGAGTTCGGAGGCCAGCACCAAATCCGGCGGGGCCGCATTTGCCGTGGTCGGCATCGGCATCAACGTCCATCAGCGCAGCTTTGCTTCAGATTTATCCACGCCCGCAACTTCATTGGATTTGGAAAGCGGCCGCCGCATCAGCCGCCAGCTTTTGCTCGTCTCCCTGCTAAAATCTCTCCAGCGCGAGGCACACAATCTGCTCGACGATGTGTCGGCACAAACGATTCCTCAACGCGTAGAAAAAGCCTCAACCTGGGTACGCGGCCGCGAAGTTCAAGTCAACGGCCCGCAAGCCTGCACCGGCATTACCGCAGGCCTCGACGAGCACGGATTCCTGCTGGTACGCACATCCGATGGCCTGGTAACGGTGCAAACCGGCGGCATTCGCGAAAAAACCAGCTTCTAGTCGTTAGCTTCTAGCTTTTAGCCCGTGGGCTCCAGATCGATGATTTTGCTGCGACTAGAATCAAGCTAGAGGCTAGAAGCTAAAAGCTAGGAGCTGACCTTCATGCTGCTTGCTCTCGATGTAGGCAATACGAATACGGTGCTCGGCCTCTATAAGCTCGACGGCGAAAAGCCAGAGCTGGCCGCGCACTGGCGCGTCACCACCCATCGCAGTCAAACCGTGGACGAGTACGGCGTGCTCTTCGTCAATCTCTTTGAGATGAACGGTCTCGCCCCCAGCCAGGTGCGCCACATCATCATCTCCTCGGTCGTGCCTCCGGTCGAGTCCACCCTGCGCGAGGTCTGCGAAAACTACTTCCACGTGCAGCCGCTCTTTGTTGAGCCTGGCATCAAGACCGGCATGCCGGTGCTGGTGGACAATCCCTCGGAACTCGGCGCCGATCGCCTGGTCAACGCCATTGCCGCTTTCGAGCGCTATGGCGGCCCGTGCATCGTGGTCGACTTCGGCACCGCAACCACCTTCGACGTCATCTCCGCCAAGGGCGAATACCTGGGCGGCGCAATCGCCCCCGGCCTCGGCATCAGCGCCGATGCGCTCTTCTCGCGTGCCGCCCGCCTCAGCCGCGTAGACATCAAGCGCCCCGCCAAAGTCATCGGCACCAACACGGTCACGCATCTGCAAACCGGCCTTTACTACGGCTACATCGGACTGGTCGACGGCATCCTGGAGCGCATTATTGGCGAGCTTGGCGCGCAGCCGCGCATCATCTCCACCGGCGGCCTGGCGCGCCAAATCTCAGAGGACTCGCGCTACATCGCCGAAATCGACGACATGCTCACCCTCGACGGCCTGCTCATCCTCTTCGAGCGCAACCGCACCGCACGCCCGCGCAGCAAAGCGCACTGAGGCGCGCCGTGCAGAATTACTTCAACTACTTCACCGAGATCGAAGACCGCTTCCAGCAACGACGCGGATCGATCCTGCTGCTCTCCACGCTCGACTGGGCTCTGATCGAAACCTGGCGCGACTCCGGCATTCCGCTTGAAGCGGTTTTGCGCGGCATCGACGCGGCTTTCGACAAATACGAATCGCGGCAAAAGCGTGCCCGCATGCGCCGCATCAACGGCCTGGCCTGGTGCGCGCAGGCGGTGATGCAAGCTGCCGAAGAATTGCGCGAAGCCGCCGCGGGCACTGCCAGCCCTTCAACCGATCCTCGCGAATCGGGCTTCGAGCAGCAGCGCGTCGCCGCGCATCTTGAAGCCGCCGCCGCAGCACTCGATGCGGCCACTGTCGCCCCCGAGGCCTGCGCCGCAACCGCAATCCGCCTGCGCGAACTCGCCGCAGAAGTAAGCGCCACCGGGCCTGGGAACGCGGCGGCAAAAAATCTGGAATCGCTTGAGCGCACCATAACCATCCTCGAAGAAAAACTTTTCAGCGCTCTCAGAACGGCGGCTCCCGAAGATTTGCTGGTAAAACTCGATGAGCATGCCGATCACGAACTTGCGCCCTACCGCAGCCGCATGGGCGCCGTGCAACTGCGCCAGGTAAAACACCAATTCGTGCAAAAGCAATTACTGGTGCACTACAATCTTCCGCGCCTCAGCCTCTTCTACATGAGCCAACAATGAAGCCAACAAAGAAACAATCCGGAAAGAGAAGCAGGTTTGAGGGCAAGCGTCCGGAAAAGCGCACCTCCGGGGCTAAAGCCCCCGCTTATTTTACGGGCGCAATACAGGGGTTAAAACCCCTGCCTCCCTCCGAATCGCAACTTGTCGAAATCGAAAAACCAATTTATGGTGGCGCATTCCTGGCTCGCGCCGAAGGCAAAGCCGTCTTTGTGCCGCTCACATTACCCGGCGAACAAGCCCGCGTCCTCATCACGCAAAGCAAGCGGGGCTACGATACTGCTGATCCGGATGAGATCATCCGCGCCTCACCGGAGCGCATCGCACCCGCCTGCCCCTACTTCGGCGTCTGCGGAGGCTGCAACTATCAGCACGCAAATTACGAGGCCCAACTAGCCTTCAAAAAAACCATCCTGCGCGAAACCCTTGAGCGCGGCGGAGTGCAAGCGCCCGAAGAAATCTCCGTCTTGTCCGCCAAACCCTGGCATTATCGCAATCGCATCCGCCTAGCCTTCGATGCGGCAGGCAATCCCGGCTACCGCGCCCGCCGCTCCAACAATGTGGTTCCCATCAGCGAGTGTCCCATCACCGCGCCATTGTTGATCAAGGCCGCATTGGCGCTCACTGAAGTAGCCCGGCAACTTGCACCCACCCTGCGTCCCACTGAAATTGCGCTCTTTTGCAACCCAGACGAAACTGAATTGCTGATCAGCATCTTCACCGATAGCGCCCAAAAAATTCACTTCGAAGAATTCGCGCAAGCGCTTCACGAGCAAATCCCCGCGCTCAAAGGCGCAGACCTGCTGATCGAAGGCCGAGCCGGCCAACAGCCGCGCACCGTAGCCCAATGGGGCGCAACCTTGCTCACCTATCGCGCCGCCGGATTCGATTACCGCGTAGACCAGGGCGCATTTTTTCAGGTGAACCGCTGGCTCGTCGACTCGCTGGTCGAGCGCGTCATCGCAAACCAGATCGGGTGCGCTCGCATGGGATCTCTTTGCCGGCGTAGGCCTCTTTGCCCGCCAACTTACGCAAAGCTTCGCCCGCGTAGTCGCTGTCGAGTACTCACCCTCCGCAACCCAGGCCCTCGCCGCCAATCTCAAGGGAACGACCAGCGCCCCAGTCCGCGCCTCGACCGTAGACTTTCTTCGCCGCAACCGAAAGCCTGCGCAACCCGATGCAATATGCCCCGATCTGATCGTCCTTGATCCACCCCGAACCGGCCTCGGTGAGGAGACCTGCGCGTTGCTCGCGGAGATCGCCGCGCCCTCCGTAGTCTGCGTCTCCTGCGACCCCGCAACCCTCGCCCGTGACCTGCGCGCTCTCATCGCCTCGGGCTACGCAATCCACTCCATCACCTTAGCGGACCTCTTTCCCCAGACCTACCACCTTGAAGCGGTGGTCCACTTGCGCCGCTCCTGATAGGCTTGTCCCACAAATCCTTTTCAGCTTTCAGGTGCATGCAAGACGAACTAGCCACCTCCGGGCAAACCCCCAACAGCCCCGCCTCTGCAGGCCTGAGCGCTGTTCCGCTCTTCCATGCCGCGTGGATATTCGCCGCCGGCATCGCCGCCACTCATTGGTTCTGGCTGTGCCCCAGCTTCGTGCTCATCGCGTTAGTCTTGTTCGCTATACTCTGCGGTCTTGCAGCCTTTCGCGCGCAACGCATTGTCTGGTTGCCACTATCCGTACTGTGGTTTTTGTTAGGCGCATGGTGCGCATGGATGGAGCCGCATCCAGCCCCCGCACCCGCATTGTCCACACTCTCTGACGGATTGCTGCGCATCGTCGAAGGCACAGTGGTCGATGCAGGCCCAGTCCGCGGCGAACTCGAGCAAAACCTGAACGACCAGGACTCCGCCGATCCCTCCATCCCATCACCCCAACCCGCGCAACGCATCGACCTCCGCGTCTCCTCGCTTGAAGTCGTCACCGATACCAGCGATGCGCAGTCACCCATCACCGGCGGCGTCCGCCTCACTGTTCGCTGGCCGGCATCATCACAAAACACGCAGCCAATTCGTTGCGGTGAGCATATCCGCGCCGTTGCGCGCCTTTTGCCTCCCGAGATCTATCACGATCCCGGCGTCTGGAGCCGCGAAGATTTTCTTGTCGATCAGGGCATCACATCTTCAGCTACAGTGAGCATCGATCGCGTTGATCGTCTCGGTCCATCACCCGGCGTTTTTTTCGCCTGCCGAGTCAGCGGCTGGCAACACGCATCAAGCACCCGCCTGCTTGCCCTGCCTGCCGCCATGCGCCGTCTTCCCGCTCCTTTGCGCCTCTCACAAGACGACGCCATCATGCTGGCCGCCATGGTCACCGGAGACCGCACCTATCTCACCCACTCCCTGCGCGTAGGCTTTGAGCGCACTGGCTCCTTTCACATGCTGGTCGTCTCCGGCTTTCATCTCGCCATCGTCGCCGGATGCATCTTCTGGTTCGCGCGCCGCCTGCGTCTCCCTCGCGTCCCCGCAACATTCCTCACCATCATCGCTTCCTTCGCCTACGCGCTCTTCACCGGCTTCGCAACTCCCGTGCAGCGCTCGTTGTGGATGGTCACTCTCTATCTGCTCGGCCGCCTGCTTTACCGCGAACGCAGCCCGCTGAACACAATTGGCTTTGCCGCACTCTGCCTGCTGGTCGTCAGTCCACGCAGCCTCTTCGACGCCAGCCTGCAAATGACGTTGCTCGCCGTTGTCGCCATCGCCGGCGTTGCCGCGCCGTTGCTTCAGAGCACCATCCATCCTTATATAGCCGCCACACGCGACCTCGGCCTCGCCGCCATCGACGCCAAACTCACTCCGCAGCTATCGCAGTTCAGAGCCACGCTGCGCATCGTCGCACTGGACGTCGATACAGCAATAAACAGCAGTATCGCCTGGCGCATCTTCCCGTGGGTTGTGCGCTTTTTCATCCGCATCGGCGAACTGATGATCGTCTCTTGCGTAGTGGAGTTCGCCATGACCCTGCCCATGGCCATCTACTTCAATCGCATCACCATCTTCGCGCTGCCGGTGAATCTCTTCATCCTGCCGTTGCTTGTGGTGCTCATGCCCGCCGCGCTTCTTACATTACTCATTACTCTCATTAGTCCGGCCTACGCAGTAGTCCCGGCCATCTTCATCGCCCTGCCTCTTCATTTCGGCACCTGGCTGGTGCGCCTCTTCGGCTCGCTGTCCTTTGGCGATTTCCGCATCCCCGCACCGCTGCTCTGGCAGTCGGCAGCCTTCTGCGCTTTGTTCGGCGTCGCCATCGCGCTAGCACGCGGAACGCGTCTGCATCGCCATCTTGCCTGGGCAGCTCTCATCCTCGCCGCACTCTGTGCCGTCCCTTCCGCGCCCTATCCAGCATCCACGCGACGCGCTGCTCATGGAGGCCATTGACGTAGGCCAGGGCGACTCGCTGCTGCTCATCACTCCCGACGGCAAAACCCTGCTCGTCGATGGCGGTGGCTTTGGCGGTGGCCCTCACCAGGCCCCGCAGGATTTTGATATTGGCGAAGAAGTTGTCTCCCACGCACTCTGGTCGCGCGGAATCCGTCACCTCGATGCTGTAGCCCTCACCCACGCCCACTCCGACCACATGGGCGGCCTTCCCGCCGTTCTGCGCAACTTCCATCCCGCAGAGTTATGGGTCGGCAACAATCCCCGCTTCGGCGCTTACAACGCCCTACTCAACGAGGCAGCCGATCTCCACGTACGCATTCGCAGTCTCCGCGCCGGAGATGCACTCCCCTTCGGCAGCACGCAAATCAACGTACTCGCGCCTTTCCGCAACTACCAGCCCGGACCCGAACCCACTAACAATGACTCAATGGTTCTGCACATGAGTTATGGCGCAACCTCTGTAATGTTGGAGGGCGATGCCGAATCCCCAATCGAGCAAGCCATGCTCGCCGAGCCCGGCCTTCAAAGCACTCTGCTCAAAGTTGGCCATCACGGCAGCATCACCTCAACTCGCCCTGAGTTCCTGGCCCGCGTAGCTCCGCAATGGGCTGTAATCTCGTGTGGCCTGCACAACCGTTACGGCCATCCCCGCCCCGAGGTGCTCGCAGCGCTCGAAGCCGCAAAGGTGCACACTTACAGCACTGACATCAATGGCGCAGCCTGCTTCCGCCTCGATGGCAAAACCGTAGCGTCTGAGCCCAACTGCGGAATGCAGCAAGGCCCCTGAAAATATTTTATGTTCGAATGAATTATCGGCTCAGGGAGTCAGCAGCCCAAAAACTGCCACGCCGGTTGGCGTTCCCACGTATACCTTCCCGTTCACAATCATCGGAGTAATGTACTTGTTCCCGTCTCCAAAGCTGTCGCGCCCGCCGGCAGCCTGCGTGCTGTTATAAAGCTCAGTCGCCAGGCTTGTCGCGTTGTAGGCGTGCAGCACCGCGGCGGAACTGGTTGCCGATTGCAGTGCCCACACAATTCCGTTTGCTGTTCCGTTAGCGCTGACGCTCGGCGTAGCGCCGGGATAAGCAAACGTTGCCGTCGACTGGCTCGACGAAGTGGTTGCCAGCTTCGCGTTGGTCATCGGGAAGGCCTTCAGCGTCTGTCCATCCGCGCCGTAGTAAAGTACGCCGTTGAAGAATGCCGGAGTTGAAAAGACCTCGCCTCCCAGCGCCCCGCTCACATACTGATAAATATTGCTATCGATCGGCGTACCGGCCTGGAATTTGCCCATATTGCTCGTGTCGGCGATATAAATATTGCCGTCCTTGCCCGCTCCCACCATCAGGTGACGCACCACATTGTTCACGTCCGTCTGCGGGGGCAGAAGAATTTCTCCGCCCGATCCCAGATCCTCATCTTCACTCGATTCCGTAACCGTATTGTATGTGTCAAAATAATCGACCACGGCCAGTGTGCCTCCGGCCGTTGAAAGCTTAACCATCGCATTGCCAAAGTCGTTACTGCTGGGGAAACCACCAGTAGTGAGCGTAGTGTCGAAGGTTCCATTCGCATCCAGGAAGTAAAGATATCCATTGCCGTCGGTGGCAATCCCGTCGCCTGCCATCCACACGGAACCCTCGCTTCCATTCGGAGTCACGTCGATCACCTGTGTCTGTTTGAGCGTTGACTCGCTGTAACCCATGACCCAGCCCGTATAGGGTCTCTTGTCGCAGTGCGAAGAGAATCCAAGATAAATCGTGCCGTTCGTCAGCAACAGCGCAGCGCGCTCCTTATAATCACCGGGAAGGAACGAAAGAACGCCGCTGGTTGAACTGTCTCCAGTTCCCGGATAGGTTGCGGTAATATCCGTCGGACTGGCGCCCAGTTCTACGCCGGTGGTAATGTCGAGCGCATGCAGCCGCTGGTGATAATCCCCGCTCGAATCCTTGGTCATCCCCACTACGAAGATGGTTCCGTTCGGCCCCTCTGTGCGATCGATCACCGGCGTTGAAGTGATTCCAATCTGCGGCGTAACCTGTGTGCAGCCGCGGTTGTCGCTGGTAGTTTCACCCGTTTCGATCAATGAAGTCTTCCATATCTGCACGCCGGTGTCGGCGTCGAATGCGTAAACGCTGTCGCCTTCCGTGGCCACGTAAAGCACATTGCGCAGTATGCCTCCGGCAGTCACGTTGGCCAGGTAAAGCGGTTGCGCGTCCACCAATCCATCCACAGTGTCGAATCCGATTTTGCCAAACTGCGTTGAGTTCACATTGGCCAGCGTAAGAATTGTCTCCTGCGCGTTGAGCCCGTCGCGCGCCACGTCATAGTGGAAAGTAGTCACGTCCGGCGCAACCGTCGGCGAAGTCGCGCCCTGCACCGTGAGCATAAGCGTCGCGGATGCCATTAGCGCGCCGGAGGTCCCCGTAAAAGTGACTGTCTCTGAAGACGCAACCGCGGTGGACGCAGCCGTCAGCGTTGTGCTTTGCGGCGTTCCTGGAGTCAGCGTCAGTGTCGGCGGGTTTGCAGTTACATTCGCCGGCAGCCCGGTAATCGTAACCGTCACCGCCCCCGCAAAGCCATTCACTGGCACGGCATTCACGCTCACCGGCGAACCGGTCGCGCCTATCGTCAGCGTTAGCGAAGTTGGCATCACCGTCAGCGTAAAACTCGGCGCCGGCACGGTCACATCTACAGTCACCGTGGCCGTATGCACCAGCGCACCTGAAGTACCCGTGAAAGTAACCACCGTATCGGCAGCGGCTGAGCTCGATGAAGCCGTGAGCGTGATGCTCTGCGCCGTTCCCGGAGTCAGTGTTAGCGTAGTAGGATTCGCGGTCACGCCTGTTGGCAGCCCGCTGATGGTCACCGTCACCGCTGCCGCAAAGCCGTTCGTTGGCACGGCATTGATACTTACCGGGGAACCCGTCGCCCCGGCTGTCAGCGGCAATGTTCCCGGTGTCGCTGTCAAAGTAAAGTTCGGCACAGGCGCAGCCGCGGTCACAGTTAAAGCCAAAGTGGCCGTGTGCGTCAAAGCTCCTGATGTTCCCGTGAACGTCACCGTCGCCTTGCCAACCGTTGCATTTGCCGCGGCCGTCAGCATCACGCTCTGCGCCGTGCCCGGTGTCAGCGTTAGCGTCGGCGGATTCGCCGTCACTCCCGTTGGCAGTCCGGTAATCGCCACCGTCACCGTGCCCACAAATCCATTTGCAGCCACAGCCTCTATACTGACCGGCTTTCCCGTGGCGCCGGCTTGAATCGACAACGTCGTTGGAGTGGCTGTCAGCGAAAAGTTCGCCGCGGCTATCACTGTTAAAGCCACAGTGGCCGTATGTGTAAGAGCTCCTGAAGTACCCGTGAAGGTCACCGTCGCTTTGCCAACCGTTGCATTCGCGGCAGCCGTCAGCGTCACGCTCTGCGCCGTGCCCGGAGTCAGCGTCAGCGTCGGCGGATTCGCCGTCACTCCCGTTGGCAGCCCGGTAATCGCCACCGTCACCGTTCCCGTAAATCCATTTGTGGGGGCCGCATTTATGCTCACCGATTTTCCCGTGGCGCCGGCCTGGATCGACAATGTCGCCGGCGTTGCCGAAAGCGTAAAGTTCGGCTCCGCCGTGGTGGTCAGCGTCACGGTGGCCGTATGTTTCAGCGTCCCCGATGTTCCCGTGAAAGTTACCGTCGCCTTGCCCACCTTGGCAGTCGCCGAAGCTATGAGCGTCACATTCTGCGCCGTGCCGGGGATGAGCGTAAGCGACGTCGGATTCGCGGTTACTCCGGTAGGCAGCCCGCTGATCGCCACCTTCACCGTTCCCGTAAAGCCGTTGCTGGGTACAGCCTCCACGCTGATCACATCTCCCGCGCCGCCATCCACCAGCGAATCAGTCCCAGGCGTGGCCGATAGTGTAAAGTTCGCTGCCGGCGTAGCTTCAGTGACCGTCACATCCACGGTGGCCATATGGCTCAGCGATCCTGACGTTCCGGTAAAAGTCACCGTCGGGCTACCGCTCGCGGCGTTTGCGGCAGCAGTAATCGTCACATTCTGCGCCGTCCCTGGTGTCAGCATCAGTGTCGGCGGGTTTGCGGTCACACCCGCTGGCAGCCCGCTGATCGCCACCGATACCATCCCCGTAAATCCATTTGCGGGAACGGCCTCCACGCTCACCTGTTGTCCCGTGCTTCCGGCTGTCAATGCAACCGTCCCCGGCGTCGACGATAGCGTAAAGTTCTCGACCGGCGCCGCAGCGGAGATGGTAATCGGCACCGAGGCTGAATGGCTGAGTGCCCCTGAAGTTCCAGTGATCGTCACCGACGGATTGCCGGCAGCTGCATTTTGAGCCGCCGTGATCATCACATTTTGCGGTGTGCCAGGGGTCAGCGTAAGCGAGCTCGGGTTCGCCGTCACTCCGGCCGGAAGCCCGCTGACAGCAAGCGTCACCGATCCTGTAAAGCCGTTGATGGGAACGGCCTCCACGCTGATCTGCTGCCCGGGGTTTCCGGCAACCAGCGTGACGGATGGGGGATTTGAAGTCAGCGTAAAATTCGCCGCAAGAGCGTCAGCGTCAGAGAGGCTTATGCAAGAAGTAAGAGGAAGGCAAAGCAGGAGCGAAGTCGCAAACAGAATGAGCCCCATGCGCGGCCATCGCGCACACCTTCCACCCGCTCCCGTTGCGTAGCGCCGGGCCGATAGCCGATCATCCGAATTCGTATTCTGTGAGCGCATCATCCAGATGGGTATAAACCCTGATTCAGCAATCATTTTCGCCTGCAGGCGAAGAAAGAGAAAGCTCATGGGGTGGCTCCTCTGTGGACAAAATAGAGCATCCAGGTGGGGAAGTCCACGCTTTTATGGAATATTGATCAAGCTGATCAAATAATCTTGAACCTTTGCTAAACTAAGCCCGTCTGCGTCAAAGCTCGCGACTACGTAAACTCCATCCCCTGAGGTCAACAATGTCAATTCGTCCCGTCAAGCGTCTCATCAAATCCAAGCCAACTCTTGAAGGCGCGGGCGTGCATCTGCGCCGCGCATTCGGCTTTGACAACACCTCAGAGTTCGATCCCTTTCTCCTGCTTGACGACTTCCGCAACGACGTTCCCGCCGACTATCTGGCCGGCTTTCCCTGGCACCCGCATCGCGGCATTGAAACCGTTACCTACGTCCTTGCCGGAACCGTCGAGCACGGCGACAGCATGGGCAACAGCGGCGTCATCGGCGCGGGAGAAGTGCAGTGGATGACCGCCGGCAGCGGCATCATCCACCAGGAGATGCCCAAGGGTGACCGCATCGGACAGATGCACGGCTTCCAGTTGTGGGCCAATCTCCCTGCCTCGCAAAAGATGACCGCGCCTCGTTATCAGGAGGTCAAATCGAACGAAATTCCTGAAGTGAAAGATGACGATGGCACCCAGGTCCGCGTCGTCTGCGGCGACTATTGGGGCAAGCGGGGTCCTGTCGACGGCATCGCAACCAACCCCACTTATATCGATGTAACCGTTCCCCCGGGCCACAGAAAAACCCTGCCCGTTGAATCCATGCGCCACGCCTTCGCCTACGTCTTCGCCGGGTCAGGAAAATTCTGCAACGCCTCCGCGCCCCTCGCCGTTCCCACTGAGTCAGTGCAATGGCTTGACACCACTCCACCCACCGCGGCCGACAACCGCTCTCTGATCCTCTTCGACAGCGGCGACGAAGTCACAGTGCAGGCCGGCGACGACGGCATCCGTTTTCTCCTCGTCTCCGGAAAGCCGCTCGAAGAGCCGGTAGCCTGGTACGGCCCCATCGTAATGAACACCCAGGAGCAACTGCAGCAAGCCTTCACTGAACTAAAGCAGGGAAATTTCCTCAAAGACAAATAATTTCGTTTTGATTGCGTTAAATAAAATAGTGAACTTTGGCAAGGTTATTGAGAGCTACATAAGTAATGTCCGCACAACCGCGCCATAAACGTGGGTTTATTAAGTACTGCATATGGATTGCCTGTGCAACCGCGCCGTAGGCGCAGAGTTTGTTAGCCCCGCGCTTTAACGTGGGGAAAAGGATTCCATAAGTTCGTAACGGAGTCCCGTAGGGACGGCGCAGGAATATTATTGATGGAGTAACTAATTGTGAGCGTCTACGCAAAATTACTATTAACTAATCTGTCTGCGTGGAATATTTTTCAATTCCGGCAGTGTACCTCCCCGCGCCGCCAACCCGCGGTAGCTTTCCCGTTCAATCAGGGATTTTAGAGCCTCCCGAACCAGAGTCGTTTTATTAACCACGCCCGTAAATTCCTGGGCGATTCTCACCAAATCATCGTCGAGCAAGAGCGTCACCCTCATAAGTCCTCCATGAATCTTTTATCGCTTTTATCGGATGCCCATATTAAATCTGCAGTTCAAAACCTCATCCTCACTCCCACCTGTACCTGCCTCTCCCGATAAAAATTCGTAGCATTCACATTCAGCGGCTGTCCAAACGCCGTAGTGTTAGCCTTCAACCCATTCATAAAATTCAATGTAGGCAGCGAATCCGTAGTGCCCGATTCAATGTAATACCCGGTAGTCTCCAGCTCCGTCACGTTCTGATGGTTAAAAAGATTGAAGCTCTCGGCCAGCACCTCCAACTCCCGCATGTGCCCGAGGTCAAATTTCTTACCCAGCCGCACATCGGCCTTCCACGTAGCCGGATAACGGAAAGTGTTGCGCCCCACCCCGTAGACGCGATTGTCGCCGCCCGATCCATTCATTCCCGGCCCCAAGCCAACAATCGCCGTGCCGCTCGAGTCAAACTCCTCCGCCAGTGAGCCGCCGGTGCGCATGGTGTAGGGCAAACCGCTGTGGTACTGCCCAATCCCTGAAACCATCCAGCCATTCACCACCTGCCCAGCTGCACTGCGCACCTTCCACGGCGCTTCATAAACCACCATCACCGCAGCCGAGTGACGTATGTCCAGATTGCTGGTCCCATACTCCTGGCTGAAGTCGGCCGGATCGAGCACGTCGCTGCCGCTCACCAGCGTGCTCTCATTGGGATTCCAATCCATCGCGTGCGAGTAAGTATAGTGCGCATGCAAGCTTAGCCCGCGCCGCCCATAGCGAACCACCTTCAGCATCGCCGCTTCATAAGTCGAGTTAGCCCGGCTCATGATCTCAGTTATCTGCTGGTAGTTAGGATTAGCGCGCCCGCATTGCCCGGCCAGGTTCAGCAACGATCCACTCGGGCAATCTCCCGCCGGCCAGCTCGCATAAAAGGGAACCGTAATCTTTTTCGTCTTGATCGGTCCCAGCCCCGTCAAGTCCACCACTGCATAAGTAATGCTCTGCGGATTCACCGCCGAGTCAAAGTTAGTATCCATCGCAATCGGCAGCCGCCGTCCCAAACTCACCATCGCGCTCGCGGTCACCTCCACGTGGCCGGGCAAACTCTCTTCCACGGCTACCACGCCCTGGTGCACCTCGGGATTGCGGAACTCAGGCGCAAACTCCACCACCCCCGGCGCCACAACGCTGCCCGGCATTCCGCTCAGCACATAAGGAAACGCCTGCGCGTTGCTGGTCCCGGTAGCCGAGTTATATCCATCCGTCGGCCGTATAAAAATATTCTGGTCGCCCTTGGCGCTGCCGGTCTGCGTCAACGCAGTTTCGATGGTCGCGTTCTCCGTGCGCCCGTAATACATTCCATATCCCATCCGCAGCACCGGCCAATGTCCTTCGTTGTTTCCCACCGCCATGCTCACGCGCGGCCCCCAGTCGTTTCCCAGCCTCGGCAATTTTTGCGGAGCCAAACTTCCCGCCGGCAAACTCGGCGCAACCGGCGGCGGCCAGGTTGCTGCAATTGGTGGCGGCAACTGCTCCCGCTCCCACCGCAACCCCACGGAAATTACAAAATGTTTGTTCGGCTGCCACTGTGCAGTTGTAAATCCAGCCCAGTCGTCGGTGCTTAAGTACCAGTTAGTCGGTCCCATCAACTGCGAGTAATAGGAGTAGCAGGGCAGCGCTCCCAGTCCACGCAACCCACCCCCCGAATCTCTCCACACCTTCCCCGTCTGGTCACAGTTGTGCTGATTCATTGGATTCAGTTCGCCGCCGAGCCCGAACGCCGCAAACACCAGCGCATCAGAAGCAAAATTCTCTACGCTGGAGTAGTTATATGTTCCAGTCTGGTTGCGCAGCAAACTGGTCGCATCATAGTTATGGCTGATCTCAAACCCACTCTTCACCAGCAAGCTGCCTCTCACCCAATCGACAGTCTCCTGCGCTTGGTACAGCCGCTCGTCAGGATAACTGCCGGTTCCAAAGCGCGAAGGATTGCCGATGGTGAATCCATAGCGCGAGTCCACATTGATTTGCGGCAACTGCCCCCACGTATTCCCCGCAAGCAGCGTCTGCTCATAAGCCGAAGGCGTCTCCGCATGAGCGCTCATCAAATCGTGCCCCGCCGAGCCCTGCGTCACCATCAATAAATTAGGAGTGATAAATGCTTCCCACCGCCCCAGCAAGAGCTCCTCGCTCGCCTCGCTCGACCCGAAACTGTGGTTCCCATACGTCTCTGAAACCCGCGTCAATCCTCCGCCGGGCGAGTCCCAATCCGCCCCAATCGCTTCCAGCGTAAAGTGGTGCCGCTCCGCCGCCTGCCAGTCAAGCCGCGCAAAGCCCACCCACTGCGCAGCCGTGCGCGGCGCAGGGCCGAGCAGCCCGCCCAGCGTTTCAAGCATTCCAGAATAAGCCGCCAATCCCTCGGCAATTGGATTGCTGGGACTCAAACCAAGCCGCGAGCTCAGCGCCTGCATCTGGTCATTAGTAGGCTGCTCAAAAAATCCGGTTGTTTCAGTGCAAGGGCCAATCGTGCATCCACTCACAGGCTCAACAAGGTAAGGATGCTTCACCATCGCCAGCCCCGGATCGTTGCGCCGGTAACTATCCAACGCCGCAAACCAGAACATTTTGTTGCGCCTGATCTGGCTGCCCAATCCCACGCCCCACACTGTCTCGTGATCCGGCGGAGTGTACGACTCCGGCGTAAACACCGGAACCGGAACCGTGCTCCCATTCGCCGGCGTAGTCTCCTTCACCCACTGCGTAAATGGATTCTGCGCCCCCCAGGTATTTTGCCGATCAAAAACAAATCCCTGCCCGTGCAACCCGTTCGCGCCGCCTATGGTCTCCACATTCACGCGTCCGCCGGCCGTGCGTGCTCCTTCAGCCTCAGCGTTGCCGGCTGCCATCTCCACTTCGCGAATCGCCGCCTCCGCCACCTGCGCCCCGCGCCCGCCTGCCCACGCCTGCGCCATGCCATTCTGTTCTCTGCCGCCCTGCCCATTCGAGCCCGGCCCTGAAGACCCCGGCCCATAACCACCCTGTCCGCCGAACGCCAACCGGAAGTTCGCGCCGTCGATGGTAGTCTCCGCCGGCTCCTGCCCCGCTCCGCGCAGCGATGCCTGCGTTCTGCCTCCCGCCACGGTCGCCGCCGCCGGTGTATCCAAAACAAAATCCTGCCACCGCCGTCCGCTCGCCGGCAGCGCCTGTAACTCAGCCCCGCTCAACTTGGTAGTCACCACCGGCGTAACCGGGTCCGCGTTCTGATGGGCAACCTGCGCGCGCTTGGGACGAGTTTGGCTCAACTCCGCTGCCCCCTGCACAACCCCGGCAGCCGCCTCGCTGATAGCCAAACTCCATCCTGCTGGCAAGGTTCGGGTAATCGCCTTTTGTTCAGGCGCGATAGGAAGCAATTTTGCGCTGCTCTCTTTGGGCTTGACTACAGAAGGAATTGGAGTGGCGCTGGCCGCCGTTGGCTTGTCTACAGAAGGAACCGGAACAGCGCCAGTTGCCTTTGCCTTGACTACGGCAAGATTTTGCTTAACGGCAGGTCGCGCAATCTGGCTCGCCGCCCGTCTCTCGCCGCGCGGCGAAGTTTGTTCTGTCCCGACAGCGGAAGAACTCGTACGTCCGGTAGGTCCCGGATTTATTCGGGTCTTTGCCGTAGATAAACCAGATACGGAGGGAGGCGGGGGTTTTAACCCCCGCATTGGGTCAACAGATTCATCGCGGGCTTTAGCCCCGGAAGAAACCGCAGTCGCAACCGGCTCAATCTCATGAACGACCGCCCTGGCTGGCTCCGGCGGCGCAAGCTCAAACTCCATCGCCGCCCGCACGTGCGTCTCGTGCCCCGGCGTTACGTAGATTCCCTCCAGCATTCCCCGTCCAAGCTGTTTGCTCTCGGCCACCACCGTATACGTCCCGGCATCCAGCCCGCTGAAGCTGAAACTCCCGTTCTTTTGTGTTGCTGTGCGCGCCTCCGCGCCTGTGGCCTCATTGCGCACCGTCACCTCGGCGCCATCCACCGGTATCGACTGCAGATCCGTCAGCCTGCCCGCTATCTCCCCGCTCTGTGGCGTTTGTGCCGTTAGAAACTGCGCCGCACCCACGCCCACAATCAGCGCGGCCACCGCCATCGGCCAACTCCGTCTTGCCCCTGCCATCGAGAACCCTGCTCGCGGCAGACCCTGGAAAAACCCTCAGAACGCGCACAAACTACCCAGCCTGCTCTCGCGGCAGGTCCGGATGGAAATTATTGCAGGCAAATCCCTCAGCCTTGCGCCGGCGCAGCAGCCAGCCAAGGCTCTAAACCCCGGCAAAATCCACGCCAACAGGCCACAGGAGTAGTAGCAGGCGCACAACCCCCAAAGGATCGCTTTACCCGCCGCCCCAATTTCCCAAAATGAAGTTACCAGCGATTCTATGCCTGATTAGGTAAACTGAAAAGACGGCCTGCAAGCCGTGTGATCCCCAGCACATCGGCGTCACTGAGCCACGCTTACGCGTTCACCTGTTCACTCATTCACTTTTTCACTTGTTCACTCGTCAACCATGTTCATTGATGAAGCCAAAATTCGCGTAAAAGCCGGCGACGGCGGCAACGGCTGCATGGCCTTCCGCCGCGAAAAGTTCGTCCCCCGCGGCGGACCCTCGGGCGGCGACGGAGGCCGTGGCGGCGACGTCATCATGGAGTCCTCGCAGCGCCACAACACCCTCATCCATTTCCGCTATAACCCTGAGCACAAAGGGCAGCGCGGCCAGCACGGCATGGGCTCCAACTGCACCGGCCTTGACGGCGAATCCACCATCCTGCAAGTTCCTGTGGGCACAGCCCTTTATGACCAGGGAACCGGCGAGCTAATCCACGACTTCAGCGAGCCTGACGAGCGCGTAGTCATCGCCAAAGGCGGTCGCGGCGGACGCGGCAACCAGCATTTTGCCACTCCCGTCCACCAGGCTCCCCGCGAGCATGAGCTAGGCCGCGCCGGCGAAGAGCGAGCCTACCGCCTCGAACTCAAACTCCTCGCCGACGTAGGCCTGGTCGGCTATCCCAATGCCGGCAAATCCACCCTCATCTCCCGCATCTCCGCCGCCAAGCCCAAAATCGCCGATTACCCCTTCACCACCCTCGAGCCCAACCTCGGCGTAGTCACCGTCGGCGAAGAGCCCGATCAGGAGTCCTTCGTTGTCGCCGACATGCCGGGCCTCATTGAAGGCGCCCATCTCGGCTCCGGTCTGGGCGTGCAGTTCCTCCGCCACATTGAGCGCACCCGCCTGCTGGTTCACCTCGTCGATGTATCCGACGCATCCGGCCGCCCCGACCCCGTTGAAGATTTCAAAGTCATCAACGAGGAGCTGGCCAACTTCAGCAACCGCGACGGCGAGCACCCCTTAGCCGGCAAACCCATGATCGTCGTAGCCACCAAAATCGACTCCGCCAACCCTGAAAAGCTGAAGAAGCTGGCCGCCCACGTAAAGCGCCGCAAGCTTGAATTCCACGCCATCTCCGCAGTAACCGGCCAGGGGATTGACGAGCTGAAGTGGTCGTTAGCCCGCCATTTGCGTCCCGCCTGATATCCACTTCCATTCGCCCCCATCAGCGTGCTACATTTCTGTCATGAAAAAGATTTTTCTCGCCATCTTATTTTTATCGGTGTTGGCACTCCCGTTGACCGCAGCGGCGGAACACCATCATCGCGTACATAATCACAGCAAAAAATACCATCGCCATCCTTACACTCATCACCATCCTCATCACCACGCCTAAAATCAACTCCGCGCATTACCGCAACCGCATCCAGGCCGCACAAATTAAAGCAGGGTTCAATCCATGACTGAACAAACCGACCTCCGCTATCCCATCGGCCGCTTCAAAGCGCCTGCCACAAGCAATCCCACCAATCGCGCCGAGCAAATTGAAGCCCTGCGCCAGCTTGCTGCCAACCTGCGTGCCGCAACCGCCGGCCTCAACGACGCCCAGCTCGATACGCCCTATCGCGATGGCGGCTGGACCGTCCGCCAGGTCATCCATCACATCGCTGACAGCCACGCCAACGCCGTTATCCGCTTCAGACTGGCCCTCACCGAGGATTGGCCTACCGTCAAGCCCTACGACCCGGCCGCCTGGGCCGAACTGGCCGACAGCCGCAAGCTGCCCATCGAGGTCTCCATGCCCATCATCGCGGGAATGCACACGCGTTGGATTACGCTGCTTGAGTCTCTCTCTGAGGAAGATTTCCAAAAGGGCTACAACCATCCCGAGCATGGCAAGCAAGCACTCTCCACGGTGCTGGCCATGTATGCCTGGCACGCACGCCATCACACCGCCCACATCACCGCTCTGCGCGCACGGCAGGGCTGGTAAGGCCTCCGCATGCCCGCCGGTGAAGTTGCACCATCCCCCGGCCTGCTCTTGAAATCTATTGAAGATTACCTCGCCGACCACCCCGCCGCTGCGCTGCTTGAAGATGGCCGCGTCCTCTTCGATATGCGCACCGCCCACTACGCCGTCAGCGAATCGCACGGCCGCTGCATTCTCCAATTCTGGAGCGAAGAGCGCAACCTGCTCCGCACCGTCGTCAATCTACAGCAGCGCGCCCAGTGTCTGCGCCTCACCACCCGCCGCATGGGCGCAGCCAAACCTCAATCGCTTGAGCTGGCCCCCACCAGCGATCGCCGCACACCCACCTCCCGCGATTCCTCCCGACGCAACTATCAGCGCCTGCTCGAACGCGTTTTAACTCGCAGCTTTATCAGCTCCAAAGTCGACGGCCTTCGCTCCGCAATGGACCTCGAGCACAGCTTCGGCCCCGCCTACATTCGCGGACGTCTCCTGCGCGGAACCGCCGCCGACGCAATCATCGGCGTCAGCGAAGCCGAGTCCGCCTCCATCGCCGACGGCATTCTCACCCTCGGCATTCTCTGGCTCGATCATTGCCGCCAGCACGGCGACGGCCGCCGCCACTTTGGCGGACTTAAAGTAATCGTTCCCGCCGGAGCATGGCGCACCACAGCCGAGCGCATGGCCTGGCTCAACCACGCCGCCGCCGATTTTCAGCTCTTCACCCTCGACGAGCGCAGTGAAGAGCTCGCCCACGTAGACTTTCGCGACACCGGCAATCTCAGCTCGCATCTCGTCCATGCATTCTCATCCGCCGCATCCATCGAACGCTGCCAGTCCGGCATCGATCGTCTTCTCTTGCTTGTTCCCCCCGCCGCCAAAGATCGAGTCGAAGTGCGCCCCACCTCCGCCACTGAAACCGGCCTCTTTCTCCACGGCCTTGAATTCGCCCGCGTCCGCCACGCCGCCTCTGCCAACTCCTTTGCCCGCGAAAACGAAATCACCTTCGGAGCCGGCGCAAACGAAACCCCGCTCACCGATGAAAATGAAGCTCTCTGCCGCGACCTCTGCGCGCGTCTCTTCCTCAGCCGCCACGCCGACGGCACGCATACCGATCCGCTCTTCCGCCTGCAACCGGAGCGCTGGCTTGAGTCCCGTCTCCGCGCCAGCATTACCGAACTGCTCCCCGGCCTGCGCGGCGATCTGCTCTATACCCAGGTCCCCGCACTCTCCACCGGCGACCGCGGCATGCTCGATCTGCTTACCCTCGACCGCAACGGCCGCCTCGCCATCATCGAGCTCAAGGCCGACGAAGATCTCCACCTGCCCCTGCAAGCCCTCGACTACTGGATTCGCGTCCGCGCCCTCATCGACGACCGCCAGCCCGCCGCCGGCAATTCCGGCACCCATCCGCTCTCGGCATTCGAGCGGCAAGGATACTTCGCCGGCACTGAAGTCTCGCCGCAGCCGCCGCGTCTGCTTCTCGCCGCACCCGCCCTCCGCATTCATCCCGCCAACGAGCTGGTGCTTCGCTACTTCTCCCCGCAGGTTGAGTGGGAGTTAATCGCCCTCACCGAGCATTGGCGTCGCGAATTGAAGGTAGTCTTCCGCAAGCGCAGCACCGACCCGCGAAATTAGAACCTATTTCAATAAACCCGCTTTGTATCAGGGCACAACTTTAGAGCTTGCGGAAAAAATCATTCGGGCGGTAGGCCGGGGATCATCTCCGGTATAAAGCCCATCAAATCAACGCGGGGCTAAAGTGTTTGCGTGAGAACGCCGTTGGCCCTGTGCAGCGGCGGTCTAGTTTTGAGTTTTTTCCCGCCAGTAGTGGCGGGGGTTGTTTTCAGGCTGCCAGCGTGCGGTGCAGCCGGGTGATGTTATAGGCCAGCGTGGCCAGGGTGAATTCGTTGTTTACGTTTTGCAATCCACGGGTACGAAATTGACGCATTCCACGTTGTTGTTTCAGGACTCCGAATACCGGCTCGACCACCGCCTTGCGCCGCGCATAGGCGGCCTGCCCGGCCGGACTTCGCAGCTTGGCGCGCATCCTGCGATGAGATGCGGCGCGCGCCTTTTTAGGGCAACGCCTGCCCAGATTCAATTCGCAAGCCAGATTCGAGTCCGGTACATAACCATCGATATTCCGTTGCTCCATCATTTCCAGGTTGTCGATGGAGAAGAAGCCGCTGTCGGCCAGAGCCGCGCCCGGCGGCGCGCCACAGCGCCGCTCGACCTCGTCCAGCATCGGTTGCAACGACGCGTTGTCGTTTACGTTACGCGTCACCTGCTGGGCCACAATCAGGTGGTCGTCGGAGACGGCGATCTCGCCCGTATAGCCGAGCACAAACCCTCCGCGCTGGCGCAGGAAGCGCGCATCCACGTCGGTCCGCGACAGCTTCTTCAAGCCGCTTTTCTTCAACCGCTCCATGCGCCGCGGCATCTCCGCCAGAGCCTGATCGAGTTCCGCAATGGCGATTTCCAATCCGCCCGGCTCCGCGTCGTCACCATCCGCCGCCTTTTGCCAGATGCGCACCTGGCGCCTCAACCGCGCCCGCGTATCGCGCAGCGCCTGCTCCGAGTCCGCCTTGTCTTTGCAGGCGTTGGCTGCAATGCGCGTCGAGTCAATCGCCACCCGCCCCAGCTTCACCATGCCTTTGCCCCGCGCCCACTCCAGCACCTGCGTGAAGGCGTCGTTCAGCGCCAGGCTGTGACGCCGGCGAAACGCGCTCAAGGCCCAGTTGTCTACCCGTTCGCCGGAAGCCAGATAGCGAAACGCAAGATCCTCGACCAGCCGCCGCTCCACCTGCCGCGCACTGGTGATGCCCAACGCGTAAGCGTACAGCCACACGCCCAGCAGCAGCTGGGGCGAATAAAGCTCCCCGCCCTCGGCGCTGTAGCTCAACTCGAACACGCTCATATCCAACCGCTCCACCACCTCGCGGACGAAAAAGCAAAGGTGCTTGGAACCCAACTCATCCCGCACGCTCGGCGGCAGCAAATAAGCCTGATCCGGGCTGTAAACTTTAAATCGCGACATACTTCTGTTGTCGCTCAACTACGCGATGATTACAAGTGCCTCGTGAAGTTCTCACGCAGACACTAAAGCCCAGAGCTTTTTTGCAACTCTACGGCCCGGCTAAAGCCGTGCCCTTGTTACAAGGCTCGATCTGAAGAGAATCCGGCTGCACCCGTGTAATTTCAATAACCAAGTATGTGCAAAGAGTTTTAGTAATCATGGAGTACGAAAGCCCAATCATGCCTCAACCAGTAATTAAATTCGGAACCGATGGCTGGCGAGCCGTCATTGCCGACGGATTTACCTTTGCCAACGTGCGCATCGCCACCGAGGCCATCGCCGCCTATGTTCACGCCAAAGAAGATCCCTCCAAAGGCTTGGCGATTGGTTTTGATACGCGATTCGGGTCGCGGGATTTTGCCCGCGCCTGTGCCGAGGTGGTGGCCTCGACCGGCATCCCCGTGCAACTGGCCAACGCCATCACGCCCACACCGGCGCTGAGCTACGGCGTGCGCGAGCGCGGAATGGCAGGCGGCATCATGATTACCTCCTCGCACAATCCCGCGCAGTGGAACGGGGTGAAATACAAGGCGTGGTACGGTGGATCGGGTAAGCCATCGATCATTGCCGAGATTGAGACTTACCTGGGCAAGCCTCAAACCCGCGCAGCGAAGCCGGCTGCGATAGAGGAAGTGGATTTTCTGCCCACCTACCTGAAGGCGATCGAGAGCTTTACCAGCCTCGACGCGCTGGCTAAGTCGGGCATGAAGTTTGGCATCGATTCAATGTACGGCGCCGGCGGGACGATTATTTCCGACATCTTTAATCGCCTGGCTGTGGCCCACGTGCAGATTCGCGGCAACCCCGACCCGCTGTTTCCGGGCATCAATCCCGAGCCTATCGAGCCGCACATTCGCGCACTGGGCGAGACGGTGGTGGCTAATGGCTGCCAGGCCGGCCTGTGCACGGACGGCGACGCAGACCGCATCGGCGCCACCGATGAAAACGGCAACTTTGTCGATCCGCACAAGATTTTTTCTGTTTTGCTGAGCTGGGTGCTCAAGCATAAGAACTGGCCGGGCGCCGTAACGCGCGCGTTCAACACCACTAAAATGCTGGACCGCATTTGCGCGAAACACGGACGCGAGCTGATCGAGCACGGCATCGGCTTTAAATTTGTCTGCGACCTGATGCTGGAGCGGGAGATTCTGATGGGCGGCGAGGAATCCGGCGGGATTGGCTTCCAACGCCACCTGCCGGAGCGCGACGGGCTGCTGAACGCGCTGCTGCTGGCCAACGTGATGGCCGAGGAGGGCAAGACGCTGGGGCAACTTGTCGCTGACTTGCAGGCCGAATATGGCGAGCACCAGTATGGGCGCATCGATCTGCATATATCGGACGAGATAAAAAACGGAGCCATTGCGCGGGCCAGGGCGCTCAAAACCGGCAACCCTATCTTTGCCGGAATGCCTATCCTCCGCCAACAGACACTGGACGGCGTGAAGTTTTATCTCGACAATCCGGAGGCCGCCGGCAAGCCCAACGCCGCCGAGACGTGGCTGCTGCTGCGCGCCAGCGGGACTGAGCCGCTGATGAGGATCTATACCGAGTCGTGCTCAAAGGAAGCTGTGGCGAAGCTGCTCGATCCGCACGCGTGTTTGCACTCCGGGGGGTGAGCTTCGAGAAACGAATGGAGAGTTTATGAAAGACCCTTTGATCTTGAAACGCCTGATCGTTTTGATTGCCTGCTTTGCCCTGTGCGGTGGGTCGTTAGCGCAGAAACTAAGCTGCAAAGAGAATACTGCGATTGGAGAAATGGCGAAAGCTGCCTCGCCCGTAGTTTTGAGGGCTCTGAAGCAAAATGCAGGCGATTCCTACCGCGCCAGGCTCATCTTTGCTGCTCGCATGCTCGAAATCAATCCGAATAATGAGAGCGCGGCTGCAGAGCTTCCTTGGATTGATTCCAAAGGATGAGTTCAGCCCAGAACAAGCCGTCTGGCTCGACCTCTTACAGATTGACCAGGATCCGAACCGATGCATACCCGATTCCGATTTAAAGCCATTGGGACTGCTTCAATACCACCTGCCACGATTACTGGCAAGGGCCGTTTTGCTCGTTCCAGACAAGATACCGGAGTATGTGTCCTACCCATTGATCTCCACCTGTCCGGATTGCGACTATGCCGTGCAAATGCGAAAGGTCTGCATGGCTCGACATCAGCAATTCGTGGACGCAGTAAACAAGCTTTCCCCAAGAACAGGAATTGGTTCGTCTCTGGGATATTCAACCCCAACGGATGTCACACTCTCGCATTCCCCGAACAGTAATAGGCATCACCGGAACATCCGCGCATCAAAATTAAATGGCTGCGATTTCTCGATTTTGATCCCCGCTATGCCCGGGTGCAGCGGATTCACCAGCACGTTCCACTCCATGCGTAGAGCGGCTGAGGGGACTTCGATGGCTAGCGATTTGTTCTCGCGAATCCATCGGTCTCCGATATTTTGTAGAGGTTTGAAATCGTCGCTCCACCAGCGGGACGGCAACTTGCCCGGCTCCAGACGCATTGCCGGTTCGCCTTCGGGAAGCAAGGCGGCAATCGAGACCAGATCGTCCGGCTGCTGGTTTGGCTCGAGGTGGACGAAGAGTTCCAGGGCCGCCAATGCGAGCGAAGAGGACGAATAGACCATGGGCACACCTGGCGAATTCCACCGGCCGCCGAAGCGCCGCGCGCCCTGGCCGGAAAAGGCTTCGCCAGCAAAGCGCGCCCGGCAGATTCTCCAGATGCGCATTAGAGTTGATCTCCAAAGTTCAGCACGGTGGTTGGCATCCCGAGACGCAGGTCCTTCGACTCCTGTCGCCGCGGCGACCTCCGCTCAGGATGACAACTCTTTTTATGATTTGAGAAATTGTGCGCCATGTTAGCTGTAGACACCGTAGGCGATGCGACCGAGCACGTTCTCGACCTCGCGAACGCCGGGATCGGTATCCAACTGGTCCAGCGGACGGCCTCCGCGCAAGGCGCGATTCGGCGTCTTCAGCCACTCGGCCGCCTTCTGGCCGTCGCCCAGCGTTTCCAAAGCGGTGGAGTAGACCTGGGCCAGCCGCACGGCGCGATCGGACTCGGCGGCGGTCAGCCGGGAGTGCTGCGCCAGCCGCCGGGTTAGCGTGCGCTGCGGAATGCCGATTTTCTCAGAGATTTCCGCCTGGCGCAGGTTCATCCGCTCGGCAAGCAGGAAGAGCGCCTTCACCGGCAATCCCTCGCGCACCAGCTCAGCCATTGCGCCGCCTTTTCTCATTCGCCTGCCCAGCACAACTTCGCCGCCCAGCACGTCCTGTACGGTATGGGTTGCCATGAAATGCCTCCATGTTTATTATACGCCATTTGGCTAAATAGAATACGCCATATTTCCGAGAACGTGTATACTGCGAACCGAACCGGACATGGAAACGGATTTTTCAGGTTCCTAGCGACAACTGTGCAATAAACGCGCTACACTTCATTTCCATATACCCGGGGTCCGCGGGACGGCCTGGCTAACCTCCCGCCGCGGCTTCCTGAGCAAGATGTCAAGCAGGATGTGCGATGAAAACTACAGATACGATCGAGCAGGTTTTGAAACAGAAGGCAGTGAATAAGGTTCTCACCGTCGATTCAGACCAGACGGTTTGGGATGCGCTCCAGATGATGTCTGACAACGACGTGGGCGCGCTTCTGGTGTGCAGCAAAAAGAAGCTGGCCGGAATCTTCTCAGAGCGCGACTATGCGCGCAAATGCGTCCTGCTGGGGCATCACTCGAAGGAAACCAAGGTTTCAGAGATCATGACCAGCCCGGTGACGACCGTGACCCTGCAGAACACCGTGGACGATTGCATGACGCTGATGACCCAGCGCCATATCCGCCACCTGCCGGTGATGGAGGGGGATAAGGTGATCGGCATTGTGTCGGTAGGCGACATGGTGAAGTGGGTGATTACCGGGCAGGAGCAGGTGATTGAGGCCTTGCAGAGCTATATTGCCGGGTCTTATCCGGGGTGATGGCGGCGGGATAGAGTGTGAGTGTGGGTGTGCGTGTGAGTGTGAGTGTGCGTGCGGGCAGGCGAGTGAGCCGACTGTATGGAAGAAGAGACCGTGGCTAAAGCCGCACTTATTGTAAGACAGTATTCAGGGGCTTGAAAGCCCCTGCTCCCTCCGGTACGACAATCTTAAGATGATCTGGCTGTTAGGCGATCACCGCAACCTTGGCGCGCTTGCCTAGACGGACTACGAGGCGCGCCGGAAGTGAGCTTAGCGCGATCATCGCATTTGCGGCGACTTCTCCATCCAGCTTTACGGCTTTTTCGGCGATCTTGCGGTTGGCTTCCGCGCCCGCATGCGGCAAGGCCAAGCTGCACCAGCAATTTCGGCAGGCGAATCTGATTCGGCTCCGGGCCGGCCACATCGGCATAAGCCACAGAGACCTCTTCCAGGTCCTCGCTCTCGCCCTTCTGCTGGAACATGCGCGCCCAATTCTCATCGGCGCTTTTGGCTTCGGACTCGCTGTGAAAACCGGCGGTGATGGTGCGGGCCAGGCGCTTCTTCACTTCCATGGGATGCAGCTTGCCGGCGGCTACTTCTGCCTTGAGCGCGTCCACTTCGCTCTGCCGCAGGTCGGTGAGGAAGACCCAGTACTTCCACATCAGCTCGTCGGAGATGCTCATCAGCTTGCCGTACATCTCGGCGGGGGCTCGTTGATGCCGATGGCATTGCCGAGAGACTTTGACATTTTCTGCACGCCGTCAAGGCCTTCGAGGATCGGCGTCATCAGCACGATCTGCGGCTTCTGGCCGTAGTCGCGCTGAAGCTCGCGGCCCATCAGGAGGTTGAATTTCTGGTCGGTGCCGCCGAGTTCGACATCGCTATTCAATGCGACGGAGTCGTAGCCTTGCGCGAGCGGATAGAGGAGCTCGTGGAGACTTATGTCCTGTTCGGCGCGGAATCGGGTCAGAAACTCTTTGCGGTCAAGCATCTGGGATAGCGTGACCTTGGCTGAGAGACCGATTAAGCCTGCATAACCAAGCTGATCGAGCCACTCGGAGTTGTAGCGGACCTCGGTCTGTTGCTCGTCGAGAATCTTGAAGACCTGCTGCTTGTAGGTCTCGGCATTCTCGTCGATCTGCTCGCGGGTGAGCGGCTTGCGGGTAACATTGCGGCCGGTGGGGTCGCCAATGAGTGCGGTGGAATCGCCGATGAGGAAGATGACGGTGTGGCCGAGCTGCTGAAAGTGGCGCAACTTGCGCATGAGCACGGTGTGGCCCAGGTGCAGGTCGGGCGCGGTGGGGTCAAAGCCGGCCTTGATGCGCAGCGGGCGGCCGGTTTTGCGGCTCTCTTCAAGGCGCTCTCGCAGGTCGCTGACGCGGATGATTTCCGCGGCGCCTTTTTGGAGCAGGTCCATCTGTTCGTCTACGGGCAGAAACTTGGTCATGTCGTCTTTCAGTATAAGGTTATGGCTTGGCATGCAGCGAGATCCGTGCGCGACAGTGCAGCGTCTGTTTCCTTTGCCTTAAAATGTATAAATGGAAGAGTTCAGCCGTATTCAGCGCCTGCCGGCTTATGTTTTTGACATTACCGGCAAAATGAAGAAGTCCGCCCGCCAGCGCGGGGAGGACATTATCGACTTCGGGATGGGCAATCCCGACGGGGCCACGCCCAAACACATTGTGGACAAGCTGGTGGAGGCGGCGCTGAAGCCGGCAACGCACCGCTACTCGGTTTCGCGCGGCATTCCGCGGCTGCGCAAGGCCATCTGCAACTGGTATAAGACGCGCTACGACGTCGATCTTGATCCGGAGACTGAGGCCATTGTCACCATCGGCTCCAAGGAGGGGATCGCGCACCTGTGCCTGGCGATTCTGGACTCGAACGACACGGTGGTGGTGCCGAACCCGAGCTATCCGATTCATATTTACGGACCGGTGATTGCAGGGGCGCACATTGTGAGCGTGCCGGTGCACGACCGCGAGCAGTTTCTGGCGCAACTGGAGGAGCTGATTCCGCGGATGGTGCCGCGGCCCAAGGCGCTGATTGTGAACTTCCCCTCGAACCCGACGACGGAATGCGTGGAGCTGCCGTTTCTGGCGCGGCTGGTGGAGATGGCTCGGGAGTACGGCTTCCACCTGATCCAGGACCTGGCGTATGCCGATATCGCCTTTGACGGCTACAAGCCGCCCAGCGTGCTGCAGGTGCCCGGCGCGAAGGACGTTGCGGTGGAGTTCTTCACGCTGAGCAAGAGCTACAACATGCCGGGATGGCGGATGGGCTTCATGGTGGGTAACCCGGTGCTGGTGTCCGCGCTGGCGAGGCTGAAAAGCTACTTCGACTACGGGACGTTTACGCCCATCCAGGTGGCGTCGATTGCCGCGCTGGAAGGGCCGCAGGAGTGCGTGCGCGAGATTTGCGAGAACTACCGCAAGCGCCGCAACGTGCTGGTCGAGGGGCTGAATGCGCTGGGCTGGCCGGTGGCGCGCCCAAGGCGACAATGTTTGTGTGGGCGCAGATACCGGAGCAGTATAAGAAGCTGGGGTCGCTTGAGTTTTCAAAGCTGCTGCTGACGGAAGCCAAGACCGCTGTTTCACCCGGGATTGGATTTGGCGACTACGGGGATGGGCATGTGCGGTTCTCGTTGATTGAGAATGAGGAGCGGACGCGGCAGGCGCTGCGGGGGATTAAGCAGATGTTTGCGAAGGGGTAAGTCCTAATCAGTAAGTTTCCAGGTCTCTTTGCTGAAGCGTAGAGACCTGGGAACGTCATATCAAGACATTAAGAGACATAGTTAGACAAATAAAGACAAAACGAAGCAAATTTTAATTATCGAGATTGACGAGTAACCAATACTAATTAAATTGAAGCTATGTATGAATTACTAACTCTCATAGGTTACCTTACTCTCCGGTAATAATTCTTGTACAGATTTAGCAAGAAAACTCAATAATTGTTCTTGACATGCTTTGACGATTCGTGAGACGTTACAGATGTTTTCCCCAGGGCCCCCTTGGCAGATGGGCCAAGCAAAACGATGCTCTCTTTGGCCACACCCAGTGAACTTGCATTTGGACACAAAATACAATCCCAATTGTAGAAATGCGATGGGGCGATTTGAGTGCTTAAAAACCGACAAATAGAGTCTCGATTATTCAGTGAAGTCCATAACGGCGCTAAGTCGCCCCGTCTGACAACGGAATGCATAATCTAACCGTACTGATTTGCGGAGAGAATCTATGAAGAAAAAACTGAACGTAATACTGTTAGCAGTGTCTGTTTTTCAGCAGCAAGCTTTTCTCGCAGGGATTAACTGTAGGTGCTGTAATTGGAGGGGCAACTCTCGTCCAAGATAAGTTAAACAATGTCATAGGAAACGCCGGTGCAGATGGTCGTTCCATTGTCAATGGTGCAAATGGAACGCTCAATGGAGCAATTCAAGAACTCAAAAACATCGTAGGAAACGATTTGAATAAACCTGTTAGCACGCTTTCCGACACCGCGCAAAATCTTGCCACTACTATTCAGAATACAACTGACGAACTAAATACACTCGTCAACGTCAGGATGACATGTGCATTTGAAGGAACTGACCGTCTACTCTACGGCGTCAAGACGATTAGCTCCCAACTCCAGAATGCAATTCCCTTTATTAAGAACTCGCAACCGTACGTCTATTCCTTCCAGTTCAATGGACACTCCGATGGAGTTGTGCCAGATGGAGGAGGGCGTCTGGTGCTTAAGGGTTTTTCTTTATGGAATGGCGACCTGTCGCCAGAGGTTTCCCTAGTCGATGAGAATCGAAAGACAATCCAGAGTCTAGACGCCGGACGAGCAAACGATGACAATTCAGTTTCTGTTTTGCTTGACAGTAATACTTTGAATAAATTGGTTGGAAAGTGCACTGAATTCCAAATAGTACCACGCATAAAGCAAGGATGGTGGATATTCGGAAAAGCCGAACCTGCTGCACCGCGTTACCTCCCAATGTGCGTCCCTCCTACGAACAACATGTCGTTTCGCGTGAAAGCACATACAGATTTTATGTGCAAATCAAACACACCTGTCCAAACAATGAATTACCAGAACTTTCGATGCGACAACTCTTCATGTGAACAACAATTGGATTGTAATGTGCAACATTCATGGGTCATTCCTAATGGTTGCACCGTAACTGGTGTAGACAAAAGACAGAATAATGACACTCGAAATCAAGCATGGATGAATATCACATTTGTCGGAGGGAATCTACAGGCCAATGGGAAAATAGACACGTCATCCTGTATAGGTGGATTTTTTGGTCGGAGGTTACTACACCCAACTATTTGGTCATTCGATGCGGCTCCGCAGATTCAATGCACATCTGACTCATGGGTTCCAAGTGAGGCTATGTCAGAGCCAATGGCCGTTTCATCGGACGCTGTTCCGGTGTGCGTCGATCTCAGCAGGAGATGTGAGACCGAACAAACTGCAAGTACTGCAGAGATTGATCTTCTCCAAGCTGCGCATGAACATAACAGTCCCGGCGACTTAGTCACGGTGCCATCAGTCACTACACCTAAACTCACCCTTAATTCCAATATGCTCGGTAAGTTCGTTGACATAGAATATGAGGGGATGACAGTGAAGGGAACGGTCAACCCAGTGGCAGGCGCTACACTACAGACCTGCGTCACTGTAGCCGTACAGAAGTGTGGTTATTAGAGTGCAAGAACTCTTATAAGAAGGCCGGCAGGAGCTGGACCTTTCGAGGCCCGGCTCCTAGCCTGGAACCCGAGTCTATTTACCGAGATATGAGAATATCAACTGCCTAGCGCTGCGCTGACCAGATTGCCAGGTTTACTCCCACCATCAAAACTGCTGAGGCGGGGATCAGGAGCAGGGCTTTCTTCAGGCGGCGGGGGTCGTTGCCGGCTATTGCGCCGATGATGCGGGAGCTTACTGCCAGGCCGGCCCAGCCACAGGTGATTACAAATCCTAATGCGGTGCCGGTCATGTGGGGAAGGCGTTGCCTACCATGGCCAACGTGGTGGGGAAGACTGGGGACATGGAAATGCCGGCGAGGAAGACCAGCGTAAAGGCGGCGGTGGGGCTTTTGGCGCGGAGCATGAGGAAGGTGGTGACGGCTATGGAGATGGATGCGGCCAAGGTTATGGCTACCGGCGGCACGAGGATGAGGATGGGAGAGACGGAGGCGCGGCCGACTAACATGCCGAAGGCGAATCCGAGCGAGAGCATGTTGAGGGCGCGCGATTCTGGAATGCCCTGGGCGATGAGATGGCGGGGAAGCCAGTTCCATATGCCCACTTCGCAGGCGATGTAGAGAAACATGAAAAGCGCGAGCAGGAAGAGCAGAGGGCGGCCGAGGACGGGGCCGGCACTGGCGAGAACAAAGCCGGCGGCTGCGGGCGGGGCGGGCACCATGGTGACAGCCTGGATGATGAGCACGACGACGGTGAACGTGGCGACGGTGTAGCAGAGGCGTTGCCAGTTCTGTTTGAAGAGATTGGCGGAGATGAAGGGCGTGGCCAGCGCGCCCAGCGGGAAGAAGAGATTGAGCAGGTTGAGAGCGGTGGCGCGGTGGGCTACGATGATGCCGCTGACCATTGTGTTGGCGCCGGTGATGATGATGCTGCTGCCAACGCCGAGCAGAAACATCAGAAAGACGATGCCGCGGTAGCTACGAGCTTGCGGCAGCGCGAAGAGAGCGATGATGATGAAGGCGAGGCCGAGAATGACGCCGAGTTTGGTGCTCTCGTTATCGAGCAGAGGGCCTACGCTGACCGATGCAATCATCAGGCCCAGGGCCTGGGCGAATGCGATGGAGCCGTTCTGGGCGGGGCTGAGGCGGAAGGGGGCAGAGAGGTCGGGCAGAATGGTACCCAGCATGGCGGTGACCATTCCATTGACGAAGATGGCGAGGACGGCGGCAAGGATCAGCATGCGGGTGCCTGACTTTCAAATGATCAAGATCGGAGTGGGGATGCGAACGGTTTCAAAATCCGGCGTCATTGATTAAGGTACACTGTCGCTGACAGGAGGCGACAGCCATGCAGGCAACGATTCAGGGCACGACTATGCCGGTGCTCGATGTGCAGCTTGACCCCAACGAGAGTGTGTATTCAGAGAGCGGAGAGCTCTCGTGGATGACCAGCTCGATCCAGATGACTACGCATACGCAGATGGGCGGGGGCGGAGGGTTTTTGGGGGCGCTGAAGCGTGTGGCCGGAGGCGGGAGCTTGTTTATGACCGAGTACCGGGCTGCGCAGGCCGCGGGGACGGGAGCTTTGCTACCAAGGTGCCGGGGCATATTGTGCCGGTGGAGGTTAGCCCTGGGAATGAATATATGGTTCACCGGCATGGGTTTTTGTGCGCCACGGACCAGGTGACGATCGGGATTGGCTTTCAGCAGTCGCTGGGGGCGGGGATCTTTGGCGGGAATGGGTTTGTGCTGCAAAAGGTGGGCGGGCAGGGAACAGCGTGGCTGGAGCTATCGGGAGAGCTGGTGGTGAAGACGCTGGCGCCGGGCGAGGTGCTGCGGGTGCATCCGGGGCATGTGGGCGCGTTTCAGGCTCGGTGGCGTTTCAGATTGCCATGGTTCCGGGGCTGAAGAATGCGATCTTCGGCGGGGATGGGCTATTTTTGGCGGTGCTGACGGGGCCGGGGGCGGTGTGGCTGGGGGCACTGCCGATTTCGCGGCTGGCGCACCAGATCAGCGAGTATCTGCCGCATACGGAACGGCGCGACGTGGGCAACGCTGCGGGCGGCGCAATTCTGGGTGGGATTGTGGGGTCGATTTTGGGCGGAGACCGGTAGGGCGGCTGTTGGCGGTTCCGGTTTTATATGCGCCCGCTACTGTCTCACGTGGCCGTAGCGGTCAACTCGGCCGCCGCGAAAGAAGCGGTGATTGACCATGCTTACTCCCAGCAGATAAACGGCGACCGCCATCAAGACGAGAAACAGGAAGAGTCCAACTTGAAATCGGTTTGTTTTTTGAGGTTCCGGGTCTGGGGTCTTTGAATCGGTGGCCATAGGAGTTACCTCTTGGTCAGATTATGCACCTTTTATTATTCGATGCGCGCCTGCCTCAGGCAGAAATGTCCTCGCCAAATATGAAGGCCACGCCGGAGAATCGACGTGGCCTGAAGGTTGCCGAAAAGCAGAGAGCTACTTGGGATGCTGTGGCGAAGAGCTTGCCGGAGTTGCCGGCGCGGCCGGAGCTGTAGCCTTGGGAGCAGCCGCGGGCGTTCCCGTAGCTGCCGGCTTGGTCTCTTCTGTCTTGGGAGCCGGTTTCGGCTTAGCGTAGGGATCCTCAACTGCAAGCAGTTCGACGTCAAAAATGATATCGGACTTGGGAGTGACGCCCGGATGGCCAGGCCCTCCGCGACGCCCGCGCACGCCATAAGCCAATTGGTAAGGGATGAAAATGCGGCGCTTTCCGCCAACCTTCATCCCAATAGACCCAGATCCAGACCAGGAATGATCTTGCCCTCGCCCTCAATGAAGGTGAAAGGCTGCGGCTCCGGATCCTGCTTATATTTGCCGTTGTCTCCCATGATCGGCTTGCCGTCTTTGTCTCTGAGATTGGGATGATGATCGTAGGTCGTATCGAATTTGAGTCCGCTGACCGCATCCCAACCGGTGTAGTGAAGGACGTACTTTTTGCCGGGCAGGGCCTCGTCGCCGGTGCCAATCTTGATGTCCTGGTAGCGCAGGCTGAAGTCGTTTACCACTTTCGCGTCGGTGGGGGGAATTCCATTGGGCAGCTTGATGACACATGAGTTGTTATTGTCGCAGTGGACGTTGGCCAGTTTTTCGGGGGCCTCAGGATGGTAAAGCGGATTGCCTTCATCATCCACGTCAGCTGGGTGTTTGGGGGCCTCAGGCTTGGCGTCCGCTGGCTTGGCGGCGGGCGCCGTCGCGGCTGCCGATTTTGCGGCTGCGGGAGTGGTTGAAGTAGCCTGGCTGGTTGTAGTTTGGGCAATTGCGGCAGTTGCGCATGCCGCCATGAACAGTATTAAAATTGTGTGTTTCATTGTGCGATTGGACTCCAGCGTGATTCTTTACGAAAATGTAGGGTGCTCAGCATTTCTGCGATGGTGCAATTGGCGTTTAGCCTAGCGTAGCCAGGGGCAACAGCGTATTGTCCCAATCTGTTTGCAATGATATGGATCATTTCGTTAGCTATCCTTTTATCGCTTAAGGACACCCTGGTCAACACAACTTCACGGCTTAGTATAGCAGGGAGAAGAGGTTGGCCACGTGTTGACGTCCGGGGTGAAGGCATAGAATCGTATTGGCCTTTAACCGGAGCGGTTGCCGGTGTCACTGGAATTCGTCTCCATGAAGTTGCGTTTTTTATCATCCGCGGAACGATTCATAGGCAGATCGAGGCAGGATTAAATAAGCTGGATAAGCAATCTGCAACTTATAGCAATCTTCGATTAATTTGCTTTTGCCTGGATTGAAATACGCAGCAGAAAGATATCGGAGAAAATATGAAATTAACACGACGCCAGTTGATGAAGACGCTCAGTTATGCGGCTCCAGTGCTAGCCATTGGGCGAATGAATGCATTGGCCATCAGTAAACCCGGATTTGCCTTAGCAGGCGATGCAATGACGGAGGGTGCAGTTTCCGATCGATTGCCAGACCTGGTGGTTTACGGCGGCACCTCTTCAGGCGTGATGGCCGCGTACTCGGCCGCGCGCGAAGGATTGCGGGTGGTGCTTTTGGAGCCGGGAGCTCACCTGGGGGGCATGGTTACCGGTGGCCTTTCGTGCACTGACCTGGGCCACTACGGCGATTATTGGCGGCTATGTCCGCGACTTCTATTTGAAGGCGGCTGTTCACTATGGAGTGCATGATCTTGACCGCATGGAGAACTGGTACTCCGAGCCGCATGTGGGGGAGGAAATATTTCGTGAAATGCTGAAGGATGCCGGAGTGACGGTTCACTATCGCGCGCGTTTGCGCGAGATGAACGGAGTGGAGTTGCAGGCGAGGCGTATTGTCGCGATCACCACCGAAGATGGCACGCGCTGGCCGGCAAAGGTTTTTGCGGATTGCAGCTATGAAGGCGATCTGATGGCGATGGCGAAGATCAGTTATACGTGGGGACGCGAGGCGGCTTCAGAGTATGGCGAAGATCTTGCCGGAGTTCGCGCCAGCACGCCCAAGAACCAGTTTCGCTGGGCGGTGTCAGCATATGACAAGCATCATCGTCTTCTTCCGGAGATTGACCCTGGACCATTGGCTGCTCCGGCTCCGGCGACAAGATGGTGCAGGCTTATAACTTCCGTTTGATCTTAAGTAATGATCCAGATAACAGGCTTGCTTTTCCACGACCGGAGGGATACGATCGTTCCCGCTTCGCCTTGCTGGAACGGTATTTGAATGAGTATCAGGCGCAACTTGGCAGCGGGCCGGGGATAAAGGATATGTGTAACTTCGTAGCTATCCCTAATCACAAAGCGGATTTTAACAATCAAAACGGATTTGGGTCAGATTATATTGGCCGTAATTGGAAGTATCCTGAGGCCAGTTATAGTGAGCGGGAAGCTATCTGGAAGGATCATCTGACTTATACCCAATGCTTCTATTACTACATTACGCACGACCATAAGTTATCCGCCGGCCTGCGGGCTGATACCAGCCAATGGGGGCTGGCAAAAGATGAGTTTGCGGATACGGATCACTGGCCGCACCAGTTATATGTGAGGGAAGCTCGCCGCATGGTTGGCGACTATGTTATGCGGCAGTCGGATACGGTAAGCGAGCGGACCAAGCCTGATTCAATTGGCATGGGATCGTATAACATCGACTCGCATAACACGCAGCGTGTTGCCATGCCCGACGGAAACGCGCTGAACGAAGGAGATGTACAGTTTCCCGTGGAACCTTATGAAATTGCATACCGCAGCCTCACGCCGAAGCGAGCAGAAGCGGAGAACCTGCTGGTAACTGTCTGCCTCTCTGCTACTCATGTTGCTTACTGCTCCATTCGCATGGAGCCGCAGTACATGATTCTGGGGCAGGCGGCGGGGGTGGCCGCGAGCCTCGCTGTCCACGGCAGCAAGGCGGTTCAGGATATTTCCATCGCTGAGCTTCAGCGTAAACTGCGTGCTCATGGCGCGGTGCTACATCTTGACGAGGAGTTTCATCCAGCTAATACATAAAGATGATCAGCACGGCGTGATCGCGCACTCGGGTTGCTATGATTATTTGTTCTTTGCCGGAGGGTTACGCATGCGCTCTATCTATAAGACATTGGCATTAGGCCTGGTGTTGCTGGCATTGCCCACTCTTACGTTTTCTCAGGCCGCGGATTTCGTTTACCGGCTCGATGGCCCAGCGAGCGTAGCAAGCCTGCGAGTGAGCGGCGCTTCAGCGGAGTGGTCGGCTACCACGGAAGACGGCGCGGCGATTGAAGCTGCTCCGGAAAAATTGTCTGAAGTTAAGAATGGGGCGATACACCTGGTGCTGACGCCGGGCAATGCCACGCAGACTGTGGAGATGAATACTGAATCCGGGATGGCCTCTGACTGGTCAGGCCGCAGCAAGCTGGTGTTTCAACTGTGCAATGGATCAGAATTCATGATTCCATTTGCACTGACGATTCGCGACGCGACAGGCGCCAAGTTCACGGCCGATCGTTTGTGGATGGTGCGGGCGCGGAACCGCTATGAGATTCCGCTTGCCGATATCCGCACGGATGATGGAACGCCGCTCGATTTGAGTAAGGTGCGCTCGCTCAAATTTGAGATTCGCAGCGCGGAGAAATTCGAGCGCGATGTGTGGATCTATAACCTCTATATTGCCGGAACCGGGAGCCCGGCCAAAGCTCACAACGAACTGTTGCTGAATTTTGGCCCGCAGGGAGAACCGTTGCTGAACGGTTCGCGGCCAGTGGATGAGCGGACTGCCTATGCGAAATGGCGCGGCTATGGGTGGACCACCAATATAGATAAAGCCAGCAGCGCGCAGTTCAATCAGCCCAGGCCAGACCCAATGCTGAGCAGCATGGTGTGGGCCGACCTGGGCGCGGAGAAGGCAACGCTGCGAGTGGATTTGCCCGACGGCGTATATCGCGCGCGATTCTGGGGTGGGAACTATACCTCGAAGGCGGTTGAGGCACGGGCATTTGCGCTGGCCGTGAATGGGGTAGTGGAGGCGGAGCATCGCGCCGACCCGGCAACTTTCTATACGGCTCAGGAATATTTTCGCGGCATCGACGACTGGTATGAGCCCGGCGAGGATACATGGGCGAAGTTTGGGCGCGATCTTTACCGGCATTACGATTTTTCATTTACCGTGCACGACGGCAAGGCGGAGTTTACCTGGTCAAAGACGCTGGCCGCTTTTGGCTTGCTGATTACGCCCACGGCTAATTTCAGCGCAGCTATCGAGCGGCTGGAGTCTGCGCAGCGCCAGGCATTCGAAGCGAATCTCAAGCTGCCGCAGCCGGCAATGGAGAAACAGACGGTGGAGGCTGCAGATCAACGGCGAGGATTCCTGCTGTGGAGCCGCGACTGGCAAAAGACCGTGGGGCCGTATGATGTTGCGGATGTACCGGAACGAAATCCTGCTGCGTTGCATACTATTGCGGCTCAGGGGCAGCGCGTTCACTCGACCATTACTCTCACGCCGCTGCGCTCGCTGGGCTGGGTCAGCGCTTCAGTAAGTGCGCTGCGGAATTCGGCTGGAGCTGAGCTGCCTCACTCGGCAGTTGAAGTGAGAGTGGAGAAGTATCTGTGGGACGGCTGGCCGGCTAGCCTGGATAAGTACTGCCTGTTTCCCACTTCGCGCGCACCCGCGTATGCAAATCTGAACCAGACGTGGTGGTTCACCATCACGCCGCCCGTGGGCGCAAAGGCTGGTGTTTACAGCGGAACTGTGCGATTAGTTGCGCAGAGTGGAGCCGTCTCCATTCCGATCAGCGTCGAGGTTCTTCCCTTCCAACTCGCCGGCGCGGAGCAGCACGGCGCTGCTTATAGCCTGTGGCGCAACAGCGACTACAACATGAGCTATGCGCTGCGCTTCTTTATGCCGGCAAAGATGGATTATTTTCGTCGCCTGCTGCGCGCCGAGGCTGCGGACATGAGGGCGCACGGCATGACCATGTTTCATTTTTCCACGCCGTCGATCACCGGCGTGGAGGGAGATCACGTAAAGCTGGACTTTAGTCTTGCCAAGGAAGAAGTTCGCGTGGTGAAGGAATACGGGCTGAATGGGCCGGGGCGTCCGTCGCTGGTGTTTTTGCCTATTGAGATTTCGCGCAAGCTGATGAAGGAGACGCGCTACGGAGATTTTCAGGAGCCGGAGGAATTGTCTCCCATGCTGCCGGACAGCGAGCGAGACGAGGAATTTTCAGATCGCTTCAATCGGCGGTTTATTGACGCCGTGCGCCAGATTCAGGATTTCTTTGATGCGCAGGGAATTTCAATCATGTTGCAGGCGGCGGACGAGCCGCGCGAGCGCAACATCAACCAGTGGAATCGTAATCTTGCCGAGACCATTCGCTACGACAAGATGATCAAGGCCGCAATTCCACTCGCGAAACTTTACGTTGATCCGGAAGGGGATGAGGATTCGGGAGTGGATTACCTGCCGCTGCTTGATCAGCTTGACTATTTTTCTCCGCATCCATGGGATCGCGCGGCAAAGATGATTGAGCGGGCGAAGAGCGGCAAGCCCGAGCTGCGCTACTACAACGGAATTTTGGGCGACCGCTACGACTGGGGCTTTGAGGTAGCCGCGGCAAACGCACACGGATTTTCGCAATGGCATTTTGGATGGGAGCTCGAACCCTTTCAGCCTTTTCAGGCGGAGGGTAAGTCAGGTTACACGGTGGCCGGGCCGGATGGTCCGCTTGATTTGACGGGCTATGAAACGGCTGCGGCGGGCATCGACGATTATCGCTATATCGCCACGTTGCGCGAGCGCATTGCGGAGGCAAAGAAGGCGGGATTCAGCGGGCTGGCGGTTGATGATGCGGAGAAGGCGCTGAGCGAACTGCAAGCAGGTTCTGAACCTTATGCCATGCATGCGGAGTATGCCGATGAGAGACATCAGCATGCGCGCAATACGATTGCGGGGAAGACGCTTGATGAGTGGAGCGCGCGCCTGGCAGGGTGTATTGAAGCTATCGACCGGGAACACAAATGAAATCTACGCGTGGCGTGTTGCAAGTAGATCAGGCTTGGCATCAGGGAGTTGCGACTCGCAGGCAGAAGGGAGTGGACGATGAAAATCGAAGTCAAAGATTTCCGTGTGCCGCCCGGTAAGAAAGTCCAGCTTAAAGAGTGGCCGACGATCACGAAGCCGCTTTTCAAATCGAAGAAGCAGTACGAAAAACTTTTGGATGAGCACACATGCGAGTTGAGTTCGCTGCAAGAACTTCACTATGCTGCCAACCGTTATGCGCTGTTGCTGATTTTTCAGGGGATGGATTCGGCAGGCAAGGACGGAGCGATCAGGCATGTTATGTCGGGGGTGAATCCGGAGGGTTGCGAGGTTTCAAGTTTCAAGCAGCCGAGCGCCGAAGAACTGGAACATGATTTTTTGTGGCGCTCGACGTGCAAGCTTCCGGAACGCGGTAGGATTGGCATCTTCAACCGCTCTTACTATGAGGAAGTGCTGGTGGTGCGTGTGCATCCTGAGATTCTGCGCAGCCAGGGGCTGCCGGAAGAGTTGCGCGATGAGAAAGATATTTGGGAGGGACGATATCGCTCCATCGTCGACCTCGAGAGTCATCTCTATCGAAACGGAACGCGGACGGTAAAGATTTTTCTTCACCTTTCTCGCGAAGAGCAGCGCAAGAGATTCCTTGAGCGCATTGATGAGCCGGGAAAGAACTGGAAGTTCAGCCTGGCGGATATTCACGAGAGAAAGTTTTGGAAGCAGTATATGGATGCGTATGAGGCATTGCTGAGCGCGACAAGCATGCGCCATGCGCCATGGTACGTGGTTCCCGCCGACGACAAGGACAATGCATGGCTGCTTGTTTCAGCGATTGTGCTGGACGCGCTCAAGGATATGAAGATGAGTTATCCAAGAACGACTAAGAAGCGCCGCGAGGAGTTACTAATGATTCGTAAAGAATTAGCTAAGTAGAACTTTCCTTTGCGGCTGGGGGGAACCTTTCTATGACTAACTTCATTGCTTCTTCCGGAGTCGAAATTGTTCCTTCGAGTTGGGCGTCTTCGACGGCTCTGAGCATCTGTTTGAAGCCGGCTCCGGGCGTGTAGCCGGCTGCGATTAGTTCGCGCCCGGTGAGCAGCGGCTGCGGACGCACTGTTTCTTCCGGCATCGAGAGCCAGCGCTCGCGCACAAACTCCCAGTGATCCAGATATCCGCTTCCGGCGAGGCAATCCATGCGGTGGAGGGCCAGGTGCTGCTCAAAGTAGGGCAGTCGAAAAAAGCGCTTCAGAGTGGATGTCTTCATTCGCTGAGCATCCATGAAGCGCATGTGGTTCTCGACTAGGGAAACGATCTGGGACGTTTCGTCGTTGGAGAAACGGAAGCGGCGGCAGATATCAGCAGCCATTGCTACGCCTACATCGACGTGGCCGTCAAAGCGGATGCGGTCCGGGGCGCGGCGGAATGTCGGCGGCTTGCCTACATCGTGGAGCAGAGCTCCCCAAGCCAGGGTCGCGGGGCAACCCGCTTTAAGTTGAGCGAGGAGCAATAGGGTATGCACCCATACGTCACCTTCCGGATGGAATTGTGGAGGCTGCTCTACACCCTTCATCTTTGCGATTTCAGGTAGCACTTCGGCGAGCAGTCCGGTTTCATCCAGTAGCTCGAAGGCTCTGCGGGCATGGCCTTCAGTCAGCATTTTGGTCAGCTCGTCGCGGACGCGCTCACGGCTAACTGCGGAGATCCGCGCGGCCAATTGCCGCATTGCCACAGCGGTTGCCGGCTCAAGCTCAACGCCGAAACGGGCCGCGAAGCGCACTCCGCGGAGCATGCGCAGGCGGTCTTCTTCAAAGCGCGCTTCGGGCCTTCCGATGGCGCGCACAATGCCGGCGTCCAGGTCGACTACTCCACCAACATAGTCGATTACAGAAGCGCGCAGATCGGTCGCAGGTTGCAGCGGATCGAGAAGCAGGCCGTTGATGGTGAAATCGCGGCGGCGCACATCTTCTTCGGCGCTTTGCGTGTAGCGTACCTCGTTTGGATGGCGGCCATCTGAATAGGCGCCATCGGAGCGGAAGGTGGCTACCTCGGTGGTGATGTAGCCTTCCTCATCGCTGTCGGCAACCAGGACTACGCCAAAGTGCGCGCCGACGGCGAAGGTTCGCTTGAAGATCCTGAGCACCGCGTCCGGCGTGGCACTGGTGGCTACGTCGTAGTCTTTCGGGTTGCGGCCCAGCAACAGGTCGCGCACGCAGCCGCCAGCCAGGTAGGCCTGATAGCCTGCCGAACGCAGAGCCTTCACCACCTGCAAGGCTGCTTCGAATTGGCGCGATGCCGGAAACATTGCTTTGTTTGAGAGTAATCCTTCCCATGCCCAACTTTCGAGGACCGGTAAACTATAAAGATGGGCACACGCGGTCTCATCCTGGCCATCGAATCCTCGTGCGACGAGACTGCGGCCGCCGTGGTCGAGCGGGGAGCGCGTACGCTGAGCTCGGTGGTTGCGTCGCAGATCGCCACGCATGCACGCTACGGGGGGGTGGTGCCGGAGCTGGCCAGTCGCGAGCATCTGCGGGCTATCGTTCCCGTGGTGCGCGCTGCGCTTGCCGAGGCGGGCATTACACTGGCTGATTTGGATGCTATCGCCGTTACCTCAGGTCCAGGACTGGCCGGGGCGCTGCTGGTGGGCATTACATATGCCAAAGCGCTGGCCTTCGCTAATGGTTTGCCGCTGATTGCGGTGAATCATCTTGAAGGGCATATCCATGCGGTTTTGTTGAACGAGAGAGAGACGACGGAACGCGGGAGTGAAAATGTGGTATCCCTGGTCCCCAGGTGCGAGGGACCAGGGGCACCCGCTTTGATCGAGGAACCTGCATTGGCATTGGTCGTCTCCGGTGGGCATACGCATCTTTATTTGGCGCGGCCTACGGCGTCGGCTTGGAGTTACAGGCTGATCGGGCGGACGCTGGACGACGCAGCCGGCGAAGCTTTTGACAAGGTTGCCAAGCTGCTGGGGCTCGGGTATCCGGGAGGGCCGTGGATCGATGGGCTGGCTCAGTATGGCAATCCGCATGCGGTGCCGTTTGCTTTCTCGCAGATCAAAACAAAGGTCCACCTGCTCGGAAAGGCTCCGCGCACCAAGGCGGCGAGGACTGCACCGATTGCCGATCTCGATCCTCATTTTCTGTTTTCGTTTTCGGGGATTAAGACAGCGGTGCTGCGCTATGTGGAGTTACACAATCTGCGGCCGGAGGCTGAGTCGCGGCGCGAGGCGCTTTTTACCGGGCCCGATGCGCCGGCGCGGCCGACGGTTGAAGACGCGCTGGCCCAGTGCGATCCGCAGACGCTGGACCTGATCGCCAGCTTTCAGCACGCCGTGGTGGGCGACCTTATGAAGAAGACCTTCGCCGCAGCCGAATCCCTGGGCGCGCGGCGCGTTCTGGTTACGGGAGGGGTGGCAGCCAATCGCTCGCTGCGCGCGCGATTTACGGCCGAGGCCGCCCGTCGCAACGTTCATGTGGCATTCCCCACGCTGGCGCTTTCAACGGACAATGCCGCCATGATCGCTGCCGCCGCATGGCCTCGGCTTGAAGCTAAAGACTTTGCCGATACCGGGCTATCGGCAGATCCTTCGCTGGCGCTGGGAAGTTGAATATATTCGATATGCGAGTATTCAGCCCTACGGTAAGTACGAATTACTTTGCGGTCTTTACTGCTGTCAGCATCTCCCGCCGCAGAATTGCATTGATCCGCGATTGATAGCCTTTACCCTGTGCTTTCAACCACTCCAGCACATCGGCATCTACGCGAGCGGTAATCTGGCGCTTCACCGGACGATAGAAACGCCCACGAATCCCTTTCTTCCACTGTTCTGCCGTCAGCTCAGGAATATCGCTGAAGTCGATCTGACTGTCAGGCCGTGCAGCCAAAGCCCGCAGATTCGCCCGTTGTGCTTCGGTCAGGGGCGGCAGTGTCTCCAGCGTGTAGCTAACCATTTTCGTCTTCATAGCTTTTTCTCTCCTCCGGGGAAGCCTTTCGTGCCGAGATGATGCGAACCACCTCGATGAATGTGCCCTGCTCTAAATCTTCGCGAACGGTGTGTGCAACCAGAAGAAGCAGGTATCCTCCGGCCGATATACTTGCCAATCCCAGTGCTTGCCAGCGCTGTTCTCCATCTATCACGCGCTCGGAGACAACTATATGCAGAGGTCAAGAAACACCTGGGTGGCTTGTTCGAAACTGACGCCGCGCTTGCGCTGGTTGGAGAGGTTCTTAGCCTCATCCCACTCGAACCGGATTCCTGTCACTTCAATATTGTAACTACAAATATGCAATTATGCAAGATGCAGTATTCCGCTCACAGCTCGCTGACTTGCTGGCTTGCTACAATCGAAGGGGCCGCTAACCGCCAAATTCATCAGCTTTTTATGAGCAAGCAGTTCGAGCAATGACTCTCCGTCTCTTCAATACACTGTCTGGACAAATCGACGAGCTCCTGCCCATGGACGGGAAGGCGCTGCGCATGTACGCCTGCGGGCCTACGGTCTACGATTACGGGCACATCGGCAACTTCCGTACTTTCTTGCAGATAGACGTATTGCGACGGTTGCTGCAGCTGAGCGGAGTCGAGGTTCGCCACGTGATGAATATTACCGACGTGGACGACAAGATTATCCGCAACGCTACGGCTGAGGGGATTCCCATTGGCGAGTACACGGCACCCTACGAGCAGGCTTTTTTTGAGGACCTCGATGCGCTCAGGGTCGAGCGGCCTGAGCAGTTTGCGCGCGCCACGGAGCATATTCCGCAGATGGTTAGCCTGATTGAGAAGCTGGCTGCGGACGGCGCGGCTTACCAGTCGGAAGACGGATCGTGGTATTTCAGGCTGGCGTCGTTTCCGGAGTATGGCAAGCTGAGCAAGAAGGATTTGAGCGGGATGGAGGATGGGGCGCGCGTGGATGTGGACGAGTATGAGAAGGACTCGGCACGCGATTTTGCGCTGTGGAAGGCGGCCAAACCGGGGGAGACTTCGTGGGATACGGCCATCGGCGTGGACGGCCGGGGTGGCATATTGAGTGCTCCGCGATGGCGATGGAGTACCTGGGCGAGAGCTTCGATCTGCACGCGGGCGGGGAAGATTTGATGTTTCCGCACCACGAAAATGAGATTGCGCAGAGCGAGAGCGTAACCCATAAGACATTTGCGCGGCATTGGATGCATGTGCGGTTTTTACTGGTGGATGGGCGCAAGATGTCAAAGAGCGAGGGGAATTTTTATACTCTTCGCGATTTGCTTATCAAGGGGTTTAAGGCTTCGGCGATTCGGCTGGCGCTGATTTCGGTGCCTTACCGGCATCAGCTGAACTTTACCTTCGACGGATTGATTGAGGCTACCAATGCGATTGACCGGCTGCGGACGTTTCATCAGCGGCTGACGCAGGGGGCCTTCGCGGACGGCGAAAGTTCTCAGTTGCAAGCCGCGGCCCAAAAGGCGCAGGCGGATTATTTGGCCGCGCTTTCAAATGATCTGAATACTGCAGAGGCGCGCGCGCCGATCTTTGAGCTTGTACGGGCGGCGAATACCGCGATTGACCAGGGGCAACTGCTGGCTGGGGACCGGGATGCGATTCTGAAGGTTTTAGCCAGCTTTGATGCGGTATTTGACGTGATTGAGGACCGGGACGCCGAGCCTACGAAAAAGGCTTTGGAATGGGCCGCAAAGAATGGCCGCGAGGCCGATGTGGCTCCCGAGCTGCTGGCGCGGCAGTCGTTGACCGATGAAGCAATCGATGCGCTGGTGACCGAGCGCACACAGGCCAAGAAACAGCGCAACTTTGCCCGTGCCGACCAGATTCGCAACGAACTGGCTGAGAAGGGCATTGTGATCGAAGACTCAAAAGAAGGCGTGCGCTGGAAGCGGAAGTAATTTAATATCGAGCATCACTATTTCCCCGCGAGGTTCAAATGGAAGCCAACGAAACGCAGGAACTGCAGGAAAACGCCGAGCACGCTGAACACGATTCCTCTTTGCGTCCGGTTGCTTTAACCATGACTGTGCTGGCCGTGCTGGTGGCCGTAACCACCGTGATGGGTCATCGCACCCACACCGAGGCGATCATCAACCAGGATAAGGCCACCGACACATGGGGCGAATACCAAGCCAAAAATATCCGATCCTATAACACGACGCTTGCCGACGAAGAGATGAGCTTAATGGCCATCAGCGATAAGGCGAAGCTTCAGGATATTGCCAAAAAACATGCTGACCACCAGAAAAAATGGGCCGATGACCTGAAAGAGTTGAGTGACGAGGCGAAAGCGCTGGAAGAAGAAGTGAAACTGGCCGAAGCCAAGGCTGTACGCTTTGACCTGGGCGAAGCTCTGCTGGAGATTGGCCTGGTCATTACTTCAGTGACGCTGCTGACCCGCGCCCGCATTTACTGGTATGTGGGTTTGGGCTTCTCGTTGGTGGGAATTATCTCGGCGGTAACGGGTCTGCTGCTTAAGTAGTCAAGAGAGTACTATTCCGCCGGCATCTGTTCCAGTTCTTCGATGGGGCGTGGTTTGGCTTTGACCTGCGCGGTGGTGAGCAGAAAGACGGCCACCACGATGCCGGCCATGCCCACAAATTCCGACGCCTCAAGCCGTTCGTGGAGCAGGAAGATTCCCAGCAGAACCGCGACTACCGGGTTGACGTAAGCATAGGAAGAGACCTTGGCTACAGGTACGTTCTCAATGAGATAGACGAATGCAGAGTAGCCCACAAGGGAGCCGCCAGTGATGAGCCAAGCCTCCGCACCGATAGATGCTGCATTTAGGTGAAACTGGGGCCACTGGCGCAGCGCCGTGCCCAGCACAGTGCTGAAGGCGCCGGCGAAGAGCATCTGCCAGGATGCGGCGACAAAGCTGTTTACCGGCAGACGCGAGCGACGGCCAACCAGGCTGCCCACGGTCCAGGCCAGCGCCCCGGCCAGCAATGTTGCGATGGCCAACAAAAGTGTGTGATTGCCTGCCAGGCCGCTGCGCACCGAGGGCCACACCAGCACCGCCAGGCCTGCAAATCCCAGCGTCGTGCCTATCCAGCCTCGCGCGGACAACGGCTCACCACCAGGCATAATCATCTCTGCAAGCGCCACAAAAATTGGAACAGTGCCAGCACCAGCGATGCCAACCCGCTGGGCACGGTCTTCTCCGCATAGACCAGGCAGACGTTACTCACGCCCAACAGTAGGAAGCCAATCAGGCACAACATCAGCATGGTTTTGAGCGGCCAGAAGATGCGCAGCCCTCGCCAACGGCACCAGGCCAGTAAAATTGCGCCGGCGATGAGAAAGCGCGTCCCCGACAGCAACAGCGCCGGCATCTGAGCAGTGCCAATACGAATGGCGGTATAGGTGGAACCCCAGAAAAAGTAGACGCTGGCAAAGGCCAGAACGATGGATGCAGCGGTGGCCGCTTTCTTTTGCGGATGGCCTGGTTGGGTGCGTGGAAGCGGTCATGGAGGATGATTCCATCTTAGAGCCTGCCGGGGTGCAATGCGTGGAAATGCAGCCGCGGCGCATGCTATTCTCAACGGGAGAGGGTTCCCGTGCAAACGCGTGCAGCCAATCGACTGCTCGCGCCAGCCAACAGGCGCTGGTCGCGGTCGCGCGCGCGCATCATCTGCCCGCGGAAGCATTTGCGCGTGCTGCCCATGCGCACCCGACCTAGCCTCTTCGCCAGCGATTAGTAGCGGTTGCCGAAGATCCTCGCCTGCCTATTCTCGCCCCACAAGGACGAGCAGAACTGGATGATCCCACCGCCAAGGGGTCCGTGGCCGCGCCACATCCATATTGCAGCAGACCGCACAACCGAATCTGCCAGAGGAGATAAGAAGATGACCAAACAAGAGATCTACGAAAAATACGGACCGAAGCTTCGCTGTCCCTTGCCGGGACCCAAGGCCCAGGCGGCTGTTGCAGCCGATAACGCGGCTGATCTCGCCCAGTTATACGCGCTCTTATCCGCTGGTGGCCAAGCGCGGCCGCGGCGTTCGCGTGGAAGATGTGGACGGCAATGAGTTTCTCGACTTTGCCGCGGGCATTGCCGTGGTCTCGACCGGCCATTGCCATCCTGAGGTCGTCGCGGCTATTCAGAAGCAGGCCGCGGAGCTGATTCATATCTCCGGAACTGATTTTTATAACGAGGCTCTCACCGATCTGGCCGACCGGCTCTCCGGCAGTGGCGCCCATGCCCGGACCGCACAAATTTTTCTATGGCAACTCCGGCGCCGAGGCAATTGAGTGCGCGCTGAAGCTGGCTCGCTACCACACCGGACGGCAGCAGGTGATCTCGTTCTTTGGCGCATTCCACGGCCGCACCATGGGCGCGCTTTCGCTTACCGGATCGAAGCCGCAGCAGAAGCGGCGCTTCTCGCCGCTGGTTCCGGGCGTGACGCATGTGCGCTATCCCTATACCTATCGCGGCTGCAGGGCGGACCGCAGGAGGAAGAAGCCTTCAGCCTGGGCTGCGCGCGCTACATTGAAGAAAAACTTTTCAAAACCGATTCTGCCTCCCGAGGAGGTGGCCGCAATTTTTGTTGAGCCTATTCAGGGCGAGGGCGGGTTTGTTGTTGCGCCGGATAACTTTTTGCGCGAGCTGCGCGCCATCTGCAATCGGCACGGCATTCTGCTGGTGGTGGATGAGGTGCAGTGCGGGATGGGGCGGACGGGCAAGTGGTGGGCTATCGAGCACTCCGGCGTGGAGCCGGATATGGTTTGCCTGGCCAAGGGAATCGCCAGCGGAATGCCGCTGGGCATCTGCATGACGCGCGCCGAGGTGATGGACTGGGCGCCCGGCTCGCACGCATCGACCTTCGGCGGCAATCCGGTTTCGATTGCCGCCGCGCTGGCCACGATGGACATTATTGAGCGCGAGGCGATGGCCAACGCCGCCAAGGTGGGCGAATTCATGCTGGAGCGGCTGCGCGGCTGGAGCAGACCCATCCGCTGGTGGGCGAGGTGCGCGGACGCGGCCTGATGATCGGCATTGAGATGGTGAAGGACAAGGCTACGCGCGAGCCGGCCGTCGCGCTGCGCAACCGCATGGAGACTCTGGCCTTCGAGCGGGGACTGATGATGCTGGGCTGCGGCGAAACTTCGCTGCGGCTTTCCCCTCCGCTGATCGTCAATGAGCACGAAGCCACGGTTGCAATGGATATTCTGGAAGAGGCGCTGACGCTGGCGGAGAAGGAACACGCAGCACGCTGGCTCGCTTGAGGTTGCGCACGGCCTGAACGGATGCGGTAAAATTGAATGCGCCAGTGGAATGTGCATCCGAGCCTTCCGCAGGCCGCTTCGTGCTGCCGCACTCTGTCCCAGCGTGCAATCCGTCTGCTACTGGATTTTCTCCTCGATGCGCATGTTGGCGATCTCCGAGGTGCGATGCGCGGCGCGTTCGAGATTGTGCGCCATCTCCTGCGTGGCCAGGTGCTGCTCCTCGGCCGCGGCGGCCATCTGGTGCGAAAGCCCGGACAGCTCTTCGGTCTGGCTGGAGATTCGGTCGATGGCCCGCATGGCAGTGGTCATATCCTCGCCGATCGCGGCACCTTGGCCTGAATCTCGGCCGTGGCCGCGGCCGTCTGCTCGGCCAGCTTTCTCACCTCGCTGGCCACAACGGCTAAATCCTTTGCCATGCACGCCTGCCCTGGCCGCTTCGATGTTGGCATTCAGCGCCAGCACGCTGGTCTGCGTGGCGATGGAGGCGATCAGTTCCGCTACCTTGGCCACGCCGCTGCTCGATGTCCGCAGGCTCTCGATGGACGTTTTGCTCTCGGCGCTGGCGGTGCGCGACTTCTCGGCCGCCGCGCGACTCGACGGCGTTCCTGGCGATCTCGGCGATGCTGGCCTCGATCTCATGCGTGGCCGTGGCCACCATCTGCAGATTGCCGTTGAGATGCTCGATGTCGGTGCGCTGCGCCTCCTGCGCCTGCCGGAGCGCTTCGATTGCCTGCTGCGTGCTTACGCCCCAGACACCACCGCGCCGACGATACTCGCCGCGCTCGTTGGTCATGGCTCAACTTCAGGTCGAGCTTGACCGGGCCCAGCGCAATGGTTGCTTTGTGGGGCAGATGATGGATGCCCTGATGCTCGCTTGCCGCCGAGAATCCTGTCGATATTCGGCGGAGATTTGTGGAAGATGTGGATCGACTTGCCCACGATCTGGTCCACCGGAACAGGCAGGTACTGCTGCAGGCTGTGCAGTGTTTTGCGCGAAGACCGGTTGAGGTAGCGCAGGATCAACTCCCGGTCGCAGAACATGGCGTTGCACGGCAGCGCATCCAGCGCATACTCAAAGCTGCGATCCGCTCCGGCTCGACTGCGGTTCGCGAGGTCGCTTCGACTCCCATGGATACGGGCAGCGAGCCTGCGTATCGCGTGGTGAAAACAGTCCTGCCAAACAAACCTTGAGACATAGCCGGTCCTCTTCCTCCTCAATCTTTCAGTCTTGCCCATTTCCGTTGCTGAGGCTGCGGACTGGACTCGTTCGCTGACAATTGATGCGAGACTTCCCGGATGCGGACTGCGCTGTTCCACTTTGGCAATGCTATCTGCGGCATGAATCGGGAAGCATGCGAGCCGGATTCAGGCGCACGACCCTGGTTTGAGCCTGCCGCAGCGCCGAGTTTGCGCCTTTCGCTCGGCGAGCCGAGAATGGTCTGCCATGGGGTGGATGAAGCAGATGCGGATCGGCTGGCGAGGAGCGGGCGCTGGCCGGCTTGCACGGGTAGCGCGGCAGCGCGGACGGCAGACGAGGCCTGCCCGCCCATCTGGTCACCGGCATCGACGGCGAGACTGCGGCCTTCTTTTACCTGCGCCGCAAGGGCTACACCGTCGTGGCGCGGCGCTGGTCGTCGGGCAACGCTGCCGGGCGACCTGGACCTGATCGCATGGCAGGGGCCGATGCTGTGTTTTGTCGAGGTGAAGACGCGCACCGCCCACGATTTGCAGCCCGCCGAGATTGCGCGTCGACTCGCACAAGCGAACACTCTGCGCCGGCTGGCCCGGCAGTATGTCCGCCAGTTGCCCCAGGAGACCGCCCCGCCGGTGCGCTTCGATGTGCTCAGCGTCTACCTTGTGCCGGGGCGAGAAGAAGGAATTCGAGCACTTTGAGGGTTCGTTTGGATGGAGCGAGGGGCGGGAGTCGAGGACGATGCGGATTATGAAATCAAACATGACCAAGTTGGTCATGTTGTGGTAAAGTGAGCTCTATGCGGACTGCCAAGATCAGCGAATTGAAGGCCAAGCTCAGCGCCCATATCGAATACGTCAAGAATGGCGAGGAAGTGCTGATCCTTGACCGGAATACGCCGGTTGCCCGGCTGGTTGCTGCCGGACCGGTCGAGGATGAAGACGCGCGGATGAGCCGTCTCATCGCCAAGGGCATCGTCACACCGCCCGAAGATGCCCGGTAGAGGGAGAGGAACTGCCCGATCCGCCCGGCCCGATGATTTCGCAGAGAAGTGATGGACCAAGTTTGGCATGAGGAGCGGGAAGGCCGATGAGCTGGCCCGTCTGCCTTTTGGGACTCCAGCGCGCTCATCCCGCTCTGCGTATCGCAGCCACAGTCAGCCAAGGCGAACGTCGCTTTATGCACGATATGGCATCGTCGCCTGGTGGGCAACCCAAGTTGAGATCATGAGCGGATTGACCCGGCTTGAACGGATGGGTCAGATATCCCATGACCGGTTCCTCATCGGCAAGCAGCTCGCGCAGGAATCTTGCAAGACTGGGATTCCGTTAGTTCAACTCCGAAGCATCGCGAGTCATGCCTGTTCGCTGCTTGAGCTTTATCCGCTCCGCGCCGCCGATGCACTACAGTTTGCGGCGGCGTTGGAAGTGATGCGAGCAAAAACCACAAGGGCAATGTGTTCATGACCGCCGATCAGCGGCTTGCGGACGCCGCACGCCGAAGCGGATTTTCAGTCGAGTTTATCTGAGTAAGCTACCAAACGTCAGATTACCCCTGCGCGTCCTGGAACTCCTCATGCCAGGCCATCTGAATGGCTTCCAGGCGCGACTCGTTGGACTTTGCCGGGTCGTCGGCGAAGCCTTCCAGCTCGGTCACGTAGCGGTGCAGATCGGTGAAGCGCACCGTCAACGGGTCGAGGTCAGGAAACTTCTCCTGCAACTGAATGCCGATCTCTTCGGCGTCGGTCCAGAGAATCTCGCGCGGCATGGCTCGCTCCTTACTTTTCTTCCGCCAGGGTCAGCGGCTTGCCTTCGGAGACGTAGTTGCGGTTCCACTTGGGAATCTCGACCACGTAATCGCCGGGGCGGGTGATGACGGCCTGGCAGCCCAGCCGCGAGTTCAACTGCTGGTCGGCGGCCATGTCCATCCGGTCGAGCTCGTCGTCGTCCGCCTCGCTGATGCCCTCTGGTCCTTGATCCACAGGTGGCAGGTGGTGCAGGCGCAGACGCCGCCGCAGGCGTGATCGAGAAAGACGTCGAAGTTCTCCGCCACGTCGAGAAACGACATCGGCTTGCCGTGATGCTCGTAGGGCATCGTGCCGAACTCGAACTCCACCGTCTTGCCCTCGGGCAGAAAGGTGACGCGCACGAGCTTGTCGGCGGGAATGTTCTTTCTTCGTTTGTTCGCTCATAGATCCGACACTCCTCGTACTCACTTCGCTGGCCGCTACTCTTATTTGAACTCCGCCGGCGGCCATGGGATGGGGCGCGGTGACTGCCTCGTCCAGCTCTTCGCCGGCTGCGTCCATGGTCTTGCCGCGCAGGGCGCTGGAGACGGCGGCATCCATCATCAGCTCGGCAAAGCGGCGCGTGGCCTGGTCGAGCGCCAGCGTCGCCTCGCGGATCGCGGCGAGATCTCGCCTTCTTGACCGACTGCCAGCAGGTCGCGCGCGGCGGCGATGGCGGCCTGCTCCTCGCCGGGCAACTGCGTCCATGCGGGACTCTGCGGGGCGCGCTCGACGGCGGCAAGAATCGTCTCCGCCTCGTTGCGGGCCTCGATCAGCAGGCGCTTGGCAAAGTCCTCTTCGGCGTGGTCGAAGGAGTCGAGAATCATGCTCTCGACCTGCTCGTCGGTCAGCCCGTAGGTCGGCTTGACCTCGATCTGCGCGGCCTGGCCGCTGCGCTGCTCGCGCGCGGAGACCTGCAAAATGCCGTCGGCGTCGATGAGAAGCGCACCTCGATGCGCGGCAGCCCGGCACTCATGGGCGGAATGCCCTTGAGGTCGAAGCGCGCCAGCGAGCGGCAATCGGCGGCCAGTTCCCGCTCGCCCTGCACCACGTGAATGGCCACGTTGGTCTGGCCGTCACGCCGGTAGTGAAGTGCTCTGTGGCCGAGGCGGGAATGGTGGAGTTGCGCTGGATGATGCGCGCCACGGTGCCGCCCAGGGCCTCGATGCCCAGCGAGAGCGGCGTCACGTCCAGCAGCAGCATCTCTTCGGTGGACTTCGATGAGCCAGCAAGAATGTCGGCTTGCACCGCCGCGCCAAGAGCCACCACCTCGTCGGGATTCAGTTCGGTGTGGGCGTGCTCAAGTCATCGTTGCCCCGGCCCTGTGCAATGGCCGTGCCCGAGTCAGCCGTGGAGTTGAAGTGTTTTTGCGGCCAGCCGCAGACGGAGGACACGCTGGTAGTAGCCTTCCGCCACGCCACAGCCGAATGCTCTGCCATTGAGCTACTGAGGAGTGTATTTTTACGTTGAATTGTCCTCTAATAAGGTAGCAGAGAGTGAGCGGCGCGTCAAAAAATACCGGCAGAGGGTACTGTCCTAATTTGCGTAACCGGCTCAAGTACCCTAGTTTGGCCCTTCAATTGCCTCAAGCAAGTCTCCGAGACCCCAAAACACAAGGCGTTAATTCTGCCGCCATCGCTGGGGTGATTCTCAAGGATTGGTGAACCCGAACAAAGTTGTAGTGCGCGAAATGCAGGGCTACAGACGCCTTGAGGTTGTCGAGCTTCTTTGAGAAGGCGTTCGTCAGCTGGGTAAACCGGCGCATTTGCATCCGCATGGTGAGGTTCTGGCGTTCCACATACGAGGTAGAGATTCCTTGGGCCTGAGGTGAAGGTCGCCAGACCAGCCCGCTGCGCGGTGAAATACGCCGTGGCAAACTGCCAGAACGGCATGTCGGTGATGCCGACATAGAGCACCTTGCCAGCCCGGACCAGATGATCGAACGCCGCCATCATCTCGTCGAGGTTCGTCGTCGGGTCCCATATATGCGTCTGGTAGAGGTCGACATGATCGGTGCGCAGGCGGCGCAATGACTTCTCCGCCGCATTGATGATGTGCTTGCGCGAGAAGCCGCGCGCGTTCGCGTCGCGTCCCATTGGATTGCCGACCTTGGTGGCAATCACCAGTTCGTCGCGATTGCCGTGTTCGGCCACCAGCGTGCCAACGATCTCCTCGCTGACGCCGGCGGAATAATAGTCGCAGGTATTGATGAAATTGATGCCGGCTTCGATCGCCCGGCGAAACACCGCGCGGGCTGCCGTCCAGATCCAGCACCCAGGACCGCCAGGATTTGTCACCGAATCCCATGGCGCCGAACCCCAGGCGCGAGACCTTCAGCCCTGAGCGGCCAAGCCTGACGGTGTCCATTGTCACCTGCCCTTCAACCCGGCGCTTTCCACAGATCGCGCAGCCACGGCATTTGATCCGCAACCCTCGCGAGCTGTTATCCGCGCCAATAGCACCGCCTGCATACGATGTTGCAAGCCCGCAATCGCGCCCCAAAACCCCAAAACCCCAAAACCCCAAAACCCCTTGAATAACACTCGCAAATTTGTATAACGTTAATGCAAGATAATATGCCTCAATTAAAAGAATCTAATATATTCTAATCTAAACGCAATATGGAGCCACTAAGGCCTTTTTTAGGAGCACTTGACTTAGTTTACAAAAAAGGGTGCTACGTTGAAAACTACTGGTTTTTTGGAGGTAAGCTCATTAGTAATTAAAATTTAAAAGAAGCACTTAATTGCGAGTCTTTTGGACGCCAAGAAACTAATTCCAAATTAATATTTGCTAAGCTTTTAGCACTTGCCTTCGAAATGGCAATGGATGGTTTAAGTGATCAAATTATAAAACTACTCAAGTGTCAAGATGAGAATATCAATTCAAATCCGCAATTCAACAAATATAGGGAGATGATTGTATCGTTAACAAAAACTCCAAAGGAATATTTGCTGGAATTTGCAAAATATCATATTACTGAAGCAGAAAATGAAGTATTTACAATAGAAATAAATTTGCCTATGATTAAATTTGGGATACTATCCCGATTCTCATATCTTAAAAACAAACTCTTGCGAAATATGCTCCCCAAAAAAATATTTGAAAGAAGATATCCTCGCTGCCAAAGGTGCCATTACAATAATACGCAAAATATTTTACTGAACTGCGGCCATATATTTTGCAAGAATTGTCTTAGCTACCAATGCATTTTATCAAAAGTATTTATCCCTTCTGTGGACTTTCAGGTAAAATGTCCATTTACGGATTGCATTTATGTACTATCATTTGATGAAATTACACAAGCCACAGGAGGTCTAGCATATATGTACAATTATGAAATTAATAAAAAGAACATTTGCGTATTTTGCGGGGAGTCTAGCAATGACATTTTAATCCCAACAAACAGCACAACCCAACATGAATTAATATTATCCTGTAAAAACTGTGCACTACTATTCGATAAAAAATTCACGAATGCAGATAGTTTATGCGAGTGCTTGTGCAGGAATTGTCAACAAAGTAGAAAGGCCAAACAAAAAGTTAAAGTAAAAGACTTGGATAAAAATGGTTGCTTTTCTTGCAAAAAAAAGTTAGACACATACCTTTTATCTTCACTACAACTTGATTGTGGTCACTGGTGTCATATTTCTTGTATGAAGCGAATTATTTCAGAAGGATTGAATATCCCTGAAATTGGAATAAGAAAACTTACTTGTTTAGCTCCAAATTGCAAATATATATTGACAAATCAGGAAATATTAGAAGCAACTGATGAAAAAACGCTAGAAGATTTTATGAGAAAACAAGAAAAGCTTGAATGTGTCCAGTTTACATGCAGGAAATGCAACACAAAAAACTTCATCAATAAAAAGTGTGGAATAAAAAATGCAACATGCAAAAAATGCCATTTTGCAATTTGCTGGTTTTGTGGAAATCTTCAACACCCGGCTGAATGCCCAGACAGAAAACTCGTATTTTCCAAATTATATGTAATATGTTTTTAGCAATTGAGTAATGTTGAATATATGCCCTGCCCTAATTGTTTAGCAATAGGAATTAAAAAAGCTGAAACAACGGAAATCGCATGTGGAATATGCTACACTTCATTTTGCTCTTCATGCAGCGCGAGATTATCTCCAATTATAGCACATGGGCCAAGCTATCATAGGCCAAATTGCATTCGCTTTGAAAAAAATATTGGCAGAACTGTTACAATGGAAAAGAGTTGCGAGGAATGTGTAAAATTTGGCAGATTATGCCCTAGTCCAAATAATTTGAATAAAAATGGCGATATTCCAGAAAACGAATACTATTAATAACAATTAACTGCATAATAAGATTGATTTTATACTGAACTACATAAATAAATAGGGGTTTTGGGGTTTTGGGGTTTTGGGGTTTTGGGGTTTTGGGGTGCGTCGATGGGCAAGAAAAGACGAAGCGTTTCGAGGTCCAGGTTTGACCGGTCCAAATCTTATGATCCCAGAACTCTGGAGTTCGGCAACCGCACCAAAGTCGCGCGCGTCCGCGAGAGTTCAGAGGCCTTCGGGCGGTGCTTTCTTGCTTCTTCAGCATGGCAGAGGCCTGGGCCGCCAGTCGTATCGCCGCCGTGGCCTGGTCAGCGGCAGCGTCGGTTGTCTTGGTCGCCTCAGCCGAAAGTTCCGTGTCAGCGAGTTCCCCAAGCCTCTTCCGCAGCCAAGCGATCGGCTTCGCTTGGGCTATCTCGGCAGCCTTGCGGGCTTCCGCAGCCAAGCGATCGGCTTCCGCTTGGGCGGCGCGGGCCTCCGTCTCCCGCCGCTGGCGTTCCGCGTTCCTTGAGCGCAGGTAGTCGGTCACCCGTGCCCGAAGCTTGACCTTGGCGTCCGTGATCGGCTTGGCCAAGCCTTTGAAAAATCCATCCACGGCACGTTCGGCGCCGAGATACGGCTCCTTGGTGCCGACGCGCTTGGTTTCGCAGGTCTTGTCGAATGCGGTCAACTGCTTGATGAAGTCACCCATCTTGCCGGCCGTCTCCTCGACGTCGATTGCTCCGGTGCGCGCGTCGCGCCGGCAAGCAATTTTCCTGGCGTTCGCGAAGATGAGATTGTTGCTTGAACTGTATAGAGCATCGACGGAGCTGTTCCTGTTGGTGGGGGGCAGGTCGTGGCCGGATGCCGGGTTGCTCGACGACTTCCTCATGATCGGCTCTTTAGAAGATCGCTTCATGCGATTAAGGTCAATTCGCTTGCTCGGCGTCGCTTTCCGGCCTGTCGGGTCGTGCGCTCGGCCCACGCCTTGACGTGCATCAGGTACTGATATTCCTGCTCCGTGATCCGATGTCCGGCGACGCGCGGCCATAGTTCGATTGGGCTGATGGGCTTGCCCATGATCTCGCCGAGCATGACTGGCGATGGTCCAACTGTTCCCCTGTCACAGGATCCTTGGCGACCGACCAATAGATGCGAGCGGCCACCCATGGGCCGCCGCGAACCAACCTGAGCCGGAACCAGCCAATTTCCGGAATATCGATCTGCGGCGTGCTCATTTTGCATCGAACAGCCACTCAGCGGCTCGCACGCGCCGGGGCCCGGACACCTCGATCAATCCATAACCGCCAACTGCGGCAATATATACACCAACAGTGCTTGCGGTTGGCGAGAGGCCGAGTTGGTCCGCAAGATCGGATCGATCAATATCGTTCGGGTATTCCGAGTATACCGCGTCGAATACCTTTTCCTCCTGCGGCGAACAGGGACAGCGCGGACCTTCTTCAAGTCGTCGCGCGTCGGATTGGCCGGGATGTCGGCCGCAGCAAGCCCGTCATCGGTAAGCCCGACCTTTCCTGGCTCCGAGAAAACAAGCCCTTTCTTCACGAGCTCCGCGATATACACGCCGAACGTCGATGCCTTCGGACTATAGCCAGCAAACACAGCCGCGCGGACACGCTCCACGGGATGACGTCCAACCTTCGACCACCACGCGATCGAGTTGATGACGCGCTTCTGGGCAGACGTAAGGCCAACGTTTTCGCCGGAAAGTCCGTACGATACCTCCGCGCCATCCGGTTTCGGGAGTGCCGCTCTCAAAAGCGGCTCATCTTTGATGCGGGTCGGGCGCGGCGCGACCTCGATGATGTCTTTCGGCAGGATGCGTTGCTTCACTGAGTCCATGAAAGCCTGAAGCGTGGCGATGACGCCAGGGACCGCCTTATCCAGCGCCTTCATCACGTCCATCCAACGCCCGCGTTCCAGCGCTTCGCCACTCGCCAGCCCCTTCTTGAAAGCATCGTCGAGGGTGCCCTGGTCGTGGGCAGGCGCGATTTTTTTGTCAATTCAGCCTTGAGCCGTGCCACCTCGGCCTTCAGCGCCGCGGGGTCGTTGGCTTTCGTTTCTTGCTCGACGCTCAAGCTTTGCCCGGACTTCGGCAAGGTCGATCTCGGCCCATCCCTTGAGTCGCTCGACCTTCTGGCCTTCGTTCGGCTTGAACGAATTCAATGTCTTGAACAGTGGAAACTGATAGGCGTTTCTGGTCGAAAGCCGATTTCCGGCGACCATACCCAGCCTTCCCCGCGCTTCATGTCGGCGAGTGAGTTCAGCACTTCGTTGCCCAGCTTCGCGTCGCCGCAACCCTTAATCCAATCAGACACGGCGCCGCGATCCGAAGGGTGGATGACGCGCATTGCTATCAGCGTTTCGGCGGATGTCAGCGTATCGTTGTGAACCTTTTGTGGGCGTTGTGACGCGAAGATCAGATGAATGCCCGGCCTAGGCCTTCGCTGGCCAAACGATTGGTCCAGTGCAACGCCTTCGCCGTCTCGGGATCGGCGATCTGTCCCTTGGGCGCAAAGTTGTGGATTTCGTCGACGATCAGCCAGCGCAGCCCTTGGTTCAGACGGAACAGCGTCTTCAGCAACGCGACCGAAGAACCGTGTGCTCGCTGCCGGCTCCACCCCTTGAGATCGATGATGCAGGGGCGGTTCTCGGTGGCGAAGAGTTCGGCCACGGCGGCGCCGGAGTGCTCATTGATCGGTACGTCGGCATGTGGGCCGCCGAAGATCACCACGGGGTAACCGGCTTTCTTTCCGTCGGCCGATGACTTGAGACCCCACCAATCGCCCTTGGGGTCGATGATGCAGACGGGGAGGCTCGCATCGAGCATGGCCTCAGCCAAAAGCCGCATCATACTCGACTTGCCGGATCGTGTCTTGGCGAGCACGGCAATGTGCTGGTCCAGTACGCCCTTAGGAATTACGAGGTTCATCTACCCCCCTATTTTCGGTGATCGAGCGGCGGCAGTCCGTTTTTCCACGAGTCCCGAAACGCAACGAGCTTAGCGGACATTTGGCGAATTCCCTATGGTGCACATGGCCAACACCATGACGGCGGCGACGGCAATCGCGATCACGGTGAGGCTGGCCATGTTCGATACCCGAAACATCAGCCGCGCTTGGTCTTGGCCGGTCGCGTGCCCAGACCGATCTTCTTGGCCAAGTTGCTGCGATGCTTGGCGTAATTGGGAGCCGTCATTGGGTAAGTCGAAATCGAGGCCCCAACGTTCGCGATACTGTTCAGGCGTCATATTGAAGGCTTGCATGAGATGCCGCTTCAACATCTTCAGCTTCTTTCCATCTTCGAGACAGACGATGTAGTCTGGCTTAACGGACTGCTTAACCGGCACCGCCGGTTCAGGCAACGGCTTCGGCGCGCTGCTGTCGCGCAGGTTCTTCAATGTCGCGTGAATGGTGGTGAGTG
>CAWAEU010000034.1:0-39201 GCA_963780975.1 uncultured Acidobacteriaceae bacterium | reverse complement strand
GGCCTCGGCCAGACGGCCCCCAACCCGGTGCTCAGCACGCTCAAGTACTTCAAAAACGATACCTCGAACACATCGTCCACAAGCGTTGTCCGGCCGGCGTCTGCAACATGGAAGCTCCCGTGGAGGTGTTGGCATGAGCCAAGAAGTAGACGTCAAAACTCTGATCATCGACGAGCAGGAAGTCAGCGCCCGCGCGGCCAGACCATTCTCGAAGTGGCGCGGGAGAACGACATCAACATTCCCACCCTCTGCCACCTGGACGGCCTGAGCGAAGTCGGCGCATGCCGCCTCTGCCTGGTCGAGATCAAGGGCAGCAACAAGCTCCTTCCCGCCTGCGTCGCCACCGTCTACGAAGGCATGGAGGTATCGACCAACACTGAGCGGCTGCGGAAACACCGCCGCACCATCCTGGAACTGCTCTTCGCCGAGCGCAACCACATCTGCTCGGTCTGCGTCTCCAACGGCCATTGCGAACTGCAGACCCTCGCGCCAGGATCAGGGCCTTACCCATGTTCGTCTGCCCTATCGCAACCCCGATCTGCCCGTCGATGCCTCGCACGAGCGCTTCACCGCCGACCACAACCGCTGCATCCTTTGCACCCGTTGCGTGCGCGTCTGCGCTGAAGTCGAGGGCGCGCACATCTGGGATGTGATGGGCCGCGGCATCAACTCCATGATCATTACCGACCTGCATCAGGACTGGGGAAGCTCGGCCTGCACTCGCTGCGGCAAGTGTGTTCAGGTCTGCCCCACCGGAGCTCTTTTCGACAAAAGCAAAATCGGCTCCGATCATCCCAAGTATCCTGACTTTCTCGCCCTGTTGAATCAAATGAGGGAAGCCGTATGAGCAAACTGAAACTGGCAACGGTCTGGCTGGACGGATGTTCGGGCTGTCACATGTCGTTTCTCGATATGGATGAACGGCTCATTGAATTGGCGGAGCTTGTCGATCTGGTCTACAGCCCCATCGTCGACACCAAGGACTTTCCTGACGAGGTGGATATCGCCCTGGTCGAGGGGGCGGTGGCATCGGTGGACGACGAGAAGAAAATCAAAAAGATTCGCGCCCACTCCAAACTTCTGGTCGCCATGGGCGACTGCGCCATAACCGGCAACGTGCCCTCCATGCGCAATCCCATCGGCCCCGAGGCGATTCTTGATCGCGCCTACATTCAGAACGCCACCCTGCAGCCGCAAATTCCCTGCGTCGTAGTTCCCAAGCTGTTGCGTGTCGTCCGCCCCGTTCACGAGTTTGTGAAGGTCGACGTCTTTCTGCCCGGCTGCCCGCCCTCGGCCGACACATTTCACACAGCGCTTGTCGCGCTGGTAACCGGTGCGCCACTGGATATTCCAGCCCTCACCCGTTTCGGAGCTTAACGTAGCGCCGGTCGTGACCGTGTAGCGCCGGTCTCCTGACCGGCTGTCGCGTGGGCGTCCACGCCTGCGCTTGTAAATGAGAATCGGAGCTTTCCATGACCCAGACCATCACCATCGATCCCGTCACCCGCCTTGAAGGGCACGGCAAAATCACCATCCAGCTCAACTCCCAGGGCGAAGTTGAGGACGCGCATTTTCACGTTACCCAGGTACGCGGCTTTGAGCGCTTCTCCAAGGGCGCCCGTTCTACGAGATGCCCAGCCTCATGGCCCGCATCTGCGGCATCTGCCCGGTCTCCCATCTCATCGCCTCGGCCCAGGCCTGCGAAGCCATCATGTCGGTGCGCATTCCCCATACCGCCGCGCAACTGCGCCGCATGCTCAACCTCGCGCAAATGGTCCAGTCCCACGCGCTGAGCTTCTTCCATCTCTCCTCGCCCGACCTGCTTCTGGGCATGGAGTCCGATCCCAAAGTGCGCAACATCTTCGGCGTCCTTTCCTCCAAGCCTGAGTTAGGCCGCGCCGGCATCGGCCTGCGCCGCTTCGGCCAGCACATCATTGAGCTGCTCGGCAGCAAGCGCATCCACACCGGTTGGGTAGTCCCCGGCGGAGTCACCGAGCCGCTCTCTCCCGCCCACCGCGACGAAATTCTGGCCATGCTTCCCGAGGCCTACGCAAACATCGCCCTAGCCCTCGGTGCATACAAGCAGATCGCGTCTAATTTCAGGCAGGAGATCGAAGTCTTCGCCAACTTCCCCTCCAACTATCTCGGCCTCATCAACGAAGACGATTCCTTTGAAATCACCGACGGCGCTCTCCGCCTCATCGACCCCAAAGGCGCAACCATTGAAGACGGCATCACCGCCAACCGCTTCACTGAGCAAATCGGCGAGGCTGTCGAGAACTACACCTACACAAAATTTGTCTACTACAAGCCGCTCGGCTATCCTGCCGGCAGCTATCGCGTGGGCCCGTTGGCGCGCCTCAACATCGTCAAATCCATGGGAACGCCGCGCGCTGACCAGGAACTTGTCGAATTCAAGCAACTGGCAAGCGGTCCCGTCGAGAGCTCCTTCTACTACCATCACGCCCGTCTCGTTGAGGCTCTCCACGGCATTGAGAAGATCGAGCAGATCCTCGCCGATCCGCGCATCCTCGACAAGCACGTCCGCGCCACCGCCGGAGTCAACCGCCTTGAGGGCGCAGGCCAGATCGAAGCCCCGCGCGGCACCCTCAATCACCACTACAAAGTCGACGAGAATGGCAAAATCACCTGGGCCAACCTGGTCGTAGCCACCGGCCACAACAACTACGCCATGAACCAGGGCGTTCTACAGTCAGCCAAAGCCTACGTAAAGAACGGCAAGTTCACCGAGGGCGCACTCAACCGCGTAGAGGCCGTGATCCGCACCTTCGATCCCTGCCTGAGCTGCTCCACCCACGCCTTCGGCCAAATGCCGCTGGCCATGACGCTACTCAACGCCGACGGCGAAGTAGTGGACCGCGTAATCCGCTAAGCAAGTTTGTAGCGCCGGTCTCCTGACCGGCTGTCCTGTGGGCCTCCAGGCCCACAGCTGCCTCTGTCGGCACCGAACTGGTTGCCCCAGGGCCGGGGCCCCCACGGACTGGTCTTGGGCTAGGGCCCCCGAGGACAGGTCTTAGTCCGTGGGGTTGAGATCTCGCATTTGAGACCTGGGATACCTCTGTCACAGCAATTCCATCTACACTAGCGAATATGACCCAACCCAAGCCCCGCTGCCTAATCCTCGCCTGCGGCAACACCCTCCGCAGTGACGACGGCGTAGGCCCGTGGCTAGCCGAATGGACTCAAAACAGATTCCGCGCCGAACCCCAGGTCCAAGTAATAACCCGCCAGCAATGGACCCCCGAAATAGCCGAAGAGATAGCCCACTCCCATTCCGTTTTATTTATCGACTGCTCTGTAGAATCCGCCCCCGGCTCAATCAGCCTCGCTCCCGTAGAACCCACCGTCGCCATGCAAGGTCTCGCCACCCATCACCAGGGTGCAGCCGAGTTGCTGGCCCTCACCCGCGATCTCTACTCCACCCAACCCACGTCCGCACAACTCCTCACCATTGGCGCCGCCTCAACCGAACTAGGAGAAAAATTCAGCGCAGCAGTAACCGCCGCCCTGCCCAACGCCTGCCGCCTGATCGAAGAAACCGTCTCAAGTCTTCTCGGCACTCTTTAAAGCATCTCAACAGGTAGCGCCGGCCTCCTGGCCGGCTGTCGCGTGGACCTCCCGGTCCACGTTCCCTCAACGCCTACAGGAGAACCGCTCCAAACTCCACAAGCCCTCACCGCAAATAATTATGAATCTCCAAAACATACGCATACTTCCCCGGCAACTCCTCCGGCAACGCAACCTGCAGCCTATCTCCCGCCGCCCTGGTCTTCAGCCCCTTTAGCCGCCCCCGAGCCCCAATCAGATAAACCTTGATATTCGGCGTCCACGCAAAATCCTCAAATGTAATCGTCCGCGCCTTGGGAGTTCCCAGCACAATCGCATTGATGTGCCCCTGATAGGTGTAGCGCAGGTCGTCGCCCTCCGCCGTCTTACCCTCCGCGCGATCCCACGGCTCAGTATCGTAAATCGCCGCCCCATTCTGTTTGAGCCACGCCCCCAGCGCCTTCAGCCGCTCCATCTGCACCGTCGCAATCGTTCCATCCGCCTCAGGCCCCACATCCAGCAGCAGGTTTCCGTTCTTGCTCACCACGTCCACCAGCAGCGCAATCAAATCCCCCGGCGCAATCGTCTCCGCCTCGCCCTCGGCCCGGTTATAGCCGAACGACCGCCCCAGCCCGCGGCACTCTTCCCACTTCTTCTTGCTGATCTTGTCCAGCTTGCTATACTCCGGCGTAGTAAAGTCCGCATGCTTGATCCCAAACCGGTCGTCGATCACCCCGTCCGGCACTGCGTTGTAGTAGTCAGCCTCCACCTCCAGCGCATTGCCCGTCTTCGGCCAGTTGATATCGTTCCAAAGTAGCGACGGATGATAGCGCGCGATTAACTCATGGATCTGCGCATTGGCATACTTCCCGTACTCTTCGCTCTGCGGCTCAACTTTCTTATAGTCCGCATTCGTCCGGATCGGCCCGGGCACAAACGTCCAGTCGTACCCGCCGGAGTAGTAAAGCCCCATGTGCATTCCCTGCTTGCGCACCGCATCCGTCAACTCGCCCACAATATCGCGCTCTGCATGCTGCCTATCCTTTGGTAGCGTTGGATTGGCAATCGCGCTCGGCCAAAGTGTAAAGCCCTCATGGTGCTTGCTGGTCAGCACCACGTAACGCGCGCCAGCCTCGCGGAAAATCTTCGCCCACTCCTCAGGCTTCCACTTCCGGCTCTCGCTGTTAAAGATCGGCGCAAAGTTGTAGTAGTTATAATCCGCCCCATAGTGCTCGCGATGGTAAGCCTGCGTCGGCGATCCATCGATCCGCATGGTGTTCAGATACCACTCCGCATAAGGGTCGTACTTGATATAGTCATCGGAGCTGAAGTCGTGATCGGGATGCGTTAGCGGAGCCCATCCCGGCACCGAATAGAGCCCCCAGTGAATAAAAATGCCCAGCTTTGCATTCGAATACCAGGCAGGCACTTCATGCCGGTCGAGCGACGCAATCGTAGGCTCATACTTCACCGGCGCCTGCGCCGCGCATGTTCCGCAAATCACCAATACCGCACCAGCCACCAATCCCAAAAAACTGTGTCTACGAATCATTCCCGTTCCCCTTACCGCTGTAATTGTATTCCCTGAACGAACACCAAAACTGCGTGATTCGGAAAAGGACAGCGAAGTAGCGCCGGTCTCCTGACCGGCTGTTGTGCGGGCGTCCACGCTCGCGCCCGTCTCCCGAAATATTGCAGATTCAATAAGTCTAGTCACTGTCAACCCGAAAATGGTAGGCCGGGATTTATCCCCGGCAATCTGCGCCACAAACAAATCGGGGCTTTAGTGTTTGCGTGAGAACGCCGTTGGCCCTGTGCAGCGGCGGTCTAGTTTTGAGTTTTTTCCCGCCAGTAGTGGCGGGGGTTGTTTTCAGGCTGCCAGCGTGCGGTGCAGCCGGGTGATGTTATAGGCCAGCGTGGCCAGGGTGAATTCGTTGTTTACGTTTTGCAATCCACGGGTACGAAATTGACGCATTCCACGTTGTTGTTTCAGGACTCCGAATACCGGCTCGACCACCGCCTTGCGCCGCGCATAGGCGGCCTGCCCGGCCGGACTTCGCAGCTTGGCGCGCATCCTGCGATGAGATGCGGCGCGCGCCTTTTTAGGGCAACGCCTGCCCAGATTCAATTCGCAAGCCAGATTCGAGTCCGGTACATAACCATCGATATTCCGTTGCTCCATCATTTCCAGGTTGTCGATGGAGAAGAAGCCGCTGTCGGCCAGAGCCGCGCCCGGCGGCGCGCCACAGCGCCGCTCGACCTCGTCCAGCATCGGTTGCAACGACGCGTTGTCGTTTACGTTACGCGTCACCTGCTGGGCCACAATCAGGTGGTCGTCGGAGACGGCGATCTCGCCCGTATAGCCGAGCACAAACCCTCCGCGCTGGCGCAGGAAGCGCGCATCCACGTCGGTCCGCGACAGCTTCTTCAAGCCGCTTTTCTTCAACCGCTCCATGCGCCGCGGCATCTCCGCCAGAGCCTGATCGAGTTCCGCAATGGCGATTTCCAATCCGCCCGGCTCCGCGTCGTCACCATCCGCCGCCTTTTGCCAGATGCGCACCTGGCGCCTCAACCGCGCCCGCGTATCGCGCAGCGCCTGCTCCGAGTCCGCCTTGTCTTTGCAGGCGTTGGCTGCAATGCGCGTCGAGTCAATCGCCACCCGCCCCAGCTTCACCATGCCTTTGCCCCGCGCCCACTCCAGCACCTGCGTGAAGGCGTCGTTCAGCGCCAGGCTGTGACGCCGGCGAAACGCGCTCAAGGCCCAGTTGTCTACCCGTTCGCCGGAAGCCAGATAGCGAAACGCAAGATCCTCGACCAGCCGCCGCTCCACCTGCCGCGCACTGGTGATGCCCAACGCGTAAGCGTACAGCCACACGCCCAGCAGCAGCTGGGGCGAATAAAGCTCCCCGCCCTCGGCGCTGTAGCTCAACTCGAACACGCTCATATCCAACCGCTCCACCACCTCGCGGACGAAAAAGCAAAGGTGCTTGGAACCCAACTCATCCCGCACGCTCGGCGGCAGCAAATAAGCCTGATCCGGGCTGTAAACTTTAAATCGCGACATACTTCTGTTGTCGCTCAACTACGCGATGATTACAAGTGCCTCGTGAAGTTCTCACGCAGACACTTTCAGCCCCTGAGGCATAGCTTTTTGAAAGCATACCCCAGAGGCTAAAGCCCCGTTTCCCTATCTTCGTATCAGGTCAAAAGCTCTGACCGACCCTACAGTCCTTAAAACGCCGCCACCGTCTGACGCAAACTATAAGAGCTAAGCGTCTTGATGTAGTTGCCGCGATCGAACGGAGAAGTGTCGGGCACAGACCGCCGGCTAAGGCACCCGCGCGTCTCCCAAAGCGAACTGTACTCGCGCTTCTCCAGCCAGTAGCGCATATCCGCCAGCACTCTGCTCGATATGCTCGATGCCGTGAATATGCAACGCCGACGCCATCATCGTCACCCCCGCCCCGGCCATGATGCTCTTCAGCACGTCCTCAGCGGAGTGAACGCCGCCGGTAATGGCCAGGTCCAGGTTCACGTGGCCGTAGAGAATCGCCGCCCAGTGCAGCCGCGGCAGCAACTCCGAGGGCTTTGAGAAGTGCAGCGTGGGCCGCACTTCCAGCGTCTCGATGTCGAAGTCCGGCTGATAGAAGCGGTTGAACAGCACCACGCCTCGCGCGCCCGCGTCCTCCAGTCGCGCCACCAGGTGCGGCATGCTGGTAAACGACTGCGACAGCTTCACCGACACCGGCACCTTGACCGCGGCCGTGACCGCAGACACCAGTTCAAGCAGTTGCACTTCCAGCTCCGCTGAGGTCTGGCTCTTGTCCGTGGCCAGCGCGTAGGTGTTCAATTCAATGGCGTCCGCGCCGGCCTGTTCCATATCCTTGGCATAGCGCACCCAGCCGCCGGTAGTGGCTCCGTTCAGGCTGGCCAGAATCGGAATCTTCACCGCTTCCTTGGCATTGCCGCAGGTGCTCGAGATACACATCCTGCGTCATGCGGTAGTCGTTCAGGTCGGGCAGATAACCGAGCGACTCGGCAAAAGAATCCGTGCCGCGCGACAGATCGTCGTCCAGCGCCCGCGATTCGAGATCCAACTGCTCCTCGAAGAGCGAGTCAGCACAACCGCCGAGGCGCCGCATCCTCCATGCGGCGAACGTTGTCAATCGTCTCCGAGAGCGGCGTGGACGAAACCACGATCGGGCCGCTCAGCTTCAAGCCGAGATACTGTGTTGAAAAATCGATCATTCCGTCACCTCCGGCAGCCACGGCCGCCAGTTTCTCTTCAGGCTTTCTTCTTCGCGGAGCGATGTTCGGCGTCTCCCCGCGGCCCGGCATCGCCGCCCGAGCCGAGTATACGCGCCACTGGCGCTCCACGTCATCCTGCGCTTCCTTAAGCAACTCGCCGCCAGCTCCGGATTGCTGCGCGCCAGCATAGTGTAACGCGCCTCGCGATAGCTGTACTCCTTCAGCCGGATCGACGGCGCCTTCGAGTCGAGCTGGAAGGGATTCTTGCCCTCCTCGCGCAGCGCCGGGATTGTAGCGCATCAGCGGCCAGTAACCCGATTGCACCGCCAGTTTCTGTTGCTCCAGGCCATGCACCAGGTCGTAGCCGTGCGCAATGCAACTGGAGTAGGCGATGATGATCGACGGCCCGTCGTGCGCTTCGGCCTCCTGGAAGGCCTTCACCACGTGGCTGTCGTTGCCGCCCAGCGCCACCTGCGCCACGTAAACCGAGCCGTAGCTCACGGCTTCCATGGCCAGGTCCTTCCGGCTGTTCGTCTTGCCGCTGCCGCAAACTTGGCCACCGCGCCGCGCGGCGTCGCCTTCGACATCTGCCCGCCGGTATTCGAGTAAACCTCGGTGTCCAGCACCAGCACATTCACGTTCTTGCCCGAGCCGAGCACGTGGTCCAGCCCGCCGAAGCCGATGTCGAAGGCCCATCCGTCGCCGCCCAGAATCCACACGCTCTTGCGCACCAGCGAGTCGGCAATGGCCAGCAGATTGCGCGCGTCCGAAGCTCTCGTTGCCGGCCAGCTTCTCGCGCAGCGCCTTCACGCGCTCACGCTGCTGGTTGATCTCCGTCTCGGTCTTCTGCGAAGCGCCCAGCAGATCCGTCGACCAGTTCGTCGCCAATCTCCGCAGCAAGCCGCGTCACCAGCATCTCGGCAAACTCCTTCTGCTGGTCGAGCGCGATTCTCATGCCGAAGCCAAACTCCGCATTGTCTTCAAACAGCGAGTTGGCCCACGTCGGCCCGCGGCCCTCCGCGTTGCTGCGTATAGGGCGTGGTGGGCAGGTTGCCGCCGTAAATCGACGAGCAGCCCGTCGCATTGGCGATATACAGCCGGTCGCCGAACAACTGCGTCAGCAGCTTGATGTATGCCGTCTCGCCGCAGCCCGCGCAGGCGCCTGAAAACTCAAACAGCGGCTGCAGCAGTTGCAGATCCTTCACCTGGGCGTGCGACAGCTTGGAGCGGTCCACCTCGGGCAAGTCCCAGGAAGAACTCCCAGTTGTCGCGCTCGGCCTCGCGCAGCGGCGCCTGCGGCGCCATGTTGATGGCCTTGTGGCTGGCGTCGCTCTTGCTCTTCACCGGGCAAACTTCCACGCACACCGCGCAGCCGGTGCAATCCTCCGGAGCAACCTGCAGCGTATAGCGATCCTGCTCCATGCCCTTCCACTTCGGCTTGGCCCACTGGAAGGTCGCCGGCGCCTTGTCGCGCCAGCTCCGGCGAGTAGACCTTGGCGCGAATCACCGCGTGCGGGCAAACCATCACGCACTTGCCGCACTGGATGCACAGATCCTTGTCCCACACCGGAATGAACTGCGCGATATTTCGCTTCTCCCACTGCGCCGTGCCCGTGGGGAAGGCGCCGCCGGCCGGAATCGCGCTCACCGGAAGCAGGTCGCCATGCCCCGCCGGCAATCTGTCCCAGCACGTCGCGCACAAACTCCGGCGCCTTGGCGGAGATCGACGGAATCAGATCGAACTCCGACGAAACCGCCGCCGGCAACTCAACCTTTTCCAGATGCGCCAGCGCGTGCATCCACGGCGGCAAAGTTCTTCGCCACCACCGCCTCGCCGCGCTTGCCATAGGTCTTCTGGATCGCCTTCTTGATCTGCGCGATCGCCTCGTCGCGCGGCAGCACGCCGCTGATGGCAAAGAAGCAGGTCTGCATGATGGTGTTGATGCGCGTGCCCATCCCGGCCTCGCGCGCCACCTTGTAGCCGTCGATCACATAAAACTCGATCTTCTTGCGCAGCATCTCCTGCTGCGTGGTCTTGGGCAGATGGTCCCACACCTCCGCCGCCGAATAAGGCGAGTTCAGCAGGAAGACCGCGCCCGGCATCGCCGCCTCCAGCACGTCCATCTTCTCCAGGAAGCTGAAGTTGTGGCAGGCCACAAAGCTGGCGCGCGTAATCAGATAGCGTCGACCGGATCGGCTTGGGCCCGAAGCGCAGGTGCGAAGTCGTCATCGACCCCGACTTCTTCGAGTCGTACACAAAGTAGCCCTGCGCGTAGTTCGGCGTCTCGCTCGCCGATAATCTTGATCGAGTTCTTGTTCGCGCCCACCGTGCCGTCCGAGCCCAGCCCGTAGAACAGCGCGCGCACCGTCTTCGGATCTTCAGTCGAGAACGCCGGATCGTAGCTCGAGGCTGGTGTGGCTCACATCGTCGTCGATGCCGATGGTGAAGTGGTTCTTCGGCGCGGGCTTCGCCAGCTCGTCAAAGATGCCCTTGACCATCGCCGGCGTAAATTCCTTCGACGAAAGCCCATACCGCCCGCCAATCACCGTCGGCTTCACGGCAAACGGCAGCGTCGCGGCATTCTCCGCCAGCACCGTAACAATGTCCTGATAAAGCGGCTCGCCCGCTCGCGCCCGGCTCCTTGCAGCGATCCAGAACGGCAATCGACTTCACCGTCGCCGGCAGCGCCGCCAGAAACGCGCTCGCGTCGAACGGCCGATACAAGCCGAACCTTCACCATGCCCAGCTTCTCGCCCTGCTTGTTCAGCGCGTCAACGGCCTCTTCGGCAGCCTCCGCGCCCGAGCCCATAATCACAATCACGCGCTCCGCATCCGGCGCGCCGTAGTAATCGAACAGGTGATAGGCGCGGCCCGTCTGCGCGGCAAAGCGATCCATCACCTTCTGCACAATTCCCGGAACCGCGGCGTGGAATGGATTGCAGGCCTCGCGCGCCTGGAAGAACACATCCGGATTCTGCGCCGTGCCGCGAATGCATCGGACGATCCGGGCTCAGCGCATTCTGCCGGTACTCGATGATGTACTTGTCGTCCACCAGCGCGCGAATCGTCTCGTCGCTGATCGGCAGAATCTTGCCCACTTCATGCGAAGTGCGGAAGCCGTCAAAGAAATGAATGAATGGAATGCGCGATTCCAGCGTAGCAATCTGCGCCACCAGCGCCATGTCGGCAACTTCCTGCACTGAATTCGAAGCCAGCATCGCCCAGCCCGTCGACCGGCAGGCCATCACGTCCGAGTGGTCGCCAAAAATCGAAAGCGCATGCGTAGCCAGCGTCCGGGCCGTCACGTGCATCGTCGCCGGGGTCAGCTCGCCGGCAATCTTGAACATGTTGGGAATCATCAGCAGCAAGCCCTGCGAAGCCGTGAACGTGGTCCCAAAGGCGCCTGCCTGCAACGCGCCGTGCAGCGCGCCGGCCGCTCCGCCCTCACTCTGCAGTTCTTCCACGATGGGCAATGCGCCCCAGATATTCTTCTTCCCCTCCGAGCGCCACTGATCGGCCCACTCGGCCATCGGCGACGAGGGGGTAATTGGGTAGATCGCAACCACTTCGGAGAGACGATAGGCCACCGAGGCAGCCGCCTCGTTCCCATCCAGAATCACCATCTTACTGCCAGTTTTCTGTTCACTCATTCGCATTGCCTCATAGAGCGGCCTGCGGAACTTCAACCGCTGAATCGAGTCTCGCCGCTGAGCAATGGAGTCGCAGTGATGCATGACACAAGTCGGGTACGCAATCCCACGATGTGGACCGATTCTCCATTTGTGCCCAAATCACGCAATCATTTTGTCTTAACTCAAACGTTTGCAGCCTTTCCACACAGCCGAAGATTGCCTGTTGCTTTCGCTCCCGTAGTCTCCTATGCTCGATGTATGGAATTACTCTCCCATGATGAGCTTGTGCGTCTGACTCCACCGGAGCGCCTGACGTTAATCTCGCAGCTATGGGACAGTCTGGAAGACAACCACATTCCCTTGACTGCCGCGCAGCGCATGGAGTTGGACCGCCGTCTTCGAACGCTCGACCAAGACCGGCGACAGGGCATCACTTGGACGGCTTTAAAGGCCGAACTTGAGCAGCGTTGTCCGTAGTGGCTCCGGTGATCTTTCCCCCGCGTGCCCGCGCCGAGTTGATCAATGCGCAGGATTGGTATGAGAATGAGGCTCCCGGTCTAGGCCGTCATTTCCGCGTTGCGGTTGATGCCACGGTTCAGCGCATCAGCGCCACACCCCGCCAATTCCCAGAAATCTACTAGAACGTGCGTCGCGCTCTGCTTCGCCGTTTTCCTTATGCGCTCATGTCTATCATCGATGTTGATGAAACACTCACTGTAATCGCCTGCTTCCATGGCAGCCGCGACCCAGCGCTGTGGGAAAAACGGACGTGAACATATGTTCGCGCATCATCCACGCTGCCAAGACCGGGATAAATCGGAGATTTAGCATCGCAGTCGCCAATAATCGCTGGATGGCAGGAAAATAATCTTCCCGAGGCGAGCCAGTTGAAATGTTTTTCTTGCCATCCCTCACAATTCACCCCGCTCTGCTTTTCAACCCGGCGCACAGCAAGTCAACACTCATCGGCTTTCCATACAACCACCCCTGGGCAAGCTGCACGCCGCCTTCGGATAAGAAATGAGCTTGTGCCTCAGTCTCAACCCCTTCGGCAACCATAATCAAGTTCAGTGAATGGGCCATGCTGATAATGTGTGATACCACCTGGCTCGTCGCTCCGTCCGTTCCGATTGTTTCCACAAACGATTTGTCTATCTTCAACGCGTCCAGTCCAAGCGACTGCAGGCATGACAAGCTGGAGTAGCCGGTTCCGAAGTCGTCAATCGCAATTTGAATTCCCAGCGCGCGAATTGAAGCCAGAATGTCGCGTGTCTGCGCGCCCTGCATAAATCCCCGCTCAGTCGCCTCAACCTTAATATTCGCAGGCTGAATAGCATGCTTTTTGAGCATAGACTTCAGCAATTCAACTGTTTGAATCGATAGCAGGTCCGGCGCGGAAAGATTGATCGCAACCAGAAACTCACGATCGATCTTCAACAGAGCCGGCAGATCGGCGGCAACAATCTCGGCGACGCACGCAGTGATCTGTGTTATCGCGCCACTCTCTTCGGCAATGGGGATAAAGTTGTCAGGCCTTACAATTCTTCCGCTGCGCTTCCAGCGCACAAGCGCTTCAGCTCCAATCCATTTCCCAGTCGATAGTTCGACAATTGGCTGATACTCAACAAAGAATTCCCTGCGCTTAGCCGCCCCGCGAAGAACAGAAGGTAGCGATAGATGAACGCGTGAAAAATGTGTAACCACCCAAACCAGCGCCCCCGCGCTTAACAGGCCTAAGGGGATAAAGAAGTAAGCAAACTGACGTACGTGGTTCACCGCATACGATGCCGGCGCTGAGCTGATCACAGCAATATCGATATCCGGGGATCGAGTGACAGTCACAATGTATCCCGCATCCGTAAAAGTTAGGCTGCTGCCTTTAGGTATTGTCCTGAACCATTCCGGGCGCGGGGTCGCGCCTCGCGCCGCATAGATAGCATGATTGGCTGTTGAGGGGATGAAAACGGTAATCGAGATACCCGGTCCCTCTGTAGGAACGTCCAGCACCAGGGCCGGATGGAGAATAAATGCGAGGCCGGAGTAAGAAAATACGTCCACTGGGATATCTGAGAAAGGAAGTTTTATGTTCAAACGCTCTTCCGCTTTATTTGCTGTAATCAGGCTCGGAAGACCAAGTTTGATCGGGCCCTGGTCGGCTAAAGAAGTGCAGGCAATTTCATCCCCCTCGATTCGCCCCACCGCCTGAATGTAGCTCGATCCGACGTCAACCTTCCGCATCAGAGCAATTTCCTGCGGCGAGCAGGAAGGGTTATGGGCTCCATTGATGAGCTTCGCCCCGTCTCTAATTTGCTGCGCCGTCTCCTCGGCTCGGCGCAAAACATCATTGCCATAACTCAGTGCTACTGAACTCTCATTAGCAAGAGCTTCCCGCCACGACAACTGAATTGAGATCCAGATAGGAGCAATGACGGCGATTAGGCCAATGAGAACAGCGATCGTAACTGCTGAAATATGACGCATTCCTACCTCATGAAAGCCCACCATGGGACGGATGCTGCTGGGAGGATAATATAGCTTATTTTTAACTCAAATCTATAGATAAATTAATCTCTGGTGTTTTGTCCGAGTTACAGCTGTGGTTCGCCAATATGACGCCCAGTGCACATCGTGCCCGAGCCTGATCCTGCAAATCCAACACCACCCCGCCTCAGCTCTCAATCCCCGGCGGCTCAGCCCCCTTCATCAGCAACCACAGCATCAATCCCAACTCCCCAAAAAGAGCCGGCTGTGAGTAAAGAAACACCTTTCCCTCCCATTGCGGCAACAGAACCCCCGTCAAGCTCATGTTCAAATTGGCCAATCCATCAATAAACAACCACACGCCCAGCCACTTCGGTAAAAATTGCGATCTATAAACCAGCAGCGCCAGCGGAATCAGCCACACGCCCCAAAGAACCCCGGCTGCTGTGTATTGATGATGTCCCAATCGCAGCAGCAACTCCACCAATGCATCCTGCTGCGGCTTGCTGAATACTGACAGAAAATCCGCTCCACGCGCCGCCATCAGTGCCGCCATGTCAAACATCGCATTCACAAAAAGAGCGTGGCTGGCATCACGCCCCCAAAAATCACCATCTGTACCGCCAGGTTCTTATCCACTCCCGCAAACAGCCGGTAAAGAGCCAGAATAAGAAAGATCCACAGCACCCCGCATGCCAGTGTGCTCACCATGCCCAACCGAAACAACCACTCGTGGGCCAGGATATTGCCCACCGTCGCCGCCGCGTCCCCATCAACAAACAATTTGTTAGGAATGTAGATCAGCAGCAGCGGCCCAATAAAGATAAGCAGTAAATACCAGAGTCCGGCAACTCTCCCGGGGTTGCGGGTCAAACTTCATCTTCCCTCCCTTTTGCTTGTACGAATGGATTACGGCCAGCTCAGTCAACAGGTTCCGTCAGACTTTCAAACTCTGGCCTCAGTCCGTCAACCCCTCCACCAGCGCCTCCCACTCATCCTCCAGCGCACCCGCTGAAACCCCCGCCCCGCCCGCGCATACCAGTACTCCGCATTCCGCTCCGCCCCTCCTTGCGATGCAGATAGGCGTGAACCGCCATCGCCTCCGGCGTCTCCAGTTCATCCACCAGCCCATGCGCCCGCGCCCAATCCCCTTTCGCGTCCCACCACAATGCCGCCTGCGCCGCCGACAAACCCTCCGGCGGTGCAACCCCTTTCAACGATGCGCGAAACTCGCCCGTTCCATTGCCAACATCCCTCCCAACCACCTCGCTTCCCGCAGTTCAATTTACTCCTCCATCTTGTGTGATTTGGATCACTTCTTCAAGCTTTTTCCTGCTGATAAAACAAGCCATCGTTCCGATGAATAAGCCAATGGGCCCGCCAGGGGGGATTGACAGCGGCTAGCAAAGGTTAGCCAACCACCCCGCCTCACGGAGGTCGTATCATGCCCGTGCTTCGAACGAAAAATTTGAACAACGTTGTTTGCGGCTCGCAGCCTGATGGCCGTATACTTAAATCCGACCATTCCGGTCGTAATTCACGTTGGGGTCTCCGCTTGGTTCCTTCACCACCGGCAGCCCCAGGGAGCAAGACAGTTGAGCGTTCTGAGCGAATTGACGGTTGGCCAATCGGTGTCCTGGTTGCCCTTGACCTGCCGAATCCGTGCAGAACCACCTGATGCATATGGGCTTTGTCCCTGGTGCTCTGGTCACCGCTCTGCGCCGCGCCCCCGCCGGCGATCCCACCGTCTATGGCGTTGATGGCATGGAGATTGCCCTTCGCCACGAAACCGCCGAGGCCATTCGCGTCTGCTCCCCCGGCGCAGAATCCGCTCACCCTCCCCAGTCCCCCGAATCCAGCGACCTTGAAGATCCCGAACTCATCGAGGCCGTTAGATGAGCGCCTGCTGTGAGACCCCGGCCTTTGTTCCCCCTCCAGTTCCGCCGCATACGGGAGCTCTCAAGACCGTTCTGCTCATCGGCCCGCCAAACTCCGGCAAATCCACCCTGTTCAACCGCCTCACCGGCCTCCGCCAAAAGGTAGCCAACTACCCCGGCGTCACCGTCGAGCAGCGCATGGGACTCATGGCAGGCGTAGGCCGTGAAGACCTCACCCTCATCGATCTCCCCGGCGTCTACTCGCTCACTCCATACTCTGAGGATGCTCGCGTCGCCGTCGATGTGCTCCGCGGCAAAATGCCCGGCACACCCAAGCCCGATGCAGTTCTGCTGGTCCTCGACTCCCTTCATCTCACCCGCCAGCTCATGCTCGCCGCCCCTGTCCTTGAAGTAGGCCTGCCCACTCTCGTTCTGCTCAACATGAGCGACCTCATGGAATCCCGCGGCGGCCAGGTAGACGCGCTCAAGCTCGCCCGCGAACTCGGCGCGCCCGTAGCGCTCATCAGCGCCGTTCACGGAACCGGCCTCGACGCCGTACCACTCTTCCTCAATCAGCAAGCCGATCGCAAAGCCGCCAAGCCCCTGGCATTGCCTGTATTAGGCAACGCCGCCAGCGCCCACAACTGGGCCGCGCAAATCAGCCTCCGCACCGGCTACCAGGCTCCCCTCTCCGTTGAAGGCACGCGCAAAATCGATAACATCCTCCTCCATCGCATCTGGGGCCCTCTGCTCTTCCTCGTCGTAGTAGTAGGCGTATTCGAAGTAGTCTTCTCCATCGGCCAGCCACTCTCCGACGGTTTTGGCGACATCCTCGCCCATCTCGGCAATTTTGTGCGCCCCCTCTTGCCCGCCGGATGGATACAGTCCCTCATCCTCGACGGCGCGTGGAAGGGCATCTGCTCCGTTCTGGTCTTCCTGCCGCAAATTCTCCTGCTCTTCCTTTTCATCGGCATCCTTGAAGACTCGGGCTACCTAGCCCGCGCCGCCCTCATCGCCGACCGCGTCATGCGCACCACCGGCCTCAACGGCAAAGCCTTCATCCCTCTGCTCTCCGCCTACGCCTGCGCCGTCCCCGCCATCATGGCCACGCGCACCATTGAGAACCGCCGCGACCGCCTCGCCACCATTCTCGTCACGCCTTTCATGACCTGCTCCGCCCGCCTGCCGGTTTACATGCTCCTCATCGCCGCCTTCATCCCCAACATCTTCTATCTCCACGGCGTCCTCGGCCTGCGCACCATCGTCATGCTCGGTCTCTACGTAGCCGGCTTCATGGGCGCCATGACCACCGCCTGGTTGCTAAAAAGCTCCATCCTAAAATCCAGCGAAACCCCATTCATCCTCGAGCTCCCCCAGTACCGTATGCCCACCGTCTGGTCTCTGGCGCTGCGCCTCGTTGACCGCGCCCGCATCTTCCTTCGCCAGGCCGGAACCATCATCCTCTGCGTAACCCTCGCCCTCTGGGTCCTCGCTCATCTCCCCGTAATCCAAACCCCCAGCGGCGCGTGGACCGCCCCCGAACTAGCCGACTCCGTCATTGGCCGCCTCGGACACTTCATCGAGCCCGCCATCGCCCCCCTGGGCTTCAATTGGAAAATCGGCATCGGCCTCCTCTCCAGTGTCCTCGCCCGCGAAGTCATGGTCAGCACCATGGGCACCCTTTACGGCGCCGACCCCGCCACCCAGTCCATGCACCTGCAAACCGCCCTCCACCACGACATGACCCTCGGCGGCGCGCTCGCCCTCATGATCTTCTTCGCCTTCGCCATGCAGTGCACCTCCACCATGGCCGTAGTCCGCCGCGAAACCAACAGTTGGAAGTGGCCCGCCGTCCAATTCCTCTACATGCTGGCCCTCGCCTACGGCGCAGCCTTCCTGGTCAACCATGTAGTAATGGCCTTCCTCGGCTAGCTTCTCAACCGCCCCTCACAACCCCACAAACTCGGATTTACAATCCCTAAACAATTCACCAAAGTCGGGTGCCCCAGGTGCCTCGCTTTTGGGCACCTGGGATCCCACAACAGCCGACAATCGATCACCCCACAAAAGCCCCGTGCCCCATCCATTCCGCGCTCTTTGCGGAATGGGTGGGATACCCCAAAACTCGGCTTCCCAGGTTAACCGGAGCGGTAGGCCGGGGATTCATCCCCGGCAATACAATACCCCCACAGAGAAAGGGGTTTTTAACCCCTGAGGTATGCTTTTCAATCCGACCCTGGGACCAACTAAACCCCCAACCCACCAATATGAGAAACTAAAAGAGAACCAGTTCTCGGCGCTGTCTATATGCGCGCCCCAACAACAACCCCAGCCCCATCCGGCCCGCCTGCGCCGATACCAAACTGCGGCCCGCAAATAGGAACCAGAACCACCATGATCAGTGTCAGCAACGTCACCATGCGCTACGGCTCCAAGATCCTCTTTGAGGACGTGAGCGTAGCCTTCATTCCCGGCCGCCGCTACGGCCTCACCGGACCCAACGGCTCCGGCAAATCCACCTTCATGAAGATCCTCAGCGGCGAGCTAGACGCCCAAAAAGGCACCGTAGTCCGCCCCCGCAAGCTCGGGGTCCTGAGACAAGATCAGTTCGCCTTTGACTCCTACCGCGTCATCGACACCGTCATCATGGGCAACAAGCCCCTCTGGGCCGCTCTTGCAGAGCGCGACCGCATCTACGAGAAGCCCGAGCTGTCCGACGCCGACGGCATGAGGTTAGGCGAGCTCGAAGGCACCATCGGCGACGAAGACGGCTACACCGCCGAAGCCGATGCCGCCATCCTCCTTGACGGCCTCGACATCCCCGAAGCCATCCACACCCGCCTCATGGGCGAGCTCCAGGGCGGCCAAAAAGTCCGCGTCCTCCTCGCCCAGGCTCTCTTCGGCAAGCCCCAGGCCCTGCTCCTCGACGAGCCCACCAACTACCTCGATCTCGACTCCGTCCACTGGCTTCAGGACTTCCTCGCCACCTACGACGGCACACTCATCGCCATCTCCCACGACCGTCACTTCCTCAATACCGTCACCACCCACACCGCCGACATCGATTACCAAACAGTCATTACTTACACCGGCGGCTACGACGAGATGGTCATGGCCAAAACCCAGATCCGTTCCACCCTCGAATCCCAAAACGCCCAGCGCGATAAAAAGATCGCCCAGCTCAATGAGTTCATCGCCCGCTTCGCCGCCGGAACCCGTTCCTCGCAAGTCACCAGCCGCCGTAAAGAGGTCGAGCGCCTGCAAACCAACGAGCTAGCCCGCTCCAACATCCAGCGCCCTTACATCAAATTCGACCAGAACCGCCCCAGCGGCAAGCACGCCCTTGAGTTCAAGCACTTGACCAAGATTTACGGTGATCTCACAGTAATTGATGGTTTTACGGCCAACGTCCTGCGCGGCGAGCGAGTCTGCCTCATGGGCCGCAACGGCGCCGGCAAAACCACACTGCTAAAAAGCCTTCTCGCCAACTACCCAGGCCTCGCCGACAAGGACTTCACCCTCGACTCCGGCAATGTCTTCTGGGGTCACGAAGCCCAGATCGGCTACTTCCCCCAGGACGTAGGCTCCACCATCGAGCACGGCCTAACCGTAGCCGAGTGGCTCCATCGCTGGAAACCCGACGCCCATTCCGAAGACATCCGCGGCATCCTCGGTCAAATGTTATTCAGTGGAGAAGAAGGCGAAAAGCAAACCAAAGCCCTAAGCGGCGGCGAACAAGCAAGGTTAGCCTTCTGCAAACTAATCCTAACCAAGCCCAACATCCTGATCTTCGACGAGCCCACCAATCACTTAGACTTAGAAGCCATCAACGCCCTCAACATTGCCCTCCAGCGCTACGAAGGCACAGTGTTACTAGTAACCCACGACCACGACCTCATCGACGAAGTAGCCACACGTCTCTGGGTCTTCCACGAAGACACCATAGAAGACTTCCAAGGCCCCTACGCCGAGTGGAAGGGAAAACATAACTAACCGATACGAAAGTTCCATGAGAAATCAGATCATTGGTGTGTTTAGATAAAGATATCTTTCATACTCAATTGCAGTTCGCCAATGTGGAATTAACTGCCGATTGAACATTCGGGTCTGGGTCATTGAAAGTCTTAGCCAGAATAGACCTTCCGCGCTCCAACGAATTGAACTGATGAACGAATTGGCAGAAGTGGTTGGCGGCTTCTTGAGTTTTGCCAAGTTTAGCCTGAACAAGACCGAGATTCCCGTACGCAACTTTTCTCGTCGGAGCCTGATCAATCACTTTAATTAGAATTGGCTCTGCTGAGTTGTAATCGCCGAGCCGGCCATAAACATAGCCCAGATTATTCAAGGCTTCAATATTATTCGAGTCCAGCTGAACAGCCTGTTCAAAATCTCGCTTTGCATCGTTAAAGTCAGGTTGCGTACCAGACAAAACGCGAAAACCCTCGACGTTAAATCGCTTTGATTCTTTTATCGATTCGGTAGGGTTCGGCGTCGCGGTCGCAGAGCTTCCCGTAGTTGGTACAACTTCGGAGGGAGTAACGGATTGTGCAGACAAGTTTATCCTGTGTGCTTTATGCGTCTCCGGATTAAATCCGGGGTCTACTCTATAGAGCACATTGTTTTCATCAACACTCTCGACCTCAAGATGATAATCAAACACCACAGCATGAGTAGCGCGAAAGTTATAAGACCGTATAGTACCCTCTAACTTCCCATTAGTAGGGCTTAAGCCGCAAACATCTTCTCTCCAGCAAATCGCTCCATCATTGCAAGGAAAACCTTCAACAAGCTGATATCGACTGCTATTCGTTTTCACAACTCGTAGGTATCCAATAGGGTCATAGTGTCCAGATGCATCATGGCTATTTTCAGATCCGTATTGCCATGTACCTACAAAGTAGTCTCTGTTGCCACGGCTGTGCATCCCCCAATAACCTGCCACAGCCAAGACAATGAGTGCTGCAGCTAGGAGTGCAATAGTGGTACCAGAACCTTCTCTAAGCGGCCCTTGAGAAGTCCCAGTTGCAGTTCCTGCTGATGGCAATGAATTAACCACCTCCGCTTCCTCCGGCGAGGTTTCAATATCTTTCGGAGCCGGACGCAGTTGACCACCGCATTCCCCACAAAATTTAAACCCTTCCGTACCCTCAAGCCCACAGACTTCGCAAAACATAGAGTCTTTAGACAGGTGAGGCAGCGGTTGCACAGCCCGTGGCAATTCTGTTGGCACCGACGACGAAACGACCACGTCCTGAACGACCGCCCTGGGTCGCGCTGCTGCGAGGCTGCTGTTGACACCTCCAACAATCTTTTTGTTATGAGACATCACCGCCAATGCAGCCCATATTGCGCCAATGGGCTGTGTAAGGAGCAGGCCTAAACCCGCCGTGAATAAAATTGCGAGTAAGCTGGCGATCAACATCACAACCGCAGCCAGTACCGAGGAATACAACAACCCGAGAGGGCCAAAGAGCAAGGCTAGAATGATTGCGAGCCCCGTACTTTTAGTGGACGCGATGACGATAACCGGTTGAGACGGTTGCCTTTCTGACATGTTTAGGTTCCTCTTGGATTTATTTGTTCGTGATTGGCGGAAGATAATGCGAAACCAAAGGATTGTATGTATCCCATATCACAATCGCGGCAAGGGCGGGTGGCCCAGGTCTCGCTTTTGAGACCTGGGATTCTCTTCACGCCGCAGTTTCAATCTTCGTGGTCAATCGAACCCCGAGAGCCTTCATAACCGGCGGGTGGCCCCGGTCTCACGAGGAATTTTATCAAGTTGAGGGTGGCGGGTGGCCCCGGTCTCACTAGGAATCTTATCAAGTTGAGGGTGGGCGGGTGGCCCCGGTCTCACTAGGAATCTTATCAAGTTGAGGGTGCCCCCGGTCCCTCGCCCTTGGGGACCGGGGAGGAAGAGTCGAGCTGCCGATAGCGCATCCACTCGGGCAACTGACGGGAGTCCCAGGTCTCGCCTATGAGACCTGGGATTTTCCTCAAGCCGCCGTAGGAATCTTAGCGGTCAATCGAACCCCAAGAGCCTTCATAACCGCCAGCGTAGTCTTCAGCGTTGGATTTCCCTTCGCACTAAAAGATCGATAGAGTTGCTCGCGGGAAAGCCCGGTCTGCCCGGCAATCTGCGCCATTCCCTTCGCGCGCGCCACAACCCCCAGTGCATGCGATATATAGCCAACGTCGTTAGTCTGAAACGCCTCTGCCATGAAGATCGCAATCGCTTCGTCCGATCCCAGATCCTCGGCAGGATCGTAGTTAGTCAATTTCTCAGCCATTTTCTTCACTCCATTCTTCCGCCAGCCGTTTCGCCGTTTTGATGTCCTTAACCTGCGTACTCTTGTCGCCGCCGCACAGCAGAATGATGATCTCTTTGCCCCGCTTCATGAAATAAATTCGATAACCCGGCCCATAGTCGATGCGCAGTTCGCTGATTCCCCCGCTAACCGGCTTAACATCTCCCGCATTTCCATATGCCAAGCGATCGAGTCGAGAAGCAATCAGAGCCCGTACCCGCAGGTCCTTGAGCCGTACCCGCCACTTCCTGAAGGTCTCAGTTTGTTTGACTCGATCATCTCGTACACAGTAGTTTATAAACTACCATATTTTTACGCCTGGTGTCAGCCAATCTACGGGGTTCTGATCTGTGAGCAAGCAGGAAAGAAATGCTAAGCCCCAGGGAACGATTCGCGGATCGGTAGATCGCAAATATACTTTGGTCCCAAAAAGCAAAGGGGCTGCACAAGGCGACCCGCTCTAACCCTATTATGCCCCAGGCTGGGGTTTAGCAGGCTCACGCCTGCGAACAACTATAAATATCCTGCGCCTTTTCAGCGTCGAAAGCAAAAGCCGAATCGCGCGTTGGACATCTCATTGAAAGATATAGGCTAACGACTTCCAATGCATGGACTACTTTCCTGAACTATGTTTGCAGATAATTACCCTCCATCGGCGCAATATATCAATAAGAGAACCTGTAGAGATGAATCAATCAGGGGTGTCACCGCTCCCTACCCCCCGGAAACTTGCAAACACCCCCGGGGGGTAAAATTCTTCTTGTGTTCGCCTAAATTGTTGCGTAAATAACTGATTATAAAGGTTAATAACCTCGAAAACGCATGCAAGAAATATGCAAATAATGCTCGATTCCTGACCTATTCTGTCAATAATCAACCGCCTTCGTACTAAACACCATCAGCAGAGCTGCCTATCTAACCCATATCCCGCATCACGATACACAGGTTCTCCAAGTGAGTTTCATCACATCCCTAAACTCAACCACTCACTAGCATTTATCCCATGAACGCCGCGGCACTAATCCTGATCGCGCCAGCCTCGCTCCTGTTAGGCGCACTGCTCCAACTTCTCGTTGCCAAGCTCTGTTCCGCCCACACCAAAGGAATCCTCGCCGCGCTCACTTGCCTTCCCGCCGTGCTCGCCGTCATTGGCCTGATTCCTTCCGTCCGCGCCGGCCAGGCCATCGATCTAAAGCTCTTCCAATGGGACGGCCCATTAGCCCTCGTCTTCCACGTCGACGCACTCAGCATCCTCTTCGCCTTCATGGGAACGTTTCTCGGCGCAGCCGTCCTTCTCTACTCCATCGGCTACATGGCCCACGACAAATCCGCCACACGCTTCTACTGCTCCATGCTCATCTTCATCGGCGGATTCGTCGGCCTGGTCTTCAGCGCCAACCTCTTCATCTTCTATCTCTGCTGGGAAATTGTTGGCCTCTGCTCCTTCTCGCTGGTCGGCTTCTGGTACACAAACCCTGAGGCAGTCGCCGGCGCGCGCAAAGTTCTGCTCATGACCCACATCGCCGGTTACGGCCTGCTCGCCGCCATCCTCATCATTTACTCCCGAACCGGCAGCGCCCTCTTCACCGATCCAGCCGTAGCGCATTCCTTCACCGGCGGCGTCTTCTTCCTCATGCTGGCCGCACTCGTAGCCAAGTCCGTCCAGGTCCCCTTGCACACCTGGATTCCTGAAGCCATGGCCGCGCCCACTCCGGTCAGTGCCCTGCTCCACGCCGCCTGCTACGTCAAAGCCGGCGTCTATCTCGCCGCCCGCATGGTCAGCTTCGGTCCCTGGCAACCCACCTGGGGCCTCAGCCTCATCTGCGTAGGCACTGTCACCATCGCCGTCGGCGTCATGTACGCCATGGTGCAAACCGACCTGAAGCGCATGCTCGCCTTCTCCACCGTCAGCCAAATCGGCTACATGATGCTCGGCATCGGCATCGGCACTCCTTTGGCCATCACCGCCGGCCTGTTGCATTGCTTAAACCACGGCTTCTTCAAAGGCGGCCTCTTCCTCACTGCCGGCTCCGTCCAGCACGCCTCCGGCACGCGCGACATGAACAAGCTAGGCGGCCTCGCTTCACGCATGCCCAAAACCACGCTCTCCTGGCTAATCGGAGCCGGCAGCATGATGGGCATTCCTCTCATGAGCGGATTCGCCAGCAAGTGGATGCTCTACGCCGCAGCATTGCAGGCCGGCTGGACCGTCCCCGCCGTCATAGCCTGGGCAGCCAGCCTCGGCACAGTCTTCCTCTGCGCCAAGGCCACCAGCGCCGTCTTCCTCGGCCCGCTAACTGAGGCCACCAAAGACGCCCACGAATCTCCGCCCACCATGGTCTGGGCCATGGGAATCATGGCCGCCGGCAGCATCGTTCTAGGAATCGCTCCGCAGCTGGCCGTCAACTATTTCCTCAATCCCATCCTCGGCGCTCTCCAACTCACCGCCGTGCAAGTCACCTGGTTCGGCCTCTCATCCAGCGCAGGCAGTTTCTCCACCATGGGTGGCCTGGTGCTGGCCATAGTCTCTGTAATCCTCGGCGGCCTAATCTACGCCGTAGCCTACGCATCCCGTCAGGCACCAGCTGTAGCCACAGTCTCAGGTGGAGTAGCGCTAGCCGGCGCAGGCGGCGGAATCTTTACCGGCGGCGAACCACTCTCCGATCAGGGAAGGCTAACCGCCGGCGACTTCTCCGACATCTTCCTCCAGAACTGGCATGAATTCTTCCGCTGGTCCAACGTAGACCGCGTATATCTGGCCATCTGGCACGGACTACAAGCCATCTCGCAAATCCTCGGCGCAGCCGTCTCCTGGATGGAACGCCGCTCCATGCTTTTACTCTTCGCGTTTGCAGCCGCACTCCTGCTCGGCGTTCGCTACCTCGCCCCCACTATCACAGCCGCGGACCCTCTTGCCTCACCTTCAGTGCCACAGATGCTAATAGCCGCTTGCGCCGTAGCCGCAATCGCATTGATCCTGTCCGCCCTCGCCCACGCAGCCTGGCGTCGCCTGACCCCGCTGATGATTCTTGCCGGCGTATCCGCCATAGCCGGCCTGGTCGTAGCCGATCCGCAGCTTCGTCTTGGCCTTCTCGAACTCGCTGCCCTCATCACCATCCCGCTCGTCTGGCAAAGTGCGCGAACCCGCTCCGCAAAATTCGTTTATCTCTCGGTCGTACTCATCTCCGCCTTCACCTTGGTCGCAAGCCACCTGTTAATGGAACGCGGCCAGGCCGACTGGGCTCGTGCGCTGCTCATCACCAGCGTCTGCGTCAAGCTGGCAGCCGTCCCACTCTTCTTCTGGCTTCTGCGCCTGGCCGACGAACTCCCTGCCGTGGTCCTCGGCATCATCATCGCTGTCGTCGATATGGCAGCCTTCGGCGAACTCTTTGTTGTTGCGCAAGCATCACCCAATCTATTCACGCCCCAGAGTCTGTGGCTCGCCGTTGCCGCAATCACGTCCTTCATCGCCGCTCTGCTGATGCTCTCGCAGCGCAGCCTCAAGCGTCTGCTGGTTCTCTCCACCGTTGAAGACATCGGCTTCCTGTTCCTGGGCCTCGTCTCTGCCAGCGCTCTCGGAACCTCCGGCGTCCTGCTTGCCGCCTCAACACATGCTCTCGCCAAGGCACTTCTCTTCACCTGCCTCAGCGGCCCCGAAGCCGATGGCGCGCTGAACAATGACTCCACCGGCCTGGCCAAGCGCTACCCAGTAGCCGCATTCGGATTCCTCTTCGGCATGTTAGCCATGCTCGGCATTCCACCGCTGATGGGTTACCTCGGCCGCTGGAGACTCTACGAAACCGCCCTGCAAATCAGCCCGTTACTCTTGGCCGTCTTCATTCTCTCTTCCATCCTCGCCCTCATCGCCTACGTACTGGCTCTAACCCGCGTTTGGTGGGGACCCGCGCACGATGCAGACTCACCTCCGCTTCCAGATACTCCGTCAAAAGAACCATTCCTGTTGCGCACCACCATCGTTGTGCTGGTCGGCTTGCTGCTCGTTGCCGGGGCATACCCCAACCTGCTCGATCTGCTGCATTGGGGGAGACTATGAACCTCTGGAACAAATTGATGTGCTACTCCCGCCGCCGCAGCCCCTGGCTCTTCCACATGAACTCGGGCAGTTGCAACGGTTGCGATATCGAACTGGTAGCCAGCCTCACTCCTCGTTACGACGCCGAGCAGTTGGGCGTGCGCCTTGAAGGCAGCCCGCGCCACGCCGATATTCTCTGCATCACCGGACCCGTAACCCGCAACGCCGTCAACGCCATCAAAACCGTCTACGGTCAGGTCTGCGGACCAAAAGCAGTGGTAGCCATCGGCTCCTGCCCGGCCACCACCAACGTATTCATTGACAGCCGCACCCTCGATGGCCCGCTCGACAAGCATATTCCCGTCGACGTCTTTGTCCCCGGCTGCCCGCCTCGCCCCGACGCCATCATCCTCGGCGTAGCCAAGGCTGCCGAAATCCTCGCCGAACGAGCCGCAAAAAAGTTGCCCATCGAATCAATCATGGTCCCGTTAGCCGTACCGGAATGCAATGGAGCCTGCGCATGCGCCTGCTCATGCAAAAGCGAACAATCAGCCAGTGAGGTACAGCCATGAATCTGACCACTGCCCTCGCCCGCCTGCTCATCTTTCCCGGACTGCTCTTCGCCGTTCCAGCCGCCTGGTTCTTTCTCTGGGTCGAACGCAAAGCCGTTGCCCTGATGCAAGGCCGCATCGGTCCACCCTTCATGCAGCCCTTCTTTGACTTCATCAAGCTGCTGGGCAAAACCACTCCTTCACGCCCCGGAATAGCCGGCCTGCTGATGCGCCTATGGCCTCTACTTGCCGTATCCGCCGCTGCCGGTGCGGTCGGCCTCCTGCCAGTCCTGCCCTCTTCCGGCGGATTCGAAGGCGACCTCATCCTCTTGCTGGCGCTGCTCGAGCTACCCTCCATGTGCATCATCGCTGCCGGCTTCTCTTCCCGCTCCATCTTTGGCGAGATCGGTTCCGCGCGCGAAGCCGTTCTCAGCGTCTCCTATAACGTTGTCTTTCTTCTCGCCATCATCTCCATCGCCGCCTCGCAACACACCTTCCGGCTTGAAGCTCTGGCCCACTTGCCCGCCTCGCCCATGCAAATCCTCGGTGTCGTGGCAATTCTTGTCTGCCTGCCAGCCAAACTGCACATCAATCCCTTCTCCCTGCCCAACGCCGAGCAGGAAATCTACTCCGGCCCTATGACCGAGTACGCCGGCCCCGAACTGGCCATGTGGGATCTGTCGCACGGTCTCGAGTGGGTCGCTGCCACCGGCCTTGTCGCCACGCTCGCAGCTCCGCACCTCACCATCTGGTGGCTTGCCGCTTTGGTCTTTATCGCTCTTTCCTTCGCAGTGGTCCTGCTGCTCTCCGCGGTAGCCACCGCCACGGCACGATTGCAAATCGATACGACGGTGCGCTTCTACTGGCAATGCACTCTTATCTTCGCGGTCCTGGCCATCTCGTCCGCGCTCTTTATGAGGTTCAGATCATGAACATTCTCTCCATGCTCTGGAAGAATCTGTGGGGCGGCTCCCGGACCATGCTCTTCCCTGCGCGCCCCAAAGTGACCACAGGTTTCCGCGGCCTGGTGCGCTTCGATCCCGCCCTCTGCACCGGCTGCGCCATATGCCGCTTCCGCTGCACCGCGCGCGCCATCGAATACAAAGCCGGCAAGGGCGAATTCTATTGGAGCTACGATCCCGGCCACTGCACTTTTTGCGGCCGCTGCGTTGAAGGCTGCAAGTCCCACGCGCTCACCCAGGACGCGGAATGTCCGCCCGTCTATCTCACCATCGGCGCGCTCAAAAACTCCTATACCGTCGCCCGCAAGGCGCCCGCTCCCAAGCCGGCCCCAGCCGCCGCTCCGCCCGCCGCCGAGCAAGCGGCCATCACTGTTCCCGGAGGCACACTATGACGTCCACAATGACGCAAACCACCACCCTGCTCGAAAGCATTCCTGAAAAACTTGGAACAACCGAACCCTGGGTCGAAAAAGGCGGCGTTCACTGGCTCTCGCCCGTCCCGTTGAGTGTGCGTGAACTCACCGCAGCCATGAACGACTGGAAGGCTCGCTTCATCACCATCACCGCCTACCAGTTGCCCGCCGATCAGGGCTTTCGCCTCGAATACCACTGGGACCTCAACGGCCAGTTGCTCGGCTTTCCCTTTCTTCTCACCGGCAACTCCATTGAAAGCATCTACGACATCTGCGAAGCCGCCGATTGGATTGAACGCGAGATTCACGAAGAGTTTGCGCTCGACTTTACGGGGCGCGAATACGAACCGCTCCTGCTGCGTCAGGGAGACAAACCTGGCGTGAATCTGCGTGAGGAGGCAAAATGAGCTACAAAATCCCCATGGGTCCCTACCACCCCGCGCTTGAAGAGCCCTACAAGCTTGACCTCATCTGCGAAGGCGAAACCGTGCGCGACGCCAAGCTGCACATCGGCTTCAACTTCCGCGGCATTGAGCGCCTGGCCGAAACCCGCAACTACATTCAGGTCATCGCCCTCATGGAGCGCGTCTGCGGCATCTGCTCTAACATTCACACCCTCACCCTCTGCCAGGCCATGGAGCAGTTGACCGGCCTCACCCCGCCACCGCGCGCCCAATATATTCGCGTCGTCATGGCCGAGCTTGAGCGCCTTCACTCCCACGTCCTCTGGGCCGGCATCGCCGCCAAGCTCATGGGCTTCAAAACCATGTTCATGACCTGCTTCGAGCTGCGCGAAAAAGTAATGGACGTCCTTCAGGCCATCAGCGGCAACCGCGTCAACTACTCCATGAACCGCATCGGCGGCGTCAATCGCGATATCGACGATCCGCTCGGCGTGTTGGCCATGGTCGAGCAGCTTGAGCGCGAGATGGTCCGCACCGTCATCCCCATCTTCACCACCAGTTCCACCGCGCGCTCCCGTTGCGCCGGAGTCGGCATCCTCACCAACGACAAAGCTCTCTCCTGCGGCGTAGTAGGCCCGGTTGCGCGAGCCTCCGGCGTACCTCAGGATCTTCGCCGCGCCGCACCTTACGCAGCCTACTCCGAGATGGAGTTCAACGTGCCGGTGCAGCAAGACGGCGACGTGCGCGCCCGCCTGCTGGTGCGCGCTCTTGAAATCATGGAGAGCTGCAAGATTCTCCGCCAGGCCCTCACCAAACTGCCTCCCGGCGAGTTGAATGCCGGCGAAGAAAAGCTCGTCTTTTCCACAGGAACAGCCACCAGCCGCGTTGAAGCTCCGCGCGGAGAGGTCATGTATAGCGTCAGCTGGAAAGAAGGCTCCAAAAATCCCAGCCGCGTCCACGTGCGCACGCCCACCTTTGCCGTAATGCCGGCCATCCGCTGGATGGTGATGGGCGCTCGCCTTGCCGACACGCCCTTGATCCAGGCATCCATTGACCCCTGTTACTCTTGCACCGACAGATAATAAACGCGCAACTTTACCCCGCCATTCGTGTCTCTTAATAGGGATATGTGTGTGAATGCGGGATTAATTTCCCCAGCGTGATTTACCCTTCTTTTGCACACCAGGAACTCCCCGCCCGTATTTCGGTAAACTAGGTTTGCATTCATCGTTTTTTTCGGCATGCTGAAGGAGAAACAGAAAACCTCACCGGAGGACCCCCACTTCGATGGGCAAAGCACCCACTACCATACTGACTTTCGTGGCCCTGGCGGTTTTGGCCCTTTTCGCCCCGCCCAGCCACGCCCAGGCAGCTCTGCTTCTTGAGCAACCCTATGGCTTCTTTGGCCTGATTAACCCCACCGGGCACAACGCCATCTATTTTGAGCGGGTTTGCGCCGAGACGCCGGTTAAGCTGCGCCGCTGCCAGCCGGGTGAAATGGGCGTCGTCATCGCTCGCTATCAGGGAATCGACGGCTACGATTGGGTTGCCATCCCCCTCGTCCCCTACCTCTACGCGGTCGAGAATCCATCCGATGTTCCCACCCGCGTTGACCGCGAAACCGTATACCGCCTGCGCAATCACTATCATGAAACCCATCTGATGACGCTCGGAACAGGCGTGTCAGCGGGCGGCTTAACGCACGGCGGATGGACACAACTGCTGGGTACGTCCTATGAACGGCGCATCTACGCCTTCCGCTTCGAGACCACTCCCGAGCAGGACGACGCTTTCATCGCGCGCATGAACGGAGGCCCAAATCATACCCACTTCCAGTTGTTCTTCAGCAACTGCGCCGATTTTGCGCGGGTCAATCTCAATACTTACTTTCCCCGCACCTTCCGGCGCAGCATTTTCCCTGATGCTGGAGTAACCACTCCCAAACAGATCGCCTGGAAGCTGGTCCATTATGCGCGCAAGCATCCTGATACGCATCTTGAGATCTTTGAAATTCCCCAGGTCCCCGGCTATCGCCACATGAGCGGCTCCAACAAAAGCATCGCCGAGTCTCTCTCCACCAGCTATATTGTCCCCATCGCGCTGCTTAACCCCTACATCGCCGGCGGATTTGTTGCCGATTATCTGGTGCGCGGCCGCTTTCATCCTCTTGTCCCCAGGCATCCTGAACTTCTGGGACCGGATAATTTAGCGGCATTGACAGCTCCCGCTCAGCCCGCGCAAAATCCTGACAGCGCCGGTGTTCAGGCCCACAGCGTCGCATCCGGCGGTTCCGTTGAAGCGCTAACACCGGATAAAGCAAACTCCAGCCTCGAAGAAATCAAGGTCAATCATGAGTAATTCTGCTCCGCAGAGCTTCAAGAACCATGCTCGTTTCGATCCGCCATTCCACTTTTTTCTCGTGCTTGTTCTGTTGGTCAACCTGATCATCGCCATCGTTCATCTGATCCATCATCTCAACTTCGTCTCGGTCTGGTTCCTGGTGCTTTCAATTGCCGCGGTTCTTGCGCTCTTGAAAGTTCGCATGTACGCACTCAAGGTGCAGGATCGCGTAATCCGATTTGAGGAGCGGCTGCGCTTAAAAGCGCTCGCCCCCGCCGATTGGCACAAGCAAATCGATCGCCTCACCGAGGACCAGCTGATCGGCCTGCGCTTTGCCCCGGATGAAGAGATTGTGGGGCTGGCAAAAGAAGCTTTGGAAAAGAATCTGAATCGCAAGCAGATCAAACAGCGCATCAACAACTGGCGCCCCGACCACTGGCGGGTCTAAGTCAAACCACAGGCGCATACAGCCCATGGGATAGATTGCCGCGATAGCTATCATTAAACGCAAAACGCGGGAGGGAATCGACGATCCCCTCCCGCGTTTTGTTTACCGTGAACTGATCCAGGTTGTCGCCTAGTTCGACGGTGGCTGTCCGCCCGACGTATCCGCAGCCGCTTGCTGATCGGCCTGGTCACCCTGTTGGCCCGTTTGTTGAAGCGCGTTTGCATCCGTCGGATCGGGTGGAGGAGCAATCGCCGCATAGGGAGCCTGAGTGGGAGGAGCCTGCGCCGAAGGAGGCGCTTGCGGTATTCCACCCGTGCCCTGCTTCGCCTGCAAATCCTTCAAGCCCTGGTCAATGTTTGCCCGCAGCTGGTTCTGCATCTCCTGCAAGTCGGTCAACTGCACGGTAACCGTATCGGCTCGCGCGCACTCGTTGCCGCCCTTGCTCACCAGTACATAAAGGCTCGTAGTCGTTGCATCGTCAGGCACCGCAGTCTGCAGTTGCAGCACGTCCCCGTCGCTGATTGCGCATTCGGTTCCAGCCGCGTCCACCAGATCCAGTGGGCCTCCGGCTACAAACACGTGCGGATGCCCGGCAGCAACATCAGCCAATATGCGTGCAATCCCGCTCGAGCCGGGATCAACATCTTGTCCCGCTGCGCTCTGTTGCCCCTCGTTGTTTTCCAAAGCCAATTGGTTCTTCACCTCGTCGGCAATCTGCTGCTTCACCTCGGGCGTCAGAGCCGGCGAACCACCGTCTCCGTTTTCCGGACCGCCATCGGTCTCGCCGCCTTCCTGCTGCGCCGCATAAGCTGCCTGCAAATCCGTCGAGATCACATAATCAGTCAGCCAGAATGCCGCGCTGGGATAAACCGGGTAAGGCGCAAAGAAGCCACCGTAGAAGCCCACCCACGGTGCTCCGCCCCATCCCCATCCAAACGCGATAGGCGCCGGCCACGGATTATAGGCCCATCCGTAGAAGCCGGGAGCAAAGAAGAATCCCGGCGCGTAAACGTCGTAATATCCGCCCCGCCATCCCCAGCCGTGGTAATAGCGGTTGTATTCATGCCCATGATAGTAGTAAGCGCGACGGCCAAAATCATGTCCGTGGTAGTGATACCCGCGCTGCGCATATCCAGGCCGCCCGCGCGATGAAACTACGCGACCGTGATTGGGTAGTGACCTCGATACCGACCGGTTCCCATTCAGACCATGATGAACGTCTGTACCGCTCTTGGGGTCATGCACATCGCTTACCTTGCCATTGCCGCGCTTGGTAACAGAGCTGCCGCCCTTGCCGGTGTACGTTTTGCTTCCCTTGCCCGAGAGCCCCCCGGTCGCCGACTTGCCGTATGTGCCGCCTTTACCGCCGCCGGTTGATCCTTTACCTGTCGATCCGCCAGTGAGTGCTGAGTGTCCCCCGCCGCTGCCAGTGCTTCCACCTGTGGTCAGTCCACGCGGACTACCTGTGGTTGGCCCATGGCCGCCTGTTCCACCCGAGCCGCCGGTCGTTACCCCGTGACCACCCGCTCCACTAGTACCGCCGGTCTTTAGTCCGTGGCTGCCCGATCCACCTGTGGATGATCCGTGGCTACCGCCGCCGCCACCCGTGAAACCATGGCTACCGCCACCACCACCGCCACCGCTAGGCTTCTTGGGTGGGGGCGTCAGGGCTGCCGCGCTGACCAAACTGGTCAACCCAAAAAGCACGGCAATCACCGCTGCCGCGGAAACATTCCTCATGATCCTGCGAAAAACTGACTTCGTCATCCTATCCTCTTTCCTCTTCCCAGTCCGTACCGCACTCTAGCGGCACGAACGCGCTATTGAACGTTGCTGACTTTTCCGTTGGTGAATGTAACCTTCATGTCTTTGTAGTAATAAATCGTCTTCGCGCCCAGCTTGGCAATCCTCGTTGGCTGCCCAAACGAAGCCGTAACCTGATCCGTAGTCTGGCCGAGAGCGATCGTCGGCGGCGGCGTATCGGCCGGTGGCGGCGGTGGAGCAATGGGCGCCATCGGTGGCGCTGCTGCCGCTGCCGGAGCTGCGCCCTGCGCAGGTTGATCGCCCTGTCCGCCCTGATCTCCTTGTCCACCCTGATTGCCCTGATCTGGATTATCCGCTGGCGCAACCGTAATCACCTCGGAGACCGTCTTCACAAAATCGTCCACCGGCGGCACCGATTTCTTTGCGAACGGAAACTTGATCTCCCCGTAATAGTGCACCTGATTTCCATTCGCGTCGGGATATGTATCGCTGTATGTGCTGATCATGATCCCGTCATTTTGCGCCGTAATCCCGGTAATCAAGAACTTCTCTCCAGTCACAAACTTTCGCGATGTGCAGCCGTTATTTGCCGCATCGCTGGCGCTGCTCGCGCCGCCGAACCCAAAACGACCCTTGAGATACGACTTCCCGGCATCCTTGGCGCGGTTGTTATAGTTGGCAACAATCTCCCCATTGCTATAGGTGTTGCCAAATGCATAGGAGGAGTCGGAACTGCACATCGTCAACCCGTCCTTCTGCAGTACAACAACGTCACCCGACGTAACAATGTCCGTGCGGTCGGCCGTAGTTTTGGTCAGCTTGAACTGAGAAACCAGCTTCTGCTGAATCGCCCCCGGGTCACCCCCCTGGGCTTCCATCCCCATACAGAAAATCGCCGCCAAAGCAGCGATTCCGAATGCGCATAACCTCTGCACCTTAGCCATAAGCCACTTCCATTTCATGGTTTTGGGAAAGTGTCCTACAAGCCCTTAAACCTACATCACGGCCCTTGGGCTGTCAAGAAAATCATGCGAAATACCGCGCCCAATAATCCCTTATAAGGGCAAACACAGACCTCGTTCATAAGTTACGCCGCTAAAAATAATTTATTTCTTAACTCTCGGTATGAATTCCATCACTCTGGCTTACAACTTTGGTGGCTTAGCTCCGGTTTTTGTTCCAGCGTCGGCTTCGCCCAATGCCTCTTCATCCAGCCCGTGCTCATGCTGTAATTCTCCACCGGCATCTTGCCGTCCCACCATGCCCAGTTCATCGGATAAACATCGGGGTCGAAGAATACCTGGTAGAAATGCCAAACCAAAATCGCCAGCGTGGCCAGAATCGCCTCGTAAAAGTGCACCGCCGTCGCCACGTCAACCCACCAGCGCGCCAGCAGATTACCCACCCACACCTTGGCCCAAAGCATCACTCCGGTCAGGCCCATCAGCGCCGTGCCCCACACCAGCGCCCAGTATTCAGCTTTCTCCGCATAACTGAAGCGGCCAAAGCCGGGCCGTTCCTTGCTCAGGCCCAGGTAATAGCGCATCGTTCCCCACGCGTCAAAGCCGTCCTTCACCGCAGGCGCAAGATCGCGAATCAACCGTCGCCCTTCCTTCGCAGCCGCAAGATAAAAGAGGTGATAGATTCCTGCGCCGATCAGCACCACGCCAGCCACGCGGTGAATAATGCTGTGCAACTTCTCGCCCATCCCCAGCGCCTCGGCAAACCACGAGTAAGGAAACTTCAGTGCAAATCCCGTAATCACCAGCACAATAAAGCTGCTAAGCAAAACCAGGTGCTGCCAGCGCTGGTTCTCCGTCATGCGCACCATCTTCGGATTCTGCATAGCCCGCCGCGCCACAGCTTTGCTCCGCCAGATGATCGCGTTGTGCAGCAGCATCAACCCAATCACCGCAAAGATCAGCAGCAGATAGAACCACCTCACCCAGCGCACTGCAATCGAACCAATATCTTTGGGATGAACGCCATCTTCCAGGTGCACCTTGGTCTGGGTAAACTTCTGCGTAACTCCCTGGTGGCACTTACCGCAGGTCGCATCCAGGTTGGCGCGATTGATCGTCGAGCGTGGATCGCTGGAAGGCAGAATGTTATGCACTCCATGGCAACTGGCAGCAGTTAGCCACCACCGCCGAACCGCCTTCTGAGGCCAGCCCGTGATAACTATCCAGGTAACTCGAGACGCGGTTACCGGCCACGCCGAACTCCTGCGATAGCCGCACGCCCTCGTGGCAGCGAGCGCAGGTGGTGCGCGCGATGTTCTGCTCGGATACCGACGAATTAGGGTCAATGTGCGCCTTGATGGAGTGAATTCCGTGGCAGTCCGTGCACACCGGCGACAGCCCATTGCCCCGGCTGATTCCCTGCCCGTGAATGCTCTGCATAAATTGCTGCTGGACGGCACTGTGGCACTTGCCGCAGCGTCGCCGGCACATTGAATTTATAAATCGGCGACTTGGCATCGTTGGCCGGCAATATCTCATGCGAGCCGTGGCAATCCGTGCAAACCGCAGCCTTCTTCGATCCCTTTTCAATCGCCAGTCCATGCACGCTCTGCTGGTATGAAATAAAAGGCTGGCCGCTCTCCCCGTTCGATTCCATCAGGAACTTTTGCCCGTGGCACCGTCCGCAGGTAGTAGGAATATTGTCGTGATTCACAGGCGACTTGGGATCGTCGGCAGTCACAATCTCATGCACGCTTCCGTGGCAATCTTCGCAGTTTGCCGCCGGCGCTCCATTTCTGCTTGCCTTGGCGTGGAGGCTGTGCGAATAAGCTTCAGCTGCCTCCGCATGGCACTGCGAGCAGGCAGGCTTCACGCGGCTTTTCTTGTGGTCCGCCCCCATCTGCTCTGTATGGCAGTCTACGCAGCCGAACATGCTGCCGTGGATTGAGTTCTTGAACTTCTCCGCATCCACATGCGGGGCAGGCTTTTTCCCGCTTGATTCTTTGTCAGTGTTTGTGCGGAGTGGCAGGCAAGGCAATCTTCGCTCTTTTGTTTCTGTTCCGCCCGGGCCGTCGAACACCATGCAAATAAAGTCAGAACGATCAGAGCCGCGAATATTCTTCCGCTCTCGCTCTTCTTCACTCCGCTCAACACCAGCATCTCGTGCCTTTTTTATTCCCTGAAATATGCGCTTAAAGTTAAAACCAGTAGAACCAACCCAATCAGAATGGCTATAGTCCCGGCCACTTTTGAGAAATTAACCAGCCACACCGGCGGCTCTGCCCCATTCTTTTTTGCAGCTTTCCTTGCGCAACCAGCTTCTCGTACTCCTCCGGCCGCTTGTGCTTAAACTCTTCCTCGCTCTCCACGCCGGTAAAAACCACCATATCCATGGGAAAGCTGTCAGGACGCAGATGCGTATTGACGAAGTGAATGGAAAAGATAAACAGAATCGCCAGCAGCCCTTCTTCGCTGTGAATCACCAGCACCGCGTTCAACGCCCAGCCGGGCAGGAACCTGGCAAAGAACGGAGCAAACCACATGGCATAGCCTGAGAAACCGATCACGATCATGCCCCAGAAGACCGCCCAGTAATCGAACTTCTCCCAATAGGCGTAGCGCCCAAACTGCGGCTTCGGTCCCAGTCCCACAAACCAGCGAAGGTGCCCAAAGAGATCCTTCACATCCTTCCAGTTGGCCACCATCGAGGTCGAACCCCAGAAGATTCCCTTCTCGTGGTGAACCAGCGCGCGTGTGAAGAGGTCTTTCACGTGATGAGAAACGCCAGCGTAAGAACCAAGGCGAAGAACTTATGAAAGAAAGAGAATCGCCCCGAATCCGCCGACGGCTTTGGCCAGTCCGCGCGCCCAGATAGCTCTCGCTAAAGCGCAGCGGCAACCCGGTGGCCGCCAGTCCTAGAAACGTGGTGAACAGCACGGCATGAAGGTTTCTCTGCTCCCGCGTGAAGCGCACGAAATAACTGCTCCTTCGCGTGGCGTTGCTCGCTGCTCCTTCCCGCCGCTTGCTCGAGATCAGGCATTCTTTCCTCCTCCCGTTGACCTTCTTGATCTGGTCGTAACGCGAGCGGATCAGCCACAGTATGGTGTGAATCACAAAGAACGTCAGTGTACCGGCCAGCAGCAGATTCATAAACAGCCGGACAAAGTAGAGAGCCGGATTCAGCTTCCGGTTGCGCGCATTGGCATGAGGCTGATACTGCACAAAGCTGGCGTTGGCGCCCGCATGGCACTTGCCGCAGGTCGTCACCAGGTTGGCCTGGCCATCGGCGAGCGCGGATCGGATGCAGGCAACACATCGTGCGCGCCGTGGCAGTCCCAGCAGCGCGCCGTCTCCACGTATCCGCCCAGCGAACCCAGTTGCGAGTGGAAGGTATCCCGGTAAGTGGAGAACTTATCCTTATGGCATGAGCCGCAGATCGGTGTGGACTGCATGCGAAACGCCGCCTCCGTCGGCTGCAGGATCGCGTGCGCGGTGTGACAATCGGAGCAAACCGGCGCCCCAGGTTGCCGGTCGCGACCGCTTTTCCATGCACGCCGTTCTCATAATTCTCGGTGATTCCCGCGTGGCAACTTCCGCACGTCTTGGGAATATTCGTCTTATAAGTCGCGGCTTTCTGGATCTTTGTGGCTCAGAATGTGATGCGATCCATGGCAGCTCTGGCAATTCGCCGCCACCAGCAATCCCTCTTTGCTGAGCGCGAATCCGTGAATGGAATCGATGTACATCGGATAAACGTTCGGCAGGCCGTGCTTCTTCGCCATCGCCGCGTTGCCGTGGCACGTGCTGCAGGTCTTCGGAACATTCAGCGGATAAACCGCCGACCGTGGATCATCCTTGGGAAAAATGGCGTGTGCGTCTCCGTGGCAACTGGTGCAGGGATGCTCGGCCCGATTCGCATGAACGCTTCCCACCAGCCCCGCCGCTTCATCGGCTGTGGCAGGTTTCGCACTTGACCGGCGTGATGGATCAGGGTGCGGATATTCCTTGATGTCGGTGTGGCAATCGCCGCACTTCAGGCTGCCATGAATACTGATATGAAACTTCGGCGCGTCCACTGCAACGCTGTGCCCAGCCGCATCCTGCAACCCGGCGTCCCCATGGCAGGCCAGGCAATCCGTTTGCGCAGCTACTCTGCCCGGCATCGCCAAAAATTGAAGCGCGATTGCGGCACAGAACAGCGTGATGTTGCGAACATTTCTCATCTCTGTTTTAGTCAAACCTTCCACACCCCGGCGCGGGAGAGAAAGACTCTAGCCTTCCTCTCCTGGATCACGCCGTATAGTTGAAGCCGCCTTGCGAGTTCTACTATTTCTGCAAAGTGCGGATGAACGAAACTACATCTTTGATCTGGGCGTCGGTCAGTTTGCCGGCATAGCCTTTCATCGTGCCCTTGCCGTTGGCCGTCGCGGGGATGAACTGGGCATCGGTCGCCTTGATCATCGTCGGATCCTTGAAGGAAACAACCTTCATGCTCTTTGCCATCGATGTGGCAGCCAGTCCGTCCGCGCCGTGGCACATTGCGCACTTGCTGGCCTTGTAAGTGTCTGCACGGATCCCTGTGCGAAAGCAGGACCCGCAACTACGAGCGCGCCAAGCAGTACCACTGCCGCCGCTTTCAATCCATAAGTCATAAAATTGCTCCCTGGCCGGTGATTTGTATCATTCCGTCCCATTACGAGTCATATAGGTTTTGTTGTCCTGTCCGAAGTGATGCCTATCACAGGTTTAGGTTCGTTGCCTTCGCACCCAAGTGCGCATAATCACTTCCCCCATCCGCATAACCCAATCCGCGCCTGACCTCGCCGGGGTGATACAGGTCACATGCTTAGAAGGGCCTAATCAAGCACAATATGGGCGCTGCCGGAGGACCAACTTTATGGCCACAGTCGCGCTACCCGAATCAAAAACCATGCTTACTCTCCCTGGAGATGCCGTGCGCCAGATTCTTTGGCGCTTTGCTGATCGATTCGACCTTCAAATGCTCGTCCAGTCCGCGCGCAGCGTAGCCCGCGGAACCGTGGCGCGCCTTGTAGCTGCCGGAGAACGCAATACCCACGAGTGGACTCCCGGAAAAGCCGAGATGATGGAGGCCTTCGATCGTGCCGGCGTTCATGCCAGCCTTTATGGAGCCTGAAGAGGGCGGTTTCATCGCCGGCCCCAAGAACCTTGCTCTCGCTCTCGCCGCCTAT
>CAWAEU010000033.1:0-264974 GCA_963780975.1 uncultured Acidobacteriaceae bacterium | reverse complement strand
CAATATCGCATGGATTCTTACTGCGACGCATCAACTACCGGAAGCGATTCCAGAGTTTACTGAGGCGCTGCGGTTCGATCCCGATCAGGCCGATGTGCATAATAACTTTGGCGTGGCGCTGCTGGGACTGGGAGCGAACGATAAGGCATATGAGCAATTCAGCGAGGCATTACAGATTCAGCCGGACGATGCCGATGCAAAGAAAAATCTCGCGCTTGCGCAGGTGGGGATGAAAAACGAAAAGAATCAGCAGGCGGGTAAATGATAAAGACTACGAAACAAATTCCAGATCGATATTTAGAAGGAGCTGTTTGTGGCTAAGCTGACGCCTATTGATTGGTTGATTATGCTGCTCTACTTCGGTTTTGTGGTGGGCATTGGTTATGCGCTGAAGCCGAAGATGAAGACCAGCAAGGATTTTTTTCAGGCCGGGCGGGCGTTGCCGGCGTGGATTTGCGGACTGGCCTTTATCAGCGCCAACCTGGGAGCGCAGGAACTGATCGGCATGGGCGCTTCGGGGGCCAAGTATGGGCTGGAGACGGCACAGTTCTACGGCATCGGCGCAATCACGGCGATGATTTTTGTGGGCATCTTCATGATGCCGTTTTATTACGGGTCAAAAGCTCGGAGTGTGCCGGAGTTTTTGCGGCTGCGATTTGACGAGAAGACACGCGCGCTGAACGCATGTTCATTTGCGGTGATGACGGTTTTCAGTTCAGGGATATCGATGTATGCGATGGCGCGGCTGATGCAGGCACTGCACGTGTTTGATGGATTGTTTCGCGCGCAGGGGTGGGCGCCGGAGGGGATCTTCACTTTCTCCATTGTTCTGTCGGCGGCGATTGTGCTGGCTTACATATTTATGGGCGGGCTGGCGAGCGCGATTTACAACGAGGTGTTGCAGTTCTTTCTTATCGTTGCCGGGTTTTTGCCGCTGGTGTTGCTGGGGCTGAGGAACGTGGGCGGATGGAGCGGGCTGAAGGCAGCTGTGCCTGCGGCGTATATGCATGAGTGGAAGGGCGTGGCGCACGCGAGCACAAACCCTATGGGCGTGGAGATTATTGGCCTGGGCATGGGGCTGGGATTTGTGTTGGCATACGGCTACTGGTGCACGGATTTTTTGGTGATACAGACCGCTATGGCCTCAAAGAATATGGAATCGGCGCGGCGGGTGCCGTTGATTGCGGCGATTCCCAAGATGTTCTTTCCGTTTCTGGTGGTGGTGCCAGGGCTACTGGCGATCGGGTTGCCCACGCCGCATTCGACGACTGTGACGCGGGTTGAGAACGGCGTAATTTTTCACGAGATCAATGTGGTTCCACCGCAGGTGGAGCAGGGGCGGGGATTGGTTCCGGCAAAGTTGAATCCGGTGACGGGCAAGCCGATGCTGACGGCCAGCGGCGAGCCGCTGCTCGATTACGACATGGCGACGCCAAATTTACTGCTGCACTATTTTCCTACCGGGATTCTCGGGCTGGGATTGACGGCGCTGCTGGCCAGTTTTATGAGCGGGATGGCAGGGAATGTTACGGCGTTCAATGCGGTGTTTACTTACGATCTTTACCAGTCTTATATTCACAAAAATGCCAGCGATCGTCATTACCTGATGGTGGGGCGGTTTGCGACGGTGGGCGGGATTCTGCTGTCAATTGGGACGGCTTATGCGGCGATCAACTTCAACAATATTATGGATACGCTGCAACTGGTGTTCAGCTTTGTGAATGCGCCGTTGTTTGCGACGTTTTTGCTGGGCATGTTTTGGAAGCGGGCGACGGGGCACGGGGCATTCAGCGGGTTGATTGCGGGGACGGCGGCGGCGGTGCTGCATCATGGGCTGACGCTGCCCATTGAGGCACGAGTTGGGATTCATGGGGGATGGATTGCGGTGTTGCACCACTATCCGAGCGACATGGCGCAGAATTTCTGGACGGCGATTTTTGCTTTCTGGGTGAACTTTATTGTGACGGTGGTGGTGAGTTACAGCACCAAGGCGCGGCCGGAGGCAGAACTGGTAGGGTTGGTTCACTCGCTGACGCCGAAGCCGGAGAGCGCGAAGCTGGTGTGGTGGAAACGGCCGGAGGCGCTGGCGTTGGGGATTCTGGTGGTGGTGATTGCGCTGAATATTTTCTTTTATTGAGGAGGGGACAATGGATCTCGATTTGCGGATTCCGATTGGATTGATGTTCGCGCTGGCGGGGGCGATTCTTACCGCGTTTGGGATGAAGAGCAACGGGAATGTGGCGCTTTACGCGAAGAGCCTGGGGATTAATGTGAATTTGTGGTGGGGACTAGTGCTGCTGGCTTTCGGGCTGTCGATGTTTTTGTTCGGGCAAATTGGGCAGGCGCGGAATGAAAAGGATGACAAAAAGACGAAGGAAAAGAGCGACAAGTAAATGCCGCTGGAACTGCGTTAGCAAGTTAGCGATTAGTCATTCGATTAAATAGATTGATTACATTGGCAGCGATAACTACTCCGGTTTTACGCTGAAGCGCATGGTTCGGTAGTCGAAGGTGTAGGCCTCGAACTGGTCGAGGGCATCAAGGCCGAGAACTCCATATACATCGTCGAGGGCTGCGGAGCCTAGCGGTTGGGTGAGGACCTGGATGAAGTGGGCGTGGACGGTGGTGGGGCCGACGACGAGGGGAATGGTTTCGGCAACGAAGGCAGGTTGGGGCGTGCTGGACTGGAGGCCGGGGAGGGTGAATAGCTGTATCTTCTGGCCAGTGAATTCAGAGGCGTGCTCGTCGTAGTAGCGGGAGGTAAGGAAGGTTTGCTGGCCGCCCGCGTCAATTTGAAACATGCGCTCGTCGCCTGGCTTTGACGACTTGGCCGGAGCGGGTGGGGATTTTTCGCTGGATGGGGGATCGGCGACGACGGCTGGATTTCCCAGGGCGACGATGATCCTTTCGCCATCGAGGAAGAAAGGCGCGCCGGGGATGGGCTGGTCTGCGTTGTCATTTTTCACGGCTTGCGTGGATTTGTCCGTTGGCTGCGGCTGTTTGGCGGGGAGTATCTGAATGCTGTCTTCGTTGGTGATGGTGATGCTGCCGAGGGCTGAAAGCGCAGGGTAGCCGAGGACTCCCTGCACCTGGTAGCGCAATTGCGGGAAGGAGTAGTCGGCATCGTTGAAGACGAAGGCGGTCATGTTGCGGAAGGTGAGGATTCCGCCGACAGTGAAGCGGGGTATGACGGTGACGTACATTTCGATGGGCCGACCAGTGAGGGTGTGGATGGTGGTTGAGAGCTCTGAGACTTTGAGTCCGGCTTCTTTGGCCAACGAGCGGGAGATGAGGTTGACGGGCGATGTGGGGTCGAGCATCCAACTGTGCGGGTTGGCATCGACGTAGACGGGAATGTCAGTGAGGCCGAGGGGGTTGCGGGAGGCCTGGATTACGAAGGGGTCGGCGGGATCGACGGTCATGGCGGGCCGGGAGGGATCGGCTGCGGCCAGCAACGAAAGCTTGCGCGGCATTTCAATTTCGTCGAGTTCGTCGGGGGTGAGCTTGCCCTGGAGGCGGAGGTCGAGGGCTTGATAGGCTTTGGAGGCTTTGGTCCAGTCACCTTCGCGGAGGTAATCCTCGGCAAGGGCTTTGCGCACCAACTTTTCTTTGGCTTTATCTCCGCTGGCGGTTACCTGATCGACGAGGGGCTCGAGGAGCTTGATTGAAGTATTGACATCATTGGAGCGGTTGGCAAGAATTCCGCGGTAGAACTGGGCTTGTTCAGGCGGCAACTGGGCGAGCTGAGACTCGATGCGCAGGTACTGGTGATCGGCCAGCAGGTTCTCAAGGCGGGTATCGACGTTGATGCCGCTGAAGATGCCGGTGTGGACCTGTTCGCTGATGCCGGGTTGCTGCTGAGGTACGGACGGAGGCGGTTGGGGTTGGGCTTGTTGAGGCACGGCAGGTGGTTCAGGTGGAGGTAGCTGGGTTTGCTGAGGGGCTGCCGGCTGAGGCGGCTGGGGCGCTGTCTGTTGCGCACTGAGAGTGCAGGCGGCTATGGCCAGCAGGCAAAGCGCGCAAGCGCCTGGCGTATGCAAACTCCTTCTTAATGACCCTGTGCGCAAACCGTTCATGCTCAATTTGACGTTAACAGATTCCGGAAGTGGTGATATGCACCGATCTCTGTGAAGACAGGGTAGCGAGATTCACCGTCTCTTGAGACGATCCTGATGAGTTGGCCGTTACACTTGAGGAGATGGCGCGAAGAACAATAGAACAATACGAGATTCAGCGACGGCTGGGCGCCGGGGGCAGCGGGGTGGTTTACCTGGCCAACGATACGCTGCTGCAGAGGCCGGTGGTTCTGAAGATTCTGCGCACTGGACTGCTGACGGCTGAGCAGATGCGGACGACTGTGCTGCGCGAGGCGCGTCTGGCCTCGGCTATCGAGCATCCCAACGTCTGTGCTATTTACGAGGTGGGCGAGAGCGGCGACGAAGGCTTTATCGTAATGCAGTACGTGCCCGGGCAGTCGCTGGACCAACTGATTGCGCGAGGGCCGGCCAGTCTGCAACTGGTGCTTTCAGTAGGAATACAAATTGCAGACGGATTACAGGCTGCGCACGGGCTGGGCATCTTCCATCGTGATTTGAAGCCGCAGAATGTGATGCTGACCGACGGCGGGCTGGTGAAGATTCTTGACTTCGGCATGGCGCGGCGGCTGCGGCCCGAAGAGGCCGGCTTTGATCCATCGAAGCCGGGCCTGAGCAAAGCTGCGTCGATGGCGGCAACTTACTCGGCGCGCGGCGGGACCATTCGCTATATGGCTCCGGAACAGTTTGTTACCGGGCAGTCGAGCGTGCAGTCAGACGTGTGGGCGCTGGGCGTGATTCTTTATGAGCTTGCGAGTGGGCGGCATCCGTTTGTGCGGCCCGAGGCTGAGGATTTTCAGGCTATTCGCGCGATTCAATTTTCAGAGCCGGAAGATTTGAGCTTGATTGTGCCCGGCATTTCGCTGGAGCTGAAGAGCGTGATCGCTTCGTGTCTGGAAAAGAATCCAGGAGCGCGCTATGCCTCCGCGGCCGAGGTGCGTGAGGCACTGAAGACAATTATGAAGGCGCTGCAGATTGAGACGGGGATTATTCCCGGCGAAGCGGCGGCCAACCTACCCACGACAGGCATCGAGGCGGAGAAGCGGAATACGGGATTTCTGTCGATGCTGGCGGAGCGGTTTCGCGAGTCGGCCACAGAACGGACGCCGCAGAACTCGCTGGTGGTGCTGCCGTTTACCAACCTGGGCGCGACGGAGTTGGCGCCGCTTTATGGGTTTGCGCTGGCGGACGCAATTGCTGCGAGGCTGGCGCGGATTCCTTCGCTGGTGATCCGGCCTTCAAGCACACTGATGCCGCTGCGTATGGCGCAGATGGACCCGCTGGCGGTGGGCCAGAAGCTGCTGGTTTCGTTTGTGCTCACTGGAAGCATTTTGCGCTCAGAAGAGGGCTTCGATCTGAACTGGCAACTGATCGATGTGGCTGCGCAGAGCGTACGTTCGGGGGGCGCGATTCGCGTAGCTTCGCTTGACCTGATTGCGGTGCAGACGGAGATTTCAAATGAGGTCTTCGCTACGCTGCACGGGCTGGGCGGCGGAGATCAGTTAGATGCGCCGCGGGCTGGGTCTGGCGCGGGGGCACGTGAGGCGTCGCTGCCGGGACCGGCCAGCGAAGAATATCTGCAGGCGCGGGCGTTGTTGAGCTCGTTTATGACCCGCACTGGCTCGCGCGGCGATCTGGATCGCGCGCGAACGCTGTTTGCCAATGTGACGGCGAGCGATTCGGAGTATGCCGCGGGATGGAGCGGGCTGGGCATCGCGGAGTTGCAGTATGTACGGCACGGTTTCGGCGGACAGATTCACGTGATGCGCGCGCGGCGGGCATTTGATGAAGCGCTCAAGCTGGACCCGGCTTCAACTGAAGCAAATTTGTATCGCATCTATATGCTGCTTTCGCGTGGCGAAAAGGAATCGGCGCGGCACGGCATTGCCAACCTGCTGGCCAGTGCGGCGAACGACTGGAACGTGCACATGGTTGCGGGAATGGCGCTGCGCGGCGACGGAATTTATGACGAAGCGCTACTGCAATTTAATTGCGCTCTCAAACTGAACCCGGCCAATGCCGCGCTGCTCTATAACCACCGGGCGCGCGTTTATCACTATCAAAATCAGATTGAGCTGGCCGGCGACGAGCTGGAGAAAGGCCTGGCTCTGGAGCCGCGGCATCCGCTGTTGAGGACTTCGGCAGGCTATCAGCAGATGCGGCTGGGCAACCTGGACAAGGCTATTGAAATTCTTGAGGGCGTGGTTCGCGATGATGATTCGCTGCGTATTGCTGTGCCTACGCTGGCGCTTTGCTACGTGCAGGCGGGCGAACGGGAAAGGGCGGCGGCGCTGCTGAAGGACGATACGCTGGCCGCGGCAGAAGCGGATAGCGAGATGGCATACCGGCTGGCTACTTACTTTGCCGTGGAAGGCGATTCCAGCGAGGCGCTGCACTGGCTGCGTCGCGCAATTTATTTAGGGAACGAGAATTATCCGTGGTTCCAGATCAACCCGGCGTGGAATAATCTGCGGACGAATGCGGACTTCGAGCGGATTCTGGAGGATTTGAAGAAGGGATTCAGAAAGAATCAGAAGACGTGGAAGAGGCTGTTGGAACAGGTGCCACCCGAGGGGGAATAGGCTTTACTCTACATAAGGCAGAAAAATAAAAATGCGGGTTTATCAGATCGCAAAAAGAGAACCGTATAGCCAGCTGATTTTAGAATGATCGCAGGTTGCCAACCATGCCAAAGAAATCGCGACAGCGCAAATCCCCAGGACAACGCACACCGGAGGCGCAGGCTGGGAAGAAAGTTCTCAACGTTTCCCCAGTTCATAAGCCGTGGCAGATTGCCGTTGTATGCATTGTTCTTGCGGTGATTACCTTCGTCGCTTACGAGGGCGTGCGAGGTAGCGACTTTCTTAACTATGACGATGTTTATTATGTACTGCAGAATAGCGAGGTGCAGCATGGATTGAACCTGCATAGCATGGCCTGGGCGTTTACAGCTTTCCATAGTTCGAACTGGCACCCGCTGACGTGGATTTCGCACATGGTGGATTGGAGCCTGTATGGGAATCATCCCGCAGGCCACCATATGAGCAATTTATTTTTGCACGTGGCCAATGCAATCTTGTTGTTTCTTTTGCTCTTCTATATGACCGGCTACTTAGGCCGTTCCGCATTGATCGCATTCCTGTTTGCGCTGCATCCCGCGCACGTTGAATCGGTTGCATGGATTGCTGAACGGAAAGATCTGTTGTGCGGATTTTTCTGGATGGCGACGTTGCTGGCTTATGCGTGGTATGTGCGCAGACCAACCTGGAAACGGTTTGTGTGGGTGGTTATAGGCTTTACCTGCGCGCTTATGTCGAAGCCGATGGCAGTCACCCTTCCCTTTGTTTTGCTGTTGCTGGATTATTGGCCGTTGCGCAGAATATCGTTCGCACGAGAGACACTTGCACAGTGGGCCTCTGCTGAATGGAAGTTGTGCTTTGAAAAATTGCTGTTATTCATTATGACGGCTACTTCGATTGTACTTACCATACTTTCGCAGCGGGCAGGCGGGGCGCTGGCTGAGATTCAAGCCCTGCCGTTGTGGGAGAGGCTCTGCAACGCAGCCATCAGCTATTGGCGCTATGTGTGGATCATGGTCTGGCCTGATCATCTCAGAGCTTATTATTTCCATGAAACAATTAGCATTAGCGTTGTGGCGGCGGTTCTTTCAGTTATTGCGCTTATGCTGGTAACCGTTGTTTGCTGGCGCTACAGGGAGGAAAAACCTTATTGCCTCATCGGCTGGCTGTGGTTTCTGGGTACGCTGATTCCTGTGGTCGGCATTGTGCAGGTTGGACCGCAGGCCCTGGCCGAGCGTTACACGTATCTCCCATACATCGGACTTTTTATATCTGTTGTGTGGTTGATTGGCGATTCTGTTGCGAGCTACCCAAAGATTAAAGTCGCGGCACAAGTGCTTGCGGTTGCAGTGTTAGCAACGTACGCCGTTAAAACCGATGCGCAGGTAAAGGTTTGGAAAAATACGGTTACGCTATTCAGCAACGTGGTCGAGATTGATCCGCGGGGAGAATTCCCTAATTTAAGCCTGGGTGAGGCATACGAAAGAGAAGGAAGGCTTACCGATGCGGAGAAATATCTTGATCGCGCGTTGATCTATAACCCCAACAGGCCGCTTACTCTAACTTATTCAGCTTATTGCCTGATGGAAACCCATGATCGTCGCGATCTGCCGCTGGCTGGGCAACGGCTTGAACAGGCATTGCGAATTGCCCCTGACGATATTTTTGCACTGGCCAACATGGCGCAATGGTCCGCTTTGATGGGCAGGCCTAAGGATGAGGAGACGTATAGCAGAAGGGTGCTTGATGGACACCCGAATTTAACGAGGTCGCGGCTTAACCTTGCCGATGCTCTGCAGGCGCAGGGCAAACTGGAAGAGGCGATTCAGGAGAACCGCCGCGTGCTGGCGATCGATGCAAATATTTATGAAGCGCATAACAATTTGGGCGCGATCTTTGCTAAACAGGGGTTGACGCAGGATGCGTTGAAAGAGTTCCGGATTTCTCTGACTATCAATCCCAACCAGGCAATGGCACATTCGCAAATCGGCAGAATACTTTTGGAGACGCATCAACTTCCTGAAGCGGTAGATGAGTTTACCCAGGCGGTACGGGCAGAACCTACGAACATATATGCGCATAATATTCTCGGCATGACACTTGTCCAAGAAGGGGATTATGAAAATGCGGTTGAGCAGTTCGGCGACGTGGCGCGGCTTGATCCGACAAATGCCGGAGCCAGAAAAAATCTCGAACTTGCTCAAGCACTGGTGAAATTAGAGATGGTGAAGCGGGCGAGAAAGTAAAGGTATGACTGCATTATTTAGATTTTGGCAGTAGTTATAAAAAGCGCTCTCGATGGCTCTCTGTTGGGGTTTCCCACCCTTTCGCTTAAAACGCGAAAGGATGGGGCACGGGGTATCGAAGGACTGCGGTCACTTTCTCAATGAGCCGGAGTTGTGGCAACGGGGCGCGGGTGTGGGGTTGTGCTTCCCTCGGTCATGCGCAGGGCCCACTTGATGGCTTCAAAGTACATCGTCTTGATATCGGGATCGTCCCAGGACTCCTCAGTGTGGCCGAGCGTGGAGTAAAAGACGCGGCCCTTGCCGTAGAGCTTGCTCCATGCAACCGCGAAGTCGTGATCGTCGCGATGGATGCGGGGATTGTTGTAGTCGAGCTTCGACGGGTCGAGCGAGAGCAGCACATTCACCTTGTCGCGCGACCAGGCTTTGGCTTGATAGATCTCGTCGTATTTGACGAAGGCGGCTGGAAAATGGCGAACGGCGGGGAAGGTGGGGTCTTCATTGATGATGGGCGCGTCGAAGGTTCCAAAGGGATGCTGGTCGAACCAGCCGCCGATCATCTCACCATATTCGGGCCAGGTGTAATTTGTGTCGAGCGCCGCGTGAACACCGACGAAGCCCTTGCCGTCGTCGTGGATGAAGGAGAGTATGTCCTGTTTCTGGCTGTCGTCGAGGTCGAGCTCGCCGGTGGTGCTGCAAAAAACTATAAGGTCGAAATAATTCAAATTCTTGCGGTTGGCTTTGAGTTCCTTTTTGGTTAGCAGCTCAGTGTCGGTGCGCAGAGTGGTGTCCCATAGTCCACTTTCCTTGCCCATGTTGTAGATGGCAACCATGGCTGCCGGGATAGAGTCGTGCTGCCAGCCTTTGGTTTGAGCGATGACCAGTACATGTTTGAGGTGGATCTGCCTGGTGTGGGGCGGCGGCTGCAAAGGAACGCTTGCGGCAGATTGCGCCTGAATGCGGATGCTTTGGCCGAGGATAGCCAGAAAGATGAGGGCTGGAAAGAGAAAGAGGATATTTCTGAAAGCGCGCACTTGGGTCACCTTAGGTTTACTTTTATCCGGCGATACGAACTGTGAGGTTTCTGGCAACGGTCACCACATCCACTCTACTACTCGAAGTGGAGCAGGGCGACCTCTGGGTGGGTGCCGACGCGCATGGGAGGGCCCCAGGTTCCGGCGCCGCTGGAGGTGTAAACCTGGAGCGCGCCGAAGCTGTGCAATCCGTAGGTGAACTTACCGAAGGCGTGGCGTGTGAACCAGGTGAAGGGGATGAGTTGGCCGCCGTGAGTGTGGCCGGAGAGTTGCAGGTTGATGCCGGCTTGTTCAACGATAGGCAGGCGATGGGGGGCGTGGTTGATGAGGATGCTGGGGAGAGTGGGGTCAGGGCGCAGGGCGTCGAGAGTGGCACGCAGTTGGATGGGGTAGTGGGAGTCGGCATAGGGGATGCCGAGAATTTGCATGCCTTCGACGGTGACTTTTTCGTTGGCCAGGACGCGGATGCCGGCTTGAGAGAGCGCATGTGAGAAGTTTGCCTCGCCGCCGTATTCCTCGTGGTTGCCGGAGGAGAAGTAGATGCCGAGAGGCGGGGAGAGAGTTTTGAAGGGCGCGATGAGGCGGGCGGGATCGGTATGTACGCCGTCAAAGAGGTCGCCGGGTAGAAAGATGATGTCGGGATGGAGGCGAGCGGCGAGCGAAACCATGCGGCGGCTGAAGGCGGGGCCGTTGACGTTGCCAAGATGCAGGTCACTGAGCAACAGGGCGGTGCGGCCGCGCCAGGAGTGGGGCAGGTTGGGCAGCTTGATGGTTACATGGCGAACGCGGACCCAGCGGGCATTGAGCAGGCCATAGATTCCGGTGAGGAAGGCCAGTGTGAAGAAGACGACGGCGATTAGGGGGCGATAGTGCGGCAAGGCCGGGGCGAGCGGTGAAAACAAGAGAACCAGGTTGGCTAGCCAGCAGAGGCAGGCGGCAAAGAAGGAGTAGTTGAGGAAGCCAAGCCAGATGGAGGCAAAGCGATAGATCAGCCTGACGGGCAGGTTGGAAAAGTAATAGCCGAGCAGGGCGGCGGCGATGAAGCTGAAGGCTAGCAATAAGAGCGAGACGCCCAGAACCAGCGTTTGAGATGGAGTGAGATTGCCGCAGAAGACGACCAGGGTATGAAAGATGAACCAATGGGCCAGAAAGAGAAAAATCTGCATCAAGCCGATGCCGAGGACTGGCCAGACCTTCAAAGGGGAATCTCCTTGATTTAATGATTGCACAAATAGGGGTTAGGGATTAGGGGTTAGGGTTCAAGGGAATTGATTTAGTGGTTAGGCTGGCAGCGGTGCGTGAAAGAATCTTTTTATGAGTGATTTCGCTGGAGAGATGCTGGGGATTTACATTTCGATTCCGTTTTGCCGGTCGAAGTGTACTTATTGCAATTTTGCATCGGGAGTGTATCCGGCCAGCGAGCATGGGCGGTATGTGGGGCGAGTTGTTGAGGATTTGAAGGCGGCTGTGGCGTGGGCGGCGCGGATGGGCGTGGAGTTGCCGGGGCGCGTGGATACGGTTTACCTCGGCGGAGGGACGCCTAGCTTGCTGGAGCCAGAGCTGCTGGAGCGGCTGTTTGGGGCGGTGCGTGCGGAGTTCGATGTGGAGGCTGGGGCGGAGATTACTGTTGAGTGCGCGCCGGGGCAGATTGCGGAGGAGTCGTTGCAAGCTCTGGTGGCGGCGGGTGTAAATCGGGTGAGTTTGGGAGTGCAGTCGTTCGTTGATCGGGAGGCAGCGGTTAGCGGGCGGCTGCATAATCGGGCGGTGGTTGAGGAAGACTTGCGGCGGCTGCGCGGGGCGGGGATTTTGAACTTGAATGTGGACCTGATTGCGGGGCTGGCGGGGCAGACGGCGGCTAGCTGGGAGGAGTCGCTGGAGGCAGTGGTGGGCGCGGGCGTTCCGCATGCGAGCGTTTATATGCTGGAGGTGGATGAGGATTCTCGGTTGGGGCGCGAGGTGCTGGGCGGCGGGGCGCGGTATTACGCGGAGACTGTTCCTGAGGACGATGCGATTGCGCGGATGTATGAAGTGGCGATCGGAAGGCTCAAACGGGCGGGGCTGGAGCAGTATGAGATTTCGAATTTTTGCAATGCGGGGTTTGAATCGCGACATAATTTGCGGTATTGGCAGCGACGGCCTTATTTGGGTTTGGGGCTGGATGCTTCGTCGATGCTGCGGGCTGCGGATGATTCGGTGATGAGATCGACTACCTCCGATGAGCTGGGAGATTATCTTGAGGGTGCGGATGTGGCGGAGACTGAATGGATTTCGCCGGTGAGGGCAGCATGAAGAGGCCTGGTTTCTGGGGCTGCGGATGAATGCGGGAGTGGATGTGGACGCGGTGGAACGGGAGTTTGGCGGCGATGCGGTTGCGAGTGCGATGGAGGTTGTGGAGCGGTTGGCGAAGGATGGGCTGATTTTTTCGGATGGTAAGACGGCGAGGCTGACGGAGCGGGGCCGGCTGCTCTCGAACGATGTGTTTCAGGAGTTTTTGGGGTTGGCGGCGGAGGATGGGTTGTTGGCAAGAAAGACTTCTCTCAGGCGCTAAAGCCGGAGCGAATTATGTTGTTCTTCATGTAAGGGCCAAAACCATTACCCTGCAAAGAAATCTCACTCTATATGGTTCGAAAATGCCCCTCAAAGAATTTGCAACATTCTTTGAGGGGCGAGCTAGAACAAGCAACGGCGAGGACGCACTACGGAAAGCTTAGATGACTGCGCGGGTTAGAAATTGGGTTTGACGTCAGCATCGGCAGCGATGGTGCGCAACTTGGAAACGATGGTATTGGGGTCATCGCTGAGCTTGACGAAGGTTGATTGATTGTTGCAGAGTTTGGTGATCAACGGAGAGCTCCCCCGGAGCAATGCCTCGGGCGGAATGCGATAGAGGTGGCCGGTTTCCCGTTCGATATAGGCTCCGGGTTGTTTGATGTTCTCCCAGTTGAACTCGCTAAGGGTTAGTAAAGTCGCTCCATTTTCTGATGTCTTCATGACGTTTCTCCTTTCTTTCATGGTTATAGGTTCTGGGTTGACAGCTTTTCGGTGCGTCCAAAAGCTAACTACGCTCTCGCTTAAAAAGGATTTTCAAGAAGATCCCGGACTTGCATTTTCGGGATGACGCAGCGCAGAGCTGGTGTCCTTGCCGGACATCGGCCCCGCAGAACCTCAAGTCTTTAGGATGCTGCGCTCCATTTAACGTGCGCTTGCAGATTCAGCACACCACACAGTTTTATCTATCGTTTGGAGCGCTCACATTGGAGCCGGAACATTTTTACTCTAGTTCCGAGCCGCACTTGATTAGACGCAGCACGATTGAAAAGCGCGCGACCGCGACGATGCTTGAATGGATTTTTTTGATTTGTGATTGATGTTGTGCAAGTTAGGTGAAGACCGATGGCGATTGAGCGCGACCTGAAACGGATGCAAAGAATGACGCAGGCACACTATTCGCACATAAACCGACGGTTTGAATACAGATTCTTACAATTCTTGTCGAATTCATGTCATTTTTGCGCATCGGTTTTATGCAGTACTGATTTTATAAATCGTTTGGGTTTAGAAGCTTAGCAATCGCTGCCCCTGCTTTTTTGGCGAACAAAAAAGGAATTCGACCCCCGGGGGGTGATCAAACAGCTGGGAATTTTGGCTGCGTGGGCTGGGGGCGGACCGCGCAGGCTAACTGGGCGGCGTAGAGGAGGCGGGCTCCGTCGGGATTGGGAATCGCATCAATGAGCATGCCGCGGACTACGCAGGCGATGAAATCGCGGATGTTTTGATCGCCGGAGAGCGGGGGCATGGCTTTGCGGAAGGCTTTTTCGGCCTGGTCAGCTGCAAATGACTGGCTCTCGCCCTGTTTTTTTGCGGCTTTGAATGCGTGTGCATGGGCTTTGCAACAGGCTTTTACGGCTTGGTTTATGGGGTTGGGGCTCGATTTGCCTTCGACGGCTTGGGCGGTTTCGGTCATACGGGTTTCTCCCTCGGCGGCTGGATTTGGCTGCTTTTCATTATTGTGCGGGAAGTGAGGGAATTAATCTGCAAACTTCCAGAGGTTTTTTGCAATGGGCTCTCTCCACATCTTTTCAGGTCTATTCGGGCCGGTTGAAACCGTGCCCTTTCAAAACAGCGGCTAGTTCATCATTTCCGCAGGGGCTAAAGTGTTTGCGTGAGAACGCCGTTGGCCCTGTGCAGCGGCGGTCTAGTTTTGAGTTTTTTCCCGCCAGTAGTGGCGGGGGTTGTTTTCAGGCTGCCAGCGTGCGGTGCAGCCGGGTGATGTTATAGGCCAGCGTGGCCAGGGTGAATTCGTTGTTTACGTTTTGCAATCCACGGGTACGAAATTGACGCATTCCACGTTGTTGTTTCAGGACTCCGAATACCGGCTCGACCACCGCCTTGCGCCGCGCATAGGCGGCCTGCCCGGCCGGACTTCGCAGCTTGGCGCGCATCCTGCGATGAGATGCGGCGCGCGCCTTTTTAGGGCAACGCCTGCCCAGATTCAATTCGCAAGCCAGATTCGAGTCCGGTACATAACCATCGATATTCCGTTGCTCCATCATTTCCAGGTTGTCGATGGAGAAGAAGCCGCTGTCGGCCAGAGCCGCGCCCGGCGGCGCGCCACAGCGCCGCTCGACCTCGTCCAGCATCGGTTGCAACGACGCGTTGTCGTTTACGTTACGCGTCACCTGCTGGGCCACAATCAGGTGGTCGTCGGAGACGGCGATCTCGCCCGTATAGCCGAGCACAAACCCTCCGCGCTGGCGCAGGAAGCGCGCATCCACGTCGGTCCGCGACAGCTTCTTCAAGCCGCTTTTCTTCAACCGCTCCATGCGCCGCGGCATCTCCGCCAGAGCCTGATCGAGTTCCGCAATGGCGATTTCCAATCCGCCCGGCTCCGCGTCGTCACCATCCGCCGCCTTTTGCCAGATGCGCACCTGGCGCCTCAACCGCGCCCGCGTATCGCGCAGCGCCTGCTCCGAGTCCGCCTTGTCTTTGCAGGCGTTGGCTGCAATGCGCGTCGAGTCAATCGCCACCCGCCCCAGCTTCACCATGCCTTTGCCCCGCGCCCACTCCAGCACCTGCGTGAAGGCGTCGTTCAGCGCCAGGCTGTGACGCCGGCGAAACGCGCTCAAGGCCCAGTTGTCTACCCGTTCGCCGGAAGCCAGATAGCGAAACGCAAGATCCTCGACCAGCCGCCGCTCCACCTGCCGCGCACTGGTGATGCCCAACGCGTAAGCGTACAGCCACACGCCCAGCAGCAGCTGGGGCGAATAAAGCTCCCCGCCCTCGGCGCTGTAGCTCAACTCGAACACGCTCATATCCAACCGCTCCACCACCTCGCGGACGAAAAAGCAAAGGTGCTTGGAACCCAACTCATCCCGCACGCTCGGCGGCAGCAAATAAGCCTGATCCGGGCTGTAAACTTTAAATCGCGACATACTTCTGTTGTCGCTCAACTACGCGATGATTACAAGTGCCTCGTGAAGTTCTCACGCAGACACTAAAGCCCGGAGTTTATTTTGTTGATTTTTATGTACGGGCTAAAGCCCGTACCCTTCACATAAAACCCACGATATTCGGCACGATTGAAATCGTGCCCTGATACAGAGCTTGTTTTGATTGCAGACCTCGGATGCGTTAAGGGCTTGCGGGTTTTCACACCGCCCCTACGGGGCGGATTTCGTGGAGGTGACGGTTTCCCCGGGTTTCACCCGGGGCTATTCTCATATCCTCCCTCCGGGAGGATTCAATCCTTTTATTTATTTACATAGCAAGGATGAAAAGCAACCGCAGGTCCTTCGACTCCGCTACGCTTCGCTCAGGATGACAGATCTATGACGTGTTGAGCTTTCCCAGGTCCCCAAGTGCGAGGGACCTGGGGCACCCACTTTTGTGGGGAATAGAACAACCGCAGGTCCTTCGACTACGGTCGCCGCGGCGACCTTCGCTCAGGATGACAGATCTATGGAGTGTTGAGGTATCCCAGGTCTCTAAATCGAGATCTCCACCCCACGGACTAAGACCTGTCTGCGGGGACCCCGGACCTGGGGCACCCACTTTTGGGTGGTGAGGCTGGTATTTTTCTGCTACCAGGCCAGGAGTTCGTCGCCGGTGGAGGGGGAGAAGAAGGTTACGGGGGCGGGGGTGGGCAGGTGGGGGTCGTCGAAGCAGTGGATGGTTTCGGGGCCGGTGGATTTGGCTGTGAGGAGGGCTTGCTCGGATTCGCGGAGGACTACTACGGGGAGCGGCCGTGGCTGGTGGCGATGCCGAAACAGGCTGAGAGGCGGATGGACTGATCGGCGACGCGGAAGGGGGAGCTGAAGACGTCGTGACGGAGGCGCTCGGCGAGCATGATGGCGCTGATGGCGCTGCAACCGGGGAGGGCGACGAGGAATTCATCTTTGCCGGGGCGTCCGAAGAGGTCGTAGCTGCGCAGGAGTCGCGCGGTGCGGCTGACTACTTTGCAGAGGAGCTCGTCGCAGGCGTCGGAACCGAGGCGGGAGTTCCAGTGGCCGAAGTCGTCGATGTCAAAGAGGACCATGCATAGAGAGGCTTTGGTGCGCTGGACGCGGTCAGTTTCGCGGAAGAGCATGGCGAGGATGGTTTCGCGGTTGTAGACGCCGGTTAGGCTGGTCGGTTTGGGCGGTGAGGAGGGCGGATTCGCGGAGGGAGTCGAGCTCGAGGGAATGGCGGCGGGCGCGGAGGACTTGCTCGATGCGGAGGCGGAAGTAGGCGGGCTCGGCGGAGGTGGGGATGAGGTCGTCGATTACGCCTTCGGCGAGGCGATCGATGCACTCCTGGGTGACGGCGTCGGCGATGAGGATGATGGGGAGATTTTCAGTAGCGGCGCGGGTGTTGGCGAGTAGCTGACTGATGGGGATGCCGGGGAGGGCGACGTGAAGCAGGGCGAGCGCGGGGGGATTGGGCGCGGTGATGGCGGCGAGAGCGGCTTCAGCGGTTAGGACGATTTCAAGGCTGGCACCGGCGGATTGGAGGACGGGTTCGATGGCTGCGAGTAGAGCGGGGACAGGGGATGCGAGGAGGTATTTGGGGTTGGCTGAGGACATTCTTAGAAAACCTCTGTGATGGCTTGATCGGCGATGGTTAGAAATTATTTAGGGAGCGGAGAGGATTTTTGGAGGGGTCGAATGACTTTGGGGGCAGGAATTGGATAACGGAGGTAATTAGTTTTTCGGATAGATCATTTTCACTCCCACCCTAGCCGCAAAAACAAAAACGCGTCGAGGGTTGGGTACCCGGGATTTGTACATTCCCAGGTCTCAAACGTGAGACCTGGGGCAACCAGAGTTTTTTCTAATGGTGGGGGCATCCGGATTTAAGTGCTACAGGATGGAGTCGAGCCATTGGTTGAAGAAGCTGGCGGCGGCGGCTTGGAGAGTGGGGGCGCGTTGGCGGGCGGCGGCGCGGAGTTGGGTGGGGGCGATGGAGGCGTGGTGAAGTTCGCAGGCGTGGCCTACGTACCAGCTTTCGAGGCCTTCGGCGGTGACTTCGGGATGGAATTGCAGGGCGAGGGCGTTGCTTCCGATGGAGAAGGCCTGATTGGGGTAGAGATGAGTTTGGGCGAGGTGGACGGCGTTGGGGGGAAGGTCGAAGGTGTCGCCGTGCCAATGGAAGACGGACAGGTTGTGGGCGAGGAGTGGGGCGAACCAGGCGGGCGGGTTGGAGTTGGGGGCGGGCTGGAGCGGGGACCAGCCGATTTCTGCTCCGTTGTTGCCGGGATAGACGCGGGAGCCGAGAGCGGCGGCCATGAGCTGCGCGCCGAGACAGATGCAGAGGATGGGTTTTTGGGATTGGATGCGGCGGGCGATGAGAGCGATTTCTTCTTTGAGAAAGGGGTAGTGGTTGTGGTCGTAGACGCCGATGGGGCCGCCGAGGATTATTAACAGATCGCAGGAGTCGGCTTGGGGGATGGGGAAGGTGGTTTGGGAGCAATTGAGATTTTCGATTTCGAAGTTGCGGGCGCGGAGCGGGGCTTCGAAGGTTCCGAGGTCTTCAAAGTTTACGTGGCTCAGGACGAGGGCTCGGCGGGCGGGCATGGGAATAGTTTATTCGGAGTGGTGGGGAACTCGATTGTCAGATGCTGTGGTATCCCAGGTCTCAAAGGCGGGACCTGGGGCAACCAGTATTCGTGGATCAGTTGACGGGCGACACGAAACTAGTCGACGAAGTCTACTTTGGGGGCGATGGGGATGATGCCGCGCTCGTGGCCGAGGTCGAGGAGTTTGTGGATGGCCTCACGGCCGTCGGCGCCGTAGTCCAGGGTACGGTCGTTGACGTACATGCTGACGAAGCGGTTGGCGAGGCGGGAGTCGAGGTCGCGGGCAAACTGCATGGCGTATTCGAGGGCCTGTTCACGGTGATCAAGGGCGTGTTGGATGCTGTCGTGTACGGCGCGGGTGACGATGCGGAGGGAATCGGGGCCGAGGGAGCGGCGAATGGCGTTGCCGCCGAGAGGGAGGACGAGGCCGGTGGTTTCGCGCCACCAGACGCCGAGGTCGAGAACTTTGTGGAGGCCGCTGGTGGCGTAGCTGAGCTGGCCTTCGTGGATGATGAGGCCGGCATCGAAGTTTCCGGCGAGAATTTCGGGGATGATCTGATCGAAGGGGACGGTGGCGGTTTCGATGGCCGGGTTATAGATTTTGAGGGTGAGATAGGCGGTGGTGAGGGTGCCGGGGACGGCGAGCTTGATGCGGCCCAGATCTTCAGGGGCGAGTGGCTTGAGGGAGACGATCATGGGGCCGTAGCCCTCGCCGACACTGCCGCCGCAACCCATGAGGGTGTAGTTGTGCTGGAGGTAGGGGTAGGCGTGGAAGCTGATGGCGGTGACGTCGAAGAAGGCTTCATCGCGGGCGCGCTGGTTGAGGGTTTCAATGTCGCAGAGGGTGTGGGTGAAGCGATAGCCGGGGACGCGGACCTTATTGGTGGCCAGGCCGTAGAACATGAAGGCATCGTCGGAGTCGGGACTATGAGCGATGGAGATGTCGATGATAGCGGTGGTTGGGCGCTTCGAGCTTTCTGAGTGCTCACGGCGGACATAAATCCTTTCGACGACGAATTGCAATTTCCCTGGCTATGGGTTAGCGGCTTGTCCGCAGGCGTCTGGTAGCCGGCGGCAATGGCGGCGGCTGCGGCCACTTTGAGTGCGTCGCCGGGCAGGAAGGGCAGTACGGCGAGGGCGAGGGCGATTTGAGCCGAGGCGTGGGTGAGGACTGCCAGCCAGAGGGGCCGCTGAAGAGAATTGCGAGGTCGCCGGTGGCGGCGCTAGGCAGGGCCTGCTGAAGCCGCGGCCGCCGCGCCGCCAGAGAAGGAAATCAGCAGCTGCGGCAAGGGGATAGGCGAGGAGATAGCCGCCGGTGGGTCCGAAGAGATGGGCGAGGCCGGAGGAGTGGGCTGGGCGCGAAAACCGGCAGACCGATGCGCCTTCGAGCGAGGTAGGCTCCGAGGGTGGACGCGGCCATGCGGGGCGAGAGCAAGAAGCCCAGGAGCAGCACGGCAAAGGGTCGAGAGGGTGAGTGGGACCGGCGTGAAGTAAAGGGGCATGGCGAGATGAGCGCAGACGGCGACGAAGGTGCTGGCTGGCGAGACGATGCCGGCGGAGCGAAGCCAGAGGGCTGTTGCGGCGATGCGGCGGCGGGGGCCAGTTGCGCGGAAAGTCCGTTTTCAAAAGCATTCCTCCGGGGTCCTATCCTCGGGATTGGTTTGTGGGGTAGTTAATTTTCTGTTTCCTGGTTGGTTTCCTCAGCCTGATCGGGAGCCGGACCAGCGCCCGCCGAGCTTTGGCAGCGGAGCCTTAAGTGCTGGAGCCAGATGTGAATGCCACCCGGCGCCGCAATAGCAGCGCCGCAAGGGAGACGAGAAGGACAATTAGTAACCAGCGCATGAGAGCAAACTAGGCTAGTATACCAGACTGGGTCCGTTTCGTGAAGTGGCCGCGTGAGTCAGGGAGCCGGGCTTCAGGGCAGGCGGAGGCAGGATCCTGAGCCAGTCGAGATAGGGCTGGCTGGCCTCGTTGACCGTGAAGACGAGGAATTCGGGGGTTTGATAGGTGTGGAGTTCGAGGAGGCGGGCTTCAAGGGCGGGAAGTTGGTCGGGGGCGGTTTTGATGAGCAGGAGGGTTTCGGAGGAGGACTCGATCGCGCCCTGCCAGCGGTAGATGGATTGGACGGCGGGAATGAACGTGGCGCAGGCGGCGAGGTGCTCTTCAACAAGAATGCGGCCGAGGCGGCGCGGCCTCTTGGGGTTGGCCGTGGTGGTTAGGACGAGGCGGGCTGGTGGGGTTTCGGGCATGGCTGCTTCAATGATCAGTGTACGAGGACTGGGCATGGGAATAAATGCTGAGATGAAATTGGGCATTGATGTTAAAGGCTTGCTCACAGTGAAGGAGTGGGTGGGGCGGTATGCTGAGATTGAAACCATTCAATCAGGGGTAAGCAAGAAGATGAGTACAGCGATCAGGTTTGGGACTTCGGGATGGCGGGCGATTGTGGCCGATGAGTTTACGGTGGCCAATATACGGCTGGCGGTGGCGGGGATTGCCGCGTATGTGAAGACGCAGCCGGAGCCGCATCGGGTGCTGGTGGGGCGCGATCCGCGGTTTCTGGGCGAGAGCTTTGTGGACGAGGCGGCGCGGGTGCTGGCTGGGGCGGGGGTTACGCCGATTTGATTCCGGAGGCTGCGCCGACGCCGGCGATTGCTTATGCGGTGCGCGACGCTGAAGACTTCGGGGCGATCAACTTTACGGCGTCGCACAATCCGCCGGAGTATAACGGGATCAAATTTTCAACGCATGACGGCGCGCCGGCGCTGCCGGAGGTGACGAAGCAGATTGAGGCGGCGATTGCGGGATTGCAGGCGACGGGGACACGATTGCGAGGGCCGGGGGCGGCAGCAACTTTGAGACGGCGGATGTGAAGCCGGCGTTTCTGAAGCGGCTGGCCGAGCTGGTGGACCTGAAGGCGATTGCGAAGTCGGGGATCAAGGTGGTCTACGATCCGTTCTGGGGAGCTGGACGTGGGTATCTTTCCGATGCTGCTGCGCGAGGCGGGCGTGGCTGTCGAGACGGTTCACGATTACCGGGACGTGCTGTTTGGCGGGCATGCGCCGGAACCGGACGACATTGCTAGGCGACGCGAAGCGAAGATGAAGGAGATGGGGGCGGAGATGGGCGTGGCGACGGATGGGGATGCGGATCGGTTCGGGGTTGTGGATGAGGATGGGAGGTTTATTCAGCCGAATTACGTGATTGCGCTGCTGTTCGATTACCTGGTGGAGACGCGAGGTTGGAAGAACGGCGTGGCGAAGAGCGTGGCTACTACGAATTTGATCAATGCGCTGGCGGATTATCACAAAGTTCCTCTCTACGAGACGCCGGTGGGGTTCAAATATATTGGCGAGCTGATTATGAGGACAAGATTGCGATTGGGGGCGAAGAGTCGGCGGGGCTGACGATTCGCGGGCATGTTCCGGAGAAGGATGGAGTGATTGCGGGGCTGCTGGTGGCAGAGATGGTGGCTATGCGGGGCAAGAGCCTGGGGGTGCAGTTAAAGGAGCTGTTTGGCAAGGTTGGTTCCTTCTATCCGGTGCGGGAGAACTTCCGCTTGACCGCGGAGGTGAAGGCAGCGTTCACTGAGAAGATGAAGGCCGATCCGACTGAGCTGGGCGGACGCAAGGTTGTGCAGGTAGTGCGGACCGACGGGCTGAAGCTGATTTTGGAAGATGGGTCGTGGGTTTGCTATCGGCTTTCGGGACCGAGCCGGTGGTGAGGGCTTACACGGAAGCGCGCAGCGAAAAGGATATGGAAGCGCTGAAGGCGGCGGCGGAAAAGTTTGTGCTCCAGTAAAAGCGGATTAGAGATTGAATGGACGGGTGTGGAAGACGAAGGGGAGAGGAACGCGGGGATGCGACAACGAACCGGGCGAGCGCTGCGCGGGCGGGGTGCGCGACTTTGCACAGCAGGTGTGGCGTCCAGCAGGAACCGTGGTGACAGTGGCGCTGGCGGGATTGCTGATGTGGCACGTGATCAACGGCAAGCACGGGCTGCAGGTGTGGCAGCAGAAGCGGGCGGAAGATCACCAGTTGCAGAAAGAGATAAAAGATCTTGAGCAGGAGAACGCACTGCTACGGGTGCGGATCGACCGGCTCAAGTCCGATCCTGATGCGATAGAGCACGAGGCGCGGGAAAAGCTGCACTATGCCAAGCCGGGCGAGGTGATTTATACGCTGCCGGCTGAGGCGGGGAAGTGATGTGGGTTAGTGAATAAGTGAAATATAGATCTGTATCTTATCTCGATTAAAAGTCTACGTGGGCGCGGATCGAGCCTACCCAGACTGGGCCGCGGTCGCGGTTGTAGCCGGGATCGGCGATGTGCTGTACATCGAGGGCGTAAAACAGGCCACGCCAGACGTGGACGTTGTAATAGCTCTCGACAATATTTTCGCGGCCGTAGTTCAGGTTGCCGTCGCCGAGGAGAAAACCGAGGCCGCCGAGTTTCAAATACTCCTGATGGTCGCGCTTGATGGCGTTGGAGACTACGGCGAGGCCGATCTTATCGACGGGACGACGCCAGTGCGTACCGGCATAATCGGCACCGAGTTCTACTGTCTGATCGACCTCGGTGTAGACGAAGGACTCATGCTGGCCTTCGTTCCAACCGAAGCGGCCGAAGACGCGCAGATTCTCGGTGACTTCCTGCTCGATGTTGTAGCCGCATCCATATTTGAGTGCGCCGAAGTGCTCGTGGAGGGTGATGGTGGGAACGGTTACTCCATAGTTGATGAAGTCGGAACCGTTGAGGAAGTCTTCGACGGCCTCGCGATAGTCGCCCATGTGGGCGTTGTTGGCGAAGAAGAGGACTCGTTGGGTCCCTTTACGTTTTGGAACAAAGCTGTGCCTGAGTTCAAACTCGCCATCCTGGCCGTGCGCGCGGCTGAAGGCCCAGTCCATATTGATGCCGTTAGCCACAGTGGGCATGGCGAAGATTCCGTAACGCAGACTCCAGCTTTTGTCGTCGTACTCAGCCATGCCACCTACGGTGTAGCCGCGAGTGTCGGCTGCGTAGTCCCATGCGCCGTTGTTGTCGACGGTCCAGTTCATGAATTGCAGATGGCTATCAGAGCCGGGGCCGTTGACATCGAAGAAGTCGGGCAGCGTCATTTTGCCGATGCGGAACTCGATGCGGCGCAGTGGCACGCTGGGGGCAAGTCCAAAAGGACCCGGTTCCTGGCTAGTGGTTTTTGGGGTGAGGCCAAAGACCTGGTGAACCTGATAACGAGCCAGGTAAGGAAGGGGACCGAGTGCGGGGTTGCGTACTACGTCAAGGTTGGTAAATCCGGCCAGTCCGAAAGCCTCGCTGAGTCCGCGTCCACCGGCGCTTTCGAGGTCAAGGATCAGATCAGTGTTGTAGCGGATGGAATGCGTGGGACGGTAGACGGTATAGAGCGTGCCGAGCAGAGAGGTTTTGTATTCACCACGGCCGATAAAGCTGTTGGTTCCCTGGTAGGGAGAGTGGAACGGCAGGTCGCCCTGGAGAATAATGTTGGCCTGGCCAGAGACCCAATAGGAGGTGTTTTCAGGGTGAGGGACCATGGTAACGACAGGCGCGTCCTGAGGCTCGTGTCCAACAGGACTCATATCAGTGGATTTGCGTCCCATGCCGTCATGCTGGGAATCAAGCGGGAAGTCCCGCCGGGAGGGACTGGTTGAAATTGAGCAACGCCTGGAATTGCGGCTGTGGCGCTGAGGGCAACTGGCGAAACTGATTGGGGAGTGTTTGCTGCCTGCCTGCAGTTACGGGCGCGCTGCGCGGGCCGCACCGGCAGCCAGGATGCAGCCGAGGGCGGTGGAGCAGAGAGTGCGAGCAGAGCGCGGGCTAAGATAATAGAATGAAAGCACGGCTATACCCCCACTAGGTATATAGTATACCGGGGGTGGGTATTGTCAAGAGGAGAAAGCTCATGTCCATTCAAGAGCGGGAAAAGGTGAAGTTGCTGCAGCGCGTGCGGCGATTGCGCGGACAGTTGGACGCCGTGGAACGGCTGGTGACAACCGACGAGGATTGCGGCGGGCAGTTGATGTTGCTGGCTGCGGTGCGGGGCGGGGTGAATGGCCTGATGGGCGAGGTGATGGAGACGCACATTCGATTTCACTTGTTGGATGGGGCCAAGGAGCAGATTGCCCCGGAACTGGCCGAGGACCTGATCGACCTGGTGCGCGCGTATTTGAAGTGAAGGATTTTGGAGTGAAGGCATTGGAGGGAATCACCAATTGATGTAAATAACCAATTTACCGGATTGAAGCGCGATCATTTTCGGGGGTTCACAGAGGCGGTTCCTGGCAATGATAGCGGACGGGCGGGTGAAGGATTGTTAAGGTTTGGTTGATTCAGTGAGGGAAGTGTTCAGCAGGCTGGCGGATCGATGGCATGGAGGGAATTAGAGGAAAGGTTTTTGGAGTTAGATGGAGTTATTGCAGTGCCTGATTTCAGTGCTCGAGTGAGAGGCTTTTAAGCGACTTCTTGAAGGTAATCGGATGGATAAAAGGCAGTAAGATCTTCGATCGGAATGCGGACACCGGGGCGAGCGCGAGATGGATCCGCAGCAGGAATGCATGATCACGTTAATGTCAATATTCTCAATAATTTGAGGCTTAGCATGTCAGGCAGAGATGATGCCTCTGCCAGCGAAAATTAACGTAGAATTTTTATGGTTGCCAGCGAAAAACTAAGCTTGCATTGCAGTCAAAAAAATAAACTTGACACCGCGCGCAAGCATTGGGGTATTCTTAGCTCAGCAGGGAGAGTGCGCCATCGTTTGATTGTGCCTCTTTGAGAATTTCAACCAACGAGCGCGTTATTTTTCCCGAGTTGGCGGGAGTAGAAGACTTTGTAACAACAAAGCGAACTAATCTGCCCTTCAATGTTTCCCGTTTTTTGAATTCACACTCAGCTACATGTGTCAGTTGTCATCCCCCATCGCTTCTCAACCACAGGAGGGTCCATGTTCCGTCTTATCGCATCTTGCGTTCGTCCGTTGCGGTTCAGCTTGTCTCTTTTCACCCTGGCATTCCTGCTGTTGCCGATTGCGGCGCGCGCACAGGCTCCTGGGACTTGCGATGGGATGTCACTGGGCACCACGGCAACAACGGGCACGGTGGGTGGAAATCTGAATGGGTTTGTGCCGTTTCAGGACAGTAATGCCTGGAACACGAATGTTTCAAGCGCGGCAACTGATCCCAACTCGGCTGGAATCGTGGCCTCTTGGACGCAGACGATCCCGATTCTGGGCTCCGAGCCGGACACACTGACTGTGAATTTTGGCAGCGACACCAATGCTGCGACGGGCATTCCCCAAAACGGCATTCCCTATGTTGTGGTTGACTCCACGGTTACGCCGCTGCAGACCATCGATGTGTACGGCGCAGAGGCAGCCAAGGACGATGTAGTTGTGGCGCCGTTTCCGAATGCTGCCGGCGGCGTCCCAATCGGAGGTTCGGGTGACGCTACTGATGGCGCGCCTACATATTATGGCGGCAACGCCGACTGCGATGGCTGGCCGGAATCTCCCGCCACAGGCGACAATCTTGCACTGGTGCTTGACCGCGCGACCTGCTGGCTCTATGAGACGCGCGGCACCACAGGCTGCAATGGGCAGTACGAGGCGGATAGCGAGACGATTTGGGACATGACCAACGGCGAGTCACGGCCGTGGGGCTGGCCTTCGGCGGATACATCAGGATTGCCGGTATTCCCGGGTTTAGTGCGTTATGACGAAGTGAGCGCGGGAGCGATCAATCACGCATTGGCTTTTACCATGTCTCCCACATTAGGAGATAAAAATAACGGGTACTTTGTGTTGCCGGCGAGTTATGCCGCCAGCACGACTACGACTGCTCATCTGCTTCCTACAGGAGCGCGGATACGCTTGAGGCCAAGCTTCAACATTTCAAGTTTCTCGGCGGCTAATCAGGTCATTCTTACAGCGATGCAGCAGTACGGGATGATCCTGACGGACACGGGCGCAAATTTCTCTGTACAGGGAACACCCGATGCGCGCTGGGATGACACCGATTTGCAAACTTGGGCGCCGAGTGGAGAGCTAGGGATTGGCATTTATGAGCTCGAAGGCACAGGGCCGACCTTAGCAAATTTCGAAGTGGTGCAAATGTCTCCCGAATACAAGGGCATGGATGATGTATCGGCATATACCAGCACCAATCCCGAGTATGCCGCGGGTCATGCAATTCCGGTGATCGATAACTTTAGCGCCAATAGCAAGAATGGTAATCTCACCATCACCGCCGGGACTCCTGTCACCTTCATATACACGGTAACTGGCGACTCCTACGATTACATCGACAATATCGGTCCGGTGAGGCTGACCGACGGCGCCGGGAGCGTGACGATTACTCCCACGTCAACGCAGGAATATACGCTCTACTCAACGAATGCGTGGGGACGGGCATCGAGCACGATCAACGTCACTGTGACCGGCTCGGTGGTGACTCCGCCGGTGTTTAATCCATCGCCAGCACAGACAGGGATTTTGAACGCGGCGCAGGCTGTGTCAATCAGCACGCCCACTTCTTCAGAAGCGAAGATCTACTACACGACCAATGGGACCGCGCCTACGACATCATCGACGCTGTTTAGCGGTACTCTCACTGTGGAGACCGGCTGCTCGGTCACGAATGTTGTGGCCCCGGAGACGGTGGAAGCCATTGCCACGGTAAGCGGTTATGCGGCGCCCAGCACGGTGAGCACGGCGACTTATACCTGCGGAGGCAAGACGGCTACGCCGACCTTCAGCCCAGGCTCCGGAACATACGATGGGACGCAGACTGTAACCATCAGCGACACAACCCCGAGCGCGTCGATCTACTACACCACCAACGGGACTGCGCCGACGTCAGCTTCGACGCTTTACACGGCTCCGATTAGCGTTGCAGTGTCACAGACGGTGGAGGCGATTGCTGAACTCGCCATCGACAGCAATAGCAATATTGCAACAGCGCGATACACCATCAACCCGCCGGCAACGGCTACGCCCACATTTGCTCCACCGGCAGGAACCTACACGTCGGTCCAGACGGTAACCATCAGCGATACGCAACCGAGCTCGGCGATCTACTACACCACCGGATTCGGCACTCCAACAACAGCTTCGACTCTCTACACTGGTCCGATTACCGTTGGCGTGACGGAGACCATAAAGGCGGTAGATGTGGCAGCCGGCTTCAGCAATAGCACGGTAGCGTCGGCGACCTACACCATCGATTTGCCACCGGCAGCGACACCGACGTTTGCACCACCAGCCGGAAGCTACACATCTATCCAATCTGTAACCATCAGCGATACAACCGGTGGCGCGACGATCTACTACACCACCAACGGTGGGACGCCTACGACAAACTCAACGCTCTACACGACACCGGTTATCGTTGCGGTGACGCAGACATTGAGGGCGATTGCCGTACTCGCCGGCGACTCAAATAGCGCGGTGGGAACGGCGGCATACACCATCACCCTTCCACAGGCAGCAACGCCCACCTTCAGCCCGGTGGCTGGATCGTACGGTTCGACGCAGACGGTAACCATCAGCGACACGACCGGAGGCGTAACCATCTACTACACGGTTACCGCGGGAACGGCGGGAGCTGCGCCGACGACTGCATCGTCGGTATACACCGCACCTCTTACCGTTGCCAATAGCGAGGTTATTGAGGCGATAGCGGTAGAAACGGGCTACTCCAACAGTGCGGTCGGAACTGCGAAGTACACCATTACTGATGGGACCACGGTAGTCACGCCTACTTTCAATCCGCCGGCCGGAACCTACTCGGCGACCTCGACACCCCCTGCACCACTGTCGGTAACCATCAGTAGTACGACACCTTCGTCGAACATCTATTACACCACCGACGGAACTACGCCTGTTTATCCGATTGGAGGCACGACGAGGCTCTTTACCGCTGCGTTGACAATAAGCGCGAACACGACCGTGAAGGCGATTGGCGAACTGTCGGGCGATAACAACAGCGCGGTGGCAACAGCGATATACACCCTCTCGGCTGCAGCCACGCCGACTTTCAACCCAGTGGCTGGAAGCTACACATCGATTCAGACTGTAACCATCAGCGATACAGCCGTAGGCTCGTCAATCTACTACACCACCAACGGTGGGACGCCAACGACGAACTCTACGCTATACACTGCTCCGATTACCGTTTCCGTGACGCAGACGTTGAGGGCGATTGCTGTAGTTTCCGGGGACAGCAACAGCGCAGTGGGATCAGCGGCGTACTCCATCGACGACACGGTGGCCACGCCTACCTTTACTCCTGCGGCCAACTTGCCCTACATTAGCCCCTTCACGTCTCCGCAGTCGGTGACTATCAGCGATACCACCGGTGGAGCAACCATTTACTACACCACGGATGGGACGACGCCGACGACGGCTTCAACTACGTATACCGGACCAATCACGGTCTCTAATCCCACGCCAGAGGGATCAGTGGAAGTAGAGGCTCTGGCCGTGAAGAACGGCCTGCTGAATAGCACTGTGGGGACTGTGACCTACTACTTCGACATAGGGTCAGTAGGCGCGCCGTCATTCAGCCCTGGAACCGGCGCCTACTCAGGAGCGCAGACGGTAACCATCAGCGATGCGACCGCGGGCGTAACGATCTACTACACCATTACTGCGGGAAGCACGGGAACGACACCGACAACGGCCTCATCGGCCTACTCCACTCCGATCTCTGTAACGCCGCCTAGTGTTGTGGAGGCGTTCGCCGCGAAGTCGGGCTATGCCAACAGCGCGGTTGTATCGGCGATCTACAGCGTTACAACTCCGGCGCCTACACCCAGCTTTAACCCGCCGGCCGGGAACTACTATAACAAGCAGTACATAAGCATCGGCGATGGAGCGCCGAGCGCGACGATCTACTTCACGACCAACGGGACCGCGCCGACAACTGCTTCACCGCAGTACACCGGTATTCCCATCACAATTGTCGGGGCAGCAACTCCGACGACTGTCGAAGCGATTGCTACGGCTGCCGGCTACTCGCAAAGCGCAGTTGGATCGGCGACTTATAACATTCCTATTCCGGCGCAGCTGACCATACCCACTCCGGGCACTCAACTGACGGGCACCACGGTGACCTTCGGATGGACGCCTGGCAGCGCCAGCACGCACTTTGAACTTTGGTTGGGCACCACGGGCGTGGGCACCAGCAACCTTTACAACTCGGGTTCGGTGACGGCAACTTCAGAAGTCGTAACCAATCTGCCCAGCAACGGAGAGATGGTGTATGCGCGGCTCTACTTCTATGTTTTCGGAACATGGCAGGAAAACGACTACACCTACACGGCCTACGGGTCGCCGCAACTGCCGTACATAGAATCGCCTACTCCGGGCACGCAACTGGGCAGCAGCGCGCTGTTCACGTGGAATCCAGGCAACATCGCTTCAGCCTTCCAACTCTATGTGGGCTCGACAGGGGTGGGCTCGAACAACATATACAACTCGGGCAGTGTGACGGCTACCTCGGAGAACGTAAGCGGCATCCCGGCCAACGGGGCAACGGTGAATGTGCGGCTATGGTGGCTGGTGGGGGCGGTTTGGAGTTCAGCCGACTACACCTACACAACAACCGGCGGGGTAACACCGGCGGCGCTGACCACGCCGGTCCCGGGCACGCAACTGACTGGCACCACCGTGACCTTCGGGTGGACGCCGGGCAACACAGCCACGCACTTTGAACTGTGGCTAGGCAGCAAGGGAGTGGGCACGAGCAACCTGTATAACACGGGATCGGTTACCGCAACATCGGAGATCGTGGGTGGGTTGCCCAGCAATGGGGAGCCGCTGTATGCGCGGCTTTACTACATGATCAACGGAAACTGGATATCGATCGACTACACCTACACGGCTTACGGGTCAGCAACGCCGGCTTCGCTGACTACGCCCACACCGGGCAGCAAGCTGGGAGGAACGCGGGTGACGTTCTCGTGGAATCCGGGCAACCGGGCTACGACCTTCCAGCTCTTCCTGGGCACAACGGGAGTGGGCTCGAACAACATCTACAACTCGCTAGCGGTGACGGCTACTTCAGAGACGGTGAGCGGGTTGCCTGACAACGGCGAGGAGGTTTATGCGCGGCTGTTCTGGTATATCAACGGCAGCTGGAATACGGCCGACTACACCTACACGGCGGCGGGCACAGCGGTAGCTGCGGCGCTGACCGAGCCCTCACCGGGCACCAAGCTGACGGGCACCAGCGTGACCTTCGGGTGGAATCCGGGCAATATCGCCACGAACTTTGAGTTATTGCTTGGCAACACGGGGGTGGGCTCGGACAATCTGTACAACTCAAATTCGGTGACGGTCACATCGGAGACGGTGAGCGACTTGCCGGACAACGGGGAGCCGGTGAACGCGCGGCTCTACTCGTACTACAACGGCGCCTGGCATTCCAGCGACTACACCTACACGGCAGCGGGCACGCCGGTATTGCCGTCGCTCAGTACGCCCACTCCGAGCAGTACGCTGACCGGCACCAGCGTGACGTTCACGTGGAATCCGGGCAATGCGGCCACGCACTTCGAACTCTGGGTGGGCAACACGACCCCGGGCTCGACCAACATTTACGACTCGGGCTCGGTGACGGCAACTACGGAAACGGTAAGCGGGTTGCCTGCCAACGGGGAGCCGGTGTATGTGCGGCTCTACTATTACCTGAACGGAAGCTGGAGTTATATCGCATACACCTACACTGCATCGGGCTCGCCGACGCTGCCGGCGTTGACCACACCCACGCCGAGCACCACGTTGACGGGCACCAGCGTGGCCTTCAGCTGGTCTCCGGGCAATGCCGCCGTGAACTTTGAACTTTTAGTGGGCACGACGGGGGTGGGCTCGGATAATCTGTACAACTCAAATTCGGTAACGGTCACTACGGAGACCGTCTCCGATCTTCCCAGCAACGGAGCGCCGGTGTATGTACGGCTCTTCTGGTACCTGAACGGAGCCTGGAGTCACGCCGATTACAGGTACACAGCGTATTAGCAGTGATCTAAAACCGGGCAGTATTTAAGTAAGAGGCAGTTAACAATCGCGCCGTTTATCTCCGGAACAGATGCCGGGGATGGACGGTGCGATTGGTTTTTTGGGGGCAGACGGGAGTATTCGCTGGGGTTAAAAGTGAGAATATGTCCCCCGGCTCTTTAGCAGGCGGGGTTGAATTATTAGCGCCAGCAAACTGTGGTGCATTAAAAATCAGACTGGCGAATATGGCCTATGAAATTGGCGTAATCAATTTGTTATCAATGGCGTGAGAAAAAATGATAAATATTTGGTAATACAAGCGATGCAGTTTTAGGTAATCGATTTAACGTATCTATACGTAATCAATGTTTATCAATTTACCACCCCAATAAGGGTGACTAAATAGAGGGTTAAAAAAGCTTGATATAGAGAGTTAAAAAAGCTTGACAATGTTCACGCACCCGAGGTATTTATCTCACCAGCACTCAGAGTCATATTAATTTCGTGCTGAACGTATCTTTGAAGCTAAAAGCGAGCCAAGAGGAGAACTTATGACATCCACGCAGTTGCAGTCGCAAAACGCCCCCGGTTGCGCCCGTCTTTCAGTCAAGGCGCTGTGCATCTTCACTTGTTTGGTCCTCTTTTTGTTCGCCGGCTTCGCGTACGGACAGGCGAGCCCGGTGTATGGCAACTGCTCGGGAATCACTCTTGGCAGTCCCTCGCTCTATGGGAGCTCGTCTCTACCGAATGGTGATTACGGTGGAGCGCTGAACGGATTTCTTCCCTATCCGTCGGATTACACTTTGTATCAAAACATCTCCGCCGCCGCGGTTGACCCCAATTCGGCGTCGCTCATCGCCAACCTGAACACTGTATCGCACAACACGCTTCATATTCTGATGGGATCGTCTCCTGCTGACGGCGACATTCCCTACTATGTCACGGACTCGAGCATAGAGACCAACAGAATCATGCCGGTTACAACGGGTTCGCCCGATCAGAGCGAAGTGATGCAGATACCGTATCCCAACAATGACGCCATGCCTATTGAAGGGGATGCTGTCGATTGCTCCATCTGGCCTGATACCGACAATGGCGACGACCATTCACTGCTTCTGGACCGCAACGGATGCTGGCTTTATGAGATCTGGGTTACAAGCCGCTGCCCCGGTTCCGACCTGAACATGCATTATGAAGCGAACAGCATTACGCTCTTCGACGCGCAGAATTTCGCCGCGGGGCCGTGGGGCTTTACATCGGCGGACGCCTCGGGCATGTCGGTATATGTCAATACATTGAAATACGATGAAGCCGCTTCCGGCGTGATTCGACACCCCGTTCGCTTTACGGTGCCAACCTCAGCGGGGAGCAGTTTATTCATTATTCCGGCCAGTCACGGCGCGAGCAGCAGTACGCTGGCGAATAAGCTGCCCGAAGGCGCGCTGTTGCGCCTGAATCCGAGCAGGACGCCAACGATTAATACTTCAGGCATGACGACGGAAGACGCCACGGTGATTATTCCGGCCATTATTGCCGGCTTGCAGAATTATGGAATGATCATGGCGGACAACGGATCGAACATGTACCTGATCGGCGATAACGATCCGCGCTGGAACGACAATGATCTGGGCGAACTGAACGCCATTGTGGCGAGCGATTTTGATGTGGTCCAGATGGTGCCCGAATATCCCAGCTATATGAGCGAAGCAACGGCGCACACGACCTTTTATCCTGAAACCGCGCCTACGATCACGAGTTTTTCGGCTTCGGCCACGGGCATAACTCCAGTATCAGTTGCAGGTGTTTATGTTCCGCCAGTTCAAACGCCCGGCTCGTTTACGGTGCCCAATACTTCGACTTCCGTTACCTTTGAAGTATGCGTGACAGGAAATAACTGGAACGAAAACTTCAGCAATGGAACGACGGCCAAACCCACCGTATACATTGACAATGCGGGACCGGTAAGGATCGGGTCAAACAATTGCGGGAGTACTACGGTTACGCCGAAGATTACGCAGGAATATACAGCCTACGTTCTCAATACGCAGTCCAATTATCAAAACAACGGGCTTCCGAATTTAGCGACGATCAATGTTACGGTGACAGGCGCTTCGCTGATTCCGGCCCCGGTGGTATTTATTCCACCACCGACGCTGATTAACGGGCAGCCGGTGGGCAATTCGCCGGGTTATGTCTATGCCTCAGACACGGTGAAGGTGACCCCGGTTACGTCAACCTGGGCACCGCTGAACACCAACGACAACGTGTGGAATGACACGAACGCGACGTATTTCTATACAACCGCGACAGGAACCAGTTCCACTTTCCCAACGGCAAGCACAACGTCTCCGCTTCCGACGGAGACAGGCGGCTCGGCGGGGTCGGCGACGACGAAGTTGAGCACATCGACTACGGCTTCGATCACTGTGACCAAGTCGTCAACCGGTGGAACTTACGGCTATGAGGTTGTTTGCGCGATCGCCACGGTGCCATCCATTGGCACAGCCTATGGCAATTCGAATCCGAGCACGAACTCCTGCGCGACCTATGTCTTTACCGGCACAGGCTCCACGGCTTCGGTGTATGTCAATGCTCCGATCATCCTACCGCCGTCGGGGACATACAATACTCCGCCACTGATATCGATGGCAGGGCCGGTGCCGGCTACGTCGGCTGCTTCGTACAACGCGATCTTCTACACCACTAACGGAGCTACGCCGACAACTGCCGGGGCAGGATTCTCAACTTACTCATCCCCACCGAGTGACGGCAACACTTTAGTCTTCTTCCAGGGTGAAGGCAATAGTTGTTACGGGTCAAACGTTAATTATGGAGTGGTTCCGAATTGCAACCCGTATGGAGTGGTTTATGCCACCAACGGAATGACTGTTAAGGCACTTGCTGTAAACGAAGACACAAAGAGTGTAGTGACGACTAACACGTATACGATTATCGCGGCGAATCCGACGTTCAGTCCGGCGCCGGGAGACTACTACGATTCGGCTACGGTAACGATCAGCTCGTTAACAGGAAGCCCGGCGATCTACTACACAACGGATGGGTCGACGCCGACAACCAACTCGCCGGAGTACTCAAGTCCGCTCAGTATCACCGCGACAACGTTGCTGAAGGCACTCACTGCTTGCGCCGGCTGCCAAAACAGCGGGGTGACGTCGGGGATCTACACCATTGAGACGCCGGCGGTACTTACCACACCTCCTCCGAATAGCACATTGACGGGCACCAGTGTGGCCTTCGCGTGGACGCCTGGCAACAGCGCTTCGCACTTTGAACTCTGGGTGGGCACCACCGCGGGGTCGAGCAACCTGTATAACTCGGGATCTGTGACGGCTACTACCGAGACGGTATCCGGCCTGCCGAGCAATGGGCAGCCGGTGTATGTGAAGCTGCAGGCGCTGATTAACGGAGTTTGGGAGAGCACCAGCTACACCTACACGGCCTATGGGTCGCCGACACCGGCGGCTTTGACCACGCCTACTCCGGGCAGCACATTGACGGGCACCAGCGTGGCCTTCGGGTGGGCGCCGGGCAACACCGCCAAGAACTTCGAACTCTGGGTAGGAACCACCGCGGGCTCGAGCAACCTATATAACTCGGGTTCGGTGACGGTGACTACCGAGACCGTCTCCAATCTGCCCAGCAACGGACAGCCGGTGTATGTGCGTCTCTTGTCGTATGTTGACGGCGTTTGGGATGGCACCAACTACACCTACACGGCAACGGGCTCGCCGGTAGCAGCGGCAATCACCACGCCTGTGGCAAGCAGCACATTGACGGGCACCAGCGTGGCCTTTGCGTGGACGCCGGGTAATACAGCGACGCAATTCCAGCTGTGGGTAGGCACAACCGCCGGCTCGACCAACCTGTACAACTCGGGGACTGTGACGGTTACCACCGAAACCGTTTCCGATCTGCCGACCAATGGGCAGCCGGTTTACGCGCGGCTTTACTCATACATCGACGGAGCCTGGCAGTATGCCAGCTACACCTACACGGCGTCGGGATCCGTGGTAGCGGCGGCGATCAGCACGCCTGCGCCGAGTACGACGTTGACCGGTACCAGCGTGGCCTTCACGTGGACGAAAGGCAACGTAGCCACAAACTTTGAACTGTATGTGGGCACCAACGGGGTGGGCACGAGCAACCTGTACAACTCGGGTTCAGTGACGGTCACAACGGAGACCGTCTCGAATCTGCCGAGCAACGATTCACTCGTGTATGTGCGGCTGTATTCGTACATCGATGGGGCGTGGAAATCCACGGACTACACCTACACGTCAACGGGCTCGGCGACGCTTGGCGCGCTGACCACACCGACACCGAGCAGCCAATTCACGAGCACCAGCGTGACGTTTGACTGGACGCCCGGCAACAGCGCCAAGAACTTTGAGCTGTGGCTGGGCAGCACGAACGGGGCGTCGAACCTGTACAACTCGGGATCAGTAACGGTGACAACCGAGACCGTTAATGGGCTGCCGAACAACAGTGAGACGATTTATGCCCGGCTCTATTCGTATGTCAACGGAGCCTGGCAATATAGCAGCTACACCTACACAGCGTTCTAACGGGTGTATTAAAGAGGTAGCTTAATTTATATAGATTTTTAGTTTGAATCGCACCGTTTATCCCGACTAAATGCCGGGGTGAACGGTGCGATTCTATTTTATGGGGTATAGCGAGCCGGGCCGGCCTGGGGCGATAGAGCTAATTCAGCCTGGGGCAAAGCATTGGGAACGGGTGAGATAAGTTTGAGCCGGTATACCGATGCCGGCCTATTATTTTTTATATCGATGGGAATTGCCGGGTGTTGTAAACCTGGGCAATATGTCATCGTCTATCAAAGTGATGGCAACCGGCATAGCATTGGAACCAATGACAAGGGCTACGACAGACGAGATAGCCGGGCTTGACGTGGAGACTGCAACGGCGGAGTTTACGCGCGTAGTGGTGCTGCACAGGCCGCGGATATTCCGATTTCTGCTGGCGTCGACGCGCGACGTGGACCTGGCGGAGACGCTGACGCAGGAGTGTTTTCTAAAGGCGCACTGTCATTGGGGGAGTTTTCGCGGAGATTCAAGCGCGATGACCTGGTTGATGCGGATAGCCATCAACCTGCAGAAGGACCACTGGCGGAACCGGCGGATGCAGTTCTGGCGTTATGCGCGGACGAATGCGGTAGACGTGGACGATGCCAGCGAGTGGCTGGCGAGTGGGGAGAGGTCAGCGGAGCAGCAGATGCTTGCCAAAGAACAGGTGGGGCATGTGTGGCAGGCGGTGAAAGGGTTGAGCGAGCGGCAGAGAACAGTATTTCTTCTGCGCTATGTGGAAGAGCAGGAATTGAGCGAGATTGCGCGGGCTACCGGGTTGAGCGAGGGAACGGTGAAAGCGCACCTTTCGCGGGCGCTGGGTAAAGTGCGCGCGGAGTTGGGAGGTAAGCGATGAGTTTGAGTGAGAAAGATAGCGGAGTTAGCGAAGGGCTGGAGCCGTTGCTGGATGAGGCGCTGAAGAACTTCAGGATGAGCGTTTGTGCCTGGAGCGAGGCGGAGTTGAGCCGGGAACGGACGGTGGTGAAGGTTGTGCGGCGGCGGAGTTGGCGGCTGGCGGTGGGATGGGCGCTGGCCGGCGTGCTGGTGGCTGCGGGTGCTTCAGGAGGGGTTTACGAGCACCATCAACAGGAGTTGAGGATTGCGGCGGCGGCACAGCAGGCTGAGCAGCAGCAGGCGGCGCGCGAACTGCAGGCTCGCGCAGAAGAGGATGATTTGCTGGCCAAGGTGGACAGCGATATTTCACAGGAAGTTCCGAGCGCCATGGAGCCTCTGGCTCAACTGATGGCCGCAGACGAAACCCGGTAAGAACGAGGCACGAAAAACAGGAAGGCGCCATTGTGCGCAAGGAGAAAAGGATGAAGGCAGGGATTGCAGTACGGTTGGGTTTGGCGATAGCCGGAATTTTGATGGCAGGATCGGCGATGGCACAGGGTCCGGGTGGCGAACCGGGAGCAGGACCAGGATTTGGGGATCATCAACCTCCATTTGAGAGGGCGTTTGGTGGCCCGGAGATTCATGGGCGGTGGTGGAACAATCCGAAGGTCGTGGAGCGGTTGAATCTGAGCGACGAGCAGCGGAAGTCGTTTGACGAGATTCTATTTCAGCATCGGGAAAAACTGATCGACCTGCGGGGCAGCTTGGAAAAAGCGGAACTGGAGCTGGAGCCGCTGATCCGCGATGATCAGCCGAATGAGGGCAAGATACTGGCCCAGATCGACAAGGTGGCGCAGGCGCGGGCAGAACTGGAAAAGGCGAATGCGCGTTACCTGCTGGCGATTCGCGGCAAGCTGACACCGGAGCAGTGGAAGAAGGTGCAGGAGTTCCGCGCCAACCGCGGGCGTGAGCGCGGCGGTGAAGAACGTGGCGGCTGGAAACGTGACGGACAGGGGCCTGACGGGCAACATCACCGGCAGATGCCTGCAACGCCGCCGGCTGCGCCAGAGCCTGCTCCGCAAGGCACGGGACCAAGTGGGCCTGGAGCGGGAGCTGAGCAGTAAGGAAGAATTCAAAAAAAACAGTTTTGTTTGACCGAGGGCGGCAAGGAGGGGGGTCTCCTGCCGCCTCTTTTTTTGTTGCGCGGCGCTGGTGCGGGGAGGGGCTGGCGCAAATTGAGACAAATGAATGGAGCGCATTGAGACAGTAAATGAAGTGCAATGGGACAGCGAATGGAGCGCATCAGGACAGTGGTTGAGCGAAAACGGGGCAACTTGAACCGAGGTGCGACAGAGGGGGTGGGAGAGATTCTTTAAATTCATGACTAAAGTTATTTTGCAAAGTACCGATGAAAGGTGTGGATGCAGGAACGCCCATCCGGAAGTTGCGAAGGGCCTGACGGACTGAAAGAGATGGACCGTGGGCAGGGCGAGTGGAAGGCATCCTGAAAAGGAGTAATTTTTATGGCCCTCGGTGTTTTGAACAATCTTTCGGCGATTTACGCAGAGAATAACCTGAACAACACGAACAACAGCTTGCAGACGGTACTGGAGCAGTTGTCGTCGGGGTCAAAAATCAACTCCGGAGCGGACGATGCAGCCGGCCTCTCGCTGGTAAACGGTTTGGAAGCCAACCAGACGGCGCTGACGCAGTCTGAGACCAACGCCACGGAGGGCGCGGGGTTGTTGCAGGTTGCCGACGGCGCTCTGTCGCAAGTGACGAGCTTGCTTGACCGGGCCATCACGCTGGCGACGGAAGCCTCGAACGGCACGCTCAACTCCACGCAGGATAGCGCGGCGAACCAGGAGTACCAGTCGATTCTGTCGGAGATTAACAACATTGGACAGACGACAACGTATAACCAGGAGCAGGTGTTCAACGGCACGGAGGTGGCGATCTACACAGGCGACTCTTCGATGGCCGGTTCTTCGGTGGACGATTTGAATATTCGCACGCTGTCGGAGTCTAGCCTGGGCGACACCGGCGGCAAGATGGCTTACAGCGATGGCCAGAACAATGTGTTTATCAATTTGTCGAGCAGTGCTACGAATGCGCAGGCCGGTGACACGCTGAATGGAAGCGGCACCACTTCCGTTGTGGTTGATTACCTGGTGAAGGGCGCCGGCGGAGCGGGGAACACGGCAAGCACAACGATCACCGTAGGCGGCACTTCAGGGTACTCGAATACTGCTACCGGGTTGATCAGCGCCATCAACAATTCAGGACTCGGGCTGACCGCAGCTTTTACCACGCAGGCGCAGGCCGGCGTTCAAGGGGGCGGAGGCCAGACGGGTATTGAGATCACGGGCGGCGTGGTTTCAGCAGGAGTCGATCCCAATGCCGCAAGCACCAGCGGCACGCTGAACCCAAGTGGGATTTCAGCCAGTGAACTGCTCACGCAGGGCCAGACGGTAACGGTGAAGGTAGGCGGGGTGACGGCTGCTGAAGTGCCGATCAACGCGAGCATTAACACGATGCAGGAGTTGGCCAAACAGATCAATGAGAATCTTGGCGGGACGGCCGGCCTGGTGACCGCGACTGTGGTGACCAATGGCGATGGGACGCAGAGTTTGTCGCTGGCAAGCACCGCCGGGAATGGAGCGTTGACCGTAACCACGGGGACAAACGGGAGCGCGCCTGCGGCGCCGGTATTCAGCACCTTGACCACGGCAACCAATGCCAGCACTACTGATTTACAAACCGCACTCGATTCCATCACGGGGGCTGTTACTAACGCAGGTAAGGCCGGAACGCTCACGCTGGGCGCATCCACCACCAGCAACCCTAATGGCGTGACGGACAGCAGTGCCGATACGGTCACCGGCAAGGTTGTTCTTACCGATGGGAACATGCCCGCGCAGACGTTTATCATGGGCAGCACCAGCCCTACCACTACGGCGAGCAATACGATCTCAACGATCAATGTTCAGGGCAACACGATGAGCGCTCTTGCGCTTGCGATTGCAGCGCAACTGAACGCCAATGGAGACACCGGGGCCACAGCGCAAGCGGGTACGTCGGGCCTGGTGATCACGTCAGGAACTTTGGGCAACACCATTGCCGCGACAACTGACCAACTGTTGAACACCAATGACACACTGGGTCTCTACACGCCTTCAGATTCCGGAGGCGGCGTATATGGGACCGGCTTGCTGGCTCTGACCGGCCCGGGAGGGACCACGATATCGGGAACCATCGGCGCCACCGATGTTCTGTCGGGTAGCGTTGTAATAACGGACGGCTCCGGAACCCCAACAACCTTCACCATGGGCGGCACATCGGAAGCCTATGCCGGCGGTACGGTGACAGTGAATGGCGGCACCATAGGCGACTTGCTGAGCGCGATCAACGATTACACGGCGGGAACTGTAGTAGGAGAAGGGGGCGTTCCAGCCAGCTTTGCGATTACAGCAACGCAGGATACAGCCGGATCGGGCGGCATCTATCTGCAGTCCAGTGTGATGGGCAACGCTGTAACCATTAGTGGAAATCTCTCTGACACGGTTACAGAGAATAATGAGACTCAGATTCAGGGGCAGCAGGTTGCGGCCGGCTCGCCTGCGAGCGTGACCTATGGGCCGGCGACAGGATCAGTCAATTCCGGCGATATTCTGGCTGGCGGCATCACCATCACCAACACAGTTGGCGGCAGCGTGGTGACGCACACATTCGTTCTGGGCGGCAGCAGCGCGGATGCGGGGTTGAACAACGGAACCTACACAGTGAACGGCAGCACGCTGGCCGACTTGGCAGCGGCAGTCACCGCAGACACAGCGCTGGGGCTTACCGGCCTGGCTAGCACCGCGGGCCTGGAGCTGACAGCAACAGGGCCGACTTACAGCGGCGTGGCCCCAACGGCTAACAGCACACTGACCGATACCACTGCGGGGACAACATCCTCGGTGACCCTGGGTTCATTTGCCAGCGAAAACGATACGGTTGCAGGCACTGTGAACTTTTATGTCGGCAACACGCCAGTAAATTTCACATTGGCCGCCGGGTCAACTGTTTCCGACCTGATTTCAACTCTCAACAATCCCGCCAACGACTACGGAGTAAATGCTACCTGGGTTGCCGGCAGCAACGGCGCCGGGAGCGTACTGATTACCTCAAGCACGGCAGGAACTGCCAATCAGATATCAGCTACATCCGGTGGCAGTGGGATTCCGACGTCTGGCATCACAGACACCGCTGTAACCGCGAATCTTAGCTACACCGGATCCAACGCCTACAACATGGGTCTCTCCGGCAGCATAGCCGATACAACCAGTGGGCAGAGCCAGGCAACGATCATTGCGGATACAAGCGGGTCGAGTGGAACGGCGACGATCAGCTATTCGGACGGCGCCGGCGAGGCACTGAATGCGACCGATCTCTCGAACCAGAACGATTCAGAAACAGCGCTGAACGACCTGAACGTGGCTATTACTGACGTGGCGGCACAGGATGGATACATAGGAGCGCAGATCAATACGCTGAACTCCATCAGCCAGGTGATGAGCACGCAGCAGGAGAACGTGGTTTCAGCTCAGAACGCGATTCAGGCTACCGACTATGCTTCTGCGACTTCGAATATGTCGAAGTATGAGATTTTGAGCCAGACAGGCATTGCCGCGCTGGCGCAGGCCAACAGCGTGGAGCAGGAAGTGACTAAGCTTTTGCAGTAAACGCAAAATTAGCAGCACCGCAGAATTGAATTAACTTCAAGACAACCCAGGGACGGGCGGCGGCAGAGGGCGACCTTTGCCGCCCACTTTTTTGAGTGAGTGATCGGACTATTTGGTTCTACGTCTACCAATCGCCGGTGGTCAGGTACTGGTGGATGGAGGCGGCAGCTTTGCGGCCGGCGCCCATGGCGAGGATTACTGTTGCACCACCGGTGACGATGTCGCCGCCGGCAAATACGCCGAGCTTGGAGGTACGGGTGGTCTGGGGATCGGCGACGATGTAGTTGCGCGGGGTGGTCTTTAGGTCAGGGGTTGAGCTCTGGATGAGCGGATTGGCGGTGGTGCCTACGCCGATGATGGCTACGTTCACAGGGAGTACGAACTCCGAGCCTTTGATTTCGATGGGCGAGCGACGGCCGTCGGCACCGGGGGCTCCAAGTTCCATGCGCATACAACGCGCGCCGGTAAGCCAGCCTTTCTGGTCACCGATGAATTCGACGGGGGCGGTCAACATGCGGAACTCGATGCCTTCCTGGCGGGCGTGCTCGACCTCTTCAGCGCGGGCGGGCATCTCAGTTTCAGAGCGGCGATAGACCAGGGTCGCTGTGCGCGCGCCGAGACGACGGGAGGTGCGTACGGCATCCATGGCGGTGTTGCCACCGCCGACTACGATGACGTCTCGATCGCGGCAGTCGTAGACCGGCTGATCATATTCGGTTGCATTGTAGGCGCGCATGAGGTTTACGCGGGTGAGGAATTCGTTGGCAGAGTAGACGCCGTTGAGATGCTCGCCTGGGATGCCGAGGAAACGCGGCAGGCCTGCGCCAGTTGCGACAAAGACCGCGTCGAAGTGCTCGTTGTGCATCAGTTCGTCGATGGTTACGCTTTTGCCGACGACCACGTTGGTTTCAAATTCGACGCCCATGTGGCGCAGGTTGTCTACTTCGCTTTTTACGATGGACTTGGGCAGGCGGAACTCTGGAATGCCGTAGACAAGTACGCCGCCGAGTTCATGCAGGGCTTCAAAGACACGGACGCGATGGCCTTTCTGGACCAGGTCACCGGCGGCTGAGAGTCCTGCTGGACCGCTGCCTACGATGGCTACGTTCTTGCCCGTCGCAGGCGCATTGGCGGGCAGGCCGAGCTGGCCGCTGTTGCGTTCGAAGTCGGCGATAAAGCGCTCAAGGTTGCCAATGGCGAGGGGTGCGCCTTTTTTGCCCAGCACGCATCCGCCCTCGCACTGATTTTCCTGCGGGCAGACGCGACCGGTGATTGCGGGCAGGGAATTGTCTTCGCGCAGCTTGGATGCGGCGGCGAGATAGTCGCCCGCATAAATGAGGGCTACAATCTCTTTGATTTTTACGCCTACCGGGCAATCGACTACGCAGGCGGGTTTGGCGCAGGCAAGGCATCGCGTGGCTTCAGTGAGGGCTTCGGCGGCAGGCAGGCCGAGGTTTACTTCTTCAAAGTTGCGGCAACGGATCTCGGGCGCTAGCTCAGGCATGTGCCTGCGTAGGATCTTCATGCGTTCTTTTAGGGGAAGAACATTCATTGCGGATCGAGGGAGCGCGTTTGCCTCAGGCATTGACCGCTTCCTTTCCGGCCAGATCCTCGCGCAGACGTTCCAGTTCCTCTTGCTTGTTTTCCTCGAAGAACTTGAGCGACTGGCACTCCTTTTCGCGGTACATGGCATTGCGCTGCATGAGGACATCAAAGTTGACCAGCGAAGCGTCGAACTCCGGGCCATCAACGCAAGCGAATTTGCTTTGTTTGCCAAGCAGGACGCGGCAGCCACCGCACATACCGGTGCCATCGACCATGATGGAGTTGAGACTAACCATGGTCTTGATGCCGAGTGGCGCGGTGATTTGCGCGACGGCGCGCATCATGGGCACAGGGCCGACGGCGAGGACAAAGTCAAGCTTGCGGCCGGCGGCGAGCAGGTGGTTGAGCTTGCTGGTGACCAGGCCGCGTTCGCCGTAGCTGCCGTCGTCGGTGATGACATAGGACTCGCTGCTGGCCTGGCGCACTTCGTCTTCAAAGACCACCATTTCCGCAGAGCGGGCACCTTCAATAAAGATGACGTGGTTGCCGGCCTGCTTAAGGGCGTTGGCGGTAGGCAGCGCCATGGCCGTACCCACGCTGCCGGCCATGATTACCGCTGTACCGTAGTTTTCGATCTCGGAGGGATGACCCAAGGGGCCGACGATATCAAGGATGGAGTCGCCCGCCTCAAGGCAGTTGAGCAGGGAGGTGGTTTTGCCGACGGACTGCACGACAATGGTGACCGTCCCGGCCTGAGGGTCAGATGACTTGATGGTGAGAGGGATGCGCTCGCCTTTGTCGTGGAGGCGGAGAATGAGGAACTGTCCTGGCTGTTGCTTGCGCGCGATGCGTGGCGCTTCAATGACAAACTGCTTGATCTTCAGGCCGACGGTGCGTGCTTCGACGATCTTGTACATGAGGAATAACTCCGAATTGAGCAGATTGTCGGCGGTTCGCCTTCTCGCAGGGTCGGGCTGGATTCAGGGGCTATTGCGGCCTTGAACCAAGCTTTCCCATTGCCATTCTTCTTGATAATTAAGGATTTGCATGTGATGTAAGTCACTATGTGGATTTTGGGATGGGAGGCGATTTTATTCCAGAAGAAGTGCGGGAACGGCTGGGGATTCCGGTCAGAGTTCCGGTTCCGGGATTTCGGCGGAGGCTTCCATGCGGGTGAGGATGGAGCGTAATTGGCGGAACTCGGAGTTGGTTTGGAGGGGCTTGAGGCGTGGATCGGCGAGCATCTGGAAGAACCAGGGACATCGGACATCGTTGGCGGAGCGCAGTTCGGAGATTGCGGCTTCCTGGTTTCCCAGGGCCAGGTGGACGGCGGGCGTGAACGAGCAGAGGACGAAGCGTTCCCGGCTTAGCCATTGCAAGCGTTCGAGCAGAGTACGGGCCTCATCAGCGCGGCCAGCGCAGGCCAGGGCATAGGCGTGGGCTGCGGTAGCGAGGTCAAAGTGCGGGGAACGCTGGACAAGGTTTTCCGCGAGCTCGGTTGCGCGCTGTGCATCGGAGTTGAAAGCGAGAATCACCGTGCCGTATAGGAGAGCGTCTTCAGAGTCGGGGAAGAGCTCGAGGGCGCGGTGGATGGACTTGACGCTTTCAGAGGGTTGCGATGCGAGGTGGAGTGCCCAGGCCAGCCGGGCATGCAGAGAGGGGGAATAAGGGTCAAGTTGAAGAGCGGCCCGCATCAACTCGATGGCCTCATCAAAGCGGTGACGGCTGAGGGCGAACATCACGCGCAATCGGGTAATCCAGGCATCATGGGGCAGATGGGCAGTGATGGAAAAGGCGTGCAGGGCCGGGGGCAAATTGTGGTCGACGTGGAAGTTGATCCAGCCCAGGGCGGGAAGAATGGCTTCGGCTCCGAGGGGAAGATTAGGAATCTGGATATCGCTTTTGCGACCGAGACCGAAGGTTGCCCCGGGAAGCGAGGTTCGCTTGCCGGATACCGAGGTTGATGCTCCACCGGAAAGCACAGACCGATTGCCGGGAGCGCTGTCGAGGGCGGACCCCAGTTCGACCCCCGATTGATTAAGACTTGAGGAGGGAATTCCCAAGTCGGCTGCTCGGCGCACAAGATCTGCTGCAACCGTGGGAGACATGAAGCCGTAGAAGGATTGGGCAATGCAGAGATTGACCAGATCGACTTTGGCGGCGACCAGCGAGGGGTCGAGTTCGACGGCATGGGTAAGGAGCTGCAGGCCGTCTTGCATGCGGTGGCGCTGGAGGGTCTGCCACTCATGATGACCACGCTGGTAGATTTCGTATGCCTCTCTGCGGCCGGTGCGTTTTCTGCGCTCGACAAAAGGCTCGGCAGCAGCGTTGAGCGACAAGCCTGAGGAGTTCCACCCTCGCGACGCTACGGGAGCCTGGAAACGGGCGCTGGACGCTCTGCGAGCAGCGCGTGGAGGGTCGTCGCTATCTTCCCAAGATGCGGATTCATCTTCCCTGGGACTGCGGAAGCCAGGAGTGCCGGAATTCCACCCTAAAGATGATGTGGATGATGAGTACCGTCCCTGGGTGTGGCGTGGAGGGGGTTCGCCGGAGCCTGGGGCACGCCTCCTGAATCGAGGCGGAATGCGAGGCGGTTGACCAGCTCCGATTCGAGTCCGGCGAAGCGGCTTCGATCCACGAGCATATCTTCAACCCAGATCTGCGTTCCGTCCTGGACGAGTATCATCTCAGTCCGCAGGCGGTAATGCGAGGGCAGGGTGCGCAGGGCTCCAGTGAGGACCAGGTCGGCTTTGAGCGTCTCGCCGATTTGCTGCGCCGTGAGACCGCGGAGGGCAAGGGTGAAAACCGAATCCCGGGCGAGGACGGAAACGGCCGGATGGCGCACGCGGGTGAGCCGGGTGATGGTCTCTTCAGCAACGGCCATGCCGAGATGCTCGGGTACGCCGTAATGGACGGTGAAGGGTGGGATGGCCAGCCGCGGGAGAGTTCCGGTGGACGCCGTGCCGTGAGGGTGAACATCGGCGGAGAAGCGGTATCCACGCTTGTAGACGGTTTGGATGCATTCTTCCGGTTCAAGCCGCGCGCGCAATGAAGAAAGGCACTTGGGAACGCTGTCGGCGGTGACGTGCACATCGCCCCAGAGCGCCTGCTTCAATTGCTGTGGAGTAACAATCTGTCCGGCATGCGCGAGCAGGAACTGGAGAGCCGCAAACTCCTTGGGAGGAAGATGAACCGGCGTATCTCCGCGGAAGAGGGTGCCATCGGTTTCAAGACGGAAGCCTGCAAAGGAGAAGCCGGAGTCTTGATGGGAGAGATCAAAGCTGGAGACGACGATCCCACGAGACAGAGATTCCTTACTGCTGACGCCGGCAACTGGGGATACAGGATGAACAGAGCCGGGCAAGGCTGACGAACGCGATTTCTTCCTATCCAACATATCTTCTTGGAGTCGCGGTTAAACACTCCGCAACCTGTTGCCATTCGCACGAGACGAATAGCAGCACTAACATGGGCCCGGGGGGACCTGCCAGAAGTAGACCTGGGAAGAAAAGAGCAGTAACCCGTACATCCCCCTCCGGGCTTTTATCGGCCCGGTCGATTGGTGTATCCCTGATTATCCACATCCGTATGGACGTGGGAAGACGTTTCCTAGACTTTTCAGAGCTTGAAGTAATCGAAAAGTGGTTACTTGATTACTATATAGAACAATTATCCCCTTGACATAGGAGAATAAACGTGGAATTATATTGGCAGGGGTATTTATATGAATCTCTTCTCACTCGCAAAGCTATTCCCTACAGAAGATGCGGCAATCGAATACTGGATTACTACGCGTTGGCCGGACGGCGTTAGGTGTGTAGGATGCGACCACGATACCGTCTACCGGATTAAGACGGTTGGTAAGACGGGCAAGCCGTCACTGATCTTTGAGTGCGGGAAATGTGCTCTTCATTTCTCTCCTACGGCTGGAACCCTGTTCCATGACTCTCACTTGCCCCTACAGAAGTGGTTTGCCGCTATTGCCTTGATGTGCGAGGGGAAAAAGGGAATCAGCGCGAACCAGATGAAACGGCATCTAGGGGTAACGTATAAAACCGCTTGGTTTCTCTGTCACAGAATCCGCAAAGCTATGTCGGACGATTCCATCGATCCGCTCGGCTCTGAGGGGCAGGTAGTCGAGATTGACGAATCGTTCGTCGGCGGCAAGGTTTCAGGCACCACGATCACGGAAGCGAAACGCCGCAAGGTTAAGGTGCTCGGCATCGCAGAGCGGGGCGGCAGGGTCCACTTGAAGAAAATCAAGAATCTCAAACTGGAAACGATAGGGCCGATTCTTGAGGCTACGATTAGTCCTAACGCCGCAGCGATCCACACGGATGGCTCTACCCGCTACCGGAACCTGCTGACTCAAGGAAATCACGTCCGGGGAAACCACTCGGAGGAAATGAAGGCTAACCAGCCGATTTCTAACCAGACCATCGAAGGGGCGTTTTCCCTGTTCAAGCGGGGCGTAGTCGGCAGCTACCACAAGCTAGGCGTAGAGCACATGGACGCATACCTGGGCGAGTTCTGCTGGCGATTCAACCGCCGTAGGGAACAGGCCGGAATGTTTGATTCGGCTCTGTCTAACATGACCCGCGAACCGCTCCCCTATGCCAAGCTGAAAGGCGGGGATAACCCGTTTTAATCGCTGGCGGGGCGTCTATCCTTGCGTGGTGCGCGTGGTGCGGATGTGCCGATTACGTCTTTCATCGGCATTGGTTTGGTGTTGATCATCTTGCGGAGCACAGCGTCAAACCTATCCTTATCTACCATTATTTCTGTAGGCTCTTCGGTTCCCTTATCCAAGTGAGTTTCTCCTTTGTGATAGTGGCAACATGAACGTCTCCCCTGAGATTGCCGCAATCCTCGATAACCGTACTGTTTTCAATGCACATCTGAGCGTATTCGCTAACCATCTTGACGGCTTCATTGAGATAGAAAGGCGGTGATATTTTCCCGGCTATCTGCATGTCTCCGTATATAGTCTTTGAGCCAGCGAACAAGATGAATTCCTTTGGGGATTGCGTTACGCGGGTCAAAACGGGAGCATAGAAACGAGTTCCTGTATTAGAGAACATGAGTTCTGCCCAGAGCGGTGATCCTTTGGCGTATCCGGCAAAGAGTAACCTAGTCTCAGCGAAGCCATCCGTGCTGTCTATGTCCCTCTCCAGCGGAGAGTCTAACTCCTGAAATAACCTCATCCCAATCGCGTTGAAATAGTCGGCAGGATCAGCCGGGAATGGCGCACTGGCTAGATCGTCGGTTGCACGCTTTGTCGCCTCTATAAAGTCGAAGTACCGACCAGATGGGAAAGTCCATCGGCAGGTCCCAGCACAAGCATAAGCAAATCCGGTATTGTCACGAAATGGCGTGTGGAAGATTTTCTGGGCGTCATATATATCGGGTCGGTTTCTTTCAACTTGAAAGCCATCTGCGGCAATCGCAAACCCTTCGGGAGACCATGCAGCCGCGATCAGTGTCATATCGGGAGAATCCGTATTTCCGCAGTACACAAGAGGGTAAGGGTAGGCAAAGAGGAACGGGCCGGGATCATGTGAACTGATCGAGCTAACTACTCGGTCCAGACTTTCCAAGGATTGCTTTGAGAGACACACCATTGACTACCTCCGTGATAGACTCAAATCACAGAGCCGAGCCAACGGCACACATTCAGACAATAGCCCGCCTGCCAGCGGGCTTTGTTGTCTTTACAGTATTCTCAAATCGCTCCCATTACAATCGTCTACTATGACAATATGAACCACAGCGGAGGGTGCTTTGGCAAAATTTGCACTGTTCTTTAGGGGAGTTGAAGTACCGCAGGCTACGTTTGACGGCGGATGCATTACCACCGATAGAGAGATTGTTCAAATTCGTAAAGATACCTCTTCGTCACCGATAGTTGCGGTCATCTCCCTTGAGCCGGGTTATCACGTCAAAAAAGTTTCCGAATAGCGAAACTAGCTAGAATCCGCCAAGTGGGGGATTCGTGTGCCTACCATCCTCAATCAAAGGGATAATTGTTCTATATAGTAAACTCTATATTATGTGTGTATCTCTTTCATTATTTAATATGTTGCGAGCAGTACATAGATGAAATTAGGAGAAAGCTTCCTAATTCAGGAACGCCCTGCTTAGATTCTTCAGATAGGGGAGTAGTGCGCAGAGAAAAAGAAAGTGGGATCAGGGAACAACGAAATATTGCTCGGGGAACAACAAAACAGGGGGCGCAACTCAGGCAGAGTTTGCACAAAGTGGTTCAGTTTTCGATCGCTTAATCCGTACAGGTAAAAATGAATGACTCTTTGTGATGGGCAGGAAGAAAACTTCAGAAAACCCTCAGGAAATGGAAGACAGTTGACTGTCAAACTGATTGAGAGTCAATAAAGATCGCTCAAGGGAGTTAGTGATGGCCAAAACCGTTTCCTATGCCCAGTGGTTTCTTGAACCTTACTGCATCGGCCTGAAGCTGCGCGCGCTGCGCACGCAGAAACGGCTGACGCTGGCGCGGCTGGCGGCCGAGACCGGGCTTTCAACGGCGCTGCTATCGAAGCTGGAGACGGACCGCATGATTCCAACGCTGCCGACTCTGGCGACTATCAGCCGGGTTTACGGCGTGGGGATGAGCTACTTTTTCGGTGAGCCCGCGCGGCATACACTCTCGATTACGCGCAAGGCGCAGATGCAGGGCAACGGGCGCGGTCCCGAGCCGGTGAAGTTTACGCCCCTGAACGCGGTATCGGAAGGATCGCGGCTGGTGGCACAGATGATTGAGTTTCCACCCAGCGGAGCTACGTCGGTGACGGATAACTTCCATGAGACCAGTGGTCTGGTTTATGTGGTGGAAGGAAAACTGCAACTGGAGTCGGGAGGAATGCAGGAAGTGCTGGAAGTGGGCGATTGCGCCTACATTGAGAGCGAGATGGCGCTGGCATGGAGCGCGGCCGGCAAGCACCGTTGCCGGGTTCTGGCGGTGTTGCCGGGGATGCAGGGGCGCGCGGAAGGCTGACGCGGATGGCTTATTGGGCGGTGCGCGGGATCAGCTGGAAAGAATCAAGGAAGCGCGTTGTATCGGCATACGGCTTTCCCAGTTCTGATACGACCAGAGTCTGATAGAGCGTGGAGCCCACCATATAGACGCGTGCGGAGAAGTGTGCCTGGTCGCTCTCGGCCTCGAAGGTTAGGCCGTGGTAGATGCCGAGAGTGGTCTTTGTTTCACTGAGGAGATGGGAGTTGGAGTTTTGCAGGGCTCCGTTCTTGGCTCCCTGGAGCAGAACGTCGGGGTTCTGGCCGTTGGTTTTCGAGCCATAGTCGCAAATGCCGACGAACATCGCCACATTGCCTTCCGTCGCGATGTAGGAACGCAATTGGAAAGTGCCTGCTTCGGTGGGGACTTCTTTCTTCTGCAGATCGGGGACGGAAGGGAATGAGGCACTAAATCCGTCTACAGAGTAGCTATACGATTTCCACGTTGGCACTTGCGCGGTCTGAGTGGCGGCAGTTTGCGCGCCGAGGGCTGCGGCGAAGGAGAGCAGGGCCATATATACAGTTAAACGGCGGGCAAAGTTGCTGCACATCTGATGCATCATGATCGTTCTCCTTTACGGTGGTTCCGCACGTTCTATGACAGAGTGTCGCACGAATACTTCATCTCACGCTTACATAATTCCGGATTCAAATGGTGAATTTGCCGGTTGCAATGCCAGTCTGTAGGATGGATTGGAAATCAAGGGACAGGAGAACATGCGACCCAACGTTCATTTGATGAAGGCGACCCTGACGGGTGCGCTGGGCGGGCTGCTATTCGGATTCGATACGGTGGTGATCTCAGGCGCGATTGACGCCCTGGTGAAGCTCTACGGACTGAGCCCGTGGGACAAGGGCTGGACGGTTGCCATTGCGCTGGTGGGAACAGTGGTTGGAGCGCTGGGTGCGGGCGTGGTGGGACAAAAATTAGGCGGGCGCGAGACGCTGCGCATTACCGCAGTGCTCTATTTGATCTCAGCTATCGGGAGCGGTCTTGCGTGGAGCTGGCCGGTGCTGATGATCTTTCGTTTTCTGGGCGGGTTGGGCATCGGAGCTTCTTCGGTTCTGGGTCCGGTTTATATTGCCGAGCTGGCTCCGGCCAAGTGGCGCGGTCGGCTGGTGGGCATCTTTCAGTTCAACGTGGTGCTGGGCATATTGGTGGCCTATCTCTCGAATTACGGGATCAGGCTGTTGCACCTGGGCGCGACGGAGTGGCGCTGGCAGGTGGGTGTGGCCGCAGTGCCTGCCCTGGGATTTTTGGTGCTACTTTACGGGATACCGCGCAGCCCGCGCTGGAGCGCCTCGAGAGATCAGATTGACGAGGCTCTGGCTGTACTGAAGATGATGGGCGAGCCGAATCCTCAGGCTGAGTTGGCGGATATTCGCAGCGCCCTCAAAGAAGAGCACGCTACGGCCCACATGCCGGTCTTCCAGTGGAAGTACCGTTATCCGCTGTTTCTGGCTATCTCGATCGGCGCGTTCAACCAGTTGGAGGGGATCAACGTGATCCTCTACTACCTGAACAGCATTTTTACTTCAGCTGGGTTCAGCCAGGTATCGGGCGACCAGCAGGCCATAGCCGTGGGCGCCACCAATTTTGTGTTTGCGCTGGTGGGCATGTCGCTGATTGACAAGATCGGGCGCAAGACGCTGCTTTTGATTGGCGCGGCGGGGACATCTACGTGCCTTGCGGGCGTGGCGTGGCTGTTCAGGACGCACACGCACCCAGGGGCGCTGGTGTGGCTGCTGGTTACTTACATCGCTTTCTTTTCAATGTCGCAAGGGGCGGTGATCTGGGTTTACATCGGGGAGATATTTCCCAACTCAGTACGCTCAAAGGGGCAAGGCGTGGGCAGCGCCAGCCACTGGATCATGAACACTTTGATTGCACTGGCGTTTCCGGTGGTAGTGCATTCGTTTAACCGGGAGACTCCGTTTGTGTTCTTTGCGGTGATGACGGTGGTGCAGTTTGTGGTGGTGCTGTTTGTTTTTCCCGAGACCAAGGGACAGACGCTGGAGGAGTTGCAACGCGGGATGGTGCCGGGAGAGTAAACGCCGGCACCGTGCCAAAATTTACATGGGTATGACATCGACCGTACAAAATATAGTAGTAGTGACGGGGTGAACCTTTCCGGCGCGATAAAACGTCATAAAAGGTGAGGCAAGGACAATGGCCACGGAACAGACCTGGGTTCCACTCAGGGAGCAAGGGAGAGAATTGTTGCATACCGCTGCGGATCGCTCGAGCGAGCCAGGGCTGGAGAGCAACTCGGCCAGATTTTTTGTGGCCGAAGCCCTGCGCGCAGAGATTGTGGAAGTGGGCCGCAAGCTGTGGGAGCGTGAGTACGTGGACGGCAACGGCGGCAATATCAGCGCCCGTCTGGATGGGAAACACCTGCTGTGCACGCCGACCAAGATGTGCAAGCGGGATATGGAACCGGGCGATATCTGCGTCTCAGACCTGGAAGGCAACACGGTATCCGGCGGGCGGATGAGGACCAGTGAACTGCTGCTGCATCTGGAGATCTACAAGGCCAACCCGAGGGCGCAGGCCATTGTGCACTGCCATCCGCCGTATGCAACGGCCTTCGCCATGACCGGCTCGGCACCGCCTGTGGGGCTGATTTCAGAGGTTGAGTCCTCGATTGGGCCGGTGGCGGTGGCGCCGTATGAGACTCCGGGAACACAGGCATTTGCCGAGACGGTGCTGCCCTATGTGGAGGACCACAACACCATCCTGCTGGCCAACCATGGCATTGTCTGCTGGGCAGATACTGTGACTCACGCCGAGTGGCTGGTGGAGACGTTTGAGACCTACTGCAAGACCTACCTGATCGCACAACAGATCGGCAAGCCGCTGGTCTATATCCCAGACAACAAGATTGAGGAGATTCTGAGGCAGAAGCGGCGGCTGAACCTGCCTGATGCCCGGAATACGGAGCCGGGGGCAGCAGCGAGGGGCGATGAACAGGATGGCCTGTTCAAACAGAGATTTGCAGAGTGGAATTATTAGAGGGAATTAGCAGAACGTTATTGGAACTTGTTGAAAAGCGCAGACTTTGTGAGAGAATGACCGATATTGGTCTTCGACCGAATGACAAGCTTTCGACAAGGGGATGCCCAATGCCAGACAAAACAGCCATGAAGTTCATTACGCTTGAGACCAGGCGCTCAGGCGACTGCGCGGTAGTTCGATGCCACGGAAGGCTGGTTTCAGGGGGAACAGATATCCTCTTCACCGAGGTTAAACCACTGATTCCAGAGAGCAAACGGATTGTGCTGGACCTGACGGATTTGGAGTATGTCGACAGCACGGGACTGGGAACGCTGGTTCGACTTTACGTATCCGCCAAGTCAGCAGGCTGAGCTTGGAATTGATCAATATCGGCAAACGGGTGAAGGAACTGCTTGGACTTACCAATCTGTGGTCGGTGTTCGCCATCATCGGCGAAAACAACATGAGAATGTAGCTGGCTGTTGGCGGCGCGGTTTATCCCTATAAAGCAAAGAAACAGATGGAGTTATCCCTTGCCGTTGCGCTGCCGAGTGTGGGCATATAGCGCGAAAAGGGCGAGTGAAAAGCGAAAGCGTGCTACACTGTAGTTGCGCTCAGTGATTTGGCCGTGAGCGGCGAGGAGCCCCCAAGAAGGCTTGCTTTGCCCGGCACAGTTTTCCCCCAAGCCCCTACAGCGTATACCCATGAGTCTCCCGCCCAGGAGTTTGCATTGGACTGCTCAAGTTGGAGCAGGGCAAATGAGCCGGGGAAGTGTGGAGCAGGGTAGCCGACCGGCAGTGTGCCGATTGGCGTAGCAGTAGCGTGTGGCAGCTCCGGGTGCCGGCGTAATCAATGCCGGTTGTTAGTCTTCGATTCGACTTTCGGTTCTCCCTTACGCATATACAAGAGCAGGTTTGCATACGAACAGGATTCGTGTGTGCGCCTCAAGTCCGGCTCTGATTGCAGGCTCCAGGGAATATGGAGCTCGCGGAGCCCACAAGGAAAATAAGACAATTTTGACAACACAATTTAGACAGTTTCAACTTTCGCCCGCCCTTATGGCGCGGCTTGACGCTAACAAATTTGAAACCCCCACGCCGGTGCAGGCTGGGTGCATTCCGCCGGCTCTGGAAGGCCGCGATGTGCTGGCTACGGCGCAGACGGGGACGGGCAAGACGCTGGGATTTTTGATTCCCATCGTTGAACTCCTGCAAAAGGCGCAGACAAAAGGACCGGCTGCACATGCGCTGATTTTGCTGCCGACGCGCGAGTTGGCGATGCAGGTGGAAAAGAACTTTCTTGCTATTCGCACCAGTTCCGATCAAACGGTTGCGCTGGTGGTGGGCGGGTTGGCCGAACGGGCGCAGCTCGACGCTATCCGCCGCGGGGCAAAGCTGATTGTAGCTACGCCTGGCAGGCTGGAGGATTTCCTGAAGCGCAAGATGGTGCGGCTGGACCAGGTGAAGATCCTGGTGCTGGACGAAGTGGACCGGATGCTGGATATGGGATTTCAGCCGGCCATTGCGCGGATTGCGGCTACGCTGCCGGATGCGCGGCAGACGCTGTGCTACTCCGCAACGCTGGAAGGTCCGGTGAAGGAAGTGGTGCGCAAATATGTACGAATCCGGCGCGCATTGAGATTGGATCGGTTCTGAAACCGGCGGAAAATGTTGAACTGCGCACTTTTGAAGTGGAAGCAGACAAGAAGCAGGAGTTACTTGAGCACCTGCTGGGCGCCGAGACGGGCAGCTTTCTGGTTTTTGTGCGCACCAAGCATGGAGCGGACCGCGTGACGCGGCGGCTGGCGCGTTCAGGGTGGTCGGCTACACAGATTCACGGCGATCGTACGCAATCGCAGCGGAATGCGGCACTGAGGAGCTTTTCAGAGGGGCGTCACCGGGTGCTGGTGGCAACCGACGTGGCGGCACGTGGGATTGATGTGGCCAACGTGGCGCATGTGATCAACTTCGATTTGCCCAAGGTGGCCGAGGATTTTGTTCACCGCGTGGGACGGACGGGGCGGGCCGCGGCGCATGGCGTGGCTTCGACTTTTGCCGGACCTTCGGAGCGAGGCGACCTGCGCAAGATTGAGCGCACGCTTTCGATCCAGATGAAACGGTTCAGGGTGCGTTCAGTGGAAGATGGGAAGGCGGCTTAAAAGGCAGCTTTCAGCTTCTAGCTGGCAGGTCTTTTCGTTGACTTTGGGGGTTGGATTCGGGTATTCTAGAGACCTTGCGCGGTGTTGCGCCTGGGGTCTGTGTGTACTCACCCTGACCCGGCTGGTGGATTCCCTGAGGGGGTCGGCTGGAACAGGTCACCGGCTGCTGGATTCGGGTTTCGATGCGAGCAATTTTCGCGAATCCAGCTGGGCCAGAGCCCATTGAGGGCAGCCCCGCAGTTCTCACCCGAACAGAATTGTTTGGACGTGGGTAGACTAAAGGCCCGTGCGCGTTTGGCGTGGGCGAATGCTTTTTGCGTCGGTTTTTTAGAGGGCAGGAGAAAGATGAGCACTTTTGTTCCGAGCGGCAAGGATATTGACCGCAAGTGGTATGTGGTGGACGCCAGCGGACAGACGCTGGGGCGCCTGGCGACCAAGGCTGCCAGCATTCTGAGCGGCAAGCTGAATCCCCAGTATGTGCCGTACATCGACATGGGCGATCACGTGATTGTCATCAACGCGGAGAAGGTGCGGCTGACCGGATTGAAGGCCGACAGTAAGCTCTATCGCCGTTATACCGGATTTCCGGGCGGGCTGCGCGAGGAGTCGTTTGTGCGGCTTTTGAACCGCAAGCCGGAGGCGATTCTGGAGCAGGCCATCAAGGGCATGCTGCCGAAGAGCAAGATGGGCCGGCAGATGGCGACCAAGCTGAAGGTTTATCGCGGCGACAAGCATCCTCACCAGGCGCAGGGTCCGGTGGCATTGGAAGTGAAGTAAAAGCAGCCGCTAGCTGCTAGCTTCTAGCTGCTAGCTCGTTGGTTCAGATTTTTACGGCTTCGGTTTTTAGCTAAGTGCTAGAAGCCAGAGGCTAGAAGCTAAGAGGAAACGAATGGCAGATCTGGTTCAGTATTACGGGACGGGGCGACGCAAGTCGGCTATCGCCCGCGTTTTTTTGCGTCCCGGAACGGGCGAGTGGAAGGTTAACGGCAAGGCATTCGAAGTGTACTTTGTGACGGAGCAGCAGAGGGTGGCAGCCAAGCGGACGCTGGTTGTGACCGAGCTGGCGGGAAGCTTCGACGTGGTGACCACGGTGAAGAGCGGAGGAGTTGCCGCGCAGGCCGATGCTGTAAAGATGGGCGTTGCTCGCGCGTTGATTGAGTTCAACCCGGAGCTGCGCAAGGCGCTGAAGGCCGAAGGCCTGCTGACCCGCGACGCGCGACAGAAAGAGCGCAAGAAGTATGGGCAGAAGGGCGCCCGCAAGAGGTTCCAGTTCAGCAAGCGCTAACGCGCTTGCCAGCTATTAGCTTCTAGCCTCTAGCTTTTAGCTTTACTTGCTTGCATCAGCTGCATGGAATTCCTATGAAACGGATTCCGGCATGTTCAAGCCAGGAGCTAAAAGCCAGGAGCTAGAAGCTGGTTTCACCAAATCTCCCGCGACAAGCGGGACCAATCCGGGCGCCGGCATCGACCACCCGGATGCAATCCACGAAGGAGGCCAATGGCCACTATCACAATGAAGGAGCTACTCGAAGCTGGAGTTCACTTCGGGCATCAGACCAAGCGCTGGAATCCGAAGATGAAGGAATATATCTTTGGCGAGCGCAACGGGATTTACATCATCGACCTGCAGAAGACGCTGAAGCTGTTTAAGGATGCGTCGAAGTTCGTTACCGATCTGTGCGCGGGAGGCAAGACGATTCTTTTCGTCGGCACCAAGCGGCAGGCGCAGGAAGCGGTGGCCGAGGAAGCCACGCGGGCGGGCATGCCGTATATCAACCAGCGCTGGCTGGGTGGCCTGCTGACCAACTGGGTAACGGTGCAGAAGAGTGTGAAGCGCCTTCAGGAACTGGATGAGATGGCCACGGATGGCCGTTACGAGCTGCTGACCAAGAAGGAAGTTATCAAGCTGGAGCGGGAGCGCAAGCACTTGCAAGCGAACCTGGCCGGCATCAAGACGATGAAGCGGCTGCCGGATGCGCTGTTTATCGTGGACTCAAACAATGAGGCGATTGCCGTGAAGGAAGCCCGCAAGCTGGGTATTCCGGTGGTAGCGGTGGTGGATACCAACTGCGACCCGACGGTGGTGGATTATGTGATTCCGGGCAACGACGATGCACTGAGGGCGATTCGGCTGTTTACGTCGAAGATTGCCGACTCAGCCGCGGAAGGCGTGAACCTGGTGGGCGACAAGGCCTTCCAGGAAGATCAGGCTGTTGTGGCGGAAGAAGCTGTGGCCGAAGAGGCAGCGCCGGCGGAAGAAGTGGATCTGGAAGCTGCTCTGGGCGGCGGCATACGCAAGGCACCGGCCGCGGTTGCGGCGCTTGACGAGGCCGAAGTGGCCGAGGGCGCTCTCTAAAAATAGGGACTTAGGGACTAGGGACCAGGGACTTAGAGACAAGCGTGGCCGCCAGAGTTGAGTGCCACGCTTTTCTTATGCCTTAACACTACGGGCATAGGCTTGCAGTGAAGGCACTAGAAATGGAATCAACAACAGGCATGCGGGGAAAACAAGGAAAAGAGAGATGACAACAGTGAGCGAAAAGATTGATGCCAAGCTGGTGAAAGAGCTGCGCGAGAAGTCAGGCGCGCCGATGGGCGACTGCCTGAAGGCATTGCAGGAAAGCAAGGGAGACATCGAAGCAGGGTTTGTGGTTCTGCGCAAGCGGGGCATGGCCTCGGCGCAGAAGAAGGCTTCGCGCGTCACCAATGAGGGCGCCGTGGGCACCTACATTCATGCCGGCGGCAAGATTGGCGTGCTGCTGGAGCTGAACTGCGAGAGCGACTTTGTGGCCCGCACCGAGGACTTCCAGGAGCTGCTCAAGGATATTTCGATGCACATCGCAGCTACCGATCCGCGTTTTGTGAGGCCCGAGGACGTAACTCCCGAAGACCTGGAACGCGAGAAGGAGATTTTCCGCGCGCAGGCGGCGGCGACGGGCAAACCGGCCCCGGTGATTGAGAAGATTGTGGACGGCAAGATGGCCAAGTTTTACGAGGAGGTCTGCCTGCTGGAGCAGCTTTTCATCAAGGACCAGGCAGTGAGCATTAAGGAGCTGATTGCGCAGAAGGTTGCCAAACTGGGCGAAAACATTACGGTGCGGCGATTTGCACGCTTCAAGGTGGGCGCGCCTGACTGGACTGTGGCCACGACCAAGATTGCGGAACCGGCAGCGGAGTAAGCTGCAGGCGAATTTAGAAGACAGCTAAGGCCCGGGGCGCAAACCCTGGGCCTTTCCTATGGATGCTCCAGCGAGCGAGCTTGAAAATCCTGCGGCATGGAATTCGACCCAGTGGGTATCGGAGTATCCGGCCGTGGTTTATAAAACGTGGACATGTTCAGTGATTGTTTTGTCCTCTTTCACGTTGCTGCCACAGTCATCGTGGGCACACATGCAAACGACTTCCAATCTTCCGGCGATTTTTTCGCAGTGTGGGCTGCAGTATTTTTCATTTCCTTGCGGGGTGCAGGTACAGACTACATTTGCGCATTTCCTTGGATTCGCCATAATTTCTCTCCTCAATTCGTCAGACGAATTGCCGCACATCAATCCATCAAAATTGGATGCAAGAAGAGGGAGAAAAGATAGCATGAGAATCGGGTTTATTGTGACCATGTTTTCATGCGGATAACAGGCTAATGCGGTTGCAAATGGACGGAGCGATGTGGCAGCGGCTGTGCGATACTCGAAAAGGCATGTATAAGCGGATTGTTCTGAAAATATCGGGTGAGGCACTGGCCGGGTCGCGCGGTTTCGGACTGGATGCAGAAAAGGTCGCCGGAATCGTGGAAGAAATTGTGGAGATACACGCTTTAGGCGTGGAAATTGGCCTGGTGGTGGGCGGAGGCAACTTTTTCCGCGGGGTTGAAGAGCAGGCCAAGGAGATGGACCGGGTGAGCGCCGACAGTATGGGCATGCTCTCGACGGTCATTAACGCCATTGCCATACAGGATTCGCTGGAGCAACGCGGGGTGCAGTGCCGGGTGATGAGCGCGGTGTTTATGAACCAGTTGGCGGAGCCGTATATTCGTCGCCGGGCAGTGAGGCATTTGGAAAAAGGCCGCGTGGTGATCTTTGCTGCGGGCATCGGCAATCCGTTTTTCTCAAGCGATACGGCGGCCAGCCTGCGGGCCATGGAGATCAAAGCAGACGTGCTTTTGAAGGGCACTAAAGTGGAGGGCGTATATAACGCTGACCCGGTGCTGGTGAAGGATGCAGTCAAATACGACGAGATTACTTACATGGAGATCCTGCGCCAGGGGCTGAAAGTGATGGACCTGACCGCGGTGAGCCTTTGCAAGGACAACAACCTGCCGTTGATTATCTTCAACATGAACCAGCCAGGGAACATCAAGCGGGTGGTGCTGGGCGAAAAGGTGGGATCGCTGGTGACGGCGTAAAAGCAGCTTCCAGCTATTAGCTTCAAGCTCTTAGCTGATTCTTGCTCTTTCGCACTGTCCGGATCCATCTCGAAGGTTGCCCGGCGCAACAGGGCTTGAAGCTAAAGGCCAGAGGCTAGAAACTACGGAGTGGAGATTCAGAAGCCGGCACCGCTGAATGCATTGACGGGTTTGCGCTGTTTTGCGGCCGTCAACATTATTCTTTTTCATTTTTCAAATCCTCAATGGTTTGGCTGGCTGGCACCGGTGGTCAATGCCGGTTACGTCTCGGTGAGCTACTTCATTCTGCTCTCAGGGTTTGTGCTGGCGTATAACTACTCCGCACGGGCGCGGGCCGGAGAAATGGACCGAGTGCGCTTTTGGAAGGCGCGGTTTACGCGCATCTATCCCATCTACCTGCTAAGCCTGCTTTTAAGCTGGGAAACGCTGGGTAAAGAATACGCAAGCCACACGCATGCGATGTTCTGGACAGGCATGGTGCTAACGCCGCTGCTGCTTCAGGGCTGGATTCCGGCCACTGCAACTTTTCTGAATACGCCGGCGTGGACCATGTCTGCCGAGGCATTTTTTTATCTTATTTTTCCCTGGATGGCAAGTTGGAAACGGCCGCTACGGATGGCGCCGCACCTGATGAAGATGGGCGGCATCTGGCTGCTGGGGTTGATTCCCGGCACGCTGTATATGGTCTTCAATCCGGACGGAATTCCGCATCCTGACCGCTGGAGTTACGGCACATGGCTGTGGGCGCTCAAATATACGCCACTGCCGCACTTGGCCAGTTTTATCTTCGGTGTGATGCTGGCGGACCTGGACCAGATGATGAAGCGGCCGGGCGGCTGCGCTTTGGACTGGGGATGGGCGGCTTTGCGGGAATGTACGGCATGCTGGCACTGGGGCCGCTGGCGCCCTACCCGATTATGCACGATGGCTTTCTGATGCCCCTGTTTGGCTGCATCATCCTGGGGCTGGCCGGGGAGAATCCACTGTCGCGGTTACTTTCAATCCGCCCACTGGTTTTTGTGGGCGAGGCAAGCTATTGCATGTACCTGCTGCACTTCAACCTGTGGAACCTGATTCACGACTCGCATGTGCTGGACCGGCTGGGGCTGAGCCGGTTTGACCCATGGATCAGCTACGCGGTGTTGATTGGGCTTGCGGTGCTGGCGTTGCACCTGTTTGAGAAGCCAGCACAGCGGCAACTGCGCAAGTGGATGGGGGCGTAGCGAGTTTCGCGGGAAACAAAAAACCCGGCCACGTGGCCGGGCTTTTTGTTATCAAACGATCTTAGCTTTTACGGGGAAATCGACTGAGTCGCGTGACTGCCGGCGGGAATTGTGATTACTGCGCTAGGTTGCGAGCCGGAGGGATAAGGCGAAGCCTGGTTTGCGGTCAGTTCACCCGTATTTGGGTTCAAGGTAAAGCCAGAGACTGAGTTGCCCAGGTAATTGGCTGTAAAGACGAAGCGTCCCGTAGACGCATCCACAGTGATAGCTACAGGCTGAGTGTCTGTGACGTTGCCGGGGTTTGTGACCAGCGAAGGCGTGCCGGTGCCAAGGTCAATGAGGAAAGAGGAAAGCGTGCTGCTCAGCGAGTTGGCGACGTACATATACTTGCCGCGAGGATCAATTACTACTGCCTGTGGCTCAGTGCCAGTTCTAAAGGGTCCGTTGATAAGGAAAACCAAGTTGACGCCATCGCGCACCGAGTATCCAATCAACTCGCTGGAGGCATAGTCAGTGACGTAGACATATTCATTTGTTGGGGTAGAGGCGATAGCGGTTGGCTTGACGCCAGCTAAGTAAGGGCTGTTAGAGGAGGGCGATAATATGCCTCCTGAGCCGATGGTATAGCCAAATACCCAACCGGGGTTGGCGGTGCTGTTCGTCGATCCGCCTGGGTTATAGGCGTTTTGATCGTAGACGGTGACGAAAACGGCATTGCCGGTAATGACAGTGTTGTTGACCAGCACGGTCATTCCGGTGGGGATGAGGACATCGCCCCCGTAAGGGCTGGGAAGGTTAATAGTCTGCTGCCCACCCACGACCGGCGAGCCGATGACGCCATTGGAAAGTGCATAGGTCGTGAGCTGAGTGGGACTGGGTCCGGAGAGCACATAAAGATAGGTTCCGGCTGTGTTCACAGCCACAGCGACAGGCGTGGAGCCGGTGGTGATAGACTCCTCCTGCGTCAGGACGCCGTTGCCGGCAACGTCGAAGTGGACTACGGAGTCGTTTCCCTGGTTGACGACGTAGAGATTTTGATAAACCGAATCGACGGCAAAGGCTGTCGGCAGGGTTCCACCGCTGGATACGGTCGGCTGACCGATACGCAGCGCGCCGGATTTGGAGTCGACGGCGTAGGTTTGGATCTGTCCAGCACTGCCGGATCCCGGGCCTGCGGAACTGGCTACGAAGACATAGTCGATGGTGACGATCTCGCAGGACGTCAAGAGGGTGGCCGTGATTAAGCCGATGGCAGAGACCAGCAGTAGCTGGCTCAATTTACTGAACTTCATGCGCTTCCTTCGTCGTGGGCCATCAAGTTGAAGCCCCAAGAAAACTCGTTTAGGTTGCCCCGTCATTATTGTAAAGCCCGATACGGGGAGTTGCTAGTGTGCCGCGCCGGCCAACTCTCACTTCTTAATGTCCGCCCCCTGCACCGCCATGTGGAATAGCTGCGACGGCTGTGGGCTGAGCATTGCTGCCGAAAGGAGAGCCTTGCGAATTGATGAGTGTGCCGTCGGTGGTACTCAACTCAAAGCCGTTGACGGTTCCGTTAACGGTGTTGCCAAGATAGTTGGCAGTGTAAAGAAAGTGGTTGGTTGACGGATCGATACCCATGGCCACGGGCTCGACGCCTGTGCCATAGGTGCCGAGGCTGGTGAGCTCACCGCCGCTGTCCATCGAGTAGGCCGAAACTGTCGAGTCAAGCGCGTTGGTGACGTAGAGGAAAGGATACGTGGGGTCGACAACAATAGCTGAGGGTTGGTCTCCGGTCTGGAAAGGATTGCCGCTGAGCGCAGTCAGGAGGCCAGTGCCGGATGCAACCGAGTAGCCGAGGACTTTGCCATTGGCCACGTCGGTGACGTAAACGTAGCTGCTGGAGGGATCGCTGGTGATGGCAGAGGGGCAGGTGCCTACGATATAGGGAGCGTTGAGGAATGCAGAGATGCAGCTCTCCACGGCAAAGGAGCCACCGGTTACGGGAGCGCCACCGTTGATGGGGATAAGCACACCACCTGAGCCGACCGCGAATCCGAAGATATAGTTGGCGCCTGAAGTGGCATCGTATGCGGCCACGTAGATATAGTCGCCGGAGGGCAGAATTGTGATTCCCGTGGGCTCTATCACATCGCTGGTACTGCTGGGCAGGATGAGCGGCCAGTAGGCGGCGCTGATGCTGGTGTTGACGGCCGGCGATCCCAGGCAAGTCGTAGCCGTGCAAGGCGCGGTGGGGGAGGAGCCACCGGCCGAAAGCGGATAGACGGCGATGGAACCCGAGCAGGGCTGTGCAGGGGAGCAGGTGGGCAGCGGCTGGAAGGTATCCACAACGAACAAATACGATGCGTTGGCGGCTAAGGCCAAAGGGAAGATCCCGGGCGTATTGACGGTGTAATACGGATAGAGCTTGCCGTCGTTGCCGATGACGAACTGGACGATGGTATTGTCGTCCTGATTGGCCACGAAGAGATTTATGTTGTCGGCGGAGGTGGCTTCGGCAACAGGGTCGCGTCCTCCCGAAGGAAAGGGAGAGGTAGGAATCTGGCGCATATAGCCGGACTCCGAGTTGATCTCGAAGACGTCGATCTCGCCGTAGTTATTCGGTCCCGCGGCTTTTGAAGTGGCCACGTAAACTAAATCCACAGTAAGCGTGCCGCAAGCGGTGATAAGGCCGGCTACCAGAAGACTGGCCGCGGAGACCAGCAGCAGTTGGCTCGATTTATTAAACTTCATGCGCATCTTTCGTCAGTGGGGTGAGAACAAAGGCCCCCAATAAACCGGGTTTGGAATCGAACCCCGGGGAGCGGAACTTAAAAAGCTACGCCCGGCATTCGGCTACGTTCTTAAAGAATCCGGATATTCAAAAAAAACCCAGTGCGGAGGTCAGCCGGCCGGCTAACGCCCGCACCATTTACAACAGCATTTTTGCGCCGCTCTAGTCAGTGCGCCCGTCCATCAGGCACCAGTTTGCCGGACCAGCCAGCGTGTAGTTCGAGGGCACGTTGTGGTTCTGGGCAAGTGGTACGAGATAGCCCGAGTTCTGGTCAAGCGAATTGCCGCTAACGGTGGAATCAATGAAGTTGGCCGTGTAAAAGAACTGGTTGGATGGGTCTTCGACCAGGCACTGCGGGCCGGCACCTGTGGTGAACGGCAAACCAGACATTTCACTAAGTTGGTGGGTGGAGGGGTCGATGATGTAGCCGGTGATGCCGCTGAGCGGAATGGTCGGCGTGTTGGGATTTCCCTGGTTGGCGACGTAGAGCCACTTTCCTTTACTTTCCTGGACCAGGAAGATGGGGTTGGATTGCACCGGGTCGTCGGCCACGGGTCCGCCGGTCTGAGACTGGAGAGCGCCGTTGGAAGCGACGGTGTAGGGCAAAACCTGGCTCGCGGAAGTAGCGGTTGAGCTTCCGTTCAAATAAATCGAATTGTTGTCGAGCACATAGAAGTAGTTGCCACCAGTATTGAGTGCCGTGGCATTGGGTATGCCGCTCTGGCTGCTATCGGTAATCGGCTGGGGGCTGTTCTGGTTGATAGTCAGCTGTCCGCTGCCGACGAATGTGTAGGGGAAGACCTGATTGCCGCCGACGTAGGGGAAGTCGGTTTGTGTATTGGTAGAAGTCAGTGTGAGAACTGATCCGGAAGTCTCAATGAAATCGACGGGATTTGCCGGAACCGGGAAGTAGGGCAGGGCCGAGTCACTCGCCGCGGTAACCTGTGCATTGACGATCAGCGAGAGACGACCGGTACTCTGGTTGATAGAGAAGGCCGTAATGTCGCCACAGGTTTGGACGCCGCCCAGGGCCAGCGCACAACCATCCGTGCTGGACTGGTTATAGTTGTCGGGGGAGTCGTGGTCGAGCACGTAAATATAAGATTGCGACGTGTCGGCGATGATGCGGAAGGGATTGATGCCCTGGCTGTAGAACGTTTCCTGCAAGGTGAGGATGCCGTCGCCGCCTACCGCATACAGGGTGATGTTGGAGTTCTGGCAGGGGTCGGCGGTGGTGCAGTCGGAGCCGCCTGATGCGGTTACGCCGCGGTTAAGGACATAGAGGAAACGGCTATTGGAGACCAGGACGGCGCGCACCGGGTTGGCGCCGCCGGAAGAGACGGGCAACCCGCGGACGGCTGTCAACTTGCCCGTATTGTGATCGATGCTAAAGCCGGTGATGATGCCGTTACCGGCAGATTGTGCCGTATCCGTGCCGAATACATACAAATAGCCGACTGAATAACTCCGGACGCAAGACGTAACGCAAAGGAGGAGCGCGGCAGAAATGACGCCCATCAGAAGTGTCTTACCGTATTTCGTAAACTTCATGCGATTCCTTCATCCTGGTCAGGCGTGCGCCGCCAAGTTTGCTAGATCCACAGCATAGCTGGGTTGGGACAGGTCCCTGTTGCATTGTAAAAGGCGAGGGTAGGTTATGCATAGCTTTGAGTGGAGACTGGTAAAAACAGTGTATTATTCCTTCGCCAAGTCTCCCGTTGCGATCCAAAACCGGAGATCGGCTGGCTTGGGATGCGATTTTGGGGACCATTGAGATTTTGACGCCGGCATAGCAGGAAAGGTCATCATGCCGGCACCGTGACGCGTTCGATCAAGGCTGGGGCCTGAAGGATGTGTTCCCCAGGAAGCAGAGAATGCTTCCCAGGGTGTCATCAGGAGGAGTGGAAACGAATGTGGTTTACCAAACTCGGCAAGAGTTTGCCGGGTACATGGGTTGTCCCTTGGTGCAGCCAAAGGCCTTGCCGAAGGCGTCGAAGTTGCGCACTGCTCCGTTTGTGCGCCAGCGGCCAGGTGAGTGAGGGTCAGTGAGCGCGGACTGGCGGGCCGACTGCTCGGTGCGGTTTTCGCACCACACCTGCCCGAAGCTGAGGAAGTAACGCTGCGCCTCAGTGTAGCCATTGATTTTGTCGTCGATGGATTTGCCCTGAGCGGCGAGCGTATCAAGCAAGGCCATGTAGGCGATGCGCAGGCCGCCATTGTCGGCAGTGTTCTCGCCCAGGGTTAGTTTGCCATTGAGCATTTGCGCCTGAGAGTCGCCCCTGGCGGGAGTTGCTTCAAAACCACTGTACTCGTCGGCCACGCAATCGGTGCGCTGGGTGAAGGCCTTGCGGTCCGCGGCGGTTTGCCACTCGCGCAGGTTGCCCTTACCGTCGTATTTGGAGCCCTGGTCGTCGAAGCCGTGTGTCATCTCGTGGCCGATGACCACGCCGATGCCGCCAAAGTTGACGGCGGGGTCGATGGTGAAGTCAAAAAAGGGCGGCTGCAGTATGCCGGCGGGGAAGTTGATGTCGTTGAATGAATCGTCGTAATAGGCATTGACCGTGGGCGGAGTCATGTTCCACTCCTTCTCGTCCACCGGCTTTCCCAGGTGGTTGAGGTTCCAGTTGCGCTCGAAGACCGCGGTGCGATCGAGGTTGCCGATCAAGTCGTCGAGCTTGACTATGAGGGCTGAGTAGTCGCGCCACTTTTCCGGGTAGCCGATCTTGTTGCGAATCATGGCCAGTTTATCCTCGGCTGCCGTCCTGGTGGCGTCTGTCATCCATGGCAGGGTCTTGATGTCGTCGCCCAGGGACTTTTCAAGAGCGGCTACGAGCTGATCCATGCTGGCCTTGGCCGCAGGAGGAAAGTTTTTCTTGACCCAGTCCTGGCCTACGGCCTCGCCGAGTGCGCCGTCGGTCATGGCGACGCACTGCTTCCAGCGCGGAGTGTGTTCTTTTTGACCAGAGAGGGTTTTGCCGAAGAAGGCGAAGTTTTCGTCGTAGAAGGCTTTGGGAAGGTTGACGGCCGAGGCGTGGATCAGATGCCAGCGGAAGTAGGATTTCCACGCATCTACGGGCTCTTTGTCGATTAGCTCGTTCAGGGCCTTGAAGAAATTTGGCGTAGTGACGTTGAGGGTATCGAATTGGCCCACCTTTACGGCCTTGAAGTAGACGGTAAAGTCGAAGTCGGGGACGAGCTTCTGGAAGTCGTCGACAGTATAGATATGGTAGGTTTTTTCCGGGTCGCGCAGATCCACGCGGGGGGTGGAGGCCTGGGCCAGCGCGGTTTCGATTTCAAGCACCGACGCGGCTTCGTTTGCGGCCTGAACTTGAGAGTCGCCGGCCAGGGTAAACATTTTGGTTACGTGATCGACGTACTGCTTGCGAATTTCCTGAAAGTGCTTGCTGTCGACGATGTAGTAGTCGCGGTCAGGGAGCGAGAGTCCACCCTGCCCAATGCTGGCGATTTGCTTAGACGAGTCTTTGTCATCCTGCTCGACGCCGAATTGGAAGAGTGGCGCGGGACTGCCCTTTTCAGCCAGATCGCCGATGAGGGCGGACAGCTTGTGGGTATTGTTGAGTGCGGCTATGCGTTCGAGGGCCGGCTCGAGTGGCTTTAGGCCTTTTTGCTCGATCAGGCTGGTGTTGGTGCAGGCGGCGAAGTAGTCACCGTATTGCTTTTCCAGCGAGTTGGTTGGGTTTGAGGCGGCGGCGCTCAGTTCCTGCCAGAGGAGGTAGGTGTTGCGTTCTCGCAACATCGAGAAAGACCGCGCCCAACGTACCTGGTCGGAGGGAATGGGGTTGTCCTTTATCCAATTGCCGCAGGCGTACTGATAGAAATCCGTGCATGGATCGGCGGTCTTATCGATGGCCGAGATGTCGAAGCTTTTGATGGATGCCGGCGGCGTTGGCCTGGTGGCATCGGAAACGGCGGGCGCCTGGGCGAATACGGGCGCAGAAACCAACAGCAGGGCCGCCAGCAACAGGATGGAAGCGAGACGAATGTATTTCATCGAAATGTCCTCTTGGAATCTAGTCAACCGGCCAGGTCATCCGGCGCCTGGAGCGTCCGCGGATGGAGGCTGGGATTCGGCTTGGTGCAGTCAATATGACAAGGGCTGCGCACATAGGAGGCTATCACGCCGGGTGGGGGCGTGGCAGGTGGGTGAGATCACTATCGGCAAGCCTGAAAATTCTAGTATTTTGTTAAAGCTTGCCGATTATGGGGCGTGATATATTGCCATCCGTGCCGCTCGCGGCTGGAACGCGATTCCCCGGCACTGGAGGAAGATCATGCGAGTGTTAATGCTGATTCAAATGCCTATTGAACCGTTCAACTCGGCGGTGAAGAACGGCACCGCGGGAGCGAAGATGCGCCAGATTATGGACGCGACGAAGCCTGAGGCCGCCTATTTTACTGAGCGGGATGGACGCCGCGGCGGCATTCTGGTGGTGAATATGGATAACGCTTCCGATATCCCTAGGCTGGCCGAGCCATGGTTTCTCACATTCAATGCTGAAGTGGAGTTTCGCATTGCCATGACGCCGGAAGATCTGGCTCACGCAGACCTGGACGCGATCGGAAAGAAGTGGGGCTAGAGATGTAGTTGGTCTGGATGCGGGCACATTCCGCGTAGAATTTTTGCTACACTCCCTTTGCGGTTTCCCTTTGGAGGCAAACGAATGATCACGCGGAAGAAGCTTGTTTTTGCGGCGCTGTTGGCACTCGGGGCGGTGGCGCTCGATGCACAACAACCCACGGCCGGGCGCACGCTGGTGCGAGCAGGTCACTTGCTGGATGTAAAGAGCGGCAAACTGCTCGACGGCCAGACCGTGGTGGTGGTGGGCGAGACGATCCAATCCATCGCGCCCACCGATCAGGTTGCCGCGCAGGCCGGCGACAGGGTTGTGGATTTGAGCGGGCTGACGGTGCTACCGGGGCTGATTGATGTGCATACGCACCTGACCGGCAACCCGGAGTTCGACCCCTACCGTGAGTTAACCTCGACTAGCGCCAAGGAGGCTATCAACGGAGTTGTGAACGCTCGTGCCACGCTGATGGCTGGAATTACATCAGTACGTAATGTGGGCGCCAGCGGCTATACCGATGTAGACCTGCGCGACGCCATTAATGCGGGACAGATTCCGGGACCGCACATGCTGGTGAGCGGGCCTCCGCTGGGAATTACTGGAGGCCACTGCGACGATAACCTGCTGCCCATTGAATATCATGCGGTGGGCGACGGCGTTGCTGACGGTATTGCCGAGGTGCAGCACAAGGTGCGGCAGAACATTAAATACGGAGCCGACCTGATAAAGATCTGCGCTACGGGAGGAGTGCTGTCAAAGGGCGACGATCCGCAGGCATCACAGTACACACTCGAGGAGATGCAGGCGATTGTGGCCGATGCGCACCGGTTGGGCCGCAAGGTGGCCGCGCATGCGCACGGGGCGCAGGGAATTCTTTGGGCTACCGAGGCGGGCGTGGATTCAATTGAGCACGGCAGCTATATCAACGATGAGGGCATTGCTGCAATGAAGAAGCATGGCACCTACTTGGTGCCTACGCTTTATCTGGAAGACTGGATGCTTGAGAGCGGCCACCTGCCGCCGATTTATCACCAGAAGATGCTCGACGTGAGCGCCGTGGCCAAAGGCAACATCAAGCACGCCATGCAGGCGGGCGTGAAGATTGCGATGGGCACGGATGCGGCGGTTTATCCGCATGGATTGAATGCGCATGAGCTGGACGTATATGTGAATCAGCTGGGCATGGCTCCGCTGGCGGCGCTGCAAACGGCCACATTGAACGCTGCTGACCTGATGGGCTGGAGCGCGAAGACCGGCAGCCTGGAAGCGGGCAAATGGGCGGACATGATCGCTGTGGAGAAAAACCCACTGGACGATGTGCGAGTGCTGCAGCACGTGAAGTTCGTGATGAAGGCTGGGGTGGTTTACAAGAACGAAAGCAAATAGGCCCGGCTCTGCGGAGAACCGGGCCGTTTGGGTTAGCGCATATGGTCCAGGGCAAAGCGAGCGGCTGGAAGGCCGGGTTTTGCCTGCAGGGCCAGGTTTAATTCGTCTGATGCTTTCTGCTTGTCGTCGAGTCCGAGAGAACACATGGCTGCGACGTAATGGGCGATGGCGAAGCGCGTACGCTGCTGCAACAGATCGTCCAATGGGGCATTGGGATCGAATTGCGCAGGCTGTTTTTGGATCAAGCGATTGGCGTGGTCAAGCAGAGAATGGAAGGCGGCGTTGGCCTGGTCATTCTGACCCAATGCTCGCAGCGCGAATGCCTTGTAGACGGCTTGAATGGTGCGCGGGCCGATGCCTTCGTGGGCAGAGTGAGCGTGCGCCGGCGTTGCTTTCTCTGGAGTTGAGGATTTCTGCCAGTATTGTTTGGCCTGATCCTGGTCGCCCAGGGCCATGTATGCCTTGCCGAGGTAGTAATCGGCTTCCGGCTCGCGATTGATTCTGTCTTCGGAGGGCAGGTTGGACGGCGTATCGAGGGCTGCCTTGAAATCGGCGATGGCTTCCTGAACCTGCTTATCCTGCAGGTGCAGCCGGCCGCGTAATAGGTGAGCATCGGCCCAGTCGTCGGCTACGCTCAGGGTTCCGCCCTCCCAGACGGCAAATTCCTTGCTGTTGAGCAGGGTGATGGCCTGGTCGAATTTACCCGTGGCTACCAGCAAATTGATTTCGCGGTCCAGGGAGTCGTCGCGCTGGGCTACTACGCCGCTGTTTTCTTCGAGGAGGGACAGGCGTTTTTCCGGGGCTGCGCCTTCGGCTTCGTACATTTCGTCGAGCTCGGTGAAGTGCAAGGCGTATTTATGCGGAAGCGATACGGCCAGATCCATTTGCGTGATGGCCTTGTCAATGGAGTTGCCTGATTTGTGATGGGCAAAGGCGACTCCCAGATTGCGATGGACGATGGCGTTCGAGGGGTCGAGAGCTGCCGAGGTCTGCCAGAGCGCGATGGCTTCGTCGGGCTGCGAGTCGAAGAGCAAATTGCCCAGATAATAGGGCGCTTGCGCATCCTTCGGGTTCGCTTTCATCGCGGCGTGGAGTACATTGATAGCTTCATTCTGGAAGGGGAAGACGTAATCCGATGGCATTTTGGCAGCCAATGCGTAGTCTTCCGCGGCCTTTTGCGGCTGATTCAGCTCTTGAGAAAAATAGCCAAGGTAATAGTAGATGAGGGGCTGAATTTTGTTTGGGTCGGGAGCTGTTGCGATGGCCTGATTGAGGATCTCCGTGCCGTCGCTCCACAGGCCGGCGTTGAGATATTCGGCGGCGGTTTCTTCGGCGGTTGCGGGGAACTGGGTCATGGCGGCTGTGAGTTCGGTGTGAGACTCCGAAGAGCCCGAGGCAAGCCAGTTTTCAGCCATGGTGCGAACATCGAGCGGGTCGATGCGATGGGTTGCGGCGAGGGTCTCGATCGCTTGCTGCTTCTTTCTCATGTGGCGCAGGATTGCTGCCTTGAGGTTTATGGCGCGAATGTTCAGTTCGTTGTTGTCGAGGGAACGGTTGACAAAATCCAGCGCGTCGGCGAGATCGCCGCGGCGAGTGGCGATTTCGGCCAGGCCGTAGTAACCGGCGGCGCGCCAAGGGAGATTCCATGTGGCCAAATAGAAATATTTGTAGGCTTCGTCGAAGCGGCCTTCGGCTTTTAAGGTGAGCGCGAGGTAATAAAGAGGCTCGGCATCGCGGGGGGTGGTGAACTTGTCGGTTGGGCGCTCCAGGGCTTTGCGGAGGAAAGTTTCGGCTTCAGAGTAGCGGGCTTGCTTATAGCGGGTGATGCCCATGGCGGTGTTCACCCTGGAATCGCTTGGATCACGGAGCAGGGCTTCGTTCCAGTAGTCCTCGGGATCTGGAGACGAGGCGTGGAATTGCTGGAGGCGCATGCCGGCGAAGTAGAGTTCCTCGTTGGTCTTGATATCTTTTGGCGCCGGAGGTGGCGTGACCGGCGTGGGCATGGCCTCGGGGGTGAGACGCACGGGAGAATAAGCGACCAGTTCGCGGCCATCCACTGAGAGCGAGGCGCGCAGATCATGCTCGTCAATGCCTGCCGGAATGGCTACCTGCTTTACAAACGGCTTGCCGGGGTTAATGGAGATTTTTTCGCGCAGCAGAACCTGGGGGCCGGCTTCTAAAAGGGCCGTGGCCGAGGGATGCGCGGAGGTGGTGTAGAAGCCTAGCTTTGCGGAACCATCTTTCACGTCGAGGTTTACTGCCGCGTCTAGATTTGCATTTTTCACGCCGTCAATATCGCGGAAGGGATACCAGAACATGGAAAATGTTTTGGCGTCGAAGGGCTGGAGCCAGGTGTAGTCGGGCTGATTGTCGGAGTATGCGCCGCGCATTAGTTCTTCGTAAGGGCCGTCGTTATCGGTGAGGATTTTGTCCCACATGCGCCCGCGCGGGCCGTTGCCCCAGGTCCATACTTTTTTACCGGGTGCTATGTTGCCGTCGGCGATGCTCATGATTCCGGCATTTTTCCCATGGTCGTATCCGGCGAAGAAATCGTCAGTGTAGTTCCATGCGAAGACGGAACTGGGGTCGTTGTGGTTCTTATACCAGCTAATGTCCACGCCTTTGGTGAAGTCTTCGTTGTTGTAGACGGAGTCGGCGATGGGCCACTTTACAAATTGGTTCTTGAAGTGGAAGGTGCCCAATTGCGTGCTGGGTGGGAAGATGGTTTGGTATTGGTCGTTCACCGAAACGGCTACGTTGGCGAAGCAGAGCATGGTTTCGACGGCCGGTGTGCGATTGACGATGCGCACCTGAGCTTCAAGGTAGGATTTGCCGGGGCGGAGCGTATAGCCGACTGCCCAGCGCATGCGGTGACGGATCTCCATCTCGCCAACCCAAACAGTCTGGCTGCCGTCGAGGTTGTGCTCGATGCGATATTGGACGGGGAGAACGGTGGTGGCGCGATGATGGTGGGGAATGTTCCACTCGATGCCGCCGGAGATCCAGGCGCCGATGAGGCCGATGAGCGCGGGCTTGATGACGTGCTGGCGGTAAACGAAGTCGTAGTTGTTGGTTTTGTCGACGCCCTCGAAAAGACGGCCACCTAATTCGGGAAGAACGCCGATTTTTATGTATTGATTTTCGAGATAAACGATTTTGTAGGCTTTATCGGCTTTCTTGTGCGTCAGGGAGTCATACAAAGGATAAGGATAGACGATGCCCTGGGCACCCTGGGAGTTACGGCCAAGATTGAAGATAGGGTTGGGTTCCGGGTCGCCGATGGCATAGGTAGGAATGACGATTTTTTCTTCCCAGACCTTGACGGGGGTTTGCTGGGCGCGGAGAGAAGGCAGAGCAACAAAGGCGAGAATTGCGGCGAAGAAGAGCGCAACCGGAGTGCCGAATATAGGTTTCATGCAGGTTTTCCTTTGATTTAGAAGGGCAATAGAAGGGTACGTCCCGCGTTGGGTCATGGTCAAACGCAAGTTCTATCTTTACATTCCGGCCTTAATCCTGCCACACTAGAGAGTGGCTACCCAAACAATTGTCATTCTCGATTTTGGTTCGCAATATACGCAGCTGATAGCGCGGCGGATACGCGAGCTGAACGTCTTCTCTGTCGTGCTGCCCTGCACGGCCCCCTTAAACGAAATTCAGGCGCTTAAACCGCTGGGGCTCATCCTCTCAGGCGGGCCATCGTCGGTTTACGATGCGGACGCGCCCGCGGCCGACCCCAAATTTCTTGAGATGGGCGTGCCGGTGCTCGGCATCTGCTATGGGCTGCATTACATCGTTCACCATTTGGGCGGTAAGGTGAAGTCTGCGCCGCGGCGCGAGTACGGGCACGCCGAAGTGATTATTGAGGACGGGGCTACGCCTTTGTTTGCCGGGCTGCCGGGGACTCTGCAGGTGTGGATGAGCCACGGCGACGAGGCGCTGGAACTGCCGGCGGGATTTCGGCGCACGGCGATCACTTCGAATGCGCTGGCCGCCATTGTGAACGATGAACGGCGCATCTGGGCGGTTCAGTTTCATCCCGAGGTGCACCACACACCGCTGGGGCCGAAGATCCTGAAGAACTTTGTTTTCGCAATCTGCGGGGCGCGGGGCGATTGGACTCCGGCGCATTTTATCGAGAGCACGGTTACGGAGATACGCGCCAAGGTTGGCAAGGGGCATGTGATTTGCGGGCTCTCGGGCGGGGTGGATTCGTCGGTGGCAGCGGTGCTGGTGCATAAGGCCATCGGGAACCAGTTGACCTGCATTTTTGTCAACAATGGAGTGCTGCGCAAGAACGAGTTTGTAAACGTGCAGAAAAATCTGCGCGACAAATTGGGACTGAATATTGTGGCCGTGGATGCAAGCGAGCGGTTTTTGGAGAAGCTGGCCGGAGTGACCGATCCGGAGACCAAGCGGAAGAGGATCGGCGCGGAGTTTATTGCGGTCTTCGACGATGAGGCGACGCGGATTGCGAAGGAGACCGGCGGGGTGGATTGGCTGGTGCAGGGAACGCTTTATCCGGATGTGATTGAGTCGTCGAGCGTGAAGGGGCCGAGCCAGACGATCAAAAGCCACCATAACGTGGGCGGACTGCCACTGGGGATGAAGCTGAAACTGATTGAGCCGTTGCGGGACCTGTTCAAGGATGAGGTGCGGCGGATTGGGCGCGACATGGGGATGCCGGAGGAGATTCTGGGACGGCAGCCGTTTCCGGGGCCGGGACTGGCGGTGCGCATTGTGGGCGAGGTGACGCGGGAGCGGGTGGCGCTGTTGCAGGATGCCGATGAGATTGTGGTCGGCGAGATCAAGGCTGCCGGGCTCTACTCAACCATTTGGCAAAGCTTTGCCGTGCTGCTGCCGGTGATGAGCGTTGGCGTGATGGGCGACCAGCGGACATATGCGTATACGGCGGCGGTGAGGGCGGTACATTCTGAAGATGGTATGACGGCGGACTGGACTCCGCTGCCTTACGAGGTGCTGAAGCGCATCAGCAGCCGCATTGTGAATGAGGTGCGCGGGATCAACCGCGTGGTCTACGACATTACTTCGAAACCGCCGGGTACCATCGAGTGGGAATAGTGCTGGCCGCACGGGCGTAAGCGCCTTCGGCGCATTTCATGAGTGGTTGAGATACCGGATCGAATTCGATAGAGCGCCAGATCGGATAAAAAATTACCAACCTGCATCGAGATGGCTAGTAAAGTATTCAAGAGATCTTTTGAGACCTTCCCTGAGCGGGATGCGTGGTTCCCAACCGAGCAGGGCGCGAGCCTTGGCGATGTCGGGGCAGCGGCGGGTAGGATCGTCCTCGGGCAGCGGTTCGAATCGCAACTCGCTTTTCGATCCGGTCACTTCAAGCACGGCCTGCGCGCATTCCAGAATGGTGAACTCCCGGGGTTGCCGATGTTGACCGGCAGTGTGCTCATCGGAGCGCGAGAGGCGCAGAATGCCCTCAATCAGATCGTCGACGTAGCAGAAGCTGCGGGTCTGGCTGCCGTCGCCGTAGATGGTGAGCGGCTCGCCGCGCAGCGCCTGCATCATGAAATTCGAGATGACGCGGCCATCGCTGGGGTGCAGGCGGGGGCCGTAGGTGTTGAAGATGCGGACCAGGTGCGTATTGACGCCGCGCGAGCGGTGGTAGGCCATCACCAGCGCTTCGGCATAGCGTTTGGATTCGTCGTAGACAGAGCGGGGACCTACGGGATTTACGTGGCCCCAATAGTCTTCGGTTTGCGGATGTTCGAGCGGGTCGCCGTAGCACTCCGATGTGGAGGCGTGGAGATAGCCCGCGCGTATATTTTGCTGCGATTTCGAGAGTGTTCTCTGTGCCGAGGGAGCCGACGCGCAGAGTTTCGATGGCCAGACGAAGATATTCCGGCGGGCTGGCGGGGGATGCAAAGTTGAAGACGTAGTCTACCGGACCGGGATTGAAGGACTGGCAGATATCTTTCTCCTGAAAGCTGAAGCGCGGTTCCTGGGCCAGATGGGCCAGGTTTTCCGGGTTTCCCGTGGAGAGATTGTCGATGCCGATGACGGAGTGGCCTTCGCCCAGGAGGCGGTCAGTGAGGTGAGAGCCAAGAAATCCGGCGGCGCCGGTAACAAGAACGCGCATGGTCAAAAGTTTATGCTCCGAAACTCAGAATATGGGTCGCAAAATTGAAGAAGTTTAGTCATGGTTTAAAAGTTGGAGCCCAGATCGCGTCCGCTTCGCGTAGCCAGACCGATTTGTTCCAAACTCGCATTCCGTCCGTTATACCAAAGCATCCACTTGCCGTGGGCAAATAGCGCGCATGGTTTGTAGCAGGCGTCAGCGTCAAAGCCGCTGCCGGTGGCGCGCAGGATGGGGTTGGCGGGGTAGCGCTGCCAGTTGCTGAGCCCATCGCGCGAGCGCGCCAAGCCGATTTGAGCGTGGTCGATATCTCGATAGCCGATATAAAAGATGTAGTACCAGCCGTCCTGCTGAATCACCTGGCATCCGGCCACTCGTTCTCTCTCCCATGCGTTGCGCGGGTCGGCGCGGAAGACTGGGTTTGCAGGGTCCTTAGTCCAATGCAGGCCGTCGGGGCTGGTGGCATGGCCGATGGCGTTGGGCTCATACTGCTCGCCACCCGAGTACCACATGCGCCATTGATTCTGATTCTCGTCCCAAAGAACATGCGGGGACATGAGGGCGACGCCTTCCCAGGGTTGCTCTGGCTTTAATACTTCTGTCCGCGATTGCCAATGAATGCCGTCGCTGCTGGTTGTGTGGCCGATGGTTGATCTTCCATCCGCGTGGCCGTTTTGCGCCGTTGTTTTGCCAGGAACCTGGCCGGTGTACCACATGTTATAGCTGCCTTCGCGCCGGACGACGACGGGACGGTTGATATCGTCTTCCCACCCTGAGGATGGATTTGGCGGCAGCACGATTTGCGGCGCCGACCAGTGTATTCCATCGTTACTTTCCGAGACGGCGATGGATTTTTTGGGACGCCAGGAGAGCCACATGCGAAATGTGTTGTGCTCGCGGAGGACGCATATGTCGAAACAGGTGCCATATTCTCCGCCGAGAACCGGATTGCCAGGGAACTTAACCCATCCGCCAGCGGAGCCTGGGTCAGTTGCGGATGCCAGAGCTCGGGCGGCGATGAGTGGGGACAAACCAGCAATTCCCAGCCAGGCAAGAAGGTTGCGACGATCGATCAATCTACATCCTCGTACTTATTGATATGCCCTGACTGCGTCTGCCTGGAGATTGTGCAGGCGCAGATGTTATTTGGAGAATCGCTTCTTATGATGCTGGCCTGCGCGGCTTGCCTTGCTGCTCGTGGTAGCTTGCAGGGCGACCTACGCTTACGTATGTAAATCCATGATCCTGCATAACTTGCGGCTTATACAGGTTGCGACCATCGATGATGATGGGGAAGCGGACTGTCTTGTTTAGCCGGGCCAGGTCAATGGAAGCAAACTGCTTCCAATCGGTGAGGATGAGCACTGCGTCAGCATCTTTGGCCGCTTCGTAGATGCCGGAGGCATAGCTGAGCTTCTCTGTGGGTGGCAGCTCAGCCTTGGCGCGCTCCATAGCTGCCGGGTCATAGGCCGTAACGATTGCGCCTGCTTCAAGAAGTTTTTTGACGATGCCGATGGCGGGAGACTCGCGAATATCGTCGGTTTCTCCTTTAAAGGCCAGGCCGAGGACAGCGAGGCGCTTGCCGCGTAGGGTCCAGAGCGCGGAAAGCACCTTGTTGAAAAAAACATCCTTCTGGGCTTCATTGATATTGCGAATTTCTTCAAGGAGTTGAAAGTCGACGCCCTGCTGCTGGGCCACCCAGTGAAAGGCAGCCACGTCTTTTGGGAAACAAGAGCCGCCATAGCCGAGTCCGGCGCGGAGAAAACCAGAGTCCGATGCGGTTGTCCATGCCCATGCCGGCAGCTATGTCTTCGATATCCGCGTCCACGGATTCGGCAAGATTGGCGACGGCGTTGATGAAGGAGATTTTGAGGGCCAGAAGGCGTTGGAGGCGTGCTTGACGATCTCAGCGCTCTGTGCGGAGGTGACTAGAAGTCGGGCGGGACATTGCGCGGAGCAGGCTCCGGGTAAAGATTCCGGTTGAGAGTAATAAGTGCCCGCGGTAAGCGGTTCATAGATGCGTTTGAGGACTTCGGCGGCGCGCTCGGTGCCAGCGCCGACTACGATGCGGTCGGGATGCAGGAAGTCGCTGATGGCCGTGCCTTCGCGGAGGAACTCGGGGTTGGAAACCACGTCGAAGTGCTCCGGATCAACGCCATGGCGATGGAGCACGCGGCGAATCCAATCATTGGTGTAGACGGGTACTGTGCTTTTTTCCACGATCACTGTGTAGCCGCTGATGGCGCGGGCAATCTCTGCCACTACGGCTTCGACGTAGGAGAGATCGGCGGCGCCGGTGTCGCCCTGGGGAGTACCCACGGCGATGAAGATAGCCTCACTTTGCTGGACAGCGTTTGCGAGATCGCTGGTGAACTCGACGCCGCGGTTGAGGTGTTTGGCCAGCAGTTCGGGCAGGTGTTGCTCGAAGATGGGCACGCCTCCTTCGCGGAGGGTTTTGACCCGAGCTTCGTCATTATCAACGCAAACGACGTGATGGCCGATCTCGGCAAAGCAGACTGCGGCGACAAGGCCCACGTATCCGGAGCCGATTACACAGATGGAGACTGGCTTTGACATGCGCTTGCGCTTTCTCTTTCGCTGCTTCCCGTGGGAGTTGGCGGCACGAGGAAATCCGGACCGATGAGGCTCTCCTTAGGCTATCCGGTTGAGGCGGGAGCGGGCAAACATTGCCTACTGGCGTAAGCGTTCTGCTAATGCACAATCCACGTTTGCGGAGGTGTTCAATTCGATACAGACTGGTTTGTCATGGCCGTTTTATCAGTCTGGTAGAGTGGGGGTACGGCGAGGCGTTTCGGCTCCGAGTCGTTTGGGCTGCTGTCGACCAAAGGCGGGCAGGCGGCTTGTTTTTGAGAACAGAGGCATTGAGCATGGCTTCGACAGGGCAACCCCCGGCCCAGGAACTCGCACCTTTTCGCATTGATCCTATTTACGATCCCCGTCCCTGGGGCTACCGGGATCTTCGGCCATGGTATGACCATGTTGTGAAAAGTGGAGATCCCATTGGCGAGGTCTGGCTTACCGGGGACGAGTGTTTGATTGCTACCGGGCCGTATGCCGGGCAAAAGCTGGGTGTTTTTTTTGCCCAGATGCCGGAGGCGCTGCTGGGCGCTGGGGTTCCTTCATCGGCATCGCCGCTGCTGATCAAGGTTCTGTTTGCCAAAGAAAAGCTGAGCGTGCAGGTGCATCCCGACGACGCGATGGCGCACAAGTACGGTGAGCCGCGCGGAAAAACGGAGTGCTGGTATGCGCTGGCTGCCGAGCCTGGAGCGCTGGTGGCCCTGGGGCTGAAGCCGGGCGTGACGTTGGAGCAGGTGAGGGAAGAGATTGATGCGGGCACGCTGGAGGACAGCCTGAATTTAGTGCCTGTGGCGGCGGGTGACGTGATTTTTGTGGATGCCGGGACGGTTCACTCCATCTGGCCGGGATCTATTCTGCTGGAGACACAACAGAACAGCGACCTGACCTACCGGATGTATGACTATGGACGCGGGCGCGAGCTGCATATTGAGAAATCGCTGGAAGCTACGAAGCTGAAGACGCGCGCGGGGAAGATTCCGGCCAGGGTGTTGAAGGATCGCACGATTCTAATCGATATGGAGTATTTTCGCCTGGAGAGAATTCCGGTAGCAGGGAGCAAATCGAGCGCCAGTTTGCGGGGTGAATATGAGCCGGCGCCGGGGTTAGCATATCTGTTTGCAGCCGCAGGGAAAGGCAGAATCTCGGGGCAAGGATTTGAAACGGTAGAATTGCCGGTGCGGGGAATAGTGGCTGTTCCTGCGGCGTCGCCTGCATTTACGGTTGAGGATACGGGCGGACTGGACCTGATCAGGATTACGCCAAATTGGCGTGAGAAGACCCAATGAAGGTTTGCAGTACATTAGAATTCGGATGGTTTGCCAATTTCCGGCAGAATAGTCCAAGTAGAGGCAGGGTCAAAATTGAGGCAGGGTCTAAGAGGAAATAAGAATGGGACCCCAAAACCGTGTGTGCAGATATGGCACCATCTCACTTCTTTGCAAAATCTTTGCCTTGAAACTTGTTGTTCCCGATGTACACTTTCACAAACGGCTTGATGTACTCTTGCCCCAAACGGGTTATTGTACACTTGACTCAAGCCGGTTATTGTCTCAGGGGGTTAGTGGTTTTTCCAGTTGATGTTGAACGAAAAGAACGATGCCAAGAGAGTTTTTTCAAGAAAAGTCAATCTTGGATATTGTCAGAAACATCAAAATAAGTGGAGAACTGCTTCAAGGTTCTGCACCATCCGAAGGAGATGAGGCATGGTTTTAAGACTAATGATCAGGCTGTCGCTGGCAGCGCTCTTTGTCTCCGCATCATTCCCCGTGTTTTCGCAAGTGGTGCCCGCAGCCGTCCAGCAATCCTGGCCGCTTGAAATCGGCGGCGGTCTCTCCTATTTCAGCACTCATATCGTCAACCACGAATTTCCTACGACTGTGTACCCGTCATTTAAAGGCTCCATGTTAGGCCCTGCGGCGTGGCTTGACTGGACATTACCTCATATGCCGCGCAGATTGTACGGATTGGGCATTGAAGCGGAGGGCCGCCAACTCTCCTGGGCCAATACGGGTACTGACCCGCAACTGAGAGAGGACACAGGCGAGGGCGGGGTTATCTACATGTGGCGGCGCCACCATAATTTCCATCCCTACGGCAAATATCTGATGGGGTTCGGGAGCGTCGATTTCGAAGGCAACTATCCCTTAAAAGGGCCCTATCCCGGTTGTACAGGCAACTGTGATCATGACACAGGTATCTTCGATGATCTGGGTGGCGGCGCCGAATATCGCATCAGGGATAATCTCTGGGTACGCGGCGACTACGAATATGAGCTATGGACCAAATTCGGTAAGCCTGCAAACAAAACTGTTTACCCGAGGGGTTTTACCTTTGGCGTTTCCTACGACCTGAGAGGCCTTCATTTTGGCCATGCGAAGGAATTCTAGCGAGGAAGGCTGATTCAGGCGAGAATAGCGGGCATCATGCCTGCTGATGTTGCAGGTCCTTCAGATTCATACAAATTTAAAGTCTAATTATCGGCGGATGTGGATAGTTGCGTCCTTATCTATGGGGGCATCTTTCCGTATCCTTTTCTTTCAGGCACAATCAATAACGACATGAGTATTCGATTTGCGCTCCCTCAGGAACTTCGCGACGCTGTGGATTTGGCCTCCGCCGACTGGCAAGCCAACAACAAAATTGCCCGCTTCTGGCAGAAAGACCCCAGCCTGTGGACCCGCGACGGCGAGGAAAAATGGCTGGGCTGGATTGACATCGTCGAACGACAGCAGAATGAACTGGGGAACCTAGCCGAATTGGGCGCGGATGTGGAGACTGGCGGTTTTAAGTCGATCCTGCTGCTGGGCATGGGCGGCTCAAGCCTGTGCCCCGAGGTTCTGGCCACCACGTTTGGGCAGCAGATGGGTTTTCCCCAGCTACACATTGTGGATTCCACCGATCCGGCGCAGGTGAAGGCGGCTCGCGACAAGGTGAACTTGAAGGAGACGCTGGTGATTGTGGCCAGCAAATCGGGCACGACGCTGGAACCAAACATCCTGAAGCAGTATTTCTTTGCAGAGATGCAGGATGCAGTGGGGGCGGAAGAGGCCGGCAGCCATTTCATAGCCATTACCGATCCCGGCTCGAAGTTGGAGCAGGTGGCCAAGGCGGACGGATTCCGGTACATCTTCTATGGCGATCCGCAGATTGGCGGGCGCTACTCGGCGCTCTCGAATTTCGGCATTGTGGCGGCTACAGTGGCTGGACTGCACGCGGGAAGCTGCTGGCTGAAGCGGCCAAGGCCGTGGCTTCAGCCAAGCTGGCTCCGGCTGAAAATCCAGCGGTTGAACTGGGCCTGATGCTAGGCACGGCGGCCAATGCCGGACGCGACAAGCTCACCATCTTCACCTCGCCGGAGATCTACGACCTGGGCGCGTGGATGGAGCAGTTGATCGCCGAATCCACCGGCAAACTGGGCAAGGGCATTACGCCCGTGGACCGCGAGGTGATTGGCCGCGCCGGCAAGTTTACGGTCAAGGATCGCATATTCGTATACATCCGCTGTGCGGGTACGGCGGACACAAGTCAGGACGCCAAGGTTGCGGCAATCGAGGCCGCCGGCCATCCCGTCGTGCACATTGAGATTGCCGACCTCTACGAGATCTTCGGCCAGTTCTTTACCTGGGAGGTCGCGACGGCGGTGGCCGGCTCGGTGATGGGCATCAACCCCTTCAACCAGCCGGATGTGGAGTCGGCCAAGATCGAGACCCGCGCACTGACGGCGGCCTATGAGCAGACCGGCAAGCTGGAGCAACGCGAGCCGGTGCTGGTGGACAAACGGCATCCAGCTCTACGCGACTGAGGCCTATGCCGCAACGCTCAAAGCAGCAGCCCCAGCCGCGACGCTGGCTGGCTATCTGCGCGCGCATCTGGGCCAGATTCACACCGGTGACTACTTTGCCGCATTGGCTTTCTTGCCCATGTTCCCCGAGCATGAGGAGGCGATCCAGCGTTTCCGGCACAAGGTGCGCGACAAAAAGCGCGTGGCAACTTGCCTGGGCTTCGGCCCCCGCTTCCTGCACTCCACCGGGCAGGATTACAAGGGCGGGCCCAACACCGGCGTTTTTCTTGCAGATCACCGCGGATCACGCCATCGATGTGGAGATTCCGGGGCAGAAATTGAGCTTTGGCGTGGTGATCGACGCCCAGGCCGCCGGGGACCTGGCGGTACTGGAGTCGCGCGGCCGCCGAGCGCTGCGGGTTCATCTGGGAGCCGATGTGGCAGCCGGGCTGGAGATGCTATCTGCTGCTTTCGATGAGGCGCTGGGGTAGAAAACGGGTTGTAGCAGAACGGAACTTTTTCCTCACAGCCGGGTTCTAGCCTGTGACGGCTTCCGCGAATACCCGTCTATGGGTATGAGCTGGTAGCAATACCTTTGAGCGTCTTTCCAATCTGAAACGCATCGAAAATAATGATTGGAAGCACGCTTCAGGCAAAGGAGAAGTATGATAAATCGGACTTTGCTCAAGAGAATATTCCCACAAGTCGTATTTCCGCAAATTCTGGCCTGTGCCGGGTTGGTGGTTCTGTGCGTGGCGACTGCGCTTGCTCAGGATCAGGCTCCAGCCCAGGATCAGAGTCCTGCGGCAACCGACGCAGCTGCGCCCGCTCAGGCAGCGTCCCAGCGCACAGACGGACAGATCGAGATGGACGTTGTGCATGCCCTGGACGCTTCTCCGGAGCTTAAGAGCGATTTGATTACTGCCGCTACCATCGAGGGCGAGGTCACACTCTCAGGAACGGTGGCGAGTGATGCCTCAAGCAAGATGGCGGAGTCGATTGCCAGCCATGTGGACGGCGTGACCAAGGTGAACAACAACCTGAAGGTCGGCAATCCGCAGGAGGCACAGGCAGGAGAAGCTGGCGCGCCACCGATGGCGGGTAATCAGTCTACACCTCAGGCGTATCCGCAACAGCCGCCTCCGGAAGATGAAGGTCAGGGTCCAGATGAGGGACAGGCGCCTTATCCGCCCCAGTATAGGGGTCAGCAGCCTGCTCCGGCGTACGCAGCACCCACAGGACCGGTAACTATCGGTCCCGGAACGCTGCTGCAGCTGCGAACCAGCGAGCCGGTGACCAGCAAGAGAGCCAAGGTGGGACAGCCGGTTCAGTTCACTGTGCTTGCGGACGTGGCTGTCGGCAATGTGTTGGCAATTCCGCGCGGGGCAACCGTGCATGGAGTCGTGACCGAGGCCAAGAATGTTGGTGCGGGCGATCTGGGCGGCAGTTCAGTGCTGGCGCTCAACCTCACCTCTCTGGATCTAGGAGGACAGAGCTACCCTCTGGATGCCAACCAGCTCAGGGTGAAGGGACCGAATAAAACCGGACATACGGTTGGCAGCGCAGTTGGCGGCGGAATATTGGGCACCATTATCGGCTGCGCCGTAGGCCGCGGCGTAGGATGCGCAGTAGGCGCCGGGGCAGGCGTAGCAGCGGGAACGGCAGCTTCGGCGGCTTCTCCCGGACCGGGGATCTGGATTCCAGCCGAGGCGCGGGTGGATTTCCACTTGAAATCCCCGTTGACCGTGACGCCTGTAAGTGCACAGGAAGCAGCCCGGCTGTCACAGGGACTCTACCGGGGTGGGACGAATCTCTATCGGCGCGGTTATTACCCTTATGGCTATCCGTATTATGGCTATCCGTACGGCTATCCACCGGTTTACTACCGCCCGTATTACACGACGGGTGGGTATTACTACTGGCGGTAGGAAAAAGTGAACGAGTGAAAAAAGTGAAAGAGTGAATGAGGAGGGCATTCCGGAAGCCGGGGTGCCCGCTTTGCATTTGGGGAAGCGTTTCTGCTGAAGAACACGATGCAGGCAGTAGTCCCTGCCGGCAAGGTTCTGTGTCGTCTATAATTGCTATGAATCGCGTCGAGTGAGAATTGTGCTTCGAGGGGAGATGCCCGTCGTTGCAACCGATTCCGAGCTAGTCCAAAGACAGGGCAGGCACACCACGCAAGCGCGTAGAGAGTAGAAGGTTCAAGTCCATCCATGATTCGTTTCTTACAGACAGACAATCGCCTAACCAAGGCGATCTTCGTAGTCATTATTGGCGTAGTTTCAGTGGGAATGGTGGTGTACCTGATTCCCGGCCTCACCGGCCAGGGCGCCAGTTCCGCCGATACCTATGCCATGATTTACCCCCACTGGTACAGCCGCCTGTTTTCCTCGGGGATTACGGTGAGCCAGGAGCAGGTGGACAAGGCGGCCCGGCAGCAGTTGCAGCAGCAGAACCCGCAATATGCCGACAACCCGATGATGCTCGCATACGTTGAACAGCGCGTGGGCCAGCAACTGGTGCAGAAGCAGATTCTGATGGCAGAGGCGGATAAGCTGGGCATACACGCCACCAACGATGATGTGATTCAATTTCTGCGCACCGGCCAGGCCGGCCAGGTTCTGTTTCCTTACGGTCAGTTCATCGGCGAAGATCAATACGCCGCCCTGATCGCAAGCCGGTTTAACCAGTCGGTCGCGGAGTTTGAGGAAGATATTCGACAGGGTATCGTCATACGCCGGCTACAGGCGTTGATTACGGGCGGGGTTACGGTAGACGACAATGAAGTGCGCGCGAATTATCTGAAACAAAACATCAAGATCAAGTTTGACTACGCGGTGATCTCCTCGGACGACCTGCGCAAAACGATCAATCCCTCAGACACAGAGTTGGCGGCATTTTTCAAGACGAATGCCGCACGCTATGCCACGGCGGTTCCTGAAGAGCGCAAAGTTACCTATTTTGCGTTTACTCCCGATCAACTGCCGGGCGGGGTGCCGCGCCCGACGCAGCAGGAGATTCAGCAATACTTTACCGCGCACCAATCGGAGTATTCGACACCGGAACAGGCGCGGTCGCGCCATATTCTTATCAAGGTTGCGGCGGGCGCAGATGCGCAGACCGATGCCGCGGCCAAGGCCAAAGCTGAAGGGATTCTGAAGCAGATTCAGGGCGGCGCGAACTTTCCCTATCTGGCCAAGAAATATTCTGACGATCCAGGCAGCAAGGATTCAGGCGGCGAGCTGGGCTTTTCGCAGCGAGGACGCATGGTTCCGGAGTTCGACAACGCAATCTTCACCCAGAAGATCGGCGATACCCAGATTGTGAAAAGCCAATTTGGCTATCACATTGTGCAGGTGGAAGAACGGCAAGCGGCGCACACACAGACGATCAACGAAGTGCTACCCACCATTCAGTTAACGCTGGTTCGTCAGAAGCTGGCGCAGGCCGAAGAAGCCTATGCGAACTCGCTGACCTCTGAGGCTATTAAGAACGGCCTGGAGAAGACCGCGGCTGCGCACCATTTGGAAGTGGTGAACTCGCCGCTGTTTGACAGCAAGGGAGTGATTTCTGCTCTGCCCGACGGATCACAGATCATAGCCAAGGCATTCCAATCCAAACAGAATGATCCACCGCAGTCCGCAGAGACCGGCGAGGGTTACGCGGTCTTCCAGGTTACGGGAATTGCCGCTGCACATGCGCCTGATTTCGCGGATTGGAAGAGCAAGGTTCTGGAGGACTATCGCAATCAGCAACTTCGCCCTCTGCTGGCCCAGAAGACCAAGGAACTGGCAGACAAAGCCAAGAGCCTGAACGATTTGTCAAAGGCCGCCAAGGAAGTAGGCGCTACCGTGAAGAACAGCGACCTGGTGGGTGAGACGGACCAGGTGCCCGATTTTGGTAATGTTGGTCAACTGGCTCCTCAGCTCTTCAGCATGAATGTGGGTGATGTGAGTGGGCCCATCAACGCGCAAAGGACCGGCGTAGTAGCCAAAATTGTGGACAAGCAGGAACCGAGCGCGGACGAGATTGCCAGGAATCTTGACCAGGCCCGCGACCAGATGCTGGACCAGCGTCGCGCAGATGTTTTCAACGTCTTTCTGGGCGAGTTAGTGAGCAATTATACGAAGAATAAGCGCATCCAGCTCAACACCAAGGGGAAGGCTCCGGGAGCATAAGCCGCCCGCATTGGGAAGCAAAGAGCAGAGAGGCCCGCATCCATATTGGACGCGGGCTTTTTTGCGAACTCAGATCAGCATAGTGAGGCGGCTGCGGGGATAATGGAGTCATGCAATTCAAACGCTCGCAAGGGGTTTTGCTGCACATAAGTTCGCTGCCGTCTTATGGGGGCATCGGCGACCTGGGGCCGGCGGCCTATGAGTTTCTGGCCTTTCTTGCAGCGGCAAAACAACACATCTGGCAGGTGTTGCCGCTGGGTCCTACGGGCTACGGTAACTCGCCTTATGCGGGCTCGTCGGCATTTGCAGGCAATCCTTATCTCATCAGCCTGGAGTTTTTGTCGGACTGGGGATGGATTGAGGGTGAGCGGATAAGCGGGCTGGCAGGGCGAAGCGGGCGTGTGGATTTCGACGAGGTGGAAGAGCGTAAGCTTCAACTGCTTTATGAGGCGGCAGGAAATTTTCTGGACCGAGGGCCGCGCGAGAAGAAGCTTGCCGGGCAATGGAAACAGTTCGAGGAGTTTTGCAAGGCTGAGGCAGGTTGGCTCAACGATTACGCTCTTTATGCCGAGTTGCGTCGCCAGCACAAAACCGGCGCTTGGACGGCCTGGCCGGAGCCGGTGCGTCGCCGACAGCCGGAGGCTCTGGCCGAGGTAGCGGCGGAGCATGGGCGGGCGCTGGCCCAGGAGCGGGCGCTGCAGTTTGCATTTTCTCTACAGTGGAATGGACTTCGAGCGGCTGCGAAGAAGAACGGGATACGGATGATGGGCGACGTAGCCATCTTCGTGAACATGGATTCGGCGGACGTGTGGGTGCATCCGGATTTGTTCGATCTGGACGAAGAGTTGAAGCCCAGACGTATTGCCGGCGTGCCGCCTGACTATTTTTCGCCCACCGGGCAGCGCTGGGGTAATCCACTCTATCGCTGGGACGAGATGGAGAAGCGTGGCTTCGATTGGTGGATTGAGCGGATTCGCCGCTCAGTGCAACTTTACGATGTGATTCGGCTGGACCACTTCCGCGGCTTTGAGGCTTACTGGTCGATTCCGGCTGAGGATGATACGGCGGAGAACGGTGAGTGGGTGAAGGCGCCGGGTCGGGAGCTATTTATTGCGCTGGAGGCGGCGCTGGGACCGCTGCCGCTGGTGGCAGAGGACCTGGGCGTGATTACCGCTGAAGTGGACGCACTGCGGCTGGAGATGGGGATGCCGGGCATGAAGGTGATCCAATTTGGATTTAGCGACAAGGGCGCGCATGCGCACCTGCCGCACCAGTACTCGCCCGCTACCGTGGCCTACACGGGCACACACGACAACGACACTACGCAGGGCTGGTGGAAGACGGCAGGCAAGGGAGTGCATAGCGCGGCTGAGGCATTTGTGGGGCCGGTTGGCAGACATCTGGTTTGGCCGCTGATTCGGGCCGTCTCGGGCAGCGTGGCGGAGATGGCGGTGGTGCCCGCGCAAGACCTGCTTGAGCTGGGGTCGGAGGCGCGCATGAATACGCCTTCAGTCGCCACCGGTAATTGGAACTGGCGCGCTCCGGAGGGATGCTGGAAGCCGGAACTGGCGGCGCGACTGGCTGCGCTGGTTGAGGTGACGGACAGGGATAACGATCCGTTGGGTGAGTCGAAGGATTCGGAAGCTAGTTAGTCAGTTTCTACTCAGGAACGCCGAATGCACCGCCGGAGCTGTCTTTGGGAAAGTTATAAACCTGATGCATTTTTTCGATTAGGACTGAGGCTTCAGTATCGGTTACCGCCGAGGCGAATCTTTTCAACTTGCCGTTGGCTTCAAACCAGATTCCGCTGGGTCGATTGGTTCGGGCGCGCATCATGGCAGGGATAAATCGCAGGTTGCGCACTTCAGCGTTGGCATAGGTTCGCGTAGAGGGTTGCAGGCCCATGATGCGGGTGGCTATTTGTAGTTGATCCTGATCGAGGGTGACAATGGTTTTGCCCGTGAGACTCCAGAGGATGGCAATGATGGAGAAGACCACTCCCGCCGCCCAGCCTGCCAGCCAGACCAGTTGAACCGGGGGCAGCGTTTTTTCGCCGTGAGTGCCGGAAAGCATCATCCACCCGGCGCCACACCATAGGATGAGCCACAGGACGCGAATAACTATGGTTGAACTTTGGCGCGCGGGGATTTCAACGCGTATGCCCTGGCCATCCGGCTCCCAGGTGAGTCTGCCGGCAAGCGTCTCCATCATCATTGGCTCTCTTTGCTCAGGATATTACTTTGCTTGAGGGTTGTTTCTCTTCCCGTATTTAGAAGGGAATGTCGTCGTCGGAGATTTCGGCGGATTGGGCCACATCGTCCTGGCCGGCGGGCGGGCGCTGGTCAAAGCTGGCCGCTGAACTGCCTGAAGCTGCAGTCGGCTGTAGCCGCCTGAGCCCTCTTCGCGGCCGGAGAGCAGAGACAAGCTCATTGACGATGATCTCGGTCCGGTAGAGCTTCTGTCCGGTCTCCTTGTCGTCCCAGTTGCGGGTCTGAGACTGCCCTCGATGTAGAGCTTGGAGCCCTTTTTTACGTAGTCGCGGACGATTTCGGCGGTGCGCTTGAAGGCGACGAGGTTGTGCCACTCGGTGCGATCCTGCCAGTTTCCCTGCGCGTCCTTATAGCGGTCGCTGGTGGCGAGGCTGAAGCTGGCTACCATGGTGCCGCTGGGGGTGGAACGAATTTCGGGGTCCTTGCCTACGTTGCCTAAAAGGATGACTTTGTTAACGCTTCTTGCCATGTTCGTGCACTCCAGTAATTGAAAAGAATAGCAGAGGATTCAGCCGCGTGCGGGAAAGCGCGCGGTTGCGCAGCCATTTGGCCAGCCGAGCGCGAGCAGCAAGCCGCCGAAGGGGATGCACATCAGGGCGACGATCAGGGCGAACCAGCCGGTGTTGGTGCTGGCGCCGGTGGGCGAAAAGCCGCCGAGCAGGGTTTGAAGCAGCAACGCGGCCAGCAGCCCGCGCCCAGCATCGACGCGCCCCATTGCAGCAGTTGGCGGGTGCCGTCGTCGGGTTGCGGCGATTCGGGTTTGGCGGTGCTGAGCGGTCATGGTCCTTTATCCTTGCGCCAGGCGCAGCATCGCCTAGGTGATGACGCCGGTGACGGAGACGTAGAGCCAGAGCGGGAAAGGTCCAGCGGGCGATCTTGCGGTGCTGCGGAATGCGTCCGGTGAGCGAGAAGAAAAAAGTGACCAGCACCAGCGGCAGCGCGACGACGGCCAGAACGATGTGGCTGGCCAGCAGCGGCAGGTAGACGGAGCGAGAGCCGCGTGGACGGGGTAGCGGACGTCGCCGTGCAGCGCGTGGTGGAGGATGTAGCTGACGAGAAAGAGCGTGGAGAAGCAGAAGGCCGTGATCATGGCCGCGCGGTGGGCCTTGATGTTGCGCGCGCGGATGAAGGTGTAGCCGATGAGCAGCGCGTGGCGCTGAGGCCGTTGAGCGCGGCGTTGAGCGCGGGCAGAAAAGCGTATTGGGCGCTGGTGGCAGCGGCGGGATGAACATAGATCAGCCAGAAGAGAAACAGCGTGGCCGCCGCGCTGATGAGCGAGGATGGCCGCGATGGCGGGGCGGGTGCTGGATGATGGGGCGACTGTCGTCGTCATGATTCCGCTTCCTTAGTGTCTTTGCGATGGCGCAGAGCATCAGCGTGGTGAAGAGCAGGGGCAGATAGAGGACGCTGACCTTGAGCAGATCGCGGGCCAGCATGCGGCTTTCAGTTTCATCGCTGGTGCGCAGGATGCCGGCGAAGCGGATGGTGTAGGCGAGATAGAGCAGGCCGAGCGCGGCGGCCAGCACGGCGTAGGTCAGTGCCGGCCATGCCCAGCCGCCAGGGGACGAGGCTGACGGGAATCATGACGACGGCGAAGAACAGCGCCTCGGCAACGGTGGACCATCCGTCGGGCTGGACGACGGGCAACATGCGGATGCCGGCGCGGGCGTAGTCGTCGCGATAGAGCCAGCAGATGGCCATGAAGTGAGGGAACTGCCAGACAAAAAGAATGGCGAAGAGCGCCACGCCCTGCCACTCGATGCGGCCGCGGGCGGCGGTCCAGCCCAGCATCGGGCCCATGGCGCCGGGAAATGCGCCGATGAAGGTGGCCATGGCGGTGACGCGCTTGAGCGGCGTGTAGATGGCGACGTAGGTGAAGGCGGTGAGCAGCGCCAGGGCAACGGTGAGCAGATTGGTGTGGAGCAGCAGCCAGACGCGCCGAGCGCCAGTGCGGCGAGGCCGGCCAGGATGCCCTGGGCCAGCGAGAAGCGTCCGGCGGCCAGGGACGGTCGGCGGTGCGCTTCATGCGGGCGTCGGTCTTGCGCTCCAGGGCTTCGTTGAGCGCGCCGGCTCCGGCGGAGACCAGGCCGATGCCCAGCAGCGTGTCCAGCAGGCCGCGCTGGAGGCTGGAGATTCCGGACTGCATTGAGCCGAGATAAAAGCCGCCCCAGCCGGTTACCAGCACCAGGCCGACGACCTTGACCTTGAAGAGCTCGCGCAGGTCGTGGATGAGCGTGGCCGTTGCGCCGGGCTGGGGGGCGTGGATGTGCGGCGTGCGGATGGAGTGTTCGTGCGGACGCGTAGCGTGGTCTACCGGATTGGCGGCTTGGGAGGCGGGAGTCATTGGGAAGGATGAAGACCCTCAGCGCATGGCCCGAGAGTGGCGATGGCGCCTGTTTCGATGATAGCAAGCGGGGAGGCTTGGACCGAATCCGGCTGTCAGCCCAGATGTGCGGCCCTGAGGATCGCGTCCGCAACCTGCTCCGGGGTGAGGGCATCGACGGAGATGGAGACGTGGGCGGTGCGGTAGAGCGGAAGGCGGCGCTGGTAGCGGCTGGCCAGGTTGGCCTGGTCGGCGAGGATGGGGCGGATGTGCTCGGTGCCGCCGCAACGGGCTAGGGTGGTGGCGAGTTCGACTTCGAGATGGATGAGAAGTGTGCCGGGGGTGGTGAGGAGCAGAGCGCGGGTTGCGGTGGTGCTCGATTGCGCCGCCGCCCAGGGCCAGAACCAGCGCGTCATTGGCGGCCTGGCGCGCGATGGTCGCGTGCTCAAGGTCGCGGAATGAGGCTTCGCCGTGGCGGGCGAAAAGTTCGGCGATGGGCGCGCCGGCTTCTGATTCGATCACGTCGTCCACGTCGACAAAGCTCCAGCCAAGGCGAGCGGCGAGGAGCGGGCCGACGGTGGTTTTGCCCGAGCCCATAAAGCCGGTGAGGACGATGCGGCGGGGCGGGGCTTCGGATTTAGTCGGGAAGGTCATGGGCGCTCGTGGAGCAAATTAAACTTTATCGTATGCAGACAGGCAGGGCCAGCAAGACAGCTCTTGGCGTGGCTATTCGCCGCGCGGCGCACCAGTTGATGGATCGGCCGCCGGTTCTTTACGATCCACTTGCGGTGCGGCTGGTGGGGCCGGGTTATCGACGGCAGATGAAGCGCGCTACGCATCCGGTGGCGCGGGACTTTCGCGCCTTTATGGCGGTTCGCAGCCGGTATGTGGAAGACCGTTTGGCTGAGGCCGTCCGGAATGGAGTGGCGCAGTACGTGATTCTGGGAGCGGGGCTGGATACGTTTGCTTATCGCAATCCGTTTCAGTCGCTGCGGGTTTTTGAGGTGGACTTGCCTGCGACGCAGGTTTGGAAGCGAAAGATGCTGAGTAAAGCCGGCATTGCTGTGCCTGAGAGCCTGACGTTTGTTTCTTTGGATTTTGAGCGGCAAATGCTGGCCGAAGGGTTAGCTGCGGCGGGCTTTGATTTTCGGTTGCCGGCGTTTTTTGGCTGGCTGGGAGTAGTTCCTTATCTGACACTGACTGCCTTTCGCGCTACGTTGGAGATGATTGCTCAACTGCCTCAAGGGAGCGGCGTGAGCTTTGATTATGCGCTTGATCCGGAGACGCTTGGGCCGGTGGGGCGCATGGCTTTCGATGTGCTCTCAAGCCGCGTTGCCGCTGCGGGCGAGCCGTTTCGGCTTTTCTTTACTTCGGATGAGATGGAACTGGAACTGCGCCGCGCTGGATTTCAGCGCATCGAGCAAAGAGATACTGAACAACTGAACGAAATGTATTTCAAAGATCGCGTTGATGGACTGCGATTATCCGGGCTGGGGTTGGGAATGCTGGTGACTGCATGGGTATGATTGCGGTCAATGGATTTAGGTCTTGGAGCGCGGCTCAAGCGTTAAGATGAGTCATGCGTCCGATTGCTTTTTCTCCCTTCGCATTTGTTCTGCTCGCGATTACGGGTTGCGGGTATCACACGCTGGGCTCCGCTAGCCATATGCCGCCCGACGTGAAGACGCTCGCTGTGCCGGTGTTTGCTACGAATACTGAGGCTTATCACACGGAGACGGTGATGACCAATGCGGTGATTCGCGAGTTTGCCACGCGCACACGGTTGCGGGTGATTCCCAATGAGGGAGGGGACGCGGATGCTGTGCTGCACGGGACGATTCTGAAGGAGTATGTTGCGCCGCTGACCTACAACGCCTCGACGCAGCAGTCTTCAAGCTTTCTGATCACCATTGTGGTTTCGGTTACGCTCAACGGGCGGGACGGCAAAGTGCTCTTTGAGAACAAGAATTACGTTTACCGCGAACAGGTGCAGTCAACTGCCGATTTGCCGACTTTTATCGTGGAGAATCCAGCAGGGCTGGAGCGGCTTTCGCGGGAGTTTGCGCAGCAACTCGTGGCCGATGTGCTGGAAGGGTTCTAGCGGCTTTTCACCGGGCATGCTGTTCACAATTGCTATAGCGCTTCCGATTGCTATCTCTAACCAACTGATTCTAATTGTCATAGGTAGCATCACAGTTTCACAGTCGAGATTTTGGGGTTGCAGGGGGGGTGTAAACCTAGCTCCGTTGGTCATGATGGGTCGGCGCTGGTTCGACATTCTCATCCTATCCTTACCCTCACTCCCCCCTATCTCTGCAAATAAATTCCTTGTTTTCTGCGGTATAGAGCATGAAGTTCGCAGTAAACCAGCCGTTCTAAAGGTGTTATCGACAGATTCTAGACAGCAAAGGAGTTACGGGCGGTTACGAGTGCTTCATTGGTTATGGAGGGTGATCTGAAATGATTGTGCGCTTCCGTGGACATATAATCTGCAAACCAAATTGAGATGGTTGGACTGGATGGGTTGAGAGCGTGCAATCCTACCCTTCGCAAAATGCGCGAAGGATAGGGCACCCGGTAGATGATCAAGACGTTATTCCCTCCGGCCTGGATGCACGGATGAGAAACGGGTTATGGAAAAGCTGGAAAGCGGAAGTGCGCTTTCCACTTTCCCACAACCCCGGCTGCGGCTACGAGTATGGATTTGTTTGCGTTGCGTGAATCCCGGGGGCTAAAGCCCCGATCTTTTTAGAAACCGCATTTGGCACGTCTAAACAGGCTGCGGAAAAACTCAATCGAATGGGCTATGTAACAAGAGCACGGCTTCAGCCGGGCCGATAAGGTCAGTAGAATGAGTCGGGCTTTAGTGTCTGCGTGAGAACTTCACGAGGCACTTGTAATCATCGCGTAGTTGAGCGACAACAGAAGTATGTCGCGATTTAAAGTTTACAGCCCGGATCAGGCTTATTTGCTGCCGCCGAGCGTGCGGGATGAGTTGGGTTCCAAGCACCTTTGCTTTTTCGTCCGCGAGGTGGTGGAGCGGTTGGATATGAGCGTGTTCGAGTTGAGCTACAGCGCCGAGGGCGGGGAGCTTTATTCGCCCCAGCTGCTGCTGGGCGTGTGGCTGTACGCTTACGCGTTGGGCATCACCAGTGCGCGGCAGGTGGAGCGGCGGCTGGTCGAGGATCTTGCGTTTCGCTATCTGGCTTCCGGCGAACGGGTAGACAACTGGGCCTTGAGCGCGTTTCGCCGGCGTCACAGCCTGGCGCTGAACGACGCCTTCACGCAGGTGCTGGAGTGGGCGCGGGGCAAAGGCATGGTGAAGCTGGGGCGGGTGGCGATTGACTCGACGCGCATTGCAGCCAACGCCTGCAAAGACAAGGCGGACTCGGAGCAGGCGCTGCGCGATACGCGGGCGCGGTTGAGGCGCCAGGTGCGCATCTGGCAAAAGGCGGCGGATGGTGACGACGCGGAGCCGGGCGGATTGGAAATCGCCATTGCGGAACTCGATCAGGCTCTGGCGGAGATGCCGCGGCGCATGGAGCGGTTGAAGAAAAGCGGCTTGAAGAAGCTGTCGCGGACCGACGTGGATGCGCGCTTCCTGCGCCAGCGCGGAGGGTTTGTGCTCGGCTATACGGGCGAGATCGCCGTCTCCGACGACCACCTGATTGTGGCCCAGCAGGTGACGCGTAACGTAAACGACAACGCGTCGTTGCAACCGATGCTGGACGAGGTCGAGCGGCGCTGTGGCGCGCCGCCGGGCGCGGCTCTGGCCGACAGCGGCTTCTTCTCCATCGACAACCTGGAAATGATGGAGCAACGGAATATCGATGGTTATGTACCGGACTCGAATCTGGCTTGCGAATTGAATCTGGGCAGGCGTTGCCCTAAAAAGGCGCGCGCCGCATCTCATCGCAGGATGCGCGCCAAGCTGCGAAGTCCGGCCGGGCAGGCCGCCTATGCGCGGCGCAAGGCGGTGGTCGAGCCGGTATTCGGAGTCCTGAAACAACAACGTGGAATGCGTCAATTTCGTACCCGTGGATTGCAAAACGTAAACAACGAATTCACCCTGGCCACGCTGGCCTATAACATCACCCGGCTGCACCGCACGCTGGCAGCCTGAAAACAACCCCCGCCACTACTGGCGGGAAAAAACTCAAAACTAGACCGCCGCTGCACAGGGCCAACGGCGTTCTCACGCAAACACTTTAGCCCCTGCTAATCCATCCGTTGGCAAATTCGCTTTTCATTCGGACTTTTTCCGCAAGCTGTAAAGCCGTGCCCTTTCAAAAACTACGCCTGTTCGATGGAACAGCGTGTTGAAACATCACAGGCACCCGACTGGAAGGGTTCTAAAGTATGGGCGGCGAATGGAATTGAGACTGGCCTAGTCGCGCCGGGGAGGGTATTCTGGAGCCGCATGATGGACGCTTTCATTAGCCGGGCCACAAAGGAGTCAGCCCTTTGACCGGGGCGCGCTGGGGGGCGGGGTTACACCCCACCAAGCCAAATACGGGCTTGGCGGGGGCCCCGTTATTTGCCGCAGTGGGGCGCTTTGTGGCGGAGATTGAGGCTGCCGCGGCGGGGACGGGGCCGCTGAAGCCTGGATACGTGTTGGCCGGCGACGAAGTGTTCCTTTTGGACCGCTGCCGCTCGGCGGTGCTGAAGGGTTTTGTGCCGCAGGATTTGCGGGATTTTTGTTTGTCGGATTTTGATTTGTCGGGGACTTCAATCTTTGAGGTGCTTGATCGGGCGCAGACTCCCTCGCTGATGGCGCCGTTCCAGGTGATTTTTGTGCGCAATGTGCGGCAGCTCTATACTCGCGGGGCAAAGAAGGACGAGTTTGCGGCGCTGGAGCGGTATTTCAAATCGCCTAATCCGCAGGCACTGCTGGTTTTTGTGGCCGACTTTTTGCGCATCCCTGCTGACGCGCGGCGCATGGAACTGGACGACAAGAACAGATTTGAACGGATCACCGAAACTCTCGGCGAGCACTGCGGGATTGTGGAGCTGGCGCGCGTGAACGAAGAAGACGCGATGCGCTGGACGGTGGCTACGGCGCAGGAGGCCGGCGTTCGCATGGAACCGGACGCGGTCCGCGAGCTGGTGGATGCACTGGGCGCGGACATGATGCTGATTGCATCGGAGCTGGAAAAGCTGCTGCTCTATGCAATGGGACGCGAGCGCATTACCCTGGGCGACGTGGAGACGATGGTGCTGGCGGCCAAGCAACGCTCGCTTTATGAGCTGACTGACGCCATCAGCGCGCGCGACAGGGTGCGCGCGCTGGCGCTGCTGCACGGGCTGCTGAACAGCTCCGATGCCGGCGAGGATGCGGCGATAGGGCATCTCTACATGCTGGCACGGACTTTCAGGCAGATGCTGGTGATTCTGGAAAAGAACGTGCGCGATTCGAGAGCGATTTGGCAGGCGTTGTGGCAGGGTTTCAGGATGCCGCCGTTTGCGGCCGACGATCTGATCCGGCAGGCCAGGCGCTACAAGAGCCGCCGCGAGCTAACGCGGGCGCTGAAGCTGGTTGCGCGCGCCGACCTGGAGTTGCGCTCGTCGCCACCGGACAAGCGTCTGGTGCTGGAGCGGCTGATTTATGAGCTGGCTTCAGAGGCGAAGCCGGCTTCGCCGCTGTTTGGCCCGGTGCAGCTTTCGTTTGAAGTTTAAAGCTGGGCGTAGTCAGCGCACACCGTGCTCATTGAGCCAGGGACCGTATCTATGGTCTTCTTTCAGAATGTGGGTGGTAAGCCAATCGCTGAGGAAGGTGAGCAATTCAAGATTAATGCGGACTTCTCCCCGTTCATAGCGGCCGACAAACTCTTCCACTTGCGATGTGAGTGCACGATGTTTCGCAATGTGCTGGGTGAGGCAGGGATATTTTGTGGCCGCCATCATCTTTTCTTCGGCGGAAAAATGGACCTGCGTGTAGCTAACCAATTTGTGCAGCAGAGCGCCGGTTACGCTGCTTGCCTGGCCCTTCATCATGGCTCCGTGCAGTTGGTTCAGGGTTTCGACCAGGCCGGCATGCTGAGCGTCTATAGCTCGAACTTTTACGGAAAAGTTGTCGCTCCATGTTATTAAAGCCATAAGCCTCTCACTCACCGGAGTTAGCCCGGTAACGAATGTATCGGCAAGAATGCGGGGAAGTTGAGAGGAATTTTGCTGCGGCTGCCCGAATTGCCTTATGAATGCAGGCGCATTGGCTTAGCGCACGCTGTGTTCGTTGAGCCACGGGGCGTAGTCGCGATCCTCTTCCTCAATGTGGTTGGTGAGCCAGTCGCGAATGAAATTGAGCAGTGGAAGGTGCATGGTGTTATCTCCCACTTGGCAGCGGGCCAGATATTTCTCTACCTGGCGCACAAAATTCAGATGTTTGGCGCGATGCTGAAGCAGCGCCGGGTAGTCCGCGGCGGCCATCAATTCCTCCTCTGCGGAAAAATGGGCGATGGCATGCCTGAGCAACCTGCGTAGCTGCGAGTCGGGGCCGCATGTCACCTTGCCTTTTGACATTGCGGAATAAAGCTGGTTCAGATCCGCGATAAGACCGGCGTGCTGGCGGTCAAGGGTTTTGACGCCTACCAAGCATTTCTGGTTCCAGGATAGAAGGGCCATAATTCCTCTTTTCAAGATGCGCCCGTTCGGGTGAGATTTTGGATCAAAGACAAGCAGGTGGAGTGAAATTGAGCCGGCAGAACGCGGAGCCTAGTGGACTCCGTGCTCGTTGAGCCAGGGGCCGTATTTGCTGTCGAGAATCTCAATGTGCTCAAGGAAGCCTTCGCGCAGTGAGCAGAGCAGCGGGCGCATTTGCACCGCTTCGCCATATTGCACACGATGGGCTGATTGGAGCATCTGCGCCAGCAGGCTGTGGTGTTCGGCGCGATGCTCGGCGAGGCCGGGAAAGCCGCACTGCTCCATCAACTGCTCTTCGCTCCAGAAGTGCATGCGTGTGAATTCGATGAGCCTGTCGAGCACTTCGCTAAGCTGCTCGCGGCCCGATCCGCGCACCAGTGCATGGCGAAGCTCGTTTACCGTATCCATGAGAATGCCGTGCTGATCGTCCATGGCGCGCACGCCGATGACGCAGGTGTGGTTCCAGGTTAGAAGAGTCAAAAAGAAGCCTCCATGTGAGCCTGTGAAATTTAGCAGGGCTTAATCACCAAGGGAAGTATCGGCTTGGTTTGGCCGGGCGTTACCGGTAATTGCCTAGCTCTAATGACTTAGGTTTAGGAGCAATGGGGAATGCTGCGGTGCTATTCGAGGATGATGTCCGGGTCCGGTTCGTGTCCGAGCATGGTGAGGGTTACGGCCGCGGTGAGAATGAGCGCGCCGCCTGCCCAGGCGAGAGGGCCGAGGTGTTCGCCGAGCAACTCTACGCCAAGTAGGGAACCGAGAGCGGGCTCAATGTTGAGGAAGACGCCAGCGCGCGAGGCGGGCACGTGGTGGATGCCCCAGTTCCAGAGCAGCGTGGTGGTGGCTGTGCAGAGCAGGCCGCTGATGGCCAATGCTGCCCAGGCGGTGGTGCTTACGCGGGCAAACGGCATTGTCTGGGCATACTGATGGGTGATGGGGTTAAGCACCCATGTAGATAAAACTATGACGGAGAGCATGATGGTACCGGAGAGGATGGTATAGGCCGTTACTACGGGTGGGCTGTGGGTGAGCATCAGCTTTTTGCTGAGCAGAATCCATGCCAGGGCGGTGATGAGCGAGGCAAATACCAGCAGATCGCCGCCAAGAGAAGGCGTTGTATGCGCGGCTGTGCCACGGCTGCTGCTGAGTACGATGAGCGCCGCGCCAGCCGTGGAACCGTAGAGGGCGAGCCAACCCAGCTGGTCAAGCTTTTCGCCTGCAAAGAGCGTAGCTCCGGCGGCGAGCAGTACCGGCATGGCACCCACCATCAGCGATGCGTGGCTTACGGTGGTCATGGCCAGGCCATGGAACTGGAGCAGAAACTGGATGGGCACTCCGAAGGCGGCAGAGAGGAGCAGCAGGCGTTTTTCGCCTGCGTTAAGGCGAAAGCGGCTGCGATTGACTACGACTACCGGCAACATTCCCAGGGATGCGAAGAGGAAGCGGAAGAGCACCATGTGCTCCACGCTCATTTCGTTGAGCGCGAGCCTGCCCCAGTAGAAGCCGGTTCCCCATAGGCAGCCAGCCAGCGCGCATGCGCCGTAACCCAGCAGAGCAGTGCGCCGGTCAACTACTCGAGCGGCACCGCCTCTTCGCCGGGAACCACTCTCCGTAATCAGGTCGATTGCCATCCATCCATACTTTCGCACATACCGGCAGGAATGCAGAAGCGGCGAATCTAAATTGGGGTTACCTACTATAGGCGGCTCAGCCCGCGCCGCTGCTATTTATTTGAGTAAATTACCGGGGTGAGCGGCGAATCGATGATTTCGCCGATGGGTACCGTGGGGCAGAGCTCCTGCATATCGATGACCTGATTTTTGTTCTTCGGCGTTACCAGGCGCATTTCCTGATCAATGTAGATCATGGTCATGACTTCGCGCGGCTGCTTTGAGGTATTGGCTTCGGCGCGATGGAATGTCCAGCCGGCATGGAAGCTGACATCGCCGAGCGCGTAGGGGCTGTTGTTTTTGGAGAACTTTTTGAGCGCCTCTTTGAGCGTGATCTCGCTTTCGTCACCGATCTCGAGATCGCGTCCGTGATGAAAGCGATGGCTTTTTTCGCAGAAGGCGAGCGGGCCCATTTCGATGGGCGTGTCTTGCAAAGGCACCCATGCGGTGACGACATTGTCGTTGGAGACGGGGAAGTAGTACTGGTCAGCGTGCCAGGGGGTGATGCCGCCACCGGGTTCTTTATAGAGAGCCTGATCGTGGTAGAGGCGCACGCCACTGCATCCCATTAACTCAGTGGCAATCCGCGCCAGGCGCTTGCCGAAGACAAACTCGCGCGCTTCGGCGCTGTGCAGCCACAGGTTGCCCACTTGCAGGAATGCCTTGTCGTAGGTGGAGCGCTGATCGAGAGGGAGCTTGCCGGCACTCAGTTCCGCAACTTTGGCGCTGATAAAAGTGCGGTAGTGCTGAAGAAGCTCTGCGGGCAGAACCTGAAGAAGCTTGATGTAACCGTTCTCCTTATAAAAGGCGCGCTGCTGGTTACTCAACTGGAATGGCTTATTTAACTCGTCTACCCATGCGTGATTTGCGGGCATGCTTATGCTCCCAATTTCTGATGAAACCACCAAGTGCCCGATTCGGACGCCGACGCCGTGATTATAGAGGAAAATGTGGATTGCATTGATCCGAATTGGATGAGCGGGCAGGGCGCCTGGATGGATATGTGGAGGACGAGCCTGTTTTTTGTCAGGTTTCGCGCGGTAGCCGGCTAAAAAGCTGCCCTCAGCACCCGGATAAGGTGAACCAGAGGGGGCACTAAGCGGCGGTTTTTTCCCGGTGTAAGTAACAGCCAGCCCGTGTAAACTGAGCGACGGGAGATAGATTTGGCTACACCTATTGTTCACTATACGGCTGCGGCGGTTTCAGACCTGGGACGCAAGCGTACTTCAAATGAAGACGCGTTTGGCTTCTCGGTGGAGCACGGGGCCTATATAGTTTGTGACGGCATGGGCGGCGCCGCAGCCGGAGAGATTGCCAGCTCCGTTGCGGTGGGCGAGGTGCTGCGCCTGCTCAGCAGCCGGGATGAGGAGAATGAAGGGACCGAGGCTGTGCCGCTGCCAACGGTGGCCGAAGAGGCAGTGCACGCGGCCAATGAGGCAGTCTTCTCTCGCGCGCAGGGCGACGACAAGCTCAGCGGCATGGGCACCACGCTGGTGGTTCTGGTGACGGAAGAGAGTCACGTGTGGATACTCAATGTCGGCGACAGCCGCTGTTACCGGCTGCGCAACAACAGCCTGGAGCAGCTCACTCTGGATCACTCGCTGGTAGAGGAACTGGTTAGGCTGGGCCGCATGACTCCCGACGAGGCTTTGAACTCGCCACTACGCAACGTGATTACCCGCGCGCTGGGCACGCAGAGCAGCATTACTCCGGACGTTTATGAAGTGGAAGCCGAGCCAGGGGATTTGTTCCTGCTTTGTTCTGACGGCCTTCCCCGCGAGATTTCAGACGAGACGATTCAGCAAATCCTTTGCATGGATCAACCGCTGGAAGAGTTGTGCAACTGCCTGGTGAACGCCGCCAAGAAAGCCGGCGGCAACGACAATATTACCTGCCTGCTGGTACGCGCGGAGAGCCATGCGCCGGACTCTGAATAAGCCTGTAGCATCAAACTTTCAAAATTGAGACCTTGAGCTAATAAATGGATGCCTGCGGCATTCCCGTGAAGGCATTACTCGGCGCCTACCTCTGCCGGGCGGCGCGAGCGGTGTTGCAGCCTGTGGAGAAACAGGACAAGCGGAATGCAGATCAGGGATAGATAGCCGAGCAAGCGGAAGATATCAGCATAGGCGAGGACTGAAGCCTGCTGCTGGAGGTTGAGGTAGAGCGCGCCCAGGGCATCCTTTTGCGCGGTGATGGCATCGGCGCCACCGGCGGAGAATTTTGCCGACAGGCCGTCGAGTACAACTTTTGTGGCAGGATTGCCCGGCGTCAGGTTGGAGACAAGATAATTCTGGTGGGTTTGGGAGTTGCGCACAAGAAGGGTTGTGATGCAGGCGATTCCGATGCTGCCGCCGATATTTCGCATCAGGTTGTAGATGCCGGAGGCGTTGCCGATCTCCTGTTTGCGCAACAGGCCCATGCTCATGGTGGTGAGAGGAACAAAGACGAATCCGCCAGCAAAGCCATTGATGAAGTTCGGCATGGCTACTGAACCCATGGAGATGCCGAGATTGATGTGGCTCAAGAGAAATGTCGAGTAGCCGAAGATTGCAAAGCCGCAGGCTAACAGGATGCGGCCGTCGATATAATTTACCAATATTCCAACCACGATCATGGAAAGCAACGAGCCAAGGCCGCGAGGGCTGACGGTGAGGCCGCTATCGAGAGCCGAGTAGCCGAGCAGGGTTTGCAGAAACAAAGGCAGCATGGCGATGACGCCGTAAAAAGTGAAACCGTAGAGGCCGGCGATGAGCGTTCCCACGCAGAAGTTGCGGTTTCTGAGCACGCGCAATTGCACAATGGGTTCGCGGCAGCGGAACTCGCGGACGATAAAGCCCACGAGCGCGATGGCGGAGATGCCTGCCAGCCAGCTAATCCAGCTTGCCGCAAACCAGTCTGACTCCTGGCCTTTGTCAAGAACCAGTTGCATAGCGCCCAGCCAAACGGCCATGAGGCCGAAACCTAGATAGTCGATGGCGACACGAGATGCATGGCGCAGGTAGGGCGGGTCTTCAATAAACAGGTTGACCATGAAAAGGGCGAGAATGCCTACGGGTAGATTGATATAAAAAATCCAGCGCCAGGAATAGCTGTCGGTGATCCATCCACCGAGGGTGGGGCCGATGACCGGGGCCACCACTATGCCAACTCCGTAGGCGGCCATGGCGGTGCCGTGCTGGTGGGGCGGAAAGCTCTCAAGCAGGATGGACTGGGCGAGAGGCTGCATGCCGCCACCGCCGACACCTTGCAGCACACGGGCGACTATCAGCATGGGCATGGAGATTGCCATTCCGCATAGCAGGGAAGCGGCAGTAAAGACCAGAATTGAAATCATCAGCAGGCGTTTGCGGCCGATGCGCCGCGCGATCCATCCCGAGGCGGGCAGCATGATGGCGTTGGAAACGAGATAACTGGTGAGAACCCAGGTTGACTCGTCAGTGGAAGCCGAGAGGTTGCCGGCGATGTGGGGCAGGGCAACGTTGGCTACTGAAGAGTCGAGCACCACCATGAAGGTGGCCAGCATGACTGAGACCGCAACCATCCACGGATTGACCGAGGGCCGCCACTCTCCAGTCGCGGCTGGGATGATCTGCGGATTGCTGCTGGACATAGATCCAGTTTATTAGCTGAGGCGTACGGGCGATGTATGCCGTCATTCTAACCATATAAAATGGATTCAGGCATCGGAAAATAATCATGACAGAACTGGGTAAATTTTCAATAGGCGTGGGCGATCGATTCGCTCACCAGGCTAAAGCGCAACTTGAAGCATGCATGCTGGCTGGTAAAGCGGGCATGGAAGTGATTCCGGTATGGAATAAGTCAAACCGAGAACACACCATCATCGGGTCGGAGCCGGCTTCAGTGCGCGCCGCGGCCGCCGCAGCCGTGAAGGAACTTGGCTGGAAGCTGCCCTGGTATTGCGATGCCGACCACATTAACCTCTCCACGGTTGAGCGCTTTCTTGATTCCTGCGACTTCTATACCATCGACGTGGCCGATTCGATCGGCAAAGCCGCTGCGCAGAGTTCGATTGATACATTCCAAAAGCGTCACCCGGAACTTCTGGGGAAGATTCGCATGGAGGGCGCGGGGGATGTTATCGAAATTACGCATGAACTGCTTGGCCGGACGGCTGCTAAATTTCTTTTCGCTGTTGAAGAGGCAGGGAAGATATACAGGCGGATTGAAGCAGCCAAGGGCAAGGGCGCGTTTATTGCTGAAGTATCCATGGATGAGACCGATTCGGCGCAGACTCCGGCGGAGTTGCTCATTATCCTGGCTGCGATTGCGGGTGAGGGCATTCCGGTGCAGACGATCGCGCCAAAATTCAGCGGACGTTTCAATAAGGGTGTGGATTACGTGGGTGACGTGAGTCAGTTTGCCCGCGAGATTACGCTGGATATGGCCGCAATCAAACATGCGGTTGCTGCTTACGGATTGCCACGAAACCTCAAGCTCAGCATTCACTCCGGCAGCGACAAGTTTTCAATCTATCCTGCTATTCATGAGGCGATGGTGAAGTTCTCTACCGGGGTGCATTTGAAGACTGCCGGAACCACGTGGCTGGAAGAGATTATTGGGCTGGCCGAAGCTGGAGGAGACGGGCTGGCGCTGGCAAAGGAGATCTATGCGGAGGCTTATGCGCATGCCGCGGAGCTGTGCGCGCCTTACGCAACAGTGATCGACATTGACCATGCAAAATTGCCTGCGCCGGCGGAAGTGGCCAAGTGGTCCTCAGCGCAATTTACCTCAGCTTTGCGGCACGATCAAAAATCGAGCGTCTACAAACCGAGCCTGCGCCAGTTGCTTCACGTGGGATTTAAAGTGGCGGCGAAGATGGGGCCGCGTTACCTGGGACTGCTGGAAGCCAATGAGGCTATCATCGCGAAGAACGTAACCGAAAATCTCTACAAGCGCCATATCTTCCCGGTCTTTTTTGGCCGGAAGTAAGCGTGTAGATTCTAAACCGAAGCCAGTGTCGGTTTATGCGGCGAGTTGCGATGCACCTTGAGATTATTGATTGCGTAATCAATAAAGCGTGGCTCGAAATGGGCAGGCTGGCCCATGAATCGGCAGGTTGCGGCCACCTGATCAACGAGAAATCTAGGTTGATATGCGGCCAGATCGAGCCCTTTTACATTTGTGATCTTGTCTGCAATGGACTCGATAAGACCATCGGGTGGCGTCAATCCCTGCCGTGTGCATTCATGCTCGAAGATCTGCTTATACAGTTCGAAGGTGGGTCCGGCGACCTCAATCTTGTAGGGCAGCCGGCGCAGGAAGGCAGGGTCCATCAGATCTTCAGGCTCGAGGTTGGTGGAGAAGATAATCAATTCCTCGAAGGGCACGGTGAAGGTTTTCCCGGTATGCAGTTTCAGGTAGTCGAATCGATTCTCCAGGGGGACGATCCAGCGGTTAAGCAGGTTGGTTGGAGAGACCATTTGACGGCCGAAGTCGTCGATGACAAAGCAGCCGCCCAGGGCTTTTACGTGCAGCGGAGCCTCGTAAAAATTGGCAATGGGATCATAGCGGAGGTCGAGCATTTCCAGGGTCAGTTCGCCGCCGGTGAGGACAAAGGGACGACCGCAGGGAACCCAGCGCGCGTCATATTCCTCGCTGCGAATGAAGGAGAGCTTGTCAGAGTGGCTGGAAGGCGCGGAATCGAGCTGGGTGTGAAAACTGGGATCGAAGACGCGCATGATCTGGCCTTCGATGTTTACCGCGTAAGGAACGTAAATTACATCGGTGAATACCTTTGAGAAGCTGAGCGCGACGGAGGTTTTGCCATTTCCGGGAGGGCCATAGAGGAGTATGGCGCGGCCCGAGTTCAACGCCGGTCCGCTCTGCTCCACGATGCTGTCTTCAAAAGTGAGGTCACCAAGGGCCTTGCGAATGCGATCGAAGGTGACCAGTTCATTGGTAACTTTTTGCAGGTTGACCTGGGCGGTGAATTCCTCAAGGGTGACGGGAGCGGGGCCTGCATAGCGCGATAGATTGAGGGCATCCAGCACCCATCGCCGACCCATATCGGTGATGGAATAGCTCAGATCGCGCGGGTTTTTGGCATCGCGGGTACCCAGAGCCTGAAGCAGCTGGCGATCGATTCCCATCTGAACCAATTCGAGAACGAGGTTATAGGGGAGCTTGATGGCCTCAATGAAATGACGGACGGTTTCAAGGTGCTCTACATAGATGAGTTTGATGAGCAGGCTGAGGAGTTCTGTGGAGTCGATTTTGGTAGCAGCGATATCCGCAGGCTCTGCCGGCATGCGATGGATAAAGGCGTCGAGGGCCTTCTGGGTGATGGCTCCGGCTGCAACCAGGCGGTCGCCCAGTCGTCCGCCAAGTTGCGCCTGAAGGTCGAGCGCGTCCGCCACTTGTTCCAGGGAGACCAGACCGGCCTGGACCAGCAGATCGCCCAATCGCAAACGTTCTTTGATGACGTCCTCCCGTTGGGACTGAGTTGAGGAATGGCGCTCAGGTTCGTTGGCTTGCCGGCGCCGATCCAACTACTCAAAGACTAACAAATCGTATCAGGCTTGCATTGCATTTTCACAGTTACTGTAAACCGGAGTCCGGAGCTTTTCAAATGCAATCTACGGCGGCTAAGTCTTTGACTTGAACTCTGCATTGAAGGCTAGCGGCAGCAGGGCGGAGAAAGGCAGGTTGCGCATTCCGTCCGCAGCGGGGAAGAGCACAGGCGCATCGGGGAGGATGAACTCGGCCAGAACCTGGCGGCAAGCGCCGCAGGGCGGGCTTGGCGCATGGTTCAGGTTGGCGACGGCGACGGCTTCAATGCGAATCTGGGGTCCGAATTGGGAAATGGCTCGGACCAAAGCGGAACGTTCGGCACAGATGGTGAGGCCGTAGCTGGAGTTTTCAACGTTGGTTCCGGTGACGACTTCGCCGTTGCTGAGACGGAGCGCCGCGCCGACGCGGAAACCGGAGTAGGGAGAGTAGGAGTGAAGGGCGGCCTGGCGAGCCTTTTCGAGGAGATCTTCCGTCGCAGTGCCGGTCATTTTCTGATGGTTCATCGGGTCTCCGATCGGAAACGAGTTTGAAAGTCGAGGCTAAAACATTTCCGGGTCTGCTGTACATGGGGAATGGAAATTAATCGATTCCTCAAGTTGAGCCTGATCTTACCGATAAAAGCCTTGAGTGCTTCCTTTGCCGGGAGCGTTGATCCTGGCTGGGCCGATGAGTGGGCGCAATGGCGATAGATGAATTGACGAGGGAATTTCTGATTGAGAGCCAGGAAGGGCTGGACCGGATGGAGCGCTGCCTGACCGAACTGGAAGAGCGGCCCAACGATACGGGGTTGCTGGCGGAGATCTTCCGTTCGGTGCACACGATCAAGGGGACCACGGGTTTTCTTGGTTTCAAGCGGCTGGAGAAGCTGGCACATGCGGGCGAGAATCTGCTGGGTTTGCTGCGCGAGGGCAAGCTGGTTGCGGACCGCAAGACCATCACGGGGCTTTTGCAACTGATGGATGGTTTGCGCTCAATTCTGAAGTCCATTGAGTCGGCTGACAGCGAGGGCGAGGGGGAAGATGCGGAGCTGATTGCGAGGCTGGAAGAGTTGCAGGCCCCGAAATCGACAGCGGCGCAGGGCAAGCAACACGCGCGTCTGAGGGCTGGGGTGCAACAGCCTGTTGCCGCCATTGCTGCCGCAACCGAGGCGCGGCCAAGCTCAGCAGGGCTGCGGGCTGCGCAAGCTTCGGAGCCCATGAACCATGTGCAGGCACCAGCTGCTGCTCCCACCGCGAAAGTGCCCGTGGAGGCGGAGGGCGATGCCGCCAAAGCGCGCGGCCATGGAACGGGGACGGCGGCGGAGAGCACGTTGCGCGTGGACGTGACGCTGTTGAACCGGATGATGAACCTGGTGGGGAACTGGTGCTGACGCGGAACCAGGTGCTGCAGGCTACGGCGGCCGATCCTAATATGACCATGCTTTCGCGCCGTCTGGACATGGTGACGGCGGACCTGCGCGAGAGCGTGATGAAGGCGCGGATGCAACCGGTGTCGAATATCTTCTCAAAAATGCCGCGCATAGTTCGCGACCTATCGCAGTCGCTTGGACGGCGTGTCCGGTTGCAGGTGGAGGGCCAGGAGACGGAGCTGGACAAGAGTTTGCTGGAGGCCATCAAGGACCCGCTGACACATGCAGTGAGGAACTCACTGGACCACGGTATTGAGCCGCCAGAGGTGCGCGTGGCCGCGGGCAAGGATGCGGAGGGAACGCTGAAGCTGCGGGCCAGCCATGAGGGCAGCCATGTGGTAATTGAGGTCTCAGACGACGGCGCCGGCATAGCCGTGGAAAAGGTGCGCCGGAAGGCGATTGAGCGCGGCGTGATTGCACCGGAGCGGGCAGCGCAACTGGGCGAGTGGGAGCTGCTGCAACTGGTATTTTTGCCCGGCTTCTCAACCGCCGAGGCAGTGACCAACGTGAGCGGCCGCGGAGTGGGGATGGATGTGGTCCGCACCAACGTGGAAAAAATCGGCGGCAAGGTGGAGATCGATTCGCGCGCCGGCAAGGGAGCCACGCTGAGGATGCGCATTCCGCTGACGCTGGCCATTATTCCCGTGCTGATTGTGCACAGCATGAAACAGAGTTTTGCTCTGCCCCAGGGCGCGCTGCTGGAGCTGGTTCACGTTCCGCCGGAAATGGCGGCTACCACCATTGAGTGGATTGAAGGCGCGCCGCTTTACAGGCTGCGCGGCAAGCTGCTGCCGCTGGTGTTTCTTGACCGGCTGCTGATGCCGGGCATGGATGACAAAGCGGCTGCGGTGGGGGATAAATTTATCGCCGTGCTTGATGCCGATGGACGCCGTTTTGGCCTGGTGGTGGATGGGCTGGCCGATCCGGAGGAGATTGTGGTGAAGCCGCTGAGCGCGGTGCTGAAGGATATCGGCCTTTTTTCAGGAGCGACGGTGCTGGGCAATGCGGATCTGGCGCTGATACTGGACCCCGGATCGATCGCCATGAAGGCTGGTGTAACGATGAGCGGGGAAGAAGAGGCTGCGCGCGCGGCGGAAGAAGAAGAAGACGGCGAAGCCGCGAAGAGAGTGGAATACCTGCTGGTGGAAGCGGCCGGGCGCCAGGCGGCGGTTCCGCTGGCCGACGTGCTGCGCATTGAGCAGTTGCCGGTATCGCGCATTGAGTACATCGGCTACCGGCCGGTTCTGAATTTTGAAGGGCAGTTGCTGCCGGCGGCGACCTGTTTGAAGCGGGCAGCAGCAAGAGCGCCGATGGAGTGACGCTGCTGAACAATCGCGTGACCGGATTGGTTGATCTTGGCGGAGTGGCGCCATTGCCGGTTGAGGAAGATGGGCAAGTCGAATTGCAGCAGTTTGCGGAGGCAGCGATATGAGCACGGCGAGAAGTGCAGTCATCCGCGCCCTGGAAGCCGGAGCTGACGAATACATGTTGAAGCCCTTCGACGAAAAAGGATTGACGGACAAGCTGGCCATGCTCGGACTGGTGGAGGCCTAAGCATGGCGGCAGGACGCCGAACCCGGATATTGATAGTGGACGACTCGGCAGTGATGCGCAGCCTGTTGCGCTCAGTGGTGTGCGCAGATAAAGGCTTGGAAGTGGCGGGGACGGCGGCCGACGGCGCATCGGCGTTGGATAGCATTGCAATCATTCATCCGGACTTGATGCTGCTGGATGTGGAGATGCCGGTGATGGATGGGCTGGTCACACTGAGGGAGCTGCGGGCGCGAGGACACAAAATGCCGGTTATCATGTGCAGTTCGCTCACCCAGCGCGGCGCCAAAGTGACCATCGAAGCACTGACGGGCGGAGCTTCAGATTATGTGGCCAAGCCATCCGGACAAGAGAGTCGTGAAGTAGCAGTGAGGGCGCTGGCACGGGATCTGGTTCCCAAGATTCATGCGCTCACCAGTTCGATTGAGGTTGAGTTGCAAGGGCGGCAGCAATCGTTTTTTCGAGGCGGGTTGCGCATGCCGGTGGCGATGCCCCTGGCGCCCAGGCTGAAGGCGCAGTCGATAACATCCACCCCGACGGTGCTGGCTATCGGGGTTTCCACGGGCGGTCCGGCGGCACTTGATGTTCTGCTTCCGGCGCTTCCTGAGAGCTTTCCGCTTCCGGTGGTGATTGTGCAACACATGCCTGAACAATTTACGCGGCTGTTTGCCGAGCGTTTGAACGGTCGTTGCAAATTGCGAGTGCGCGAGGCGGCCGAAGGCGATGCGGTGTGCGCCGGGACTATTTATATCGCCCGCGGCAACTGGCACATGGAGGTGCTGGCTGCTGCGCGTGCCGGCATGCCGTCAACACTGCACCTGAATCAAGGAGCGCTGGAGAATCACTGCCGTCCCGCAGTCGACGTGCTGTTTCGATCATTGGCCGCGGTCTATGGCTCCGGTGTGCTGGCGGTGGTGCTGACCGGCATGGGCTCTGACGGGCTGCTGGGTTGCCGCTTGATTCGCGACCATGGCGGCAGTGTTCTGGCCCAGGACCAGACCACCAGCACGATATGGGGGATGCCCGGCGCGGTCACCAATGCCGGACTGGCGCATAATGTGCTTCCACTCAGCGAACTCGCACCTGAAATACTGCGCATAGCAGGCCGTACGTCCGCAGCGGCGGGACAAACCCGTGAGCTTATGAAATCGGTGGTCTAGTTATGGAAATCAGCTCCAGCGTCGACTACGGCTACCTTCGCCAACTCGTTTTCGGACTCTCGCAAAACGTGCTTGATCCCTCGCGCGATTATCTTTTTGAAACGCGACTTTCCAGGTTGTTGCGCAACCAGGGCATGACCCATCTGGAAGAGCTGGTGCAATATCTGCGCATCAGGAAAAATCCTGAGCTGGAGCGTTCAATCGCCGAGGCTATGACCATTAACGAAACAAGTTTTTTTCGTGACAGCCGCCCATTTGAACTGTTGAAGGCTGAGCTGATTTTGAAATTGATTGAAGCCCGGCGGCCTATGCGCAGCCTGCGATTCTGGAGTGCGGCATGCTCTACCGGCCAGGAGGCATTTAGCCTGGGCATGCTGATGCGCGAGCACTTTCCATTGCTGGGCGATTGGAATATTCGCATAGAGGGCACCGATATTTGCGGCGATGTGGTGGAGCGGGCGCGGGCCGCCAGCTATCACCGCATCGAGATGAACCGCGGCTTGCCTGCACGCTTTGTGGTGCGTTACTTCGATCATGTGGGCGAGAATTGGGTGGTCAAGCAGGAGGTGCGCAAGATGTGCAATTTCCAGCAGGCCAATCTATGCGTGCAGCCGTTTCCCTTTCGCCGTTTGGAAGATCGCTTCGACGTGATCTTTTTACGCAACGTAATGCTTTACTTTTCGCAGGAGACGCGACGCCCTTTGCTGGCTAATATTCACCGGTTGCTGGCGCCCGACGGCATTTTATTCCTTGGATCAAGCGAGCAACCCGCTGATCCAACCATCTGGACCGCGGTGCTGTCCGGGGGCACATGTTATTTCAAGCCGAGGCAGCCCAGTTAGCAAGCTGTTCTTGTCTCATTGAGTATTTATCCTGGCCTGGGCAAGCGCCAGATTTCGCTTTGCTTCAGCAGATGCCGGATTAAGTTGCGTAGCATCGCGGAACTGCCCGGCCGCGCCCTCATAATCTCCCAATTGAAACAGGATTACGCCGAGTGAGTTATGGGCATCGTAATTATTGGGCTGGAGGGCGAGCGCCTGACGATATTCCTGCGCCGCTTCGCTGAATTTATTCTGCTCCCGAAGAGCATAGGCAAGATAAAGCCGCGCTGTGACAAAGCCTGGATTAGCGGCGAGAGCTTTTCTGCTGTAAGCCTCTTCATCCTTTGGGCTGCCCATCATGATTGACCATAGCGCCCTATCGGCCAGGATATTGGGATTGTCAGGAGCGGAACGCAAAGCCTGATCGAGACGCTGCCCGGCAAGCGGCATATCGCGGAGATCGCGGGTTTGCATGGCGATGCGCATGATGCAGAAGGCGGAATCAGAGAGAATCAATGAGTCGGTGGGGTTATATTGCAGCGCGCGATCAAAATATTCTTTTGCCTCGGTAAGCCTGCCCTGCCTTCCGTAAGCCACTCCGAGGTTTAGATAGGGTAGTTCTCCGCGCGGGTCAATATCGATTGCGTGGCTGAAGAGCGTGACCGTATCTTTCCACACCTTAACCTGCGCATCGGTTTTTATGGCACATGCTGCAATGACTACAACCGCAAGCACTTGAGCGGGGAGTTTGATTTTAGGGAATTTGGTAATGGCATCGCCGGCCAGCCATACTGCGGCAACGAAAATGCCGATAAAAGGAAGATAAGTGTAACGCTCGGCCAGGGCTTGTTTGCCAACCTGTACGATGCCGATTACCGGGACCAGCGTTCCCAGGAACCACAACCAGCCGGTCAGGGAATATGGTCGGCTCTTCCGGAAATACCAGCATGCTCCGGTTACGAGGATGAGCGCGAATGCAGATAACACGGCTGCCAGAACATTGATGTTTTTTGCGTCGTAGTAATAGTGGGCTGTGAGCGGGTGGGGCCAGAATGCGATGCGGACGTAGCGGCAGTAACTGGTTGCCGCGTTGCAGAATTTCTCCCATAGAGGCAGGGGGAACACAGCTGCCGCGCGCTTTTGCGCAACCAATGTGATACCGCACGACAGGCCGGCCATGATAAATAGAGGCCATTTTTCAACGCATAACTTCAAAAAAGTTGAGAGCCGATGTCCGTGAGCATCTGGCGCGAAGGATAGTCTGCCCAATGGCCAGTAATCAAGCAACAGCAGAGTAATGGGAAGAGTGACGGCCATCGGCTTGGACATGAGGGCGCAGGCATAGAAGCAAACGACCCATGCGTACCGTTTCCATGATGAGTTGCGAAGATAACCCACGTAAGCAAGCAGCGTTGCAAACCAGAAGAACGCACACAGCACATCTTTGCGTTCCGATAGCCAGGCGACGGATTCGACATGGGCGGGATGCAGAGCGAAAAGGAATGCGACTATTGCGGAACGGCCTAAGAAGCCGGTTATGGACAAAAGCAATAAGAAAAGCAGGATTGAATTGGCTGAGTGCAAAAGCACGTTGGTCATATGGTGGCCGGCGGGGTTGTTGCCGTAGAAGTTCCAGTCAATGATGTGCGAAATCCACGTGAGCGGGTGCCAGTTCGACTCATCGAAGGAAGTAAACGCCCATTTAATGCTTTGCATGGTTAAGCCATGCTGGATGGGTGGGTTCTCCTGAACATAGTAGTTATCGTCGTACAGGAGAAAATTGTTATTGCGCACGCTCTGATAGGCAAAGATTGTTACCACCGCAAGTGCGATGCATATGGCCGTAATTTTCCACGGCTCGTGGGTTACGCGAGGGATGGCAACGCTTTTGCCGGCCTGCGCATGCAGCGGGCGCTTGACCTCTGATTTGCGCTGTCGCGATTTGCTGGGCATGGTTAACAACCTGTGATGATTTTAAACAGAGATTTCGAACTTGTTTCCCGGGTGAGTTCACGCGGGCAGACAAAACGCACCAGAATTGGCCGGCTCGTTTTTTTACGACTTTATGGGTACGGCCATCTCCAGATTCTGGCAATGGGCTACGTATCCTTCAGCGTCTTTTACGCCACACTCCATGCCACGAAATTTATCCATCGCGTCGTGCAGGGGCCAGAAATCAGTGACAGGATGCTGGCTGGCGTGGGCGTAACATGCAGCCTGCTTACGGCTCACAGACTGAGCGATATCGACATAGTGGGTGGGATGAAAGATTTGCGTCTGTATGCCCTGGTCTACTTCGTAATAATAAAGATCGAATTTCTTGCCGCCTTCGATCCACGCGTCATATACCAGAAGGGATGCCACGCGGTGGTCGCGATGGGTATCGATAGGCCAGTGGGTGAAAACCACGTCAGGGTTTTCGGCGTCGAGGAGCTTGCGGAACTCCTCGTAGCGCGATCGGTTGATCTCGGTCTGGCCGTTTACCTGGCCTACGAATACGGGTTTTGCCTTCAAAATGGCGCAGGCTTTCTCCGCTTCTGCAGTACGGATTACGGCAGTCTCCTGCATGGATACGCCCTTGATGCCGGTCTCGCCGCGGGTGAGGTAGAAGATGACAACGTCGTGGCCCTGGTCAGTGTAGAGGGCGATGGCGCCGCCGCAACCGGATTCAGGATCATCAGGGTGCGCGCCTACGACGACTATTTTTTGCCGGCGAGTTGCAGCGGCGGCTTCAGCATTGGCGCTTACCGGTGAGAGCGCGCCCATTGACGCCATAAAGAGGCTGGATCGTCCCAGCATGTCTCTGCGCGTGATTTTATCCATGATGTATTCTCCGCTTTATGGATGCCTTCAACGAACTTCAACTTCAATTATGCATTCTGTCAGCCGTTTAGCAATTCATCCACTTCGTCGTGCAGCCGTGCGGTGATGGCGGACTCGGTGTCAGCGGGTGAGAAGCGGATAGGCTGGCCCACATGCACCTCGACTGAGCCGGAGCGGAACCAGCGGCGGCGGCCAGTTTTGAGATCGCCGAGGCCGCGAATGGCGATGGGCAGCACGGAGGCACCGGATTGCTTGACGAGCAAACCGATTCCCGGACGGAAGCGCGCCAGCGTGCCTTCAGCAGAGCGAGTGCCTTCAGGGAAGACGAGCACGTTGAAACCATGGTCCATGGCCTTGCCGTGCGTGGACAAAGCTGGGCTGAAAGTTCCGCTGGCGGGCGAGAGGAAAAACGTTGAAGAGTGAGGTGATGAGCATGTAAGCGAGGGGGCCGAAGAGAGAGAAGCGGCCAGTATCCGGATCGCGGAAGTGGCGAAAATCCTCAAGCATTTCGCCGGACATGGCCACCGCAATCCGGCGCCGTATGGGACCTGGCAAAGCGAATTGGATGAACGGACCGTCGTAGGTGGTTACGTGATTGGCGACGATGAGCAGGGGCGCATCGGAGGCGAGCTTGTGGGGCGCGACCACGGCAGGATGCGCCAGCAGCCAGACCAGTGGGCGCATGACCGCCTCAATGAAAGCCGCGCGCAACCAGCGGAAGGGCAGAAGCCACGGCCAACGCGGGTAAATATACGCAGGCGGTGCGGGCTCGGTTTGAGGCGCGGGTGGAGCTTCGGCTTGGCTCGGGGACACGAAGCTTCTGGCGCTGATTGCATGCGCTGCATCTGTCTGGTTTCTATCATTGGATGGAGCGGTAGACCATGCTGCACGCACGCCGAATCCCTCCCCGGCTACCAATTGACGCAGCTCGCCGAGGGTTTGCATTTCTTCAAGCATTCCGCTCTCGGGTACCATGCCCAGGCGCTCCTCGATGGCGGCGGCAAGTTGCACACGGCCCAGGCTGTCGAGGTGAAGGTCTTCAGTCAGGCGCAGTTCATCTCCCACGCCGGAGGGGGCTTCACCGGAAATTTGTGCGATGAGAGCCAGCAGCCAGTCAGTGGATGCCGAGAAAGCGCCCGCGCCGGCATTGTTTGCCGCGCCGGAGCTGGTGGTGGCGGCAGCGGCCTGGATGCCGGCCAGCCACGCTGCCACTGCCTTGCGACGAATCTTTCCTGTGGAGGTGCGAGGCAGATCGGGCTCAGGCCACAGCACCCAGCGGCGCACGCGTTGAAATTCAGCCAAGCGTGCGTTGGCGTGTTCAATGGCGGCCACGGCCTGTTCCCCTTCACCGCGAAAGGCGAGCACGGCGCAGGGCTCGGTGCCGGCTGGTGTTTCCAGCGGTACGACCGCGCAGGCCGCCACGCCCGGTTCCTGCTCAATGGCCGCTTCAAGATCTTCGGGGTGCACGTTTACGCCCGCAGCGGTAACGATGACCTCGCTCTTGCGGCCCAGAAAACGCAGTTCGCCGGTTGGTTGCATCTGGGCCAGGTCACCGGTGGCCAGCCATTCGTTTTTACGCTTGTGCAGAGCGCCGCCTTGCCAGGTTGCGCCGGAGATGGAATCACCGCGCACCAGCACCTCGCCATCGGGACCCAACTTTACCCCGCGACCGGCCAGAGGTTTGCCGATGGTTCCCCGGGCCACGTGGAAAGGATGGTTGAGGGTGATGAGCGCGGTGGTTTCCGTCATTCCGTAGCCCTGCACCAGGACGAACCCAAGGGTGTTCCAGAATTGTTCCAGCGAGGACGGCAACGCTCCTCCGCCGGAGATGAACGCCCAGAACTTGAAGCCGAAGGCCGAGTGAACACGGCGGAAGCGTAACCAGCTAAGCCAGGGGTTTCCACCCTTGAAGCGAGCTATGCGCTCGGCAAGACCGGGGAGGTTAGTTTCCAGATGAGTTTTGAGCAGCGCCAGCACCCTGGGCACGGCGGCCAGCACGGAGATACGCTCGCGGTGGATGGTTTCAATGAGCCGATGTGCCACCAGACGATTTTCAAAGTGCAACTCGGCAGTTAAGATGGGCGGAATCCACAAGCCCATTGTCTGGCCGAAGACGTGGCTCAGGGGAAGCGTGTGCAAGATGCGCAGGGGATGAATCAGCCGCTCATAACGAAGATAAGGCTGCGCGCCGTCTTCGATGGGTCCTACACTGGCAAGCACGTTGCCGTGGGTGATCACAATGCCTTTGGGATCGCCGGTAGTGCCGGAGGTGAAAAGAATTTCGAGCGGGGTTTCGCGGGAAAGCCCAGGAACTGGGCCGGCTTCTTCAGCGGGTAGGATGGAGAGCCATTCTTCAAAAGGGAGCCGCGGGAAGGCGAGTGGGTCAGTTTCAGGCAACTGGCCGAGGAGCAGCGCATCGCCCACTGCCATTTTGGGAGCGACGTCGGCTGCAACGCGCGCAGCAAATTCGACGGTGCCGATAGCGTCGAGAGGAACGGCCAGAACCCCGCGGAGCAGGCAGCCATAAAAAGCAGCGATCCACTCCGCGCTGTTTTCGGCCCACAAGAGCACGCGGTCGCCGGGCTCGATGCCTTGCTGAACAAGGAGCGCGGCAAAACGGCCAGCCAGGTGGGCGAGCTCCCCATAGGTGGTTACGCGGCGCCGGTTGCCTTGGTAACGCACCACTGCGACCTCTCGCCCGTGGCGGCGAAGGTCATCGAGGAGTGTAGCCAAATGGTCTCGCATGGGCGCTCCGGCAAGCATTATAGTACGCGATGGAACTGCCTCGACGCTCTTGCCGTCGTTGTCAGAGTATAGACATTCAGGTAATTCGCGGCCGGTGAGTTCTCGCAAGAGCCCTAACTGATTTCCCAGCGCAACGGCGCATCGAGATGGCTCTCGCCGACAAATTGGATTGTTTGCGCGTCGTGCGGAAAAGGTTCAATTGATCCGTTGATCTTAATTTGCTTTAGTCCGGCCCTTTCAGAATCGGATAATTTTATTTCAACCGTCCAGCGTCCTGCGGCGGATGGAGCGTACCATCCTGAATAACCTTTTGGCGATTTGCTGAAACCTAAAAGCGGAGATGCGAATTCGTACTCCGTTAAAGGCAGCGCTGGGTTGAATCGGACGCCGGTTTCGTGGAATTCAACGCCCAGAAGTTTGGCCGCGCTATAGAGTTGCCATGCGTGCGGATGCAAATTCATTACTGGATAATCCGTCCAGTTCACTCCCCAATCCGATGGGTCTTTGCGGCCAGTCAATGAGGGCTCGGTGAACATGGTTTGGCCGGGATGCTTCGATAGCACTGAGTTGTAAGTATCGGGACCACTCCAAATGCCGTACCAGATATCCGGATACGCTTCGGCATGCATGGCGAGGGAGTTCTTCTTCCACTCATCCCAGGCTGATGCGCCTCCGGCCATGGCCAACGACCAGATCAGAGTTCCATTGATGCTGGGCCAGATGCCGCCGTTCTCAAGTACGCCGTCCGGTTTTGACGGGGTGGTTTCGGCTTGATTCAATATCATGGCGCCGATAGGAGAAGGACGGCGTATTAACTCGTCGAGCGCGGCCACTAATGTTGCGCGTTGATAGGGAGTAGCCGCGCCGCCGATGATGGCCCAGGGTTGAGGTTCCAGCCATAAGCGGTCGTCGCCGATCCATTCAAGATGCGGTCCAAGCCAAGCGCGGCGAAACCAACGGCCACTCCAATTTTCCTGAACGGCTTTGCGCTGACCTTCGGCTTTGGCGTGGGCCTCGGCGGCTGTTGATGTTGCGCCAACATAAGAAAGCATGTGCGCGTAGTAATCAAGGACATAGCTGGCCATTGCGGCGTCAAGAACGCTTTCGCCTTGCTCGCGCACTTCATCAACCAGGTTTTTTGGGACTCTTACCACCACCACTCCGTCGTTCCAGTCACCCATGGCCAGGCGCATGAGGCCGTGCTTGCCTACGCCGATTACATTGACAAGATGAACATAAGAGCGGCGCAGAAGTTCGCCGACTGTCGGGTCTGAGAAGCTTGCTTCCCGGTGAGAGTAGGCGGGAATTCTCTCAGCAAGGAATGATTTATCGCGCGTGGCTAACACATACTCCGAAGCCGTCCAGAGCAGCCACATCTCCAGATCGCCGGGAACAAATGGGGACGGCATGGGGACACCGCTGCCCACAATGCCATACGGAATGGATCCATCAGGCTGGATTTCTTTGAGTGTGTAGCGAATGATTTCTCTGACGATCTGGGGATTGCTGAAGATGAATGGCAAGGTGTGTTGCAACGGATCGCGCGCCGCACCTTGAAAACCCATGATGTATTGGTAGACATGCCCCTGCGAGAGTATGTGCTCGCCAAAGAAGCTGTCATAAGTAAGTGCGCTGCGCAGGTAATAGTTGTGCCAGGAGATTTCACGCTCGACCCAGGGCTCGGCGGGGACGGAAAAACGCAGGCCTTCGGTCTTCCATGATGCGCTCGAACGCGCCCATGCACCGGCTGGATCAACGGAGTATTTTTTCACCAGATCGTCGAGCTTGAACCCGTCCGGTAAATATCCGTAGAGAAAGCAGAGCGTACGGCTCTCGTTGGGTTCTAACTTAAAATTTCGTTCCAATAGCAATACGCTAGAACTGCCGGTTGTGCTCAGATCGTTATTCAGCTTGCCTGTAAGTCCTGAGGGATTGCCGACGCCGCCGCTACCGAAAAAGCTTGCGGCATCGGTTTGAAAGCCGTCCATAGGAGCATCGAGCGAAACAAGAAATGTTGATGGAGGGTTGAGATCTTCCATCGTGGCTCCGGTTGAAGGATCGGGTAACTGGCTGGCGATGTCGCTGGATGGGTTCTTCATCTCTGCTGCGACTTTTATCCACAGCCCCTCATCTTCCAGAGTGCGCCCGAGAAATTTCTGGCTTTCGATTAATCCGGAACCGTTTGACAGAGCTTCGAATCGATGCGCGAAGCGGCCTGCAAAATCTCTCCGCAACGCAGCGGCTTTGGTGGGATCTTTTAATCTGCCTGCCTCCATTCCGGAACGAAATGAAAACTGATAATTCTGGCAGCCCCAGTACTCAACCCAGCGCAGATTCGCCGCGCTGGTGCTGTGGTTAGTGACTGTGACCATAGAAATCAGAACAGGGTCATCACCGTAAGGGGCGAAAATCGTTTGATCCACTTCGTACTGGTTTCCTTTGACGGTCTTCCTCAGGTAGCCCTCGCCCATTACTCTCTCAAAGGATTCGCCGTTACCGGGATAGTAAGTGCTGAGTACAGAGCTTCCGTCAGTAAGAAAACCGATGCCGGCGCCATAGCGGCCCTGCTCGGGGCAATAGTCGTTGAGGAATTTCGGCGAGCCTTCGTCCTGGCGAACCTGCACATATCCGTAGTTTGAAACGGCCGCTACAAGCCGGTCGTTGCCTACCTGGTGTGTTTGATCGGTGGGAGCACGCCACTCCTTATGGACTGGCGAGAGGGCTTTGCTGTCGGCGATCTGGTTGCAGGTGTAGCGATAAGCCGGCAATCCAAACTGATCGGTGATCCACTCGCCGAAGTAGCCTGAACCGTAGGGCTTTGGTCCTTTACTCCGGGGCCCGTTGGCGGCAGCGGGCGAGAGAATCTTGAGGGCGGATGCGAAGCTGGGCAGGTTGAATTTGTTCGATGCACTCAAGCCCACGATTCCTAGAAATTGACGCCGGTCTATCATCACACTTCCTCGTCTCCGCATGCGGCGCGGCTGGCTTTATCCAGAATAAGCCTGGGGCGCTGCATGCGTCGCAGCAAAAATACTTCAGGTTATTGGATAGACAGCAAACATAATGAATAACGAAACTATCGTCAATGTCACGAAAAACAGGACGACTGCCTCCCGCGTTATTCTCTAAGTAACATGGACCTCAAGAGGCCCAACCCGGAATTCATCCCCACTCCGGCTGATGAAGCCGACCCGTTTGCCTGTTTTCATCCTGTCACGGCGGCCTGGTTTCAAGCGGTGTTTGATGCGCCGACTGCGCCGCAGCGGATGGGTTGGCCGGCGATTGCGCGCGGGGAGAGCGCGCTTATTCTGGCGCCTACGGGGACAGGAAAGACGCTGGCTGCGTTTCTGTGGTGCCTGGATCGGTTGATGCTGCAACCGTTACCTGAGGGGCATGTACAAGGCTGTCGCATTGTTTATGTTTCGCCCTTGAAGGCGCTGGCTGTGGACGTGGAACGCAATCTGCGTTCGCCGCTGGCGGGCATGGCCAATATGGCGCGACGAATGGGCGTGGAGTTTCGTGAACCATCTATCAGCGTGCGCACAGGAGATACGCCGCAGAAGGATCGGGCGCGGTTTGCGCGTCATCCGGCGGAGATTCTTATCACCACGCCGGAGTCGCTTTATCTGCTGCTGACCTCGCAGGCATCCGAGGCGCTGCGCACGGTGGACACTGTGATTATCGATGAGATCCACGCGCTGGTACCGACCAAGCGTGGCGCGCATCTGGCACTTTCGCTGGAGCGGTTGGAGGCTCTGACCGGACGGCGATTGCAGCGCATCGGGCTTTCGGCTACCCAACGTCCGCTCGAAGAGGTTGCTCGCTTTTTAGGCGGGGTGGCTAGCTATGGCGGGGCAGCCGGCGCTAGCGCGCCACGCGAATCGGGCGCTCCCGAGAATTCAGAATGGTCTACGGACATTGCGGATGCCGCGGCGATCAAGTACCGGCCGGTGACCATTGTGAACGCCGACGCGCCTAAAAAATTAAAGCTTCGTATTGAGGTTCCGGTGGAGGATATGGCGCGGCTGGGCGAGCAGGAGGAGTTGCCCAGCGGACCGGCTTCGCAGGCACCCAGGCGGGTTTCGATTTGGAATGCGATTCACCCGCGATTGCTGGAGATTATTCGCGAGCGCAACTCGACGATTCTGTTTGTGAACAGCCGCCAGGTGGCCGAGCGGCTGGCCGGTGCGCTGAATGAGCTGGCAGGGGAACCGATTGTGCGCGCGCATCATGGGTCGCTGGCGGCTGCGCAACGCTCGATTATCGAGGAGCAGTTGAAGGCCGGGAAGATTCGCGCGCTGTGCGCGACATCGACGTTGGAGTTGGGCATCGATATGGGCGCGGTTGACCTGGTGATTCAGATTGAAGCACCACCCTCGGTGGCCAGCGGGATGCAGCGCATTGGCCGGGCCGGGCATCACGTGGATGCGGTGAGCGAAGGGATTCTCTTTCCCAAGTATCGCGCCGACCTGGTGGCTTGTGCAGCTGTAACGCGCGCAATGCATGAGGGGCACATCGAGTCCACGCGCTTCCCGCGCAATCCGCTGGACGTGCTGGCGCAGCAGTTAGTGGCGATTGTCGCGCATCCGCCTTCGGCGGCTGCTCCAGTGCGTAAGGCGAAGGTGCTCAAGAGTGCAAAACGAGGAAAGAAACTTGGAGCAGAGTCGAAGTTTGACGATTGGGATTCGGCTGGGAAAGAAGTGGAGGCGCAGAAATCTGAAGTCAGCGTGGACGCACTCTTCGAATTGGTTCGCCACGCCGCACCGTTTGGCGGGCTGAGCCGATCGGCATTCGAGGGTGTGCTTGATCTGTTGAGCGGGCGGTACCCTTCCGACGAGTTTGCTGATCTGCGGCCACGACTGACGTGGGACCGCGTACGCAACGTGGTTACGGCGCGGGACGGAGCGTCGCGGCTGGCGATTCTGAATGCAGGCACAATTCCAGACCGCGGCCTTTATGGAGTTTTTCTGGCGCACAGCGAGGGCAAGGCGGTGCGCGTAGGCGAGCTGGACGAGGAGATGGTTTTTGAAAGTCACGCTGGCGAGACCTTCATTCTGGGCGCGTCTACATGGAGAATTGTTGAGATCACGCATGACCGCGTGCTGGTGACGCCCGCTGCCGGCGAACCGGGTAAGATGCCGTTCTGGAAGGGCGACGGGCCGGGAAGGCCGCTGGAGTTCGGACGACGCATCGGCGCACTGGTGAGGGAACTGCGCGCATTGCCCAAGCCGGCGGCGCTGACGCGCCTGGTGGCTGAGCACGACCTCGATCCCGGAGCAGCGGAAAATCTGATGCAGTTTCTTGCCGATCAGGAGGCTGCGACAGGGTCGGTGCCCGACGACCGGACAGTGGTGATCGAGCGCTGCCGGGATGAGCTGGGGGATTGGCGCGTTTGCGTGCTCACGCCCTTTGGCAGCCGCATCCATATTCCCTGGGCGATGGCGGTGAGCGCGCGCATTCGCGCAGCCGGCGGGCCGGATGTGGAGACGCTGTGGGGCGATGATGGATTTGTTTTGCGCTTTCCCGATACGGACGAGCCGCCGGATGCGGATTGGTTTATGGTTGAGCCGGCTGAGGCCATGGCGCTGGTGCTGCGGCAATTGGGTTCGACGGCGTTGTTTGCGGGGAGATTTCGCGAGGCTGCGGGCGCGGGCGCTGTTGCTGCCGCGACGGCGTGCCGATGTGCGATCGCCGCTGTGGCAATTGCGCAAGCGATCTTACGATCTGCTGAGTGTGGCTTCGCGCTATCCAAAATTTCCATTGCTGCTGGAGGCTTATCGCGAGTGCCTGCGCGACGTATTTGATATGCCCGCGCTGATTGAGACGCTGCGCGCGATTGAGCAGCGGCAGTTGCGCGTACAGGTGGTGGAGACGCACAAGCCTTCGCCGTTTGCCGCATCTCTGCTGTTCAGTTACGTGGCGAATTTTCTTTATGACGGCGATGCGCCGCTGGCCGAGCGGCGGGCGCAGGCGCTGACTATCGATCAAGACCAGTTGCGCGAGTTGCTGGGCGAGGCCGATCTGCGCGAGTTGCTGGATGCGGATGCGATTGCAGAGGTGGAAGAGACGGCGCAGTGCCTGGCGGAAAACTATCGTGCGCGCTCGGCTGACGGGATTCACGATCTTTGTTTGCGATTGGGAGATCTTTCGCGGCAGGAATTGGCGCGGCGGGTGGCTACGCAGGAACTGTTGACGCAAGTGGATCGGCTGGTTCGGTCGCGGCGGCTGCTGGAATTGAGGATCGCAGGCGAGCGCAGATTGATTGCGGCCGAAGATGCGGCGCGCTACCGCGATGGGTTGGGGATTCCATTGCCGCCGGGACTCGCCTGCGCACTGCTTGAGCCGGTGGCGCATCCGGTGCTTGAGTTGGTTCGCCGCTACGCTCGTACGCATGGGCCGTTTACGCTGCGCGAGGTTGCGGATCGATTTGCGCTGGACACTGTCATTGTTGAGAATGCGCTGCGAGTGCTTGCCGCGGAAGGACGCGTGCTGGAGGGAGGATTCCGGCCAGGCGGGTTGCATCGGGAGTGGTGCGACGCAGAGATGCTGCGGCTGATTCGTCGCAAGTCACTGGCAAAACTGCGGCGCGAGGTTGAGCCGGTGGAGCAACACACACTGGCGCGTTTTCTCACACACTGGCAAGGTCTGCTGACGCCGAGGCGAAGTGGGAGTCTTGATCCGCTGCTGGATGCGATTGAGAGTTTGCAGGGCGCACCGTTGCCTGCGTCGCTGGTTGAGAGCGCAATTTTGCCGGCACGGATTGCGGAGTATTCTCCGGCTGGACTGGATACGCTGATTGCCGCGGGCGAAGTGGCTTGGGCGGGCGTGGAGCCGATAGGGGAGCGGGACGGTCGCATTGCGCTCTTTCTCGCCGATAAGTTGCCGCTGCTTGCTCAGCAGAGGCCTCCGGTTGAGCCACTTACAGAACGTGAGGAAAAATTGATTGCCGTGCTTGAATCTACGGGGGCCAGTTTTTTTGATGCGCTGCATCAGGCTGCGGGTGGCGGCTATCCGGGCGAGACGATTGAGGCGCTATGGAGCCTGGTGTGGCGCGGATTGATCACGAACGATTCACTTCATGCGTTGCGCGCGTATATCGCCAGACCGGAGAGCGCGCGCGCACCGCGACGGTTGCAGACCGGCGCGGCTTTTCGTTCGCGCAGAACTACACCGCCGACAGCGCAGGGAAGGTGGTCGCTGCTGCCGCTGCGCACGAGGACGGGCGGTGAAGCGATTGGACCGACGGCAACAGAGGCTAGTCATGCGCTGGCTTTGCAATTACTGAATCGCTATGGTGTGCTGCTGAGGGAAGATGTGGCGGCGGAGAATGTTCCGGGGGGATTCAGCGCGGTCTATGACGTGCTGAAGGCTCTGGAAGAGACCGGACGCATTCGCCGCGGGTACTTTGTTGCCGGGCTTGGGGCCACGCAATTTGCGCTGCCGGCCGCTGTGGACCTGCTGCGCCAGTTGCGTAATGCGCCGCCCCAGGAGAAGCCGGAGCTTGTGCAGTTGGCTGCTGCCGATCCGGCTAATCCGTATGGTTCGGTGCTGCGCTGGCCGGAATTGCAGGTTGCGGATGAGGACTCAGAGTCCGCGCCGAGAGTGCTTACGCGCGCGGCTTATGCTGAGGTGATTTTGCGCAACGGGCAACTGGTTGCATGGCTCAGGCGCGGTAATCCTAACCTGCTGGTCTTTTTGCCGGCCGAGGAACCGGAGCGCTCGCAGGCGGCTTCAGGACTGGCGCATTTTCTTTGCTCACGCGGACAGGAGCGACTGCGCGACAGCCATCACGGTGTGCTCATTACAACCATCAATGGGCAGCCGGTAGCGGCACATCCCATGGCACGATTTCTGATGGATGCGGGTTTTTATCCAGGACCGTTGGGGATGCATCTGCGCCGGATTCCTTTCCCGGTTGGGCATGATGCAGACGGAGCGCGCACGGGAGAGGTGCAGTAGGCCGTGCCTGAAGGCGACACGATTTTCCGCACAGCACGCGCACTGGGCCGCGCGCTCGTGGGCAAGCCGATTACGGGATTCCGCTCAACATATCCCAAGCTGACAAGATTCAACGACGATGCGCTGCTTGCAGGGCAGACTGTGGTGGAAGTGGAATCGCGCGGCAAGTGGCTGCTGATCCATTTTTCCGGTGGAGGCACGCTGGCTACGCATATGCTGATGAACGGCAGTTGGCATATCTACCGGCACGGCGAGAGGAGGCAACAGCCTCGCGTCAACATGCGGATCGTGATTGAAAACAGCGACTACGTTGCGGTTGGTTTTCGAGTGCCGGTGGCCGAGATGCATACAGCGCAATCGCTGGCTCGCGATCGAAGAATTCCGCGCGCTGAGATTGATTTACTGAATGCTCAGTTCGACGGAGACGAAGCCGTGCGTCGCTTGTTGGCACATGGAGATGAAGCGTTTGGCGATGTGCTGTTGCATCAGGAAGTGATGGCCGGCGTGGGCAATGTGTTCAAATCAGAGATCTGCTTTTTGACCGGGCTCAACCCGTTTCGCAAGGTGGCTACGATCGCGCGTGAGCAGGCAGGCGCGGCGGTTGCCGAGGCACAGCGGTTGATTGCGGCCAATGTGCTAGAGGATTCAGGCGATGCGATTGTTACCTACGGAGGCCGGAAGCGGCGCACTACGCACGAGTCTGATCCTGGAGCCAGCTTGTGGGTTTATGGGCGCAAGGGCGAGCCTTGCCGCCGTTGCGGTGAGCCGATCCGCAGACGCATACAGGGACCGGATGCGCGCGTGACTTTTTGGTGCGGGCTTTGCCAGCCCATGCCGGAAGGCGAAAATGTTGACGGTTGAATGACGGATGCTATCGACTTCAGTTCGTGGGCTTGTCCGTACCGAAGATTTTTTGGAATATGTTGCGATGCTCGGCGGGGTGGTCACAGGTTTCAGTGGGCGCGGTGCCGTCGAGAAAGGCTATGTCATAAGCAGCGGGGCAGGAATCGTCGCTGAGCAGGTAGGTGGCCTTGTCGATTTTGACAATCTCGACACCATCGGGTGGCGAAAAGTCGTGGGTGTCAGAGTACTGCGGCAGCAGCACGGCCTTCTTCATAAACTCTGCCCAGATTGGCGCGGCGGCGTGCGCGCCTTCAATATCGACGTCGGTGTAGTCGTCGTTACCCACCCATACCACGCACAGCAGGTTTGAAGTGAAGCCGGCGAACCACGCATCGTGGCTGGTTCCGGTTTTACCCGCGGCGGGCGCGGTAAAGCCGCGCTGGCGGACAACGGCGCCGGTGCCGGCGTTGATTACGTTTTGCATCAGGCTGGTGGTGAGATAAGCTACGCGCGGGTCAAGCACCTGCCGCGAGGTGGGCGAATAGTCGCTGATGATGTCGCCAGTGGAAGTGCGCACGCTGGCCAGCATCCAGGGGTCAAGATGCACACCGTTATTTGCGAAGACGGTATAAGCTCCGGCCATATCCAGGGGCTCGGCGTCGTAGGTGCCGATGGCTACCGAGGGAGTTCCGCGGGCGCTTTTTATGCCGGAGTCGCGGGCCAATGCGGCCACTTGATCGAAGCCTACCATCGAGGCAAGGCTGATGGTGGCGTTATTCAGCGACTTCTGCAGGGCCTCGCGCGCTGTAACCTGGCCGTGATATTCGCCGTGATAATTATGCGGCGTGTATTCATATTGCGTGCCCACGTCGTAAGTTGTCTGTTCATCGCTGAGCATGGTTAACGGCGAGAAGAGCTTGGTCTCTCCGTTGAGCATGGTGCCCTCGACGGCGGTATTAAAGGCGGCGGCATAGACGAAAGGCTTGAAGATGGAGCCGGTGGGTCGCTTGGCTACCGCATGGTTCAACTGCGAGTTGCCGTAGCTGCGCCCGCCCACCATGGCCAGCACCTGGCCAGTGTGGGGATTGAGAGCCACCAGGGCTACCTGCGGATAGATATAGCTTTGGCCGAGTTTTTTCTGGCGCGCGTGCAGCTTGTCAACCTGTTCGTCGACGATGTGAATGGTGGAATCGACGGCCGCTGTTGCTTCGCGCTGCAGGTCGGGGTCGAGCGAGGTATAGATGTGCAGACCTTCGCGGTTGAAGTCGCGTTCACCGAGCTTCTGCACCAACTGATCGCGTACCAGGTCAACAAAGTAGGGCGCTTCGCTGGCGTCTACGCTGGCTGCCGAGAGGTGCAACGGCTCTGCCTTGGCGCGTTCGGCCTGATCCTTGGTGATGGCGCCGGTTTCAACCATGGAATCAAGAACGAGATTGCGCCGTTCGATGGTGCGGTCCGCATGGCGGAAGGGGTTGAAATAATTGGGACGCTGAATGATGCCTGCCAGCAGAGCGCACTCGGCCAGATCGAGCTGGCGCACATCTTTGCCGAAGTAAGCCTGCGCGGCTTCGCCAAAGCCGTCAATGGAGAAACTGCCGCGCTGACCCAGGTTGATCTGGTTGGCGTACATCTCAAAGATCTGCTTTTTAGTGAAGCGGTGCTCAAGCTGAAAGGTGATGATGATTTCGATGAGCTTGCGCTTGATGCGCTTCTCAGGCGAGAGAAAGAAGCCACGCGCCAACTGCATGGTGAGAGTGGAACCGCCCTGCTGCTTCTGCCCGGTGGTCAGGTCGTGGAAGACCGCTTCGACTAGCCGCCAGTAGTTGACGCCGTTGTGCTCAAAGAAGCGGCGGTCTTCAATGGCGAGAACAGCCTGTATCAGATTTGGCGGAATTTCGTCGTAGCTGACCAGGCGGCGCTTGGTGCGGTTGGGGTCGTCACTGAGGCCGGTGATGAGCAGAGGTTCCAGTTCATAGCTGGCCAGCGGCTGGCCGTGATCGTCGGTGATGGACTGCACCACGCCGGCACCCATGCGGATGGTAGCGCTGTCTTGCGAGTGGTAAGACTGCGGGCCTGGGCGCACGGTGATGGTCTGCACTCCAGCCGAGTACGTTCCCAATGGCGAAATCTGCATTGCGCCATCGGTGGAGTAGCCGGCCTCGCGCATTTCATTGGCGATGAGATGGACAGAGAGTTTTTGTCCGGGACGGACTTCGCGGGGAGCGGCGTAGATTTTGGCTGTGCTGGCAAAGATGGGCTGTTTGAGCCGCGCGTCAACGATGCCCTGATATTTGAAGTAGTACCATCCGGCGACGACCAGGACAACGAGCACAACGGCCGCAACTGCGATCAGCACTCCGCGCAACAGCAGCGTGGCCAAATCATGCTTGCCAGCGAATCTCGGTATCCTGATCTTCAACGCCATTGCCGCTCCTTCAAATGCAGCTAACAGTTAACAGCTAACAGTTGACAGTTTTTGGCTGCGAGCTGTTAGCTGTCTACTGTTAGCTGTTTCCCAGTGCATCTTCCTGAATGCGTTCCTTCACCAACGCCACGGCTTCAGTCAATGCCACGTCAACGCTGCTTGCCGTTGCGCGCGTCACCAATTCAACTTGCCCGCCCGCGGCTTTCTTGCCTACGTTGATGCGGTAGGGAATGCCGACCAGGTCAGCATCCTTGAATTTGACTCCGGCGCGCTCGTCTCTGTCATCAAGCAACACGTCGAGGCCGGCAGCTTCTAGTTCCGCGGCGAGCTTTTCTCCAGTCTCGCGCAGAGCCGTGTCGGAAACATTGGTCACCGTGACTACCACAGCGAATGGGGCAATCGAGGCCGGCAGCCAGAAGCCGTTCTGGTCGTTGGACTGCTCGATGGCCGCGGTGAGGATGCGCTCGATGCCGATGCCGTAACTACCCATGATGGGCGTAACTTCTTTGCCGTTCTCGTCGAGCACAGTTGCGCCCATTGAATCAGTGTATTTGCGGCCGAGCTTGAAGATGTGGCCGACTTCGACGGCCTTGCCGACGACGAGCTTGCCGGAGCAGCCTTCGATTGGGCAGGTTTCTCCCTCGTTCACGCTGCGGATTTCGGCGGCGAGGGTCCAGGTGAAATCGCGGCCCGGCACGACGTTGCGCAGATGGTAGTCGAGCTTGTTGGCTCCGGCGACGAGGTTCTTGCGGCCATCGAGGGATTTGTCCACGACGACTGTGAGACCTTCTTCGAGAGGCTTGGCATTCGGTTTGAGGCCGACCGGCCCGAGGAAGCCGGCTGGGCCATTGAAATATTTTGTCAGCTCTTCTGTTTGCATGGTGCGCAGTTCACCTGCACCGATTGCGCTCAACAGCTTGGTCTCATTCACCTGATGGTCGCCGCGCAAAAATGCGGCCACACCGAGCCATGTACCAGGCTTACCGGCCGCACCGTGCTTCAGCGCCATATAGGCTACGCACTTGATGTCGGAGGACTCAGACATCTTGAAGAAGGCGGCTACTTCAGCGATGGTGGCGCAGTTGGGGGTGTGAACCAGTTCCGGCTTTCCGTCTCCAGTTGGCTCCAACTCCGTGACAGGTGCGAGGAGCGAGTTTGCCTTCTCAGTGTTGGCCGCGTAACCGCAGATGGGGCAGCTTGCGATGAGGTCTTCGCCGGCATCGGTGTAGACCATGAACTCCTGCGACTGCGAACCGCCCATGGAACCGGAATCGGCTTCGACGGCGACGAACTTGAGTCCGCAGCGGGTGAAGATGGTGCGGTAGACCGAATCGTGCAGATCGTAGCTCTTGTCGAGGCCGGCCAAGTCGATGTCGAAGGAGTAGGCGTCCTTCATGGTGAACTGGCGCACGCGCAGGAGGCCGGATTTGGGGCGCGGCTCGTCGCGGAACTTGGTCTGAATCTGGTACCAGATTTGCGGCAACTGCTTGTAGCTACGCAGTTCGTTGCGGGCGATGGTGGTCATGATCTCTTCATGGGTCATGCCCAGGCAGAGTTCGGCGCCCTTGCGGTCTTTAAGGCGAAACATGTTGTCGCCCATACCCGTCCAGCGTCCGCTCTGCTCCAACGGCTCTTTGGGCAGTAGCGCGGGCAGGTAAAACTCCTGGCCGATCTTGTCCATCTCTTCGCGCACGATGGCGATGATCTTGTTGAGCGAGCGCTGGCCGAGAAAGAGGTAGTTGTAAATGCCCGCGCCGAGCTGGCGGATGTAGCCGGAGCGGAGCAGAAACTTGTGACTGGCCACTTCGGCGTCTGCCGGGGCCTCGCGAAGGGTCGGGATGAAGAGCTTGGACCAACGATGCATAGAGATGAGTGCGTGCTTTCCCGTCCGCCAACGGCGGACGCAGCGACAAATGACAACAGTGTTTATTCTAAATGTTCGGGGGAGTCGGACACCGGAGTGAGTTTCACAGCGCAATCCAGCGATGGGCGCGACAGCCTAGCGAACCGCAAGCAAAGCATCGTCGGGAGCTTTTCCGATCGGTACCGGGTTGCAAACTTTCCAATTTGGTTCTACGATTTCACAGGAATTCACGGATCAGTTCAGACAACGTCAGCGATGGTCGCTGGAATTGCCGATCATATTTGGCCACTGAAGGTGTAACTGATCGTTGAGGGAAGGAGCGATTGCTATGGATGAACAGTCAAAGATTCCTTTACCAGCTATTGTGATTTGCCTGCGAGTTGTCGGATGTCTCTTGCCTGTAGCAGGAATTGTACTGGCGGGCGCAGCTAATATGGAGACCGGCCCAGGTTGGGGAGTCGTGTTAGCCTCGGGCGTGGTCACTTTGCTGTTCTTTGCTTTGGGAAGCGTAGTGCGTTTGCTTGATCGAATCGAAAGACACCTAAGTCACTCGGAGTCCACCTCCACGCAATAGCACCATTACCAGGTTCTGCACTCCGGTCTCACTAATTCGTTGCGCCCCAGGAGAGAGTAAGGAAATGGCAAATAAGGGACAAATGACGGGCATGTTGGGTGTTTACCTTGTCGCGGCGGAGCTATCGAGACTGGGATTCATTGTTTCCCCTACCTCTCGTAGCGCTGCCGGAGCAGATCTTCTTGTAACGGATCAAGCCTGCCGAAAGGCTTGGTCCGTACAGGTCAAGACGAATAGTGGCCAGCCGAACTTCTGGTTGGTCGGCGCACACGCACAGCAGATCAAGTCGGATAGCCACATTTATGTCTTCGTAAACAATGCACGCGGGGGTAAGCCGCAATTTATCGTGGCCCTAAGCAAGCATGTTGCAGCCAAGGTTTACCACTCCGTTGCCTCTAAGGGTTCAGAATGGTATTCATTTAGTACCGCCGACAGACCGACTGAGGGCGAGGGATGGGAGCAGTTTGGCGATCCCAACCCGGACCCAAATGTAGCGGCTGCTTTGCAGGCTGAGTCACAGGGTGATCCCTCGCCCGAAGCCTCGATTGGGTGAGAAACTCGTTCAGATAAGCTCAACGCCCCAGAGATCGTGCAGGTGGAGTACGCCTTCGACGGTTTGGTTGGCGTCTACAACGACCAGCGAAGTGATCTTGCGCTCTTCGAGAATTGCCAATGCCGTGGCAGCCAGTACTTCCGGAGCGATGGTTCGCGGATGGGGGTTCATGGCTTCACCGGCGGAGCGGCTGAGGGCTGCGCCGCCTTCGCGCTCGAGCAGACGGCGCAGATCGCCGTCGCTGATTACGCCGCATAGACGGCCATGGTCCTGAACGGTGGTGATGCCCAGCTTTTTTGAGGACATTTCGTAGATCACGTCGGTCATGGGGGTGGTGGGTGCGACTACGGGGATGTCGTCGCCGGAATGCATCAGGTGGCGGACTTTGGCTAGGCGCTTGCCTAGCTTGCCGCCGGGGTGGAGTTCGGCGAAGTCCTCTGCTTTGAAGCCTTTGCGCAGACTGACGGCGACGGCAAGGGCATCGCCCAAGGCGAGCATGGCGGTGGTGGAGGCGGTGGGGGCGAGGTTCAGTCCGCAGGCTTCGCGCTCTACGCCGCAGTCGAGGGTTACGTCGCTGGCCGCGGCAAGGGTTGAGTGCGGATTGCAGCAGAAGCTGATCAGCGCGCCGCCCTTGCGCTTGAGGAGGGTGAGCAGGCGGAGAATCTCCTCGGTCTCGCCGCTGGCGGATAGAGCGATGACCACATCGCCGGGCATGAGTACGCCCAGGTCGCCGTGGACGGCTTCGGCGGGGTGCAGAAACAGGGCCGGCGAACCGGTGGAACTGAGCGTGGCGGCGATCTTCTGGGCGATGATGCCGCTCTTGCCCATGCCGGTGACTACAACACGGCCGTTCTCTTTGCCGCAGCGAAGGATTAGCTCGACGGCGCGGCTGAAGGGCTCGGCCATGGGGCCTTCGAGGCGCTTGGCTAGGGCTTCGAGAGCGGCCGCTTCAGTGCGGACCAGTGCCGCTGGCTCCAGACAGCCTCTATCAGGATTGCCGGGCTGATTTTGTGACTGGCTCATCGGCTTTTGATGGTAACAGTTCTGAGGCGATTTTTCATGGAGCGCAGTAGCGGAATAAGCTGGAAGAGGAGATTTTGTGGTATCCCACCCTAGCGACAAAAACAAGAACGTCGCGAGGGTGGGGCACCCGGGGTTGATTGCTCGTACAATTATGTCAGAGGTTAAATCCCCTTGAAACGCAACACACTGGTTCTTACAGCGGTGCTATTTATACTGGCCGTCTTTGCCTGGGCGGGATGGGCTAACTGGGAGTATCGCAAGCAGGCGGCTGAGCGGGTGCTCGCCTCTACGGCGCAGGGCGTGCTGGTGCCCGATGCGGCGGGCGGGACTGCGGAGTTTATGTCGAAGCTCAGGGGCAAAGCGGCGCCGGGTTTTGCGCTGGAGGATCTGAGCGGGAAAAAGGTTACGCTGGCTAGCTACAAGGGCAAGGCCGTGCTGATCAACTTCTGGGCTACGTGGTGCGCTCCGTGCAAGATTGAGACGCCATGGCTGATTGAGTTGCGGAATCAGTATGCGGCGCAGGGGTTTGAGGTGCTGGGCATCTCGGCGGACGATCTGGACCAGGATGACCCGCAGAAGCTGAGCGAGGAGAAGAAGGAGATTGCGTACTTTGTGGAGCAGACGCATATTCCATACCCGGTGCTGATTGACGGCGACTCGCTGAGTGAGCCTTATGACGGGCTGGATGCGCTGCCGGCCTCGTATTTTGTTGATCGCAACGGGACGGTTGTGGCGGCGCAGTTGGGGCTGACGTCGAAGAGCGAGATTGAGGCGAATATCAAGAAGACGCTGGGGAAGTGAGAACAGCGGAGTTAGCGGGGCTGGCGGAGTTAGCAAACGAGCGAGTTAGCGGGTGAGTCGTTAAAAAGGTAAAGATTGATGCTTGAAAAGAAAATGATGATTGGCGTTGCGGCGGCTTTAGCGGTTGGGACTTGCTTGCTGGCGAAGGGGCAGACTTTTACTGGCGTTCGGCCGGGGCGTTCGATTGCACAGGCGGCGTCGGTTGAGTATCTGTTTCCGGAGCAGGTGACTGTAGCTGCGGGCAAAGCGAGCGAGGTTACGCTGCACTTTCGCATCGCGCAAGGGCTGCATATCAATTCGCATAAGCCCAGGGAAGAGTCTCTTATTCCGACTACGTTCTCGATTCCTGAAGGATCGGGAGTGCGGCTTGATGGAGCAGACTATCCGGCTGGAACTGACTTTACGCTGCCACTGGATCCGGATACGAAACTCAGCGTATATACCGGCGAGTTCACGGTTCAGGTGAGGATCGTAGCCACGACCGGCAACCATTTGGTTGAGGCAAAGCTGCGCTACCAGGCTTGCGATAAGGATGCTTGCATGCCGCCGAAGACCATTACCGTGCCGATAGATGTGATTGGAAAATAGCAGGGACTAGGGACTATAGAGCCTCATGGATGGAATTGAATGATTGAACGAAATGAAGAAGATAGACTCGCCAAGATTATTTGGGAATATCACCATGTTCATCACTCGCTTGCCGCTGCCGATGTGATTCTCTGTTTTACTTCATTCGATCTTTCGGTGCCGTTGTATGTGGCGCAGCTCTATGAGCGCGGGCTTGCTCCTTTCGTTTTAGTTTCCGGCAAACATGCTGCCGCCGGTTTGCAGGAAACGAATTGGGGAATGACCGAGGCGGAAAAGTTTGCGGAAGTGATGGAGGGAAACGGCGTTCCTCGGGACAAGATCATTCTTGAAACCAGGGCGGTGAATTCGGGCGAGAACGTGCGCTACTCCTATGAGCTTTTAAAGAGGATGGGCATGATTCCGCGGAAGATTATTTTGGCGCAGAAACCTACGATGGAAAGACGCGCTTATGCGACCTTCAGGAATTATTGGCCTGAAGAAAAGTATGAGTTGATGGTGACTTCGCCGCCTTATTCGTACGAGGATTATGTTGGGCCGATCGTCGATCGGGAGATGATGATCAATGTCATGGTGGGAGATTTGCAGCGGGCCAAGCTCTACCCGGCGATGGGCTTTCAAATTCCTCAGGAGATTCCGGACGCGGTTTGGGATGCTTATGAGAAGTTGGTTGCGGCGGGATTTGATAAGCACCTGGTTAGGTGATCCGCAGGGCTCTGGAGCAAGAATCGAAATATAACGCGAAGATGTTCCATATTGAACTTCCTTAGCCGACTAAACCTTGTATCACAACAAGATAGTCGTTGACCGACGGCTGCACTCAAGGAAGGAGACCTAAGATGTTCTTATCCAAATGCCTGAGAAGTATTCTTTTGATCGCCGTGGCAGCACTTGCTCTTGCCGGGTGCTACGATAATGATCGTGATCATGATCGTGACCACCACGATCACGATCATGCACCAGCAATCGACAACCCACACGATAACCGATAGCACGGCGTGCTGTTGGAAGAAAGCCCCTTTTCGTGGAGATTTTGGATTTGGGGCACCCGGCAACGGTGGTCTTTCGTTAACACCGCAGGAGGATTAGAATTCAGATAACGGGAGGGCGTTATGGCAACTGGAGCCGTGGCTCGGAAGGTGAATAAAAGTGCCGTGAAAGCGCCCAAAGCAGCCCCCAAGGCTGCCAATGTGAAAAAGACGTATTCGCCGGAGAACCTGGTCGAACACCGGGCGGTGATGGCGCGGGTTCTGGAAGAGGGCGGAAAGCGCATTCGCCGCTCGGTTGAGAGGTTGGAAGCCTTGGGGTTCTACGACAAGGACGGCAATCGCCTCAAGAAGGAACTGCCCGCGGATATGCAGCCGGGCGCGGATCGCGACTTCGGGGGATAGTGAATGCCGGTCATGTACGTTGTTGCCGGACCTTCAGGCAGTGGAAAGACGAGCGCGTTCCCTGGAAGCCAGTTCGGCTGCGATTATTTCAATGCGGACGACTATGCCGCTCACTTGAACGGCGGTTCTTACATCGGCATTCCCAAGTCGATTCGCGCGATTGTCGGGCCGATCTGCGAAAAGTTCATTCATGATCACATTGCGGCGGGCAAGGACTTCGCAACCGAAACAACTTTGCACAGTACCAGCATCTTCGATCAGATGAGGCAGGCTCACTCAGTTGGATTTGAGGTCAGATTCACTTATGTATGTGTTGATGGCCTCGGCAAGGCCATCGACCGGGTAGCTGGTCGAGCTTTCCTGGGCGGACATAGCGGCTCCGAGGATACGGTTCGCGATATTCGGCTAAAGAGCCTTGGCAACCTTCCCCGCGTGCTGAATGAGTTGGGAAAGACAATCGATCTCCTCGATTTATACGACAACTCCGCGCACAAAGCGACACCGAAGCTGATTGCGTCGTTTATGGGACGGGAGGTTACTTTTCTGGCCGCCGAACTTCCGGCTTGGATGGATGAAGCGCTGGGGAAGACTCCGTACTCGACAGGGAAGCTGCGGAAATTCTTCGAGCAGGGGAAGGCCTTGCCGGTTGGCGAGTGACAGGGATTCCGGGTCTCAGAAGCGAGACTTGGGGCACCCGGCTTAACATGACTAAGAAAGATGACGGATGAACTATGAAAACATTGCATGGATTTGCACTCAGCACTCGACTTCGAGAACTCTCTGAATCTGCGAAAGAGCGTGCCTGGATAGTATCACCATACATAGGTAGGTGGTCTGCAGTGAAGTCTCTCTTTGGATCTTCCTGGTGGAAAGAGAGTGCATTGCAGCTTCAAGTAATAACAGATATGTCATGTACTACCAACGTAAACAAGGGGACGTTATGCAAGTTGGCAAACCGTGGAGCCGTAAGAAGCATTCCCGGTATCCACGCAAAGATTTACATATTTGACAACAGAGCATTGGTCACCTCGGCGAACCTCACTGAGACCGCTTTTACAAAGCGTCGTGAGATTGGTATATTGCTTGATGAACCAGAAGCGAAAGAAGCAATCAAACTGTTCATCACTTGGTGGAATGACGATTCCGTACCCATTGATAAGGATCAGTTGTTGGACTCGAACAAAAAGGAATGGGCAAACGCACCTGAGTTTGAGGGACAGACCCTACCTAAGCTATGGGATCTTCCCGATGCACCAGATGAAAGCGAGTTTGAGGACAGAGGAGGTGCAAAAGGAGCGTTTTCACGCTACCAGACTTTTCTAAAGAGTTATGGAGAACTTGCGACCAAGTACGAATCTGTCCAGCGTTTATGGCCGGATGGCCCACTTTTTATGGAAGTAGACGCATTTCTAGATTTTCTATACCACACCGCTGAAGGAACGCCGTCTCACGAGTTCTATTACAAGAACAAAACTCGTGAGTTGACGAGGCAAGAGCAATCCAAAGAGATCGACAAATGGGCCGTAAAATTCGCCAATTGGCCGAAGGTCCGAGAGAACATGCGCTGGCGTTCTAAGCATATTTCAACAATTCAAGACCTGCTCAGTAAAGAGTCCATCGGGAATCTCACCCGTGAAGATGCTCGAAAAGTAGCAGACTGTATCAACGCGATGAATGCGCGTCAACTGAACAAATTTAAATTTCTTCAACCACAGAACAATTCTATTGATTCCATAAGGAGGTCTTGGAGGCAGCTGTTGCACGGGAAAGAATCGGAGCAGGACAGAATTGACAAATGCAATGCGGAGCTTCGGTTTTTCGGAACCTCCAGCATTCAAGAATTGTTGGGCTGGTATTTCCCAGACAAATACCCCTTGATAAACGGCAATTCTGATGCAGGTCTGCGGTTCTTTGGGTTTCATATCTAAAAAGTTGATTCACCAACCATCTCGCTGAAGGCATAATGACCCAAGCAAGCGATGAGCGAGCGCCAGCGCACAACTTCCAAATCCGCGATCGTAATAAACTTCCATTCGGCGAGGGCTGTACTCAGCCAGCTCTACTTCCTGCTCTGGAAGCAGCCGAGCCCCGGATATTTTGGCGGCCTCCAGAATTCGGTGACGCTCGGCCAACCTCTTGAGCACGGGTAGGGGAAGCGAGTCCGCCAGATGAAACGTGATGAAGTAGAGACCGGAGTCCTTCTCCCAGTGCGGTAGGCGGCCACGGCTGCGAATGTGTACCTCACCATAGCGTGGCTGTGCGGCACCGAGAAGCGCGGCGGCGTGATTGGGAGTTTGGAATTGGTCCTGGTCCGCCATGAGGGGATTGTATTACGAGCGGCGAGCGCGGGCCGGGAGGCCCACGCTACAGCCGGCTAGGAAGCCGGCGCTACGGTACTAGTTATGCTCCGGACTTCTTTTCGATTTTGGCCCAGGAGTCTTTTAGGGGGAGGGTGCGGTTGAAGACTTGCTTCTCTGGTGTGGTGTCGGGGTCGAGGCAGAAGTAGCCTACGCGCTCGAACTGGAAGCGGTCTTCTCCCTTTGCGGTGGCGAGAGAGGGTTCCAGTTTGGCGCCGGTCAGGATTTCTAGGGAGTTGGGGTTGAGATTGTCGAGGATGTCCTGGCCTTCTGCGAAGTCGTTGGGGTCGGGCTTGAGGAAGAGCTTGTCGTAGAGACGGATTTCGGCGGAGATGGCGTGGGCGGCTGAGACCCAGTGCATGGTGGACTTGACCTTGCGGCCGTCAGGGGAGTTGCCGCCGCGGCTGGCGGGATCGTAGGTGCAGTGGACTTCGACGATGTTGCCGGCTGCGTCTTTTACCACGCGTGTGGGCGGTGACGAAGTAGGCGTTGCGCAGGCGGACTTCTTTGCCGGGAGAGAGGCGGTAGTACTTGGGCGGAGGGACTTCGCGGAAGTCGTCCTGCTCGATGTAAATCTCGCGGGAGAAAGGGACCTGGCGGGTGCCGGCGGAGGGGTCTTCGGGGTTGTTGGCGACTTCGACTAACTCGCCGTGGCCTTCGGGGTAGTTATCGATGACCAGCTTGAGGGGATGCAGGACGGCCATGGCGCGGCGGGCGCGGCGGTTGAGGTCGTCGCGCTGGAAGTGCTCGAGCATTTCGATGTCGGTGATGCCGTTGGTGCGCGAGACTCCGATGGCGGCGACGAAGGCGCGGATGGCTTCAGGGCGTGAAGCCGCGGCGGCGGAGGCCGGAGAGTGTGGGCATGCGGGGATCGTCCCAGCCGTTGACGCGCTTCTCCTGCACGAACTGGATGAGCTTGCGCTTGCTGAGCACGGTGTAGGTGATGTTGAGGCGGTCGAATTCAATTTGCTCGAAGGGAAGATGCCGAGCTGCTCGATATACCAGTGGTAGAGGGGCTGGTGGTCGGCGAACTCCAGGGTGCACATGGAGTGGGTGACGCGCTCGAGGGAGTCGGACTGGCCGTGGGCGTAGTCGTACATGGGATAGATGCACCACTCGTCGCCGGTGCGGTGATGCGTGGCGTGGAGGATGCGGTACATGACCGGGTCGCGCATGTTGAGGTTGGGCGAGGCCATGTCGATTTTTGCGCGCAAGCACACGCGTCGCCGTCGGGGAATTCGCCGGCCTTCATGCGGGTGAAGAGGTCGAGATTTTCTTCGACGGAGCGGTTGCGATAAGGGCGAGTCCTTGCCGGGCTCGGTGAGGGTGCCGCGATGCTGGCGAATCTCGTCGGCGGTGAGGTCGTCGACGTAGGCCTTTCCGGTTTTGATGAGCTGGATGGCCCACTCGTAGAGCTGGGGGAAGTAGTCGGAGGCGTAGCAGAGGCGGTCCCACTCGAAGCCCAGCCAGCGGACGTCTTTCTGGATGGAGTCGACGTACTCCTGCTCTTCTTTTTCGGGGTTGGTGTCGTCGAAGCGCAGGTTGGTCTTGCCGCCGAACTCGTCGGCGAGGCCGAAGTCGATGCAGATGGCCTTGGCGTGGCCGATGTGGAGATAGCCGTTGGGCTCGGGGGGAAAGCGGGTCTGGATGATGGCGTCGCCGAATTTTTTGGTGCGGACGTCCTCGGCGATGATGTCGCGGAGGAAGTTGGAGGGGGCGGCGAGCGGCTGTGCTTTCCGGATTTGCGTCGGTCATGGCTTTTGTTCATTATTCCACGGGAGGGCTGTGCCTAAAATAACGGCACGAGAGATTACCGAGATCTCACACTCTAACCAGAATATGCTAGGATTTACAGCGTAAACAAAACAGCTGACTACCGCCGCTAGGAAAGTTGGTATCACATGGCAGAGCAGATATTGAAGGATCGAAACGGCAATAAAATCGGCGCAATTGAAACACGCTCAGATGGAACCCAAATTGGGAAAGATAAGAACGGAAACAAGAGGGGAGAATACAACCCTAAGACCAATACCACCAAAGACAAGAACGGAAACGTCTTTGGGTCTGGAAATCTGCTCTCTACTCTTATTACTCAGAGATAGAAATCAACTCCCCCTCTGAAACGATGCAAAACTTATTCTTCTGCCTCTTCCGGGTCAGGAACATAAACCCTCTTAAGAGGAAGAATTCCCTTATAGCGGCTTTCGAATTTTTCATAATGCTGAAAGATAAGTTTAACAAGCTCGTCACCGTTGATTAACCGTAGATCGGATTTACCTCTCGCAAAGTTTTCGGCTGGGGGTGTGAACTCGCCAAGCGTAATAAAAAGAGCCTTCTCGCCAGGATTAAGCTTGCCATACAGCGCGCTCACGTCTTTGTCACTGTTCTTTCCTTCAGTGCTTTTGACCTGTACCTTAATAATAGGCGGCTCAATACAGAGTTCATCTTTGTGCGCAGTTATATCAACCCCACCATCAGCGCCTTTGCCGCGTTTTGGCTGCTGAGTCTTATACCCCATCGCCTGTAGGAGTTGAGCGACAAAATCCTCGAAGGATCCACCTTTCAATTCCTCTGCGAGCTTTTTCAAAACATAAACGCTTGTTTGATCTTCAATGGCGCTCGCAAGTGTAACAGTTTCATCTTGTGCCAAAGGAACCGATATATCCTTACCCTCGATAGCATCCCAAAATTCGCCGGCGTATTTTTTGACCGCAAAAAAGCTCATGGCCGCCCCAATCTCATGCGAAGCTCCTTGCGAAAAATGGGTACGTGGCAAATCTTTAATCCATTTCACCTTTCGGTGGTTTGGGTAGGAAATTTCTTGCTTCGGGCTGTATTCATAATCGCCTTCAATCCGACCGATATGAATATGTCTGTCGCTCTTCGAGGGGTAGACGACAATATCGCCAATCTTGGCTTCATATACAAACCGATAGAGCTGTCCGGCGCTGACAGGAACAGCACCGGGCTTCATTTCTGGTGATACCTCAGCTACACGGTTCTTGAATCCATCTCGACTGGCAGGAAGTTTGCTTAAATCACCTACGCGATTCCAGCCTAATGCAACACACCCCCCTTGTAGAAAAAGTGTGTCGGCGTCGCCGGTGCGTCCTCCGTGAATGCCCCACATCTGATGATCATTAGCCATATGATTTCCTCGTATATTCAGCTATTCTGGACGCCCCACCCCCCAACTTGCAAATTTGCCGAGTGATCACTGGCATTCTTCGACCTGATGAATGCGAGAGAGGCAGATTTCGCGGCCTAGGACGGCAATGGTTTCAAGGAGTGGCGGGACGTTTTTTCGGCCGCAAGCGAGCTTTCAAGCGGCTGCTTTGCCGGCAGGGATGGGCTGGGCCACCAAACGCACGCCGAGGGCTGCACAGACGCGGCTGATGGTATCAAAGCGCGGGGCGCTATTGGGGCGAAGGGCTTTGTAGAGAGCTTCGCGGGTTATTCCGGCGGCCTTGGCGATCTCCGACATGCCGCGCGCGCGGGCAATGTCACCCAATGCCGAGGCCAACAGGGCCGCGTTATTCGCTTCCAGAATTCCGGTCAGATAGACGGCGATGCTCTCTTCGTTGTCAAGGTAGCGCGCGGGGTCGAATTCAGGCAGGTCGTCCACGTGAATGGTTTTGCTCATCTCTGGTCCTTTTCGCTTTTCAGCATTGCGGCCAAAGCCTTAGCCCGCTGGATATCTTTCTTCTGTGTGCGTTTGGAACCGCCCGCAAGCAGAACGACGATCTGGGCGCCGCACTGGGTGTAATACAGACGCCAGCCCGCGCCGAAGTCGATGCGTAGCTCAATCACACCATTGCCAACCGCCTTGAAGTCGCCCAGCAAGCCGAAGGTGAGGCGCTTGATTCGTTCCGTCACTGCGCCGCGAACTTTATTGTCTTTCAATCCATCAAGCCATGTGGTGAATTCGGGAAGCGGTCTGACGGAAAACATGCTCGAAGTGTAATTGACCGATTACAGAATGTCAAGCAAATATCGGTGCTTATGCGAGCAGATTGGAGGTTGGCTTCGGCTTGGCGGATGCGGGCCAGGCAGACATCGCGGCCGAGGACGACCATGGTTTCAAAGAGCGGAGGGGCGTTTTTGCGTCCGCAGACGGCGACGCGGATGGGCTGGAAGGCCTGGCCGGCCTTTAAACCAAGTTGCGCGGCGGCGGCACGGAGAGCCTGGTCGAGCGAGTCGTGGTCGAAGGGGACGGTGGGGAGAACTTCGCCAGTGTGCTGAAGGACGCGGCGGGCCATTGCGGCGTCGCGCCTTTTGAGGGATTAGCTCGGCTGGGTCGTAGGGTGGAAGCTGATCGAGGAAGAAAAAATCGGCGGCGGAGACGGCGTCGCGTAGGAGTTTGATGCGCTCGCGGATGAGCGGGGTTACGGCTTGGATTTTTTCGGGTTTTGGATCGAAGCCCGCGCTGATGAAGAAGGGCGCGATTTGGCAGCTTAGCTCGTCGACGGGGAGAGCGCGGATGTGCTCGGCGTTGAGCCAGACGGCCTTCGGGTCGAATGGGTCGGCTTCTGAAAAATTGATGACGGCGTTGGCGCGGTTGACGGCTTCGAGGGTGAAAGCGGCGGTTAGCTCGTCGAAGGTGAGGAATTCACGGTCGTCTTTGGGCGACCAGCCGAGGAGACAGAGGAAATTGACGAAGGCCGCGGGAGGAAGCCGGCGTCGCGATAGGTGGTGACGCTGACGACGGGGCCGTGCTTGCGCTTGGAGAGCTTGGCGCCGTCGGGGGCGACCAGCAGGGGGAGATGGGCGAATTGGGGCGGCGGCGCGCCGAGGGCTTCGAAGATGAGCAGGTGCTTGAAGGTGTTGGTCAGGTGATCCTGGCCGCGGATGATGTGGCTGATGCGGAGATCGGCGTCGTCGGCGCAGGAGGCGAGGTGGTAGGTGGGGATTCCGTCTGAACGGAGAAGGGCGAAGTCTTCGACCTCGTCGGCTAGCTTGGACTGCTCGCCGTAGACGGCGTCGATGAAGTGAGGGTGCGGTTCTCGCCGCGAGGGACGCGATAGCGGAGGGCGAAGGGCTCTCCGGCGGCGGCGCGGCGGTTGCTTTCTTCGCGTGAGAGTTCGCGCATGCCGGGGTTGAAGAGCCATGCGCCTTGTGCGGAAGACGAATCGTCGCCAGCGTGGGCGGGGGTGAAGTCGCGATAGGCGAGGCCCTTGGCGAAGATCGCTTCGGCTTGCTGGCGGTGGAGGGCGAGGCGCTCGGATTGCTTGTACTCTTCGTCCCAGCGAGAGGCCCAGCCAGCGGAGGCCTTCAAAGATGGATTGGACGCTGGCATCAGTGTTGCGCTCTACGTCAGTGTCGTCGAGGCGCAGCACCAGAGTTCCGCCGTTGTGGCGGGCGTAGAGCCAGTTGAAGATGAAGGTGCGTGCGCCGCCTACATGGAGGTAGCCGGTGGGCGAAGGGGCAAAACGAACGCGGGGGGCACTCAAAGAGGGAGGCGGTTCAGGCATCGTAAAAATTGCTTTCTATTCACGATGCTAGCACCGCCATAGTGGGTCAGTTTGAAGGATACCGTCCCTCAGGGGCTAAAGCCCTGCGAATTTTTGACGGGTTTATGTACGAGCTGAAGCCCGTACCCTTCAAACTGACCCTCTTCCGGCACCGCTCCTTCTGGTGCTCAGGCCTGTGGAGGCAGCGGCGGGTAGGTTGGTGGAGGCGCGTAGGCTTGCTGGGGCGCGGGCACTACCTTCCACTCTGAGAAGGCCAGCACGTAAAGCAAAACCAGGATGCCAAGCGAAGGAATGAGGCATACCAGGGAGAGCCAGGGCGAAAAGCCCGCCTTTTTGAGGATGAACCAGAAGGGCACCATGACGATGGCGATGGCTACCAAAATGATGATGGGGATAATCGCCATCATGGCCATAATGATCCCCTTGACGGCTTCGGGATCGGGTTGGGTTTGTTGCAGGAATAGCGCCAGATATTGCATGAGGAACGCTCCGGGAGTGGGATATCAACTCACAGACAAGTTAAGGCTAAAGCGGAAAATTCGCAATCAAAATCGTATGGGCGCAAATTAATTTCGATGGAGAAGCTCAGTTAAGCGGCAGGCCGTCGAGCGAGAGCAGGCGGGCAACGGGGTACTCGCCTATGCGGTTGGCCTGATACCACGGAGAGCGCTCGTAGAAGAACTCCAGGCGCGCTTCGGGGCTGGCGGCAAAGTGCGGGTCGGATTGGATGCGCTGCTCGAACTCGGCTTTGAGCGCGGGGTCTTTGGCGAGGTTTTCGCGGGCCATTTTTTCAAGCACGTAGCCTTCGCCGTATTCCTTTTGCTCGAAGATTGCGTCGAAGAAGCCCCAGCGGAGAGCGGAGTCGGGAGCTTCAGGCTCAAGCCAGTGGATGGCGACCATGGAGAGACGCTGGTCGAGAGGGACGACGACGGAGCCGGCGGGGAAGGTGAGGGTCTCAGTAGTGAGAGTGCATTGGCCGTAGCGACCGGGCATGGGGCCGGGGTCTTCGCCGGGGAAGATGGGGTGACGGCCTTCAAAGGGTTTGTCTTGCCATTGCATACCCGAACAGCGATAGCGCTCAACTTTGCCGGTAAAGGGAGCGGTGGTGCGGCGGAGGGTTACGTCGTGGGCGGCGAGCACGTCGATGACGTGGGTCCATTGTTGAGGAATGATGTAGGCGGCGGGCGGGGTGGTGGATGCAGTGACTTTTGCGCCGGTGGCGAGGGGCAGGGTTACGTTCCAGGGTTCATGCGAATACTTGATCGCCATTGCGCCGGAGATTTCGCTGAGGGAGCGGGTGAACTGATAGCCGTGAAAGAGGACCGGGGTGGTGTCGCCGTTCCAGTCGATAGCAAGGGGGAATTTCTGGTTGCCGAGCGAATGCGCGCCTAGCTGGGAGGCGTCGGCGTCGGCTTGCTTGTTGAGAGCGATCAGTTTGGCTGTGTCGCGGTTCATGACTTCAAGCAGGGCGCGGAGAATTTCGTAGTTGCCGGTGACGCGGGTTTTGTAGTCCTTGAGCATGTGCAGCTCGACGAGCAGACCGGGGCGATTTTCAAGGATCATGTAGCCGGTGGAGAAGCGGGGAGAGTCGGAGTAGAAGCTGAGTCCCTTGGCGGGATCGGTTTCGTCGATGAGGTCGATGTAAGTGGGGAAGGCCAGGTGGTCGCTGGCGTCGATCTGACGCTCCAGTTCAGGGTTGACGGAATCGCGAATCCATTGGGCGGTGGCCGGGGCAACGTCGGGGGTGGAGTCGATGGCGAAGGTGACGTCGTACTGGTAGTCCATGCCGTCGGTTACGTGATCGTCGACGAAGAAGTCGGGGAGCCAGCGGTGGAACATTTTGAGGAAGGCGCGGGTTTCAGGGGCGTCGGCCTTCATGTAGTCGCGATTGAGGTTGAGGTTGCTGCCGTTGCCGCGCCAGCCGGCAAGCTCGGGGCCGTTCTGATTGATGCGGTTATAGGGTGAGCGGCGCTCGTGGCCGTCAATGTTGTAAACGGGGATAAAGACGAAGACTACGTGATCTAAAAGGGCGGCCTGGGTTTTGGTGATGGCGATGTCGCGGAGTAAGGCGAGGCAGGAGTCTTTGCCGTCCATTTCGCCGGCGTGGATGGAGTTTTGGACGAGGAGGATGGCGCGGCCGGAGGCGTGAATGGCGGTGGGATCGAAGACGCCGTCTTTGGATGCGATAACGATTTTTAGGTCGCGGCCTTCGCCGGTCTTGCCGAAGTTTTCGATCTTTACCTGGGTGGGGTTGGCAGCGGCTATGCGCTCAAGATAGGCGATGGTTTCGGCGTAGTCGGGGGTGGTGCGGTAGTCGCTGATTTCGGTGGGGGTGCGCCAGTCTGGTGTTTGGGCGGGAAGGGTGAGGGGTAGGCAAGCAACCAATGCGGCGGCAAAGAATGCAAAGAAGCGTTGATTCATTGATGAAGACCTCCGGCTGCGACAGAGTAATCAAAAAAAGTACATCAGAGATTTGCGGTTTCCCACCCATTCCGCAAAAAAGCGGAATGGATGGGGCACGGTCTATTTGTGGGCAGGGGAAAAAAGCCTGAATTTCCCGATTGCTGAATACTGAGCACTAACCACTAACCACTGACCACTAAAAGCTGACAACTGTTTCTAAGTAATGTCCTCGGTGTCGTAGACGGGGGATACGGTGCGCTTTTTGGGTACGCCGTGGACGGAGCTGAGCAGGTCTTCGACTACGTCTTCGAGCTGGCGCTGGGTTTCCATTACGGCGCTCATGCTTTTCAGTTCGTCGGGCTCGAGGACGCGCTCGACCAGGGCGACGGCGTGGCACTGGGCTACGTGGTCGAGGTTGAGGCCCTCGGGTGTTTTGGCTTTGATGCTTACCTGGTCGATGTCGAGCTTGAGCAGGTCGGCTACGCGGGCGCGCATCTCTTCGGCGATGGGGGAGATTTTGGGCGCGGCCAGAACCAGCGTGGTATCGATGTTTACGATGCGGTAGCCGGCGTGCTGCAGCTCCTCCATGGCGAGGTTGAGGAAGATGGCCGAGTCGGCGTCTTTCCAGCGCGGGTCGCCGGGAGGGAAGAAGCTGCCGATGTCGCCGGCGGCTACGGCGCCGAGCAGGGCGTCGGTGATGGCGTGCAGCAGCACGTCGCCGTCGGAGTGGCCGGCCAGGCCCTCGGGGTGGTCGAGGGTGAGTCCGCCGATGCGCAGCGGTACGCCCGTCTTGAATTCGTGCGAGTCGTAGCCGAATCCGATGCGTGTTTCCATGGTTACCGTGCCTGTTCTCTTAGACCCTGTCGGGGTCGATCTGAATTACAGGTCAGCTTGCAGTCCTCAGCGGCGAACAGCCGCGATCCTTCGTTCACGTCTCCGGATGAGCTGCCCTGTCCCCTGTCAGCTTCTTTCAGCCGCATCAGCGGGCGCTGGCGGAGGTAGAACTCGGCCAACTCCAGGTCGCCGGGCTGGGTAATCTTCAGATTAACCTGAGAACCGTGGACTACGGCTACCGGATGGCCGGCGCGCTCGACCACCGAGGCTTCGTCGGTGCCGATAAAGCCGTCGGCGGTGGCCTCGGCGAAGGCGCTTTGCAGCAGGCCGTAGCGGAAGCCCTGCGGGGTTTGCGCCAGCACGACGTACTCGCGGGGGATGGTGGAGGTGATGAGGGCGCCGTGGGCGGTGCGCTCGACCTGCTTGATGGTGTCGACGGCGGGCAGGCCGACGATGGCCGCGCCGTACTCGGCGACGGCGTCGATGGTGCGGTCGATGGTGGCGGCGTCGATGAGCGGGCGCACGGCGTCGTGGACCAGCACGATGTCGTCGGGCTCGGCGGGCAGCGCGGCCAGGGCGTGGGAGACCGACTCCTGGCGGTTGTCGCCGCCTTCGACGACGTGCACGCGGCCGGCAAAGCCGTACTCGGCGATCTGGGCCTGGACGCGCTCCATCTCGGTCTTGCGCACGGCCACGTAGATGGCCGTTACCCGCTGGACCGGGGCAAAGGCGCGCAGCGAATGGATCAGGATGGGGACGCCGTCGAGGGCGAGAAACTGCTTGGGCTGCGGCCCGGCCATCCGGGTACCAAGTCCCGCGGCGGGAAGAATCACGAATACTTGCATAACTGGTGGAGTATACAACGGCGGGCGTTGCATGTGGCTGGGTTCTAGGGTCTTGCCGCTAGACAGGGCAGCGAGGCCGACTCTTCGGATGGCCGAATCAGGGACGGAAACCGCCAGCTTTTAGCGGCGTCGCCTGGAGCTCAAGCCAGTGGCCAGATGTATCGACTTCTCGCGCATCATTTCTGGCACGATGCTACGCCGGTCAAGCCGAAACGCGCTGCCTGCTCGGAGGCTGTGCATGCACATGGGGCCGTATGGATTGGCGGATTGACCGACGACGCCATGATTTTGATGCGCAGACTCGCTGACGGGCCAGACTGCGTCGATACTACGCTGCTGAAGCCGGGGCTGCGGCTGGCGGTGGGCGTTTCGGGCGGGGCGGATTCGGTGGCGCTGCTGCGCGCGCTGGCCGAGCGGAGCGGGGAACTGGGGCTGGTGCTTCATGCGGCGCACCTGCACCATGGGTTGCGCGGGGCGGAGGCCGACGGCGATCTGGAGTTTTGCCGCGCACTGGCGGCGGAGCTGGGCGTGCCCTTCCATGAGGCGCGGGTGGATACGGCGGCGGAGGCGAAGGCAAATCCGGCGACCGGCAAAGGCGGCGAATCGATTGAGGAGGCGGCGCGGCGGCTGCGCTATGGGTGGTTCCGGCAACTGATGGCCGCGGGCGAGGTGGATGCTGTGGCCACGGCGCATACGCTGCGACGACCAGGCGGAGACGGTGCTGGCCAAGTTTCTGCGCGGGGCGTGGACGGAGGGTCTTGGCGGGATTCATCCGGTGGTTGAATTTCCCGGAGGGGCGGATTTTGCGGCCGCTGCTGGGGACGACGCGGGCCGAGGTGGAGGCTTATCTGCGAAGGCTGGGGCAGGAGCTGGCGGGAGGACTCGTCGAATCGCCACCTGACCTTTACGCGCAACCGCATCCGGCACGAGCTGCTGCCGCTGCTGGAGGGCTGGAATCCGCGGCTGCGCGAGCATCTGGCGCAGATGGCGGCGCTGGCGCGCGACGAGGAGGCCTGGTGGCAGGCGGAGATGGCCCGGCTGGGCTCCGCAACTTCTGCTGCCGGGGCGGCCGGTGCGGGGCGGCGGGCGGGCTGGCCGGCGAGGGGCTGGCGCTGGATGTGACGCGGCTGGCGGCGCTGCCCCGGCGATGCAGCGGAGACTGCTTGCGCTATGCGGCGGAGCAGTTGGGCGCGGCGCCGGATTTTGCCGCGACCGAGGCGTTGCGGAGCTGGCGCTGACCGGGCGAGCCGGGCCAGAAACGGAGCTGGCCCAGGGCTTGCGGGCCGAGCGAACTCCAGCGGGAGTTGCGGCTGACGGTGGGCAGTGGCGGCGGAGGGAGAGCGGGCGGAGGCGGTTCCTGAGTACGAGTGGCGATTCCGGGCGAAATTGAGGCTCCGGCCTTCGGGCTGCGGATGCGGATCGATGATCGCGGATGCGAAAGCCGGAGGCGACGGGAGCGCTGCGATCCGAGCGCGGCCACGCTGCGCAACTGGAGGCCGGGCGACCGGGTGAGGCTGCGCTACTCCAGCGGGCCGCGCAAGGTGAAGGAAGTGCTGGAACGGCTGCGGGTTACGGGAGCGGCCGGGCGGTTTGGCCGGTGCTGGAAGTGGGCGGGCGGATTGTGTGGATGCAGGGCGTGGAACTGGAGCCGGAGCGCGGGAATTGCGTGATGGCGACCAGCTTGAGGAGCGGGGACGGTGACTCGAGGGCTGGATGGAATCGACGGATGGGTGACTCCTGGATGCCGGCCGTGCGAAGCGCGACTGCAGATTGCTGCAAGTTTTGCCGGCTTGGGAGTACAATCGTAGTTACTGCTCATCCAGGCGGCGGAGATCTGTGTCTGCCGCGCAGGCGTTGTGTACTTTCTGTGACTTCGAGGAAGTGTACGAGCGTCTAAAGGGTGAATGCAGGCGGTGATGGAGGTCCGGTTGCAGTGGCTTCTCCCCCGCCGGGAAAGAGGAATCCTGGTGAATTCGACCGTTAAAACGGTCATGTTCTGGGTGTTTATCCTGGTCTGCCTCATGCTGCTTTGGGGCGTGGTGCAGAAGAGCGCCAGCATGGGCAAAGACACGGAGATCAGCTACTCCGATCTGCTGGACAAGATGCGAAGCGGGGCAGGTGCAGGATGCCACCATCCAGGGCACCGAGCTTCACGGCCAGCTGAAGGGCTCGAAGGACCAGTTTCACACCACGTCTCCGGCCAACACGCGACATCCTGATCAAGCGAACTGCGCGCCGCGAAGGTTAACTTCGACGATCAAGGATCCGCAGAACAACATCCTGCTGCCGCATTGCTGTTCAACGTGGGCCCGTTCATTCTGCTGGGCGCGATCTGGTTCTTCATGCTGCGGCAGATGCAGTCGGGCGGCAACAAGGCGCTGTCGTTCGGCAAGAGCCGGGCGCGGCTGCTGTCGATGCAGCAGAAGAAGGTCACCTTCAAGGACGTGGCCGGCGTGGACGAGGCCAAGGAAGAGCTGAAGGAGATTATCGAATACCTGCGCGAGCCGCAGAAGTTCCAGAAGCTGGGCGGGCGCATTCCCAAGGGCGTGCTGCTGGTGGGCCCTCCGGGAACCGGCAAGACGCTGCTGGCGCGGGCCGTGGCCGGCGAGGCGAACGTGCCGTTCTTCTCGATCTCCGGCTCGGATTTTGTGGAGATGTTTGTGGGCGTGGGCGCAAGCCGCGTGCGCGACCTGTTTGAGCAGGGCAAGAAGAATGCGCCTTGCATCATCTTCATCGACGAAATCGACGCTGTGGGCCGGCATCGCGGCGCGGGCCTGGGCGGCGGACACGACGAGCGCGAGCAGACGCTGAACCAGTTGCTGGTGGAGATGGACGGCTTTGAATCGAACGACGGCGTGATCCTGGTGGCGGCGACCAACCGGCCCGACGTGCTGGATCCGGCGCTGCTGCGGCCGGGGCGCTTTGACCGCCGCGTGGTGGTGGGACTGCCCGATGTGCGCGGCCGCGAAGAGATTTTGCGCGTGCATGTGAAGAAGGTTCCGGTCTCCGACGACACCAACCTGAATGTGCTGGCGCGCGGAACGCCGGGCTTCAGCGGCGCCGACCTGGCCAACATGGTCAACGAGGCCGCGCTGAACGCCGCGCGCATGAACCGCAAACAGGTCACCATGTACGACTTCGAGCTGGCCAAGGACAAGGTGCTGATGGGCGCCGAGCGCAAGTCAATGCTGCTGACCGAGGAAGAGAAGCGGGTTACGGCTTATCACGAGGCGGGTCATGCGCTGGTTTCGTTCAGGCACGAGCACTCCGACCCGATTCACAAGGTGACGATTATTCCGCGCGGCATGGCTCTGGGCGTGACCATCTTTTTGCCCGGCGACCGGCACAACTATACGCGGGAATACCTGGAAGCGAATCTGGCGATTGCCTACGGCGGGCGCGTGGCGGAGGAGATTTTCCTCAGCCAGATGTCCACCGGCGCGGGCAGCGATATTGAAAGCGCCACCGATCTGGCGCGGCGCATGGTTTGCGAGTATGGGATGAGCAGGCTGGGTCCGCTGACCTTCGGCAAGAAGGAAGAGCAGATCTTCCTGGGCCGCGAGATTGCGCAGCATCGCGACTTCAGCGAGGAGACGGCACGGCAGATCGATCTGGAAGTTCGGCGGCTGATCGACGAGGCCTACCAGTCGGCTCACTCCATTGTGGAATCGCATGCGGACGCCATGCACCGCATTGCCGCGGCGCTGCTGGAGCGCGAGACCATCGATGCGGAAGAGGTGAGGATGCTGATCGAGGGGAAGGAACTGCCGCCGATGCGCTCGATTCTGGCTTCGCCCAGCGACACCGGCAGCGGAACGTAGCAGCAGGTGCTCAAGCCGGAGAGCCGCGGCGGACCGAACTATCCTGAGGGTTCGCCTTCGCCGGCGTAACCTTCTGCGGTGGGACAGCCGCTCATCGCGATTGACAGCAAGCCAAGAAAAAGGGCCATCCGCTACAGCGGATGGCCTTTCAATTTTGGATTGCTATCGAGCCGTGGTTAAGGAAACGTTGCTCTAGAAGATCTTGTAGCCGACGCCGACACTTAGGCCGTAGGGTTTGAGATGCGTAGTTGCTCAATAAGACTTGGGGTAGTACTGGTACTCGAGGTCACCTGCCCGAATGCTGATTTTCCTGGTCAGCTTAAGGTCTACGCCGCCGCCGAAGGCGATGTCGGTAAATCTCCCATTTCCTAAGTATACGAAGCCCTCGTTGGTATGTAGAAGTATCCAAGGCCCATTTTCGCGATGCCGATCAACCCTTTGCCATAGGGGGTTACGGTTGTATGCATGAAATGGTAATGGCGGATGGGAATCCGGGGACCGATCAGATAGTTACTCTGGTGAATATCATCGAATTGGTTGTATTTCAACCAACGGCCCTCGGCTTCAATCTGCACCCAGCGTGAGAGCTTGACGTCAACGTAGGTGCCATAGCCGTATAAGCGATAGGGGCTGGCTTCAGTGACACTCCCATTATATTGAGCCGTCGTAGTCGGGCTGAAAGGCGGATAGCAATGCGCCTGCGGTGAGAGAAAACTGGCTTTTGGTAGCCGCAGGAACCACTTGCGCGCGGGCGGATAAGGCTCCGGCGGCTATGAGGATAGAAAGCAGAGGAACGAACGATTGTCTCAACACAATATTCTTCAGCACAGAGCACGTCCAATCCGGGCAACCTGCAATGCAGGGAGTCTTAATGTCTTTGATCTACTGCATCTAATTCTACTGCTCAACTACTGATGGTTTGGCGGCGTTGCAGGGGGTGGCTGCTGAGCCGGCGTTGCGTCGCCTGACGCGGGTTGCTCAGGCGGCGGATTAGAAGACTAGTGCCGGCCGCTGGTCACCTGCCGGTTGATCATCCGTTGGCTGACTCCTGCTGGAGGAGTGGCTGCCGGCTGATCGCCCGCTGGCTGTGCTGCCGGAGGAGTTGCCGCCGGCTGATCACCACCGCCGCCACCACTTGCCGGCTGGTCACCTGCCGGCGCAGCGGTTGATGGTGCAGCTGCGGGTGCGGCCGCAGCTGGCCGTCGGCGTTTCAACGCGGCTTACATCATAGCGCTGCAGCTTGTAGAAGATCGGTGTTACCTCAAACGGCATTTTGTCGCGGGCGTTCATGGGCGCATACCGTTTGGCGTTGAGCATATGAATTTTGTCGTCCCAGGGATCGGTCTTTAGCCAGCTTCCCAGCGGCAGTGCGGGAGACTGGGTGAGGTCGTCCCAGTTCAGCTTGGGCGCCATCTTCGCCAGATCGGACATCCAGACGGTTCCGTCCGGTTTGAGCAGAGAATCGCCCAGCTTGGGAGTGGTAAGTCCCTTGAGCACCTTGCCGCGCTCAACCAACTGCGCATAGTAAAGGCCAGCGGTGGGCAACTGGTCTTTGTACATGGAGTTCTGCAGGTATTCCAGGGCCTTCTTGGCAGCGTCAGCATTGTCGTGGTCGGTGTGGTACATGTTGATGCGCCGGAAGGTGGACTCATCGGGGAAGAGCAGGCGGTCGTTGAAGGCATAGCGGGTATCGATATGGTGGCCCATGGCAACGTGAGCCAGTTCCATGGCTACTACCGAGGCAATCGACACTTCGTTGGGCAGGGTATCAATGAGGCCCTTGCTGATGAGGATGGTGTTGCCTACCGTGGTGGCCTCGATGGTGTCAGTGAGCAGGATGCGGGTATGCAACTGGTCAGTAAAGGCCAGGTTGTTGGGAACGACCAGGTTGATGACGATCTGATCGAGAATCTTGTTTTCATATCCGGCTTGACTCAAAGGAGCCACCAGACCGGCTTCAACCAGGCGGTCAACCACGTTGTTTTCAGCCTGGGTGATCCAGAGGCGCGAGGCCTGTAACGGGCTTACGTCCTGCGTATCCTGGCTGTTGTCGACGGCATCGTCCACCTTTACGCTGACGTTTTCGCTGTCGCGCGTGGGCAGCTTGAGGGAGTAGCCCCAGAAGTGAGTCTGAGCCTTCAGACCGACCTTCTTGTTGCCTTCCATTTGTTCGGTCTCTTCGACGTAGACGGCTACCGGCAGCCAGATTCCGGGCTGCACGTTCATGCGCCAACTATCAAAGTGGAAGTAGTATTTGGAGGCCTCGTCGGGGTTTGGCCCGGTGTAAGTACCGTTGAAGCGGACGATGTTGCCCTCTTCATCTTCAACCCAGATGCGGCCATAGAAGCGGCCCATGCCGGGAACCTTGGGATGCACGTCATAGACCCAAGTGCGGACCGTCCCCACAAACTCAGGGCGCACAAAGCTGAAGGCGTAGTGCTGTGTGTCAAAGCCCGATGGGTCAAGAAACATCATCTGCATGAAGCCGTTTGGCTGATAGGTAAACTTCTCAAGACCCAGCGCCTTGCTGAGACCGGTCATGGACGCCAGCGAACCGGAGAAGAAATTTTTCTTGCCGGACTTGCCGGAGTCAGAGGGTTTGGATGCCCTGGCATCGAAGGGCTTGTCAAAGAAGATTTTGCCGAAGTCGACGCGGCTCAGCACATACATATCCGAAACCGGCACTTCATAAAGCTTCACGTCCGGCTTGGTGTTCTGGATATAGGTCTCCACCAGGGGGGTGCGCAGCTTAATGCTCTTGATGAGAACCTTTTCGCGTGCGACCGCCTTTTGTATCAGTGCAGCCTGTTCCGCGGTGAGTTGGCGCGCCTGCCCGTATTTTGGTTCCTTAACCTTTGCGAACACACAGGCCGCACTAAGGGTAAGGATCAGGAAGGTGAGGGAGATCTTCCGAAACATCATGTCAAGCTCCTAGCGTGAGTTCTTCCAGGTCACTCTCAGACCGCCAGCGCCGTATTGGCATCGCGCGGCAGAGTTGAACCATTATTCCATTTTGAATTGCAGCCATTCTACGCCAATTGAAATGTGATTGTAATCGTGGTAGTGGAGTCAACCGGCTGACCGTTGCGAGTGGCCGGACGGAAATGAATCTGTTGTGCCACCCGGCGTGCCTCTTCATCAAGGCCATGGCCTAATCCATGCACCACGCCATGCACCACGACCTGGCCGGAAGCGGTGAAGGTAACGCGCAGGATTACATCGCCCTGGATTTTCAACTGCCTGGCTTCAGTGGTGTATTGTACCGGGGGTTTGGAGATGACCTCGAGGCTGGTGGAGGCCGGTCTTTCAACCTCCTGTTGAACGGGAGCGGCTTTTACAACGGTAGGTATAGCGGCCGAGGCCACCCTGCCGCCGGAGTAAGCGCCTGAAGTAGCCTTACCGGTGGCCCCGGGAATTCCGGCGGAGGCCACTTTGCCCATCACACCGGAGTTGGAGCCGAATTTGGTTCCATTGCCGATGCCTGTGGAGCCGGGCACACCATGCGGAGCGATTGCCGGACCACGCATATTGCCATACTCGTTGCCGATGGCGGCGATGGTGGCCGGACGTGTAGCGTTGGGATTGGGAGTGACTCCGAAAGTCTGGCCCAGATGCACTGGCTTAGTGGAAGGCTTTTGGCTATTGTCCTGCGCGGGCATGGCTGCGGTGAGAGCGGCCTTTGGTTGCGGGGCCAGCGTAACTACCTGGGGTTTAGCCGCGATGGTAGGCATGTTCACCTTGGCTTCCATCTGGATGGGCTTCACTTCAGGTTTTGGCTCCGGCTTAGGCATATGGATAACCGGCGCCTGCAGCTTTACATCCGGCGTTTCAATCGGCTTGATCTTGGGCGGTTCGGGAATCTTGACTTTCTCAGGCGGCGGTGGCTGCTTGGCGGGAATAATCAGCTCTGTCTGCTCGTATTTGTGCTCATCGATGATTTTCTTGGCTGTCGCTCCGACGTAGAGGAGCAAAGCCAATATCAGCCCGTTGACCACAGAGCTGGTGATAAACGAACCGGGCGAACGCTCGGGTTCGGGGAGCAAACCGAAGTTGGTCCTACCTGGGGTGTATGTCGCTTCCATGATTTTCTGTCCTCGTGTATGTCCGTAGCGACGTCGCAGCGTCGTCTTTTCAAATCGGGCAAAATCTGTGGCAACGAAAATGCTACAGCCGGCGCCTGGCCAGATTGAACTTGCCCTTGTGAAAATCCGCTTGGGGAAGGGAGGAACCATGTCTTCATCCTTTTTTCGCTCGACCAGGTGTATCCGGAGTAACTAAAAACATGCTCCATGTTGACCTGCTCAGCGCGAAACGGATTGTCGACCGCACAGACTCCTGACATTCTGCCCCACGATATACATTCAAACAATTGGCGAAGACTTCGCAATCACTCTTTTTGGGTCAGAAATGCATCCCGCCCTGCCTGTAAGAGCATGACAGAAAATCTACTGCAAGTATACGGCAAGCCGCCTCAAAGGCGATCTTAAGGCGGCAGACTATAAGTCATTCTGCCTTGCCTTACTGTAATAGACTTAAGGTAAACCAAAGCGTTCTGGAAGGACAGCTTTTTTGTGAAGATATTAGTAACCGGGGGCGCTGGGTACATCGGCGGTACAGTGGCGGGACTGCTTGCCCAAAAGGGACATCAGGCGGTGGTTTTCGACAACTTGAGCCACAGCCGCCGTGATTTGCTTCCGGCAGGAGTGGAGTTTGTGGAGGGTGAGCTTGCAGACCGCCAGGCTCTCGAAACTCTTTTCATATCAGCTAAATACCAGGATCAACCCTTCGATGGGGTGCTCCACTTTGCGGCCCTGATTGAGGCCGGCGAGTCGATGGTGCGGCCGGAGATTTTCTTTCGCAACAATACCGCGTCAACGCTTTCGCTGCTGGAGGCGATGCTGGCCCATGGTCCGCGCCGGTTGGTGTTTTCTTCAACGGCGGCCGTCTATGGGGAGCCGGAGTCCGTTCCGATTCAAGAAGATGCGAGGCTGCTGCCGACCAACGCCTATGGAGAGTCGAAGCTGCTGGTGGAGCAGATGCTGGGCTGGTTGAACCGTATTCACGGGCTGCGCTATGCATCGTTGCGCTACTTCAACGTGGCCGGAGCGGCCGGAGGGGCCGAACGGTAGTACGCGCGGCGAGGCGCATGAGCCGGAGTCACACCTGATTCCGCTGGTTCTGGATGTGGCGCTGGGACGGCGCAAGTCGATCCGCATTTACGGAGAGGATTACCCTACGCCGGACGGGACCTGCATTCGCGACTACATTCACGTCTCCGACCTGGCGGACGCGCACCTGCTGGCCCTTGATGCGCTGGAGACGCGGGACAAGCTGATCTTTAATTTGGGCAACGGGCAAGGATTCAGCGTTCGCGAGGTGATTGAATCGGCGCGTCGTGTGACCGGCCACGCGATTCCGGCGGAAGTTTATCCGCGCCGGCCGGGCGACCCTGCCGTGCTGGTGGCCAGTTCAGAGAAGGCGATTAGCGAACTGGGCTGGAAGCCGAAGTACACCGAGCTGGATGAAATTATCCGCACGGCATGGATCTGGCACCAGAAGCGGTATGCGAAGCAGTAGGTAGGAAGCCTGCGAGAAGCATGACGGCTCTTTCTGCCGGAAAACCGAAGGTTCGCGTCCAGAGCGGAGGGTATGAGCTGACGGCAGCTCATCTTGCACTTCATTCTATTCCCTGTCTGATTTCTAACTGCGGAACAATCATTTGCGGGTATTTCTGCCGATTTGGTTTCAAGGCACTTGCCTCCAGTGCCTCTATCTCGATAAAGTGACACGGGCGAGTATCTCGCTGGGGAAGCGCAATGATTCCCCGCATGGCGTGAGTCGCTTTAATTTTCTTCCCCAAAGGACGCCCTTGATGTCTTCCTTGCCCGTTCCCGCCCCGCCAATCAGGATATTGACTCGACATTGCGAGAAAACCGCGTCTTTCCGCCGCCGCCGGAGTTCGCCGCGAAGGCGTATATCAAGAGCCTTGAAGAGTACGAGACGCTCTATAAACAGTCCATTGCAGATCCGGAGAGCTTCTGGGCGGAGCGGCGAGGGATCTGCACTGGTTCAAGCCCTGGGACAAGGTGCTGGAGTGGGATCTGCCCTGGGCCAAGTGGTTTGTGGGCGGAAAGATGAACCTGAGCTACAACTGTGTGGATCGCCACGCGCTGGGCGCGCGGCGCGACAAGACCGCGCTCATCTGGGAGGGCGAGCCGGGGGAAATTCGACGGCTGACTTATGCCGAGCTGCACGTGGAGGTGCAGAAGTTTGCCAATGCGCTGAAGGCGCTGGGGATCAAGAAGGGCGACCGGGTGGCGGTTTATATGGGCATGACGCCGGAGCTGGCGATTGCCCTGCTGGCCTGCGCGCGGATCGGGGCAGTTCACTCGGTGATTTTTGGAGGATTTGCCGCCAACGCCATTGCCGACCGGGTAAACGACTCGGACTGCGTGGCCATTCTTACCCAGGACTCAAGCTACCGGCGCGGGAACGAGATCCAACTGAAGCAACCGTGGACGAGGCGATGGCGGCGTGCCCCACGGTGAAGCACGTGGTGGTTTTCAGGCGCACCGGCACGCCGGTGACCATGGTGGAGGGCCGCGACCACTGGTGGCACGATCTGATGGCCAAGGCCGCGCCGGAATGCCCGGCCGAGCATATGGATTCCGAAGATCCGCTCTACATTCTCTACACCTCGGGATCCACGGGAAAGCCCAAGGGCCTGCTGCACACCACGGGCGGCTACGCGGTGCAGACCTATCTCACCTCGAAGTACGTCTTCGACCTGCGCGACGAGGATATTTACTGGTGCACGGCGGATATTGGCTGGGTGACCGGGCCACTCGTATGTGGTGTATGGGCCGCTGCAGAACGGCGCCACGGTGCTGATGTACGAGGGCGCGCCCAACTGGCCGGATTTTTCGCGCTTCTGGAAGATCGTCGACGACCACAAGGTGACGATTTTCTACACCGCGCCCACGGCGATCCGCGCCTTTATCAAGTGGGGCGACGAGTTTGTGGAGAAGTACAAGCTCGATTCGCTGCGGCTGCTGGGCACGGTGGGCGAGCCCATCAATCCCGAGGCGTGGATGTGGTATCGCGAGAAGATTGGCCACAACCGCTGCCCGATTGTGGATACCTGGTGGCAGACCGAGACCGGCGCGATCATGATTGCGCCGATTCCCGGCGCTGTGGCCACCAAGCCGGGCTCGGCGACGCGGCCTTTCTTCGGTATTCAGCCGGAGGTGGTGACGAAACCAAGCGAAGGCGCATTCGAGTAGGTTCCGGCAGGCCACGGCGGATTGCTGGTGGTACGCAAGCCGTGGCCCTCGATGGCGCGCACGATTTACGGCGATCCCGAGCGCTATCGAAAAACCTATTGGTGCGACGTTCCCGGCTGCTACTTCACCGGCGACGGCGCGCGCCAGGATGCCGACGGCTACTTCTGGCTGATGGGCCGCGTGGACGACGTGATCAACGTGAGCGGCCATCGGCTGGGCACGATGGAAGTGGAGTCGGCGCTGGTGGCGCACCCCAAAGTGGCCGAGGCCGCGGTGGTGGGCCGGCCCGACGATCTGAAGGGGCAGGCCATTTCGGCATTTGTCACGCTCGAAAGCGGCAACGCGCCCAGCGAAGCGCTGAAGGACGAGTTGAGGAAATGGGTCTCGAAGGAAATTGGCTCGCTGGCGCGGCCCGACGATATTCGCTTTACCGAGGCGCTGCCCAAGACGCGCTCGGGCAAGATCATGCGCCGCCTGCTACGCGAGCTCGCCACGCACGGCGAGATCAAGGGCGACGTGACGACGCTCGAAGACTTCACCGTGATTGCCAAGTTGCGCGAGGCGGATGAGGGTTGAGCGCAAATTAGATTAGCTACAGACGAGATAGCAGGTCGTGATAGGCGCCGCGAATCATCCGGCCGGCGTCTACCTTGCGAACCCAGCCGGCAAGGGTCCAGGGTTTGAATTTAAAACACACTACTCGACAGCCGAGAAATTCATGCTCTACGGCCTTCGCGTCCATCTTTTTGAGGACGGCGGTGTATTGCTGCGCGAAGGCGGCCTGCGTGAAGAAGGTTTTGCCTGCGCCGATGGCGAAGGGAACGATCAAGCTCGGTTGGGAAAAGTAGCTATGGACGCCATCGGAGACGCCGGGCCACTCTTCATTGAAGCAATCGTCGAGGATGATGATTCCGCCCTCGGCCAATGCGCCTTCAGAGGTGGCCAGATCATGGGCGGTGATTTCAGCCGTGTGCCCGCCGTCGATGCTGATCAAACGGAAGGGACCGCGGCCAAACTCAAGCAAATGCGCGGCGGTCAGCTGGGTAGAGTCTCCCTCATGAATGACGAGGCGGCTCGCGTTTGATGTATGCCGGAGGAGATTGCGCTTGAAGCGCTCGAGATTTCCGGCGCCGGAACGGTCGATATTCAAATCCTGATGGGAAAAGAGATCGATGGCGACGGCCGGTCATTTTCAGTGCCGAGAAGATAGAGAAGAATAAATAGTTTTCCGTGATGGACGCCGATTTCGGCCACACCGCCGGAAAGATTGGCGCTGCACTGCGCCTGGGACAGGAGGACGATAGCATGAGCGGCTCCGGGCTGGAGCCAGCCCTTCACCAGATGATGGCCGTGTTTGAGATAGGCGTTGAGACTTCTCTTGGCCACGCGGGGATTATAGCAAGATGGGCGCAATCGAAAATATTGGTTTATTTGATGGATATGAGTGCGGGCGGGGACGCCCGCACTAAAGCCGGTCTGGAGACCGGCGCTACACCAGGACTACCTCATAAGTCGAGCTTGTAACGGTCAAAATTTGTAAATTATGCCGAATGTGGCGCGCGAACTCCTGGTCCGGTGCGGCGAATAGGCCAACTCCGGATTATTGTCTATGAGAGAAAAGGATGAGGCGATGTCGTCGCCGGCGGCGCGCAGGAAAAAATGCTGGCCTAATTTATAGTCCATGCCAACGCCCGCACCTCCCGCAAAGGAGATATTGGGGGTTTGGTCTTCTCCGCCAGAGTGCTCGGCGCCCAGCATCAAACGGGCGAACATGCTGGTTTTTCCTAAGAGCTTGGCCTCAAAGACAGGCCCGAAGAGTACCGCATCTACGGACGGGTTTCCGGGGTTGCCCGGCTTGATTGGGTATTTGTAAGAGGCGCCGTCGGCGAACATTCCGAAGTGCTTGCCCCAATCGCGGGTAACGGTGAGCTCTACGCCCTGCAATCCGTAACGCGATCCATTGACCTGGTTAAGGCTTGTGTAGCCATAGCCAGCGTAGACTTCGTACTTGTAGATGGTTTCATTCACTTCAGGCGTTTCGTCATTTTCTCTGTGGTGGTGGAACGGGGAAAAAACGCTGGCCAGTAGCTGTCAGGGGCAGAAGCGTGGCCGTAACCATGGCCAACATAGATAGCAATAACGTCCTCTTCAACTTGAAACTCTCCTCAATACCGTGCTTTGGCCGGTTAGCCGCTGGCAGGGTTATCCCCTGGGACCGGCGCCGAGACTGGAATGCGGTACCTACATAGACTACCCTCTCGACCCCGGTTCGATGAAGCCCAGTTAACGGATTTGAACCGGAACCGGAAAGGAAAGGGTGACGAGTTTGCCAGATGCGTCTGTTACTGTGACGGGAATTCCCGCGGAAAGATAGCGGCTGAGGACCTGGGGATCGGTCCAATCCAGCGTCCAACCGTCCTGAATAGCCACCACAGTGTACTTGCCGGGGACCACATCGCGCAGGGAGAAGCTGCCGTCGGAGTCCGACTGATCGCGCCGGATGAGGCCTCGCCAGACAACGCTGTTTTGGGGAATAAGCACCACCATTACGCCGGCGACGCCCCTGTTGCCCGCGCGGGCAAAACCCTCAACACGCGTTTCTCCCAGGCCGATATTCACCACGAGATTGAGCGCGTGATCACGTACCGTGAGCTGGTTGCCCGCGTAAGTGCGCCCACCCGCGGCGAGGGAGGTGATGGGCAGCATTTTCTCAGGACTACCGGCCCACAGTTCCCATGCGCCCGGCGGGACAGATGCAAAGTTGAATAATCCCCGGATGCAATTGGTTTGTATGGAGTATTGGCGATGCGCAGGGTCAAGCGAATCGAGGATCACAACGGCATCGCCGGGCAAAGATACGCCGGTGGGAGTCTGGAGGGTTCCGGAGACGGCGACGGTAGGAATGCCGGATGTGGGATCCACCTGCTCACTGATAGTGGCGTCAAGATCATAGACTCGCGGCGGTTCGGGCGTTGCCAGCTCATAGTGGCCGGGAGCCACGCCGCTGAACTCGATCATCCCCTGTTTCGATTGAATGGCGGAAGCAGTGGTCTCGGTGAAGTCTTTTGCGCCGAATATGCTTTGGCGCAGGGTGGGCATGGGGGTTGGAGATCGTCATCGGATTGGGGCGCTTCAAGAGTGATGTGCAAGGCGGGAACGGCGTGCAGGTTGAAGTCGGCCTCTTTGCGGTTGCCTCCGGAGAGAACGATGGGCGAGGCTTCAGCTTCGTCGGTTGCCGAGTCAAAATATGTGGTTGGGTAGGCCACATCGAGCGCGACGCTGGGGTCGTTGCCCGACCGTAGGCGGGATTCACTGCTGGAACGATGCAGCGCGTACCAGGGCTCCGCTTTGACGGCGAGCAGATACTCACCGGCGGCAAGATTGCCGAATTCGTAGGCGCCGGTATCGTCGGTGTTGGTTGAGCCAGCCTCGGTAATTCGAGCACCAGGCTTGTGTCCCTGCGGCTTACGGAAGAGCATTACGTTCGCGTCCTTCACCGGGTCACCGCCGTCGGCTGTGACTACTCCACGCAAGATGGAACCGGGGGTGAGGCGGAAGATCAGGTTTTCGGTCTCCTGATCAGGGCCGGTGACGATGGCGGAGTTGAATTCGTCGTGCTCGTCGTAAAAGGCGGTGCGAAATCCGCGCCGGGATGCGGTTAGCTGGTATTTGGCGTCGGGAAGGTTTTCGAGAGCGAAATGCCCTTCGCTGTCGGTTATGGAGGATGCGACTGTGTGGCTGTCCGACTCTGCCAATGCCTCAACGATGGCGCGACGCACGGGTTCACCTGTAACGGAATTTACCAGCCTACCGGCAATTCGGTAGTAGCCCGAGACGTTTGCATGTGTAGGTTTTGGTTTGGATTGCGGCAGTGCGGGAAGGCAGACTATCGCCAGCGCAAGGATGGCACACTGCAAGCGGCGGATAGCTTTGAGTTGGACGAGGGCATTTGGCATCAGGGTTGCGGCGCCTCCAGAACAAGGTTGCTTGTGGTGCCGGCAGAGAGCGTAACAGACTGGCCCTGATTGGGCAGAGCCGCCAGTACAGCGCGGTCGCGATATTCAAGGTGCGCCGTCGCGTTGAATATGTAGACACGATAGCTGCCCGGCGTGAGGTCATCCAAGGTTGTGGTGCCGCCGGACGAGGCGCGTAGAGTGACGGAAACAACGTCTCCAGTTGAGTCGAAATCGGGAACTACATAGACGGTGTAAAAAGGCTCTTCTCCGGGAGACTGCGCCATGAGGGTTTGCGGCAGGCTGAGAGTGAGATGCACAGTCGTCGCGCAAGGTCAGGGTCATGGGCGATGCGGAGCCGTTGAGCCCGATGATCACCGGTTCGCCGGCCAGGTTGGCTCCTCCAGCGGTGAAGGAGGCCTCGCACAGGCCTCTTTGGGCGATGTGCGAATGCACCCAATAGGAGCCGGGCAATAGCCAGGCGGCCTCCATCGGGCCCTGCGAGGAGCCGCTCGAATAGGCGCTGACGATGCCTTCGCCGATCCAACCTACGCCGGCCGGGCTGAGCGTCACCTGAATTTCGCCGGCATTGGACTGAGCTGCGCCGGATTGCGACTGGGACAAAGCGGTGCGAACAATTACCAGTTGCACAGGATTGGGATGGGGAACGGAGAGAGGGATGCGCAGATTTGTGACATCGTGCCCGGCGAAGGTGAAATCCACCGTGCCTGCGAGCTGTCCCGAGTTCTGGTCGGCTTCGCCGAGACTGCTCTGCAGGCGAGGAGCTGATGTAGCCAGCAGCGAATAGGAACCATCGGGCAGGAGGGCCTGGAGAGTGCGGGTTTGCTGGGAGTAGCTCGCGTTGTAGGGAAGCTGATGGCCGGCTGCATCCATGATCACGGCGGAGAAATCATTGGGGGCGCGATCGGAAAGCTGGTCCTGCGGAAACGCAAGCGTTGCGGTGACGGTTTGGAAGGGCTCAACGGTTAGCGTCAGGTTGGCCTGCGCCTGATCGCCAGAGGAAAGTTGGATGCGCGCGGCTCCGGCAAGGTCGCGCGCATCGGGATAAAAGATGCTGGCGTAACCCGCACGCCCTGAAGTGAAAGTATTGTTGGCTGGCTCGGCGTCCATGGCCGGTTCGGTGTACATGACATAGACGCCATCGGCCAGCCCGGCAAAGCGATAAGCTCCTTCGCTGTCGGACCTGGAGACGGAAGCCTGCGTCCAAACGGCTCGACCGTCCTGAATGGTTTGCTTGAGGAGGTTGATCCTGATTCCCTGTGCCGGGTCGCCGTTAGAAAACTCGATGAGGCCGTGAATGGATGAGGTTTGCTCCATGGTGAAGAGCAGATCAGGCATTCCCGCGGCTACTGTGACATTGTGCGCGGGACTGACGGCATCGTCCGCGGCAGTTCCGGCAGCTTGAGGTCGATCGCGATAGCCGGGTTTCGTCACTTGAATCGTCTGTGTGCCTGAAGGTACGCCGGGAATCTCGAAACGCCCGGCGCTATCAGTGAGTGCGCCGGTATCGGCGTCGCCCTGAATGCGCACCAGCACACGCGGCAGCGGTTGGCCGGTGGAGGTATCGATGACCATGCCCTGCACGGTCGCCTGCGTGCTTGCGGCCAGGCTTGTGGGCGCCGTCTGTTCCGGTTCCTGTGCCGACGGATGGAGGGGCAGAAACAGTGCGGCTGAAACAAGGCAGGCATAGAGAATGCGCCGTAGGCGGAATTCCGGGGAAATACTATTCCGGCATGCGCGCTGCAAGATCAACCGAGGGTCCACTCTCCATTTTGACCGTTTGCGGCCGGGAAGGGAATCAGGCTGTGGACAAAATTCCTGTGCTGGGATCAAGCGCTTCAATCCCGCTCAAGATACCAGGGGATGTTGATGACTATGATGCGACGGTTGCCGCGCAGCAGGAGGATGACTTTGAGCATATCGGCACGACGATTATGCAGCAGGTTTTCCCACCAGTGGCGGACTACCAGTTCCGGGACCAGCACGCATATTTTAGGGAACCTGGACTCGCGTTCCGCTTTGAGAACATAATCGACTACCGGCGCCAGGACATAGCGGTAGGGCGATTTCAGGATCTCAAGTTTGGGGACGCATTTACCCGCGGCGCGCAGTGGAGCGGCTACATCGCGTTCCCAATACTGGCAGATATCGTCAGGATCATCGGCGATTTGCACATGCAGGCAGCGGATATCGTTGGACATGGAGAGCGCGAAGGAGATGGCTTTTTCAGTAATGCGACTCCAGCGGTCGACGGGAACTACGACGATGGGTTCGGTGATTTCGGCGGGGACAATGGGGCGATCACAGGTGGTTTCGCGGTCTACGCGAACGTAGTGGCGCTTGACATTGCGCATCATCAGGATCATGACCACGATGAGCAGCGCCGTGATCCATGCGCCAGCCGCAAACTTGGCTACCAGTATAACGATAGCGGTGATGCCGGTGGCCACGGCGCCGAGGCCGTTGACAAACATGCGCACGGGAGCCTTGCCCTGTCGCTTCCAATGCATCACCATGCCGGCCTGCGAGAGCGTGAAGGCCATGAATGCGCCGACAGCATAGAGGGGTATCAGACGGTCGGTGATGCCGCCGAAGAGGATGAGAAGCAGAGCGGTGAGCGCGACCAGAACATAAATTCCCCAGGAGTAGAGCAGGCGGCGGCCACGCAGCAGAAAAACGTGGGGCATGTAGTCGTCGAGGGCGATGGCGCGGGTGAGGCGGGGAAAATCAGCAAACGCGGTGTTGGCAGAGAGAGCGAGCACCAGCAGTACTGAGCCGATGGTGAGGTAGTAGAACCAGCCGTGTCCCATGACGGCGCGGGTGAGCATGGAGAGCACGCTCTCATAGCCGGGACCATCGGGATTGGTGGCGGCGATGCCGTAAGCGCGGCAGAGCAGGGCGATTCCGGCCAGCAGAACAGCCAGCAGGACGATGATGATGGTCAGCGTGATTTTGGCATTTTTTCTCGTGTCGTCGCGGAACGCCATTACGCCGTTGCTTACCGCTTCAACGCCGGTCATGGCGGTGCAGCCGGAAGAGAACACTTTGAGCAGCAGCCACAGGCTGACGGCGGCAGTGGCGGACGGGATTGCGGGCAGTTGCGTAACCGGATGAGGATGGCCGGCGGAGTGGAAGACTTGCCAGGCGCCAACGGCGATGACAATGAGCAGCGTTCCGGTGAAGAGGTAGGTGGGAATCATGAAGACGACGCCGGTGTCGTGGACGCCGCGCATATTCACGATGGTGAGAATGAGCAGCACCAGGAGACAGAGTTGCAATGTGTGCGGCTGCAAGCCTGGGGCGGCGGAGATGAGCGCGCCCACGCCCGCAGAGATGCCTACGGCGGCGGTGAGCGTGTAGTCGATCATCAGGGCGGCGGCGGCGAGAAGGCCTGCGCTCTCGCCGAGATTTTGCGAGGCCACTGTGTAAGAACCGCCGCCCTTGGGATAGGCTTCGATGGTCTGGCGGTAGCTGAAGTAAACGATGATAAGCAGGGCGACGATGGCTGCGCTGACGGGGACGATATATTTCACGCCCATCAGGCCAAGTGGTATGAGCAGTGTGAGCGCGGCTTCAGGGCCGTATGCGGCGGAGCTGAGAGCGTCAAGGCCGAAGACGGGGATGCCGGCGAGGGGACCGATGTGCTCGGCGCGTTCCTCGCTGGTAGCCAGCGGGCGGCCGAAGAGCAGGTTCAGTGCATTTGTGGGTAAGCCCATGGATTGTTTTTTCCGGCAGCGGGGGAATTGCGTATGGGGATGCCGCCGATGGAATTGTCTCATGGCGCGGTGGGTGGGGAGTGAATCGGTCAGTGCCTGCGATTGGGGAGGGGAGAGGTTATTCGCGGTCGGGCCTCATGGATTTCGTGGTGCAATTCGTCAACTTTTAACTTAGCTTTGTTTAGTGCTTTTTTGCCGGTCGGGGTGATTTTGTAAACCCTCCGCTTGCGCCCGCCAACATTTTTGAGAGCAGACTTCAGCAGGCCGCCACGTTCCAGGCCATGCAGAAGCGGGTAGAGCGTTCCGGGGCCGATTCGATAGCCGTGGTGGGCCAGTTCATGCATCATGGCCAACCCGAAGATTGGCTCGTGAGCCGCATGCACAAGCACGTGAATGCGGATGAGTCCGGAAAATAGCTTTCTTTGATTCATCGGCCCAATATAAATATATAGCTAACCATGCGATTATGGGTTGGATATAATCGAAATTCGATATATGCTGTTCGGGATAAGAGATTGCTTCAAAGTGGAGAGCATGATCACAGTGAGAATGCTGGAGGGTGGATGAGGATTGTCAGCAGATGCTCAAGGTTGGCACTGCTGTTGTTCTTCACGGCTGCAGTGTCAACACTGTGGGCGCAAGGGCCTCCTTATCAAACCGACGATCCGGTGCCGGTTGACCTGCATCACTACGAGTTCTACATCTTTGGCGGGGTAGATGGCACCACGGCAGAGATTGACTCCTCGGGGCCGGCCTTCGAGTTCAACTGGGGCGCGATCAACAGGGTGCAACTGCACGCCATACTCCCCTGGGGAGGTGTTTTCCCATCGAACAATCCTGTTTACCTGCCCGGCGGGACTGGGCCGAGTGCGTTTGGCCTTACCGATATGGAACTGGGCGTCAAGATTGCCATCATCAAAGAGACAAAGCACGTTCCGCAGATTGGCACATTCACCATGTTTGAAATGCCTACGGGGAGTTTTAATAACGGACTTGGCGTGGGGAAGGTTTGGTACAAGCTTCCTGTGTGGCTGCAAAAAAACTCCGGCAAGTGGCTCTTTGACGGCGGCGGCGGCTACCAGGTGGTTCCGCAAACGAACTATCGCGATTTCCCTTATACCGGATGGTTGGTAAAGAAAGAGCTGAACGAGAGGCTGGAATTGGGCGCCGAATTGTTTGCGCATGGGCGGGAAGGTTTTGCGGCAGCGCAGACTGGGCGCTCGGCGATGATCGACGTGGGTGGCTACTACCATTTCAAGCATCATGACGGCGAGCAGTTTCTGTTTTGCTATGGCCACTCTGTAGCAGGCCAGACAGAGAATTACGCTTACGCGGGAATGTACTGGACCTGGGGGAAAGAAGAGAAGAAGACTGCGGCGAGAAATGACTGGATGCAGGGGCCGATGAATGTAAATGGGTTTGAATGACCTGCGAACGGCTTGGCTAGGGGAAATCCGCAGGAGAGGAAACTGTGAATGGAGATTACAACGCGCAGTCTATTGACATTGATTCATGGGATGGGATTCGGCGCGCTTTACCTGCTGGCGTGCTCAGGTGCATTTGTGGAGTTATACCGACTTACTACGCCGTCCAAACAAATCGAATCCACTTTCGGCAATGAGCGATTCCTGAAGGTTTATCTCATCACCATGGTTGTGCTGGCATGGGCTGCGGTGCTGACTGGGAGTTATGTCATCTATCCGTGGTATCGCGTGACGCCTCCGCCGGGAACGACCGATCTCGCGATGTACCCACAGCGGTTGCTTATGGCAAACCCATCCACCATTGGCTGGCATTCGCTGGGGATGGAGTGGAAGGAGCACATCGCGTGGTTTGTGCCCATCTCAATCACCATGGTTGCATTCGTCTTTATCCGCTATGGCAGCGAACTGAAGAAGCACAGGCAACTTCGCTCGGCGGTGATTGGTTTTGCTCTGGTTTCGTTTTTTGCCGCGGGCGTGGCGGGGTTTTTCGGCGCGATGATTAATAAGTACGCCCCGGTTCAGGGCGGACATACGATTCAACTGAGCCACGGAGGAGAGAAATGAGCGCGCCTGATCGTAAAGCTTCCCCTGATGTGACATCGATCCCGAATGGTTCCGGCGCGGCTGCCATTCTTTCGGCTGGTCTTGGATCTTTTGCATTGGCGGTTCTGGCTTTTGCCGGCGATAAATCTGCGTTTATCAAGAGTTATCTTGTTTTCTACAAACCAACGGGGGCGCTTTCAGGAGTAACTACGGCTGCCATTCTGATCTGGTTATTCAGTTGGGGAGTTTTGGGATGGCGTTGGCGAAAGAAGACAGTTGCCGCGGGTCGCATCAGCGCCATCGCTCTCGCGCTGCTGGCACTGAGCCTGCTGCTGACGTTTCCTCCCGTGGTCGATCTCTTCTAAATCGTGCTTGGCGGTTTTGCGTGATTCAAAAATGGCTCAACGAAGAGTAGGCTATTTCCTCAGGGGCTTTAGTGTTTGCGTGAGAACGCCGTTGGCCCTGTGCAGCGGCGGTCTAGTTTTGAGTTTTTTCCCGCCAGTAGTGGCGGGGGTTGTTTTCAGGCTGCCAGCGTGCGGTGCAGCCGGGTGATGTTATAGGCCAGCGTGGCCAGGGTGAATTCGTTGTTTACGTTTTGCAATCCACGGGTACGAAATTGACGCATTCCACGTTGTTGTTTCAGGACTCCGAATACCGGCTCGACCACCGCCTTGCGCCGCGCATAGGCGGCCTGCCCGGCCGGACTTCGCAGCTTGGCGCGCATCCTGCGATGAGATGCGGCGCGCGCCTTTTTAGGGCAACGCCTGCCCAGATTCAATTCGCAAGCCAGATTCGAGTCCGGTACATAACCATCGATATTCCGTTGCTCCATCATTTCCAGGTTGTCGATGGAGAAGAAGCCGCTGTCGGCCAGAGCCGCGCCCGGCGGCGCGCCACAGCGCCGCTCGACCTCGTCCAGCATCGGTTGCAACGACGCGTTGTCGTTTACGTTACGCGTCACCTGCTGGGCCACAATCAGGTGGTCGTCGGAGACGGCGATCTCGCCCGTATAGCCGAGCACAAACCCTCCGCGCTGGCGCAGGAAGCGCGCATCCACGTCGGTCCGCGACAGCTTCTTCAAGCCGCTTTTCTTCAACCGCTCCATGCGCCGCGGCATCTCCGCCAGAGCCTGATCGAGTTCCGCAATGGCGATTTCCAATCCGCCCGGCTCCGCGTCGTCACCATCCGCCGCCTTTTGCCAGATGCGCACCTGGCGCCTCAACCGCGCCCGCGTATCGCGCAGCGCCTGCTCCGAGTCCGCCTTGTCTTTGCAGGCGTTGGCTGCAATGCGCGTCGAGTCAATCGCCACCCGCCCCAGCTTCACCATGCCTTTGCCCCGCGCCCACTCCAGCACCTGCGTGAAGGCGTCGTTCAGCGCCAGGCTGTGACGCCGGCGAAACGCGCTCAAGGCCCAGTTGTCTACCCGTTCGCCGGAAGCCAGATAGCGAAACGCAAGATCCTCGACCAGCCGCCGCTCCACCTGCCGCGCACTGGTGATGCCCAACGCGTAAGCGTACAGCCACACGCCCAGCAGCAGCTGGGGCGAATAAAGCTCCCCGCCCTCGGCGCTGTAGCTCAACTCGAACACGCTCATATCCAACCGCTCCACCACCTCGCGGACGAAAAAGCAAAGGTGCTTGGAACCCAACTCATCCCGCACGCTCGGCGGCAGCAAATAAGCCTGATCCGGGCTGTAAACTTTAAATCGCGACATACTTCTGTTGTCGCTCAACTACGCGATGATTACAAGTGCCTCGTGAAGTTCTCACGCAGACACTAAAGCCCTCGTCCATTTCAAATGTTTATGGCACGACTTAAGTCGTGCCCTGACGCTTGTTGCCTCGCCATCAGAGTTTTTACGCAGCAAATCATATCGAACTCTAATATAAAGCGGATTTTTTGCAACGGACTCTAGATCTTGGTAGCTTTGGGCAGAGTGAACTGGAAGCGGCTGCCCTTGCCGGGGGTGCTTTCAGCCCAGATGCGGCCGCTGTGCTGCTCGATAATGCTGCGGCAGAGGGCGAGGCCGAGGCCGGTGCCGCCGAGGGCGCGAGAGTCAGAGGCGTCTCCCTGCTGGAAACGGGCGAAGATATGTTCAAGTTTTTCCGGGGCGATGCCGCGGCCCTGGTCTTCCACGAGGAAACAGACTTCATTTTCGCCGCATGGTTGCGCTGCCAGGCGGATTTGGGTTTCCGGGGGCGAAAACTTGATGGCGTTGGCTACCAGTTCATTGAGCACTTGCAGGATGCGTTCTTCATCGGCAAGAACCTGCACCGGCGAAGCTTCAATGCGGAAGTCGATGTGGGCCTGGCTGGCCGATGTGTAGGCAACGTCGGCTGCGCGACGCAGCAGGTCATTGGCCTCTATCGGTTTGCGATCGAGGGGCAGTTTGCCTCGTTCCACACTGTCGAAGTCGAGGATGTCGTTGACCAGGCGCACCAGACGGTCGCAGTTGCCGATGGCCATATCGATCATCTGACGCTGCTTCTCTGGCCGCTTGTCGAGCGTGCCCGAAGAGATGAGTCCCAGAGAGGCACGCAGCGAGGTGAGCGGAGTGCGCAACTCGTGGCTCACGGTGGAGATGAACTCGTCCTTCATCTTTTCAAGGCGGCGGCGCTCGGAAACGTCTTGGAAGGCCACGACCATGCCCGAGATCTGGCCGTCTTCGATAAGCGGGTTGGCGCTGTACTCAACTGGAATCGAAGTGCCATCGCGACGCCAGAAGACCTCATTCCTCATGCGAACGGGCTCGCGGCGGCGCAGGCCCTGGAGGATGGGGCTAGTGGAGCGGGAATAGGGCGTGCCGTCAGCGTGGCTGTGATGGATGACCTGATGCAGGTCGCGACCGGTCAACTGATCGGTCGTGTATCCGAGAACGTCGGCGCCAGCCTGATTGATGAAGGTGATGCGGCCGTCGAGGTCAATGCCGTAGATGCCATCGGCTACCGATTCAAGGATCAACTCGCGCTGGCGCGTGGCAATGTGCAGCGCTTCCTCGGCCTCGTGCTGCTCAGTCACGTCCATGCCGTGGTTGAGCACAAAGGGGCGCTCGCCGGGCAACTGCATACGGCGGCTGCGGAAGGCGATGCGGCGGTATGCGCCATCGCTGCGGCGGAGCGGCAATGAGCCCTGCCACTCGTCTTTGGTTTCGAGTGTACGCAGGCAGTCCTGAAAAGTGGTTACGCCGGCGGAATCCAGAAGGTCGGTAACGGCGCGCCCGGTCAGAGCTTCAACGCGATAGCCGAGAGTTTCAGCGGTGAAGGAGTTCAGCGAGGTAAGGCGGCCTTCCATGGAGCAGGTAAAGACGAAGCCCAGCGAGTTTTCAACCACCTCGCGATAGCGCGCTTCACTGGAGAGCAACGCCAATTCCGCCTGACGCTGGTCGGTCACGTCCTGGCCGCTGACGATCAGATACTGAATTTCGCCGGTTGGTCCTTGCAACGGGCGCAGCGTCCAACTGACGCGCCGGTTGAGGCCGCTGGCAATGCGCCAAGCCGTCTCATGCGGGCCTGAGGCCTGGCCTAAAGCAGCTTCGCGCAGCTTCTCCTCGACCCAGGAGCGATCTTCAGCTTCAATAACCACTTCGACAAAGGGGCGGCCGGCGGCGTCGGCCATGCTTAGACCGGTCAATTGAGTGCTGGAGTTATTAAGGCGCACCATGCGGCCGGCGGTATCGAGCACGGCAACCAGTGCGGGGACCGAGTCCAGCGTCGCAGCCACAAAGCATCGTTCGATTGCCAAAGAGCGTTCAGAGCGTTGACGGGCTTTTTGCGCCTGCTCCTGGGCTCGCATGCGGGCGTAAAGCTCAAGCCGCGTGATCACCTGGCGGGCCAGAATCTCCAAAAGCGTAATGTGTTCCTGGTTAAAGCGGTCATGCTCCCGCGCCAGCACTGCCAATGTGCCGACGATCTGCTGGTCGCTGGTAATGAGCGGCACGGCGGCGTAAGAGCGGCAAGGATTTGCACCGATCAGGTGGATTCCCTGGGGAGGGAAGCGCGGATCTGCGCCGGCGTCGCGGATCAGCAGGGGTTCACCCTTCTCAAGCATCCACTGGCAAGCAGTAGAAGAGCGCGGTTGCTCTGTTCCCTTGAATCCAAAACGAGATTTGAACCAGAGATGGTTGAAGTCCATCCAGCCGGTGTAGGCGTAGTCCGCGACGCACAAAACTGCGGAGAGTTCAGTCAACTCGTCCAGTGCAGCATCAGGGTTGCGATCGAACAATTCAACTTCAGAGCGGGAAGCCAACGCATGAAGCTCACCGATCTGTTGACCCTGCATGGCACACATAAGGCACTCCACCCCTAGCGACGGAGCCGTCGCCTGGAACCCCGGCACACTTACTCGCTTTCAGTATCCGGTAATCGGTGGGTGTTGACTGTGACACAAAGATGGGATTTTCGGGGTTTAAGAATTACAACCTAGGTAATTCAATGTGAAGAACTATGGGTACTTGATTGAGTTACCATAGAAACCTAACTCTGATTACTATGGATAGAGTTTTGCTGACGGCGTGGATAACTGCCTTTGGAGTGATAGTTATGTGAGTGCTGTTTTCTCAGTGAACAGCGGGTAACTTGCAGCAGTCGCCGGCGGCGATTGGCTCGTTGGCGCCAGCATCCAGAGCCACTTTCCAATTTCCATCGGGCTGTTTGCGCCAAATGGTGATGTAGCGGCCTGAGGTAGTGACGGGATTGCCGTTGGCGTCTTTGCTGTGACCTTCGTAGTGGCCCCAGGTGTAGCCAACGTCGCCCGATGGCCCCATGGAGGCATCGGTGGGAGTCCAGGTGAGCTGATAATTTTTAGCAGACCAGTTGGCGGACCTGGCGATGGCCACGCGTCCCACCAGCGGTGCCGCTCCGTTGCCCAGCGCCACGCCGTCCTCGGCAAACCAATCGGCAAAGGCCGCGCCGCCACGCTCGGCCACATCTTTGGCAAAACGCGCCTCGAGGTCGTAGAGCAGCATCTTGCCCGGTTTTACAGTAGGGTCAGTGAGCGGATTGGGAGTATTGTCATCCGTGCTTCCCGGTCCCGGCAACTGGGTTGAAGCTTGAGGAACTATGCCGGCAAGCATCCCTGACAGAATCAAAACGCTAAAAATCCCTCTGCAAATACCAAACACGGTTGCTGCCCCCCTCGATTGCATAAATGTCTATGCATTCATCGTACAACGATTACACCTACTGATAGCGGTGCAGTCGGCCGAGGCCGTTGAAAGCGGCCACTTTGTAGCACTCGGCGAGGGTGGGGTAGTTGAAAACAGTATCGACGAAGTAGTCTACAGTGCCGTCAAGGATCATGACCGCCTGGCCGATATGAACCAATTCCGTTGCGCCCTCGCCGATGATGTGCACGCCGAGAATTTTGCGCGTGTCGCGATGGAAGATAAGCTTCAGGCGGCCGGTGGTATCGCCGCGAATCTGGCCGCGGGCGACTTCGCGGTAGTATGCCATGCCGACTTCGTAAGGCACGTCTTCGTCGGTCAACTGCTCTTCAGTCTTGCCGATGAAGCTGATTTCGGGGATGGTGTAGATGCCGTAGGGATAAAAGCTGGGGTTGGAGGTTGCGGTGCAGCCGAAGGCGTCAGCAGCGGCGATGCGTCCCTGCTCCATAGAGACCGAGGCAAGGGAGGGGAAGCCGACCACGTCGCCTACGGCGTAGACGTGCTCGACCTTGGTTCGAAAGTGTTCGTCGACGGGGATGCGGCCGCGATTGTCGGCTTCAATACCGGCGGCGGCGAGGTTGAGGTCGTCGGTTGCGCCCTGGCGGCCAACGGCATAGAGCAGGGCGTCGCCAGAGACCTTTTTCTTGCTCTTCAGGTTGGCAACTACGGTGCCCAGGGTCAGCTCTTCCACACTTTCCACCTCTTCGCCCAGCCGGAGGGTGACGCGGCTGTCACGCAGGTGGTAGCTGAGGGCCTCGATAATCTCGCGGTCGGCGAACTCGAGAAGGCGGTCGCGTTTTTCGATGAGCGTTACACGGACGCCGAGGACGGCGAACATGCAGGTGTATTCGACGCCGACTACGCCGCCGCCGACCACGATGAGCGAGCGGGGCAGTTCAGGCAGCGCGAGGATCTGGTCGCTGTTCACAATGGTGCGGCCGTTGATGGGAACTTTGGGCGAAGTGGCGGGCTGGGTACCTACGGCGATGATGATGCGATCGGCTGATAGCGTTGTGTCAGACTGAAGGCCCTCAACTCGAACCTGGCGGGAATCGACGAAACGGGCGAAGCCATGCACTACGTCGATGCCGTTGCGCGAAAGTTGGGAGTCCGTGACATCCACTTCAGTCTTGATAACGGCCTGAACTCGAAAGGCGAGGTCGGCCATGGTGATTTTTTCCTTGACCCTGTAGTTGACGCCGTAGAGAGCGCGATAGTTGTAGCCGGAAAGGTGCAGAACGGCTTCGCGCATAGTTTTCGAAGGGATGGTGCCGGTGTTGACGCAGACGCCGCCGACAAAGGAACGGGCCTCGACAACGGCCACGCGCTTCCTCATTTTGGATGCGGCCACGGCAGCGCGTTGTCCGGAGGGTCCGGAACCGATCACGATCAGGTCATAGTTAACGGCGCTCATACGAAAGTCTCTCCCGGAGGATGTATTGGATTTTTGGCCGCGAGGGAAAAAGAAGGAAGCGGCAATGGTCCTTAACCGGAGGCTACCATAGGCCGGAGTGGCAGGTGGTAAAGGAATTGTGTGAATTCTAAGCAGGGAATGAAGCAGGTCGCCAGAGGCGCGTGAAGGGCAAGGAATGGGTATTGTGGCGGATCAGAGTTCCCAGCGACGGGTTATCGCCGCTGGGGCAGGGGCACAGGCTACAAACGAGCGGGTTGCAGGATGGTCTGGTAGCCTGCCTGGCTGCTGGCAAATGTTCCGCCGAACTGCTGGTCATCTTCAAGGCGGAATTGACGGATGATGCCATCAAGATCGCTGGCCAGGGAGGAAAGGTTCTTGAGGCCTTCGACGGCTTCTTCGGCGGCTTGCGCATTTTCATTTGAGATTTGAGAGATTTGGCTGGCGGACTCGGAGATTTCTCCGGAGGCTGAGGTTTGTTCAGTAGCCGCTGAGGCAATGAGGTGAATCTGGTGTTCTACCTGTTTTGAGGATTCGATGATAGCCTCCAGACTCTTGCGCGCGTTTGCGGTTTCAGACATGCCGGTTTCGACGGCGGTTCGGCTGTCCTGCATTACCTGGAGGGTTTCGCGCGTTTCTTCCTGAATGCTGCGAATGGTGCCGGCGATCTCTTCGGTGGCGCCCTTGGTGCGCTCAGCCAGGCGGCGGACCTCGCCGGCGACCACGGCAAAGCCACGGCCGTGCTCGCCGGCACGCGCGGCCTCGATGGCTGCATTGAGGGCCAGCAAGTTGGTTTGCTCGCTGATCTCCTGAATCACATTGACCACTTTGCCGATTTCCTCAGAGCGATGGGCCAGCGAGGTCATCTTTTCTGAGACAGAACTGGTCGCGGCAGCAATTTTCTCCATGGTGACGGTTGCGGCTTGCATCACTGATCCGCCGTGATCGGCGGTCTCAGCAGAAAGGCGGCTGGCGGCGGCGGCGCTCTCGGCGTTGTGGCTGATCTCGCCGATAGTAGCGGTCATCTCCTGTGCAGCGGCGGCAATCTGGTTAGTTTTGCTGGACTGGGTGTGGGCGTTGCCGGCGCTCTGCACGGAGCGGGCGCTGATTTCAGTGGTGGCTGCGGAGAGTGTATCCGCGCCCTGGGCGACGGATTTAAGCACAGCACGCATGGAGGCCACACTAGTGTTGAACGCCTCGCCCAGGAGGCCAATCTCATCGGTTCCGGTTACAACCACGCTTGCCGTCAGATCCTTGTCGGCCATGGCCTGGACTGCGATCTTGAGCCGACTCAGTCGCGGCGCGACTTCACGTGTGAGCAGCGCACCTATGAACGCGCACAGCAGAACGATCAGCAGCGTAACACCGGCGCTGATCCAAGTGGCGCCGCGGCTGGAATCAGCGGAGCTAACGGCATTTTCGGTGCCGGTTTTCGCCTTCTCATCCAAAGCTTTGTATACGGCGGTAATCGCATTATTAAGTTTGTCACTCGTTACATCGGATTGCAGAATATCGAGTGCATCGCCGACCTTGCCGTTAGCCACCAATCCCATGGCGCGATCGCTATCTTCTTCATACTGTGAGAATGCTCCCAATATCTCTCGATAGAGCTCACGGTCATGCGGGGTACGAATCAAAGGCTCGTAGTCTGTTGTGGCCTCTTTATATGCATTGAGAGCCTTTTCACGCTTGGCAGTGTGTATGGCGGAACAGGCCGGAGTCGGACATAGCAGCATGTTCAGATCTTCACGCCGGAATTGGAGGATTGCGCCACGCATGTCAGCCATATACACGATAGCAGGCAAGTTGTTTCCGCTCACCTCAAGACTCTTTTGGGAAATGTTTCGGAGGGTGATGAACGAATAGATGCCCAGCAGAACGCAGAGACCGCAAACGATGCCGAAGGCGAATGTGAACTTGCGGGAGATGGGAATATTTCGGATAGCGGACATGCCAGTAGCCCTTTCTCAAGTGGTTCGAGATGGTTATCGGCGGAATCCGGCTGAGCTTGAGAATATTTTGGCTGGCGGAGAAATATTCAGCGCCTGATTAATAGCTGCTGGGAAGAATCGCCATCAGAGCTTCTTCGACATCACGATGCAATGACATTCGACCCCGGGTTTGAGCGGGCGGGGGAAGTGAAACTCCTCGGTGCCGATCTCCACGTAACCGAACTTGCGATAGAGGGGCAGGAGTTCGGGACGCAGGCTGAGGACCAGGATGTCCACGACCTCGCATCCCTGACTGCGCAGATAACCCTCGGCGGCTTCGGCGAGAAGGCGGCCGAGGCCCGCTCCCTGATACGCAGGGTCTACGGCGAGCTGTCCGAGGTAGCCGCGTGGGCCGCGTACTTCGGTATATACACAGCCAAGAATCCGGCCGGAGTTGTCCTCGGCCAGGTGAATGCCGCCTTTGCTCATCATGGCCGCCAGGCGCTCACTGTCGGTGCGCGTGCCGTCGAAGAAGCTCTCGATGGAGTAGGCGGAGTTGATCAACAGAATCAGGCGGGGACTGTCGGTGGCGGCCGCCGGACGGACGCGCAGCGCGGATAAATCGAGGGAGGATGTGGCGGTCATGGGTGAATGGGCCTTGAGGATTATTTTCGCATGAAAGGTTGAAGGCTAATTTCCATCAGCATGGGGAAAAATGAAGGAGGAATAAGCCTGTGCATTGACGCGCCGGATGGATGCGCCTTAGGCTCAAATCATGGAATTCAAGGTTAGCGAACTGGAGCGGGAACCGATCGAATTCGATCTGGAACTGGCTCCGGGTAAGGTGGATTTTGGCGAAGAAGCCAGGCAGCAAGGGGTGCTGACTACGTCCGGGCGGGCGGAGGTGTTGCACGAGCATCGCGGCCCCAGGGATATTGTGGCCGATATCCGGCTGAAGGGGCGGTTTGCGGGGGAATTTGAGGTTCCATGTGCACGCTGCGTGGAACCGGTAACGATTCCGCTCAGCGCCGAATTTGACCTGATTTTCAGGCCTGCCGAAGCCGATGCCGAGGCGCCGGAACGGTCGATTACAGCGCCGGAGACGGAAATCGGTTATTATTTAAAAGACAGTCTATTGCTTGAAGATGTGCTCAGGGAGCAGGTGCTTTTGTCTCTGCCGGTGAGGACACTTTGCAAGCCGGACTGCAAGGGACTTTGCCCGCGCTGCGGTGCGAACCGCAACAGCCAGCCGTGCCAATGCGATGAGGGTCCGAGCGACCCCCGCTGGGAGGCATTGTCTGGGCTCCGTGGCCGGATCAAGTCCTGAGAGATTATCCCCCCAAGGACCTCAGGATCATTTGAGGGTGCTCCACTGAAGCCGGAAGGCTAAAAAGGGGTTATGTGTCCGGGGGACTGCCCTGAGGCCGAAAGCGGGCTTCAGAGACGAAAGGAATTTTAGTCATGCCTAATCCGAAGAGGCGCCACTCGACGCGCCGGACCGCATTACGCCGCAGCCACGACTTTCTAACCGCCGTGGGCGTGTCGGAATGCCCCAACTGTCACGAGAAAAAGCTGCCCCATCGCGCCTGCGCCAAGTGCGGAGCGTATAAGGGACGCGCCGTTCTGGACGTCAAAGAAGCAGCCAAGTAAATTCCAGAGCCCATGCTCATTGATATCGCGCTAGACGCAGTCGGCAGCGACAAAGCTCCTGAGCCGGAGATTCGGGGGGCGATTCTTGCCTGCCGTACTCTGCCTGTGCGAGTCCACCTGATTGGGCCCGAGGCGGAGTTGCGCGACCTTCTGGATGAGCATCTTGAAAACGAAGAATTGCCCATCGTCATCCACAATGCAACAGAGCGCATCGGCATGGACGAGAAGGCGGTGCAAGCGGTGCGCACCAAAAAGGACAGCTCCATCCGCGTGGGGCTGAAGCTGGTGCGCGAGGGCAAGGCTGCTGGCTTTGTGACCGCAGGCAACACCGGCGCGGCAATGGCCACAGCCAAGATGGTGCTGGGCGCGCTGCCCGGCGTGGACCGACCGGCTTTGGCTACTCCTATGCCCAGTGCTTCGGGAAAACCATGCGTGTTGCTGGATGTTGGCGCCAATGTGGACTGCAAACCACACAATCTGGCTCAGTTTGCCGTAATGGGCGAAATCTATGCCCGCAGCGTGCTCAAGATCAACGAACCACGGGTGGGGTTGCTCTCAATCGGCGAAGAAGAGACCAAGGGCAACGATCTGACTCGCGAGGCTTTTCCGCTGCTGAAGGCGCTGCCCATCCGCTTTATCGGCAATGTGGAAGGCCGCGACATCTTCAGCGGCCAGGCCGACGTGATTGTGTGCGACGGCTTTGTGGGCAACGTGGCTCTGAAGACCAGCGAGGGAGTAGGCCGCTTTGTGCGCGATGCGCTGCGCGAGTCACTCACCCGCACGGTGACCGCGCAGGTGGGAGCGCTGCTGTCGCGGAAGGCATTTAACGATTTTCGCCGCCGGCTGGATTACAGAGAGTACGGTGGTGCGCCGCTGCTGGGCGTACGTGGAGTGTGCATCATCGGCCATGGCTCCTCGAACGATCGAGCTCTCTTCAACGGCATACGCGTGGCTTACGAGTTTGCCAAGGCCGGCACCATCGAGCGCATTGAACAGGAGTTTGCCAGCCGTCCGCATCGGATTGCCGGTGACGATGAAACCGGTACCGATGCGATCATTCATTAGCGCCTGATGCCTGCCGATTCGAATAGCCCGTTCCTATTTAATCCAGAGGTTGTAGACCTTTTAGCCTGCCCGGCGTGTGTGGGCGGGCTTCGTTTTGTTGAGGGAAAGCTCATCTGCGCGGAGTGCAGGCGGATTTATCCGATTCTGGATGGGATTCCAGTGTTGATTGCAGAGCGGGCGAGGCCGGGAACGATTGCCGGCGCCAACTGAATTAACTAGAGATATTTCCGGAACAGCCTTCAGCGAAAACTTTTATCGCCGTTGATAAAACGGCAGCACAATCATCATGGCTATACAGATGGCTGCTATCAGGGCAAGCGCAAGCAGGCTATAGAGAAGCTTGAGACTTGGTCCCTGAGAGTGCGAGTGCTGCGAATCATCGCCGGAACTGGATGGCGGATGCTCGGAATCACTCATCTCTGAGCGCCTCGACGGGGTCCATCTGTGCGGCGCGTGTGGCGGGTATGGTGCCGAAGAATACTCCCACAGAGGTTGCCGCGGTCAGGGCGATAGCGACAGACCAGCCGGAGATGGGCAAATCAAGGTCAATGAACAAGCGGCACGACAATGGCACGGCGAGTCCCACAAGCGTGCCGACAATTCCGCCGACCAGCGAGATGATGACTGCTTCGGCAAGGAACTGGAGTTTGATCTCCCTGTTCGTAGCGCCCAGCGCCTTGCGGATGCCAATCTCACGAGTGCGGGCGCGTACGTTGGCCAGCATAATGTTCATGATGCCCACGCCGCCCACTGCCAGGGTGACGGCGGCCACCAGCACCAGAATCGCCGTCAGAGCAGTCATGATTTTGTCAGCCATGACCAGCAACTCCTTAAGCGTTTGTGCCTGATATACCGAGTCTGGCCGGTGGCGTGAACGAACGATGCGGACGATCTCTTTTGCGGCATCGGGAACCTCGTCCATGTTGCGCAGGGAAAAGTAAATCTGATTTACGGCGTCGGTTCCCGTGAAGTAACGCGCCACGGAAAAGGGAATCAGGATGGTCTGATCCTGGATCTCCGATTCGCCAAAATCGTCCACGCTCTGCCTGAAGACGCCGATGATGGTGAAGGGGATGCCGCTGATTTCGAAGTTCTGGCCGACGGCTGCGTCATAGCTGCCGAAGCGTTCGCGGGCAAAAGATTGCGAAACCACGGCGCACTTGATATGGGCCTCATCATCGTTTTCGTCGAAGAAGCGGCCGACAGGAACCAGCAGGTTGCGGATGTTCTTGTATTGCGGACTCACTCCCAGCACCAGCGTGTCCTTGACCACGCCTCCCCCAAAGCTGATGCGGTCGTGCATGGTGAGGATGGGTGAAGAGTAGAGGACGCTGGGCATTTGCGCATCCACGGCTTTCTCGTCGTCGTGGGTGAGGAAGTCGTTGTAGAGCACTCGCTCAGAGTTTGTGGCGCCGCCGCCGATATATTCCAGCTCGACTGAATTGGTTTCGACCTGCTGGATTTGCTCGATGATGTATCTTTTGCCGGTCAACCCTATGGTGACAACCAGGATGACTGAAGCTGTTCCAATAACCATGCCCAGCGCGGTGAGGGCAAAACGCATTTTGCTGGCGCGGAAGCTGTCCACGGCCAGTTTGAGAATCTCGCTCAGCACCATGGTGTGATGGGCGCTCAGGAGCGTCTCTTGGAATTCAGCTTGACGGGATTGTTCGATCGGATTCATCCGCTTCTTCTATAGTAACGTCCTTGAGATGCCCCGGCGTAGATCATTCATGGGGCGCCAACTCTTCCGGCCACTCCACCACGCTGAATTCGCCGTCAGGCTGCCGCGTCAGCTCCGGCGCATAGAGCCCCATCGCATTACGACTCCACCAGTTCCCGTTGCTCCGTTTTTCATCCATGGAGGTAAACCAATACTGCCACAAAACCGCTCGCACATAGCGTGGCGGCGCCTGTCGAAAGGGATTGCCCTGGAATAAGGCAAGCACATCCGGATCGTTCTCCAGAAGGTGTTCTTCGGTGAGAGGCACCATGGAGTTTTGATGCCAGTCGCCGAGAGACGCGAACCATAGATTCCATTCGAAGCGTGGCTGGTAGGGCGCATAGATGCGCGGCGCCTGATTGAGCGCCTGCGGTTTGTTGCGGAAGAGATAGGGTGTCCAGTTCTGGCCATCGTTCGAGCCTTGGAATTCAATCTCATAGCGGCCACGGGTCATTACGGCAAAAAGCCCGTAACGGTTGGCGATGCGAAACGGTTCGAGCGCCACGACCGGAGAGCTGGGCAAAGCCAGATCGGGCCACGGCATGTGAATCATCTCCACCGTGGTTGCGTAGGTAATCCAGGTGAGCATCAACGCCGATAAGCAAAGGCGGGCTGCCTTGAAATAAAAGACCGGACCTCGAGAGGCGTGCGGGATCGCTTCATCGCCATCGCTGGAGGTTTCCAAAATAGAGATCGGATGCTCTTCCGGCGGAGCTGCTTGCACTTGTGGCGCTTCAGGCAAAGTGGCGCGAAGCCGGGCAGGCAGCAGCCAGCGAATGCTGCGATCGTCAAGCAGCAGAAAGCCAAGCGATAGCACAAGATAATTCAGGAAGGTGTAATTGGCAGTGAGAATGACGCCTATCTCCCACGGCGTGACGATGCAGAAGCAGATGAGCCGCGCGCGCCTGGGCAGAAACATCATCCACACTACTGCCAGTTCCATGCCCAGGGTTGCCCCCACTGAAGCTGCATGAAACCAGTGCGGCAGGTGCTCGACATACCATCCGATCCACGTGGGCAGCGGGCCGTTTTGGTAGTACTCGTCCATTGCAGAGAAGTCGCGCCATTGCGTTTCGCCGCTGAGCAGCTTGATGATTCCGGATTCAAAATAGATGCGGAACCACTCCCATAAAAGCAGGAAGAGACTGGCGCGCGAGGGCCGGCTTGCGGCTCCCCAGCCAGGCAGCAAACCGCTTGGCGCGAAGAACAGCGCCAGGAAACCTGCCTCAAGCAACATGCCGTCGGACTGGTAGCCGGAAAACACTTCAGCCGCGGATACAAATGAGAGGAAGCAGATGAAGCAGATGAAAAAACTAAGCCGCGGCCATAGATTAAAAAATGCAACAACTGAAGCAATCAATCCGAGCCAGGTAACTGCCATCATCATTTGCGAACTGGACGAGAACCAGAAGAGTGTAGGAGCGTACCAGAATCTGAGCGCCCCCATTCCGTTCTGCACGGCATCAAGAAAGTGTTGCGCGGGCAGAATGCCTTGTGGTCCGATCAGGCCTTTGATCTGGAAGAGCAGGGAAAAGAATGCGGAAAAATAGATGGCTGCGAGCGCGCGCAGAAAAATCCAGCGCGGCAGGAACCGGTTGTACGGACCCGCTTGCGCGTCGAAAAGCCAACGCATGCGGCCCCTGGCGAGCCAGTTTGCTGGGGCGGAATGCGCGAGATTGAGTGGAGAGCCTTCCATGCCCTTGGACCTCGGGAAATCCACTCCCACCGTTCATTTTGCATAATAGCTGAGAACAGGACTATTGGAGTTAATATGGAACAGCGCCAAGTCGATAAACGATAGCGCGACCGAGGATGGACGATCAGGGTGAGCGCTTTGGGCATGAACAAGCTATGGCCGGATGCACACGCCGCATTGGACGGCATGGTGCGCGATAGCATGTTGCTCGCGATCGGCGGTTTTGGCTTATGCGGGATTCCCGAAGCTCTGATTTTCGCTCTGCGCGATACGGGCGCGCGCAACCTGACCATCGCCAGCAATAACGCCGGTGTGGATGGGTGGGGGTTGGGATTGCTGCTTGAAACCCACCAGATTAAAAAGATGATCTCCAGTTACGTGGGCGAGAACATTGAGTTTGAGCGACAGTTTCTGGCCGGCGAGTTGGAGGTAGAGTTTTGCCCGCAAGGCACGCTCGCCGAACGCATGCGGGCGGGAGGGGCAGGCATTCCCGGTTTCTATACGCGAACAGGCATAGGCACCATGGTGGCCGAGGGAAAAGAGCAAAAGGATTTCGACGGGATAACGTACATTCTGGAGCGTGGCATTCACGCCGATGTGTCGCTGGTGAAAGCATGGAAGGCCGACCTCTACGGCAATCTTGTATATCGCCGCGCCGCACGCAACTTCAATCCTCATGCGGCGGCCTGCGGAAAGCTTACCGTGGCCGAAGCGGAGATTATTGTTGAGCCGGGCGAACTTGATCCTGATGAGATTCACACGCCGGGAGTTTATGTTCACCGGCTGGTGCACAATCCGCATCCTGAAAAGCGCATCGAAAAGAGAACCACTCGCGAGGAGTAAAGCCGTGGCATGGACTCGTCAACAGATGGCCGCACGCGCCGCACAGGAGTTGCAGGACGGCTACTACGTTAATTTAGGCATCGGCATTCCTACTCTGGTGGCCAATTACATTCCCGCGGGAATGACGGTGACCCTGCAATCAGAGAATGGGTTGCTGGGCATGGGACCGTTTCCGCGCGAAGCGGATGTGGATGCCGATCTGATCAATGCGGGAAAAGAGACCGTGACCCTGGTTCCGGGCGCTGCGATTTTTTCGAGCGCCGACTCATTCGCCATGATTCGCGGCGGACACATCGATCTGGCCATTCTGGGCGCCATGCAGGTTTCTGAGCGCGGTGATCTGGCTAACTGGATGATTCCGGGCAAGCGGGTGAAAGGGATGGGCGGGGCAATGGACATTGTCTCCGGCGTCCGTCGCGTGGTTGTAATTATGGAACATTCAGCACCGGACGGCGGCGCCAAGCTGCTGCGTAATTGCACATTGCCGCTGACAGGGACCGGAGTTGTGCATCGTGTGATTACCGATCTGTGCGTGGCCGATGTAACTTCGGCTGGATTTGAAGTGATCGAACTGGCGGTGGGAGTTACGCGGCAGCAGGTTCAGGAGCGAACCGAGGCTTCGCTGCGCTTTAGATAGTGGCGATCATTTCGGCCAGATGGGCTTTTGTTTTTCTAAGAACGCCGCAACCCCTTCGCGAAAATCCGCCGTCTCCCGAGAAATCGCATTTGCCTCAAGCGCTTCGGCGATTGCGGCGTCGAGCCACGCTTTATTCTGCGCTGCCATCAGCCGCTTGGTGGCTTTGAGTGATTGTGGACTGTTTGCGATCAGCACGTCTGCCAGCGTATGCACCTGTTGCGCGAGTTCTTTCTGCGGCACGATCTCGCTGACTAGTCCCATGCGATAAGCCTCTTCCGCATCAAAGAAACGCCCGGTCAACAGCAAATCGCGGCTGCGCTTGTCTCCGATTTGAAGTGCAAGAAAAGCCGACACCAGCGCTGGTACAAAGCCGATGCGCGACTTCGGTAAAGCCGAACTTCGCTGCCGGAGTCGCCAGCGTGAAGTCGCAGATCATTGCTAATCCCGTTCCGCCTGCAATTGCCGCACCATGCACAGCCGCGATGGTTGGAATGGGGAGCTCATACAACGCAAGAAAGAGGCGGGCGATACGCTCCGCATCGGCGCGATACTCAGCTGCGCTCTTATCTTGCATGGCCTGCAACGCCGATAAATCCAGGCCGGAACAAAACGCTTCTCCTGCGCCGATCAGCACCAGTACGCGGCAGTTGCTTGCGGCGGCATCTTCCAGCGCTGCGATCAACTCCATCTGCATCTCGGGAGTCATCGCGTTGCGTCGTTCGGGGCGATTGAGCGTAATCGTCCTTATCGAATCGCGCTCCGCAACCATGATCGTTTTGTAGTTCAATACTTTCCTCCCACCCGCTATGCACGCAATACGCAAGAGTCCCCGCTACTTCACAGGAGTTTCACAATTCGCGGCAATCTCAGCGCTGGCAAGGATCAACTCATTGAGCGGGCCAAGTTTGGGAAGCGTCGCGCCACACTCCGCCAACGTGGCGATTAATGTTTCCGTGGGCAAGATTTCCCACCAGGGCATCCTGCGCGAAAGGACAACCACCCAGCCCGCCGATAGCCGCATCAAACCGACTGCATCCCGCTACATAGGCAGCGCGAACCAGCGACGCTGCTTCGCTCCGTCGCGCATGGAGGTGGACTCCCAACTCGATGTCCGTGATGCATTGCCTGTACGGCCGTCACCGTCTCCGCGATTTGCTCGGGCGTCGCCATCCCCACAGTATCGGCAAGTGAGATCTGCCTCACACCGGTATCGATCAGAAGTGCGCACGCATCCATCACTGCGCCGACGCTCCACGACTTCGCCGTATGGGTTTCCGAAGGCCATCGAGAGATACGCGACCACATTCAGCTTTGCGGAGCTGGCCTGTGCGACGATTGCCCGCAGCGTAGCGAGCGATTCTTCCGGCGTCTGATTTTGATTGCGATGGAGGAACTCCGGCGGAGATGGAGTAAGGAAAACCCAGCGTGTGAACCGCGTCGGTGCGGATGGCCCGCTCCGCGCCTCTTTTCGTTCACTACAATCCCGATGATCTCTACGTTTTTCTGCGGTCCCAGCAGTTCGAGCACCCGCTCGGAGTCCGCCATCTGCGGAATCGCCGCGGGTGAAACAAAGCTCACCGCGTCGATATGCGTGAAGCCCGCATCGATCAGCTTGCGCAGATAACCGGCTTTGACCTCTGGCGGAATCTGCGCCGGCAGCCCTTGCCAGGCATCGCGTGGACATTCGACGATCTTGACCGTCATCATCTTCATGCATTGCACTCCACCGCAATCAGCCGCGCGATGGATAGACCTTCAGAATCTCGCGCGCAATCACCATGCGCTGAATCTCGCTGGTGCCCTCGCCGATGGTGCACAGCTTCACGTCGCGATAAAACTTCTCTACCGGATAATCTTTGATGAATCCGTAGCCGCCAAACAACTGCACCGCCTCATCGCAGATGTGCACGGCCACTTCGCTCGCAAACAGCTTGGCCATCGACGATTCGCGCGTTACCTTGCGGCCTGCATCCTTGAGTACCGCGGCCCGCTGCGTCAGCAAACGCGCCGCATCCAGTTCTGTCGCCATGTCCGCCAGTTTCCATTGGATACCCTGGAACTCGGCGATCGCTTTGCCGAACTGCCGCCGCTCCTTTACGTACTTCAGTGCCGCATCCAGCGCGCCGCGCGCAATGCCCAGCGACAACGCCGCAATCGAGATTCTGCCGCCATCGAGCACGCGCATGGCATCAATGAATCCTTCGCCCTCGGCTCCCAGCAGATTTTCCGCGGGAATCTCGCAGTCTTCGAAGATCAGTTCGCTGGTATCGCTGGCCCGCAGGCCCAGCTTGTTCTCTTTCTTGCCGGGCCGGAATCCCTTGGTTCCCTTCTCGACTACAAAGGCCGACAAGACCATGCGTGCCTTTGCTCTTGTCGGTCACGGCGATTACCACGGCCACATCGGCATAGTGGCCATTGGTGATGAAGGTCTTGTTGCCATTGAGCACATAGCGGTCGCCCTTCTTCACCGCAGTGGTGCGCGCGTTGCTGGCATCCGAGCCGGAGCCGGGCTCGGTGAGCGCCCATGCCGCCAGCCACTCGCCGCTCGCCAGCCGCGGAAGATACTTTCTTCTTCTGCGCTTCGTTGCCGGCGAGAAAAATATGATTTGTGCCCAGCGAATTGTGCGCCGCCACGGTGAGCCCGAGCGACCCGTCCACGGCCGAGAGCTCTTCGATGGCCAGCACGTAATCCACGTAGCCCAGGCCGGCGCCGCCATACTCCGGCGGGAATGATCACGCCCAGCAGGCCCATCTCGCCCAGCTTCTTTATCGCATCCATGGGGAATTCGCTGGCCTCGTCCCAGGCCGCGACGTGGGGCGCAATCTCCCGCGCGGCAAACTCGCGTATCTCGCGACGCAGTTGTTCCTGCTCTTCGGTCAGCACAAACGGATACAAAGCTTCGACCGGCTCCAATTCAACTTTCATGTTCAGGCTCCTTCGCGGGGATTTCGAATGCCGGATTCTCTTGCTTCAAGTTTGATGCCGGCCGATACGCGGACGCAGCAGCCGAGAACACGTCGATCATGTTTGCAATACTCCGGGATTGAAGCGGGGAACGTCGGGATTCAGCGCGCAGGCCTCCAGCGCTGCGATCAGCACCTCTCTGGTTTGCGCCGGATCGATGATGGCATCGATCCAAAGCCGCGCCGCGCCGTAGCGCGGATCGGCCTGCGCATCGTAGGCGGCGCGAATCTCCTCGTAAAGCGCCGTCTTCTCGCCTCCGACAAGCACCTTGCCGCCGCGCTCCATTTGCCGGGCGCGCACCTCGGCCAGCGTGGTCGCCGCCGAAGCGCCGCTCATCACCGCATAGCGCGCCGTAGGCCACGCAAACAGAAAACGCGGATCGTAGGCTTTGCCGCACATCGCATAATGCCCGGCGCCAAAGCTTCCGCCCACAATCACCGTGATCTTCGGCACCACGCTGGTGCTCACCGCCGAAACCATCTTTGCCCCGGCGCGAATGATCCCCGACCACTCCGCTTCCTTGCCCACCATGAATCCATTCACATCGTGCAGAAAAATCAGCGGCACCAGATTCTGATTGCAGTCCATGATGAAGCGCGCCGCCTTCTGCGCGCTCTCGGTGTAGATGACGCCGCCGACCTCCATCTGCTTCATTCCCGCCGCCGGACCCATGGCAACGGTCTGGTTCTGGTTGATCTTCTGGTTGGCGACGATTCCCACGGCGCGCCCGCCGATCCACGCGTAGCCGCACAGCACGGTGCGGCCAAACTCCGCCTTGTACTCGTCGAACTCGCTGCGATCCACAATGCGCGCAATCACCTCGCGCATGTCGTAGACATTGCTTGCGCCCGGCGCCGGGTTCAGCAATCCATACACATCCTCGGCGGCAAACTTCGGCGCATCGCGCACCGCGTCGAACTCGCGTGCGGCGAAAGACCTCGGCAGCGAGTGCCCTGCCGCTCGCCCATCTTTGCCACCAGCGAACGCAATCGCGCCAGGCACATATGGTCGTTCGGCTCCTTGAAGTCCACCGTCCCGGAGATTGCCGCGTGCATCTGCCGCCCCGCCCAGTTCCTCCGCGTCCGGTCTTCTGCCCAATGGCCGCCTGCACCAGCGACGGCCCGGCCAGAAACAACCCCGATCCCTCGGTCATCAGCACCGTATCCGTCATCACCGGCAGATAGGCGCCGCCGGCCACGCACATGCCCATGATCGCCGTGATCTGCGGAATTCCCAGCGAGCTCATCACCGCGTTGTTGCGGAAGATGCGCCCGAAGTCGTCGGTATCGGGAAACACATCCTCCTGCAGCGGCAGAAACACGCCTGACGAATCCACCAGGTAGAGCGTGGGAATGCGATTTTCCATGGCGATGGTCTGCGCGCGCAGAACCTTCTTCGCGGTCATGGGGAAAAATGCGCCGGCCTTCACCGTGGCGTCGTTGGCCACGATCATGCACAGCCGCCCGCTCACCCGGCCCAGGCCCGTTACCACGCCGGCGCCCGGCGCGCCGCCGTATTCGGCGTACATTCCGTGCGCCGCCCACAGCCCCAACTCCAGGAACTCCGTTCCTTCATCGAGCAGGAGCTTGAGCCGCTCTCGCGCCGTCAGCCGGCCTTTGGCGTGCTGCGCTTCCGTTGCCTTTGCGCCGCCACCCTGACGGATCACATCCTCCTCCGTGAGAAGCGCCGACATGAACTGGACAAATGCGTCGCGATTTCGCAGTCATTCGCTTCGACTGGGGATCGAGCGACGACCGCAATTTGTTATCGAGTTTGAGGTCCTCCGCCATGCCGTGCCACCTATCGGTGCTCGCAGACTATAACATCATCGCTATCAAAGTCATATTCATTTTCATCGACCCTCTGGACAACTTTCATCATTGGATGAAATGCTTACAACAATCGAACTCGGGAACGGAATGAGTCTCTGCTGCGCAGAGGCCCTCTGTTCAGGATGTTGGATGCACGCCAAGAGCCGGGAATGAAACGGTAAGTACTCAGCTCCAATACGCTCGTCAGTAAATAGATAGCGGGACAAAGAAAAAGGAGCAGAATTCAATTGCCGTCGAGCGATCATAACCGATTTATATTTAATAAGATAGCTAGTCACAAGACTGTGCTTCTGCTTGCCGGAGCATTGCTGGGAATGGTGTTGGGCTGCCACAACAGACAAGCGCGCGTGGGGACTACGCAGCATCTTGATTTCAACCAGGACGTGCAGCCGATTCTGGCCAGCAACTGCTTCAGTTGTCACGGGCCCGACCCGGAGATGCGCAAGGCGGGGCTGCGGCTCGATCTGGAGGAATCGGCGTTCAGAAAGCGGCCGGGCCACCCCGACGCGATTGTTCCCGGACATCCTGAGAAGAGCGAACTGATCAAGCGGATCGAGTCAAGGGATCCTCACTATCTGATGCCGCAGTCGTCGCAGGGCGAAGCGAAGCCGATGAAGCCGGAGGAGATCGCGATCCTGAAAGAGTGGGTGAAGGAGGGCGCGGTTTATCGGCCGCACTGGGCATTCGATAAGCCCGTCAAGCCGCCGTTGCCCGTTGCGGTAAGGACGATAGTTGGGCAAAGACGCCGATTGATGTGTTTATCCTGGCGCGACTGAAAAAGGAAGGGCTGCAACCTCGCCGGAAGCAGACAAGGCGACGCTGATTCGGAGAGTAACGCTGGACCTTACCGGACTGTTGCCCACGCCTGCGGAAGTGAGCGCGTTTGAAAAAGATGCATCGCCGCAGGCCTATGAGCGGCTGGTGGATCGGTTGCTAGCGAAGGCCGAGTTTTGGCGAAGAGCGGGCGCGCTATTGGATGGATTATGCGCGCTATGCCGATACCTATGGGCTACATTACGACAACAGCCGCGATATCTGGCCGTATCGCGACTATGTAATTCGGTCGTTCAACAGCAACAAGCCGTTCGATCAGTTTGCCATGGAGCAGATCGCCGGGGACCTGTTGCCAGCCAGGAACCTCGATCCGCTGATAGCCAGTGGATATGTTCGCCTGGGCCTGAGCAGCAACGAAGGCGGCACTATTCCTGAAGAGCTGCGCGTGAATATTGCTCGAGAACGGACCGAGGCCTATGGCGCCACCTTCATGGGGCTCACTGTTGGATGCGCCGTTTGTCACGATCACAAATACGATCCGACCACGCAGAAGGATTTCTACGCGCTGACCGCGTTCTTCAACAACCTGAACGAGAAGCCTTTCAACGATGACCGGCCGGTTTGGGCGCCGGTGGCTCGCATTCCCAAGGCAGAGAATCAGGAAGCATATAACCGGGTGTTGGCGAAGCGGTCGGAGCTCGCCGAGCCAGTTGAGCGCCGCGCGGATGCAGGAACGCGATCTGGTGCGAGCAGCTGGCTTCAGTCGCGGCAGAACCTGGCGCACCCGTCTCCGACCGATAAGCTCGTGCTCCGTCTGCGTCTGGATGAAGGCGGCGGCGAGGTGTTGAAGAACAGCGCGCCGCATGCTCAGCCGGCCAGCTTTCGCCATCGGCAAGTCGAAGCCGCAATGGGGCGAGACAACCTGGCTGTGGCCCGATTTCCGCATGGATACCGACACGCAGATCCTGTTGGGCCAGACCGGCGACTACGAATGGAACCAGGCATTCTCTTCAGGTGGATGGTTCATGTTGCGCACCGCGCCGAACTACACGCTGGAGAATGCCTCAGGCGCGCTGATTTCAAAGATGGACACCACCCAGCACAACCGCGGCTGGGATCTCTCGCATCAAAAAGGAATCGTCAGCGTCGACCTGGTGAATGAGGCGCCGAAGGAACAGGCGCCCGACCGAAAGTGCCGTCAAAAAAAGGCATGCCACGAAGGAGGCATTCCAATATCCAACGCCGGCGACCTGACAGCCAAGGATCTTGCGCCTAACAAGCCGAAGAAGAAGAAGGACAAGAAGGAAGAACGACAAGAAGAAGCGAAGAAGAAAAGACGCAGCGCCGAAGGCCAGAGGACAAGACGCCGCAGATTGCGATCAAGGTTTCGACCGTGATCCGCTGCCGCTCGACGGCCACTGGAAGCATGTGTTCTTTACCTACGACGGATCGGGCAAGGCCTCAGGAATCAAGATCTATGTGAATGGAGACGCCGGTCGCCACCAAGATTGTGGTACGGATACGCTTGGCCAGGTCGACGATTCGGACCCAGGCTCCGATGCAACTCGGATGGAGATATCCCGATGCAAATCCTGCGCGGGACACGCGCTACCAGGACATTCGTCTGTATGGACGCGCACTTACGGCCGAAGAAGCGAAGCGGCTGCCGTTTGAGGATTATGTCGCTGAGGTGACCGCGCAACCCGTCGAGCAGTGGAATGCGGATCAATGGCATGCGGTCAGCGAGTTCTATCTTCAATAACGTCGACAAGTCCGACCATGCGATCAGGCCAGATCGATCAGTTGGATGCACAACTCGACAAGCTCTCCGAGGGCGGCGACCTGACCGCTGGTCTCGTGGGAAAAGCCTTCGATTGCGTACGCGCGATTTCTGACGCGCGGCGTCTATACGGCGCGTACCGAGAGAGTTGAGGCGAACACGCCGCATTATCTTCCACCGTTGCCAGCCGGCGAGCCGCACGACCGGCTGGCCCTGGCGAAGTGGACGGTTAGTCCGGACATCCGCTGACCGCGCGCGTTACCGTGAACCGGATGTGGAACGAGCTCTTCGGAGCCGGGTTGGTGGAGACCACGGAAGACTTCGGGATCATGGGGCAGCGGCCCTCGCATCCCGAACTTCTGGACTGGCTGGCCGTCGAATTTCGTGAGAGCGGCTGGAACATCAAGCACATGTACAAGCTGATGGTGATGTCGGCCGCCTATCGGCAGAGCGCGAAGTCAACGCCTGAGCAGCTTGCAAGAGACCCGAAGAACCTGCTGCTTGCGCACGGCCCGCGGTTCCGCATGGATGCGGAGATGCTGCGGGATGTCGCGCTCCAGTCGAGCGGCCTGCTGGTGAATAAGATTGGCGGACCCAGTGTCAAGCCCTATCAGCCCGCGAATATCTGGGAGCAGATTGGCATCGGCGGCAGCGACACCCTGATTTACGACGCAGCAACACGGCGACGCGCTCTACCGGCGCAGCATGTACACCTACTGGAAGCGCATGGCGATGATGCCGGACATGGATGCCTTCGACGCGCCCATGCGCGACGTTGTCTGCACGCGGCGCCAGCGCACCGATACGCCCTTGCAGGCGCTGGTGACCATGAACGATGTGCAATGGGTTGAAGCCGCGCGGGCCTTGCCGAGCGCGTGATCAAAGAAGGCGGAAAGCAGCCGGAACAACGCATCGATCTGATGAGCGAGATTCTGCTCGCGCACGATCCGTCCGCCGCAAATGGCCGCCGTGCTTGAAAATTCGCTGGCGCAAATGGAAAGCATTATGCCGCCGATCCCAAGGCAGCGCAGATCTGGTCAGCGAAGGCGAAAAGAAGAGCGACGCGTCGATCCCCGCGCCGGAATTGGCCGCGTGGACGATGGTCGCCAGCGAAATGCTGAATCTCGATGAGACGATGACCAAGTAGTTGAGGAGTTCGGAATGAAGCAACATCCGCTTTGCACCGATACCGAGCACGGCCCACGACGTGTTGAATCTTCCTGTCCCGCCAGCTTGAAGCAGGAGTGGGCTGCGCTGCAGACGCGCCGCCACTTCCTGGGCCGCACAGGAAAAGTGCTGGGTTGGGCAGCCATGGCCAGCCTGCTTGGCGACCGGACGCTGCGTGGCGATGCGCATCGCGCGCCGACACGGCAGCCCGGCCATCTCGCCGATGCATCTGAAGCTGCCGCATTTTGCTCCCAAAGGCCAAGCGCGCGATCTACCTCTTCATGTCGGGCGGACCGCTCGCAGATGGACCTTCTGGATTACAAACCGAATCTCGCTGCGCTTTATGACAAAGATATTCCCGACTCGGTGCGCGGCTCGCAGCAGTTGACCGGCATGACCGCGGGGCAAGCGCGATTTCCCATTGCGCCTTCGCATTGGGCGTTCAAGCGCTACGGCGAGACGGGAACGTGGGTGAGCGATCTGCTGCCTTATACGGCGCGCATGGTCGATGATTTGACCATTATCAAGTCAACGAACACCGAAGCGATCAATCACGAGCCGGCGATCATGCTGATGAATACGGGCAATATGAACGCCGGCAAGCCGTGCCTGGGATCCTGGCTTGCTTATGGGCTGGGCAGCATGAACGACAATCTGCCCACGTTCATGGTGCTGCAGACCAAGGTCAATGCGAAAGAAAATAATCAGCCGGTCTCGTCGCGGTTGTGGAGCAGCGGATTTCTTTCGTCGGAGTATGCGGGTGTTGGGTTGCGCTCGTCGGGCGATCCTGTGCTCTATCTGACCGATCCGATGGAGTGGATCGCGAGGTGCGCCGCAAAATGCTCGATGCGGTGAACGAGATCAATCAGCAGACCTATGAGGAGCTTGGCGATCCGGAAACCAACGCGCGCATCGCGCAGTACGAGATGGCCTATCGGATGCAAACGTCAGTGCCGGAGCTCGCGGATCTGAGCAAAGAGCCGCAGTCGACATGGGATCTCTATGGGCCGGAAGCAAAGGAGCCGGGAACATTTGCGTATAACTGCCTGATGGCTCGCCGAATGGCGGAGCGCGGCGTCCGGTTCACCCAGGTCTACAAGCGCGGATGGGATGTCCACGACAATGTCACCGGGAAGTTGCCGATCCTTTGCCAGGAGACGGATCGCGGATGTTATGCGCTGGTCACCGACCTCAAGCAGCGCGGACTGCTGGACGACACGCTGGTGATCTGGGCGGGCGAGTTCGGACGCACTGTCTACAGCCAGGGTGGATTGACGAAGGAAAACTACGGACGCGATCACCATCCGCGCTGCTTTACCACCTGGATGACAGGCGGCGGCGTGCGGCCGGGCATCACCTACGGCGAGACCGATGAGTTACAGCTACAACGTCGTAAAGGATCCGGTCACTGTTCGAGATTTTAACGCGACGCATCCTGCATTGCCTGGGGATCGACCATAACAAGCTGACGTATAAGTTCCAGGGGCTGGATCAAAAGCTGACGGGGCCGGTGCCGGCGAGCGTGGTAAACGGGTTGCTTGCGTGAAGATACGTTCAAAGGGCGGCGGCTTTGCCGACAGGCTGCTGCCTAAAAGCACAACGACAAGGGTGGTATGGATCGCCGCGCTGGCTAGTGAGCGTGGCGCTGTTGCTGCTGCCTTGGTTTGTCAGGCTTGATGGAAAGCCGCATGCGGACTGGCAACAATTTCTCGGGCGATTCCATCCTCTGGTGGTGCATATTCCCATCGGGCTCATCGTGCTGGTACCACTGCTCGAAATAGCGGGAAGATTCAGGCCGGCGTTGCGTGAGGCTGCGGGATTTGTTCTGGGCTCTGGGGTTCCTCTGTTGCCTGGGTGCGTTGACGCTGGGGTTTCTGCTCGCATATGGCGGCGGCGATGCAGGCGTAGTTGTTACACGGCATATGTGGGGCGGGATCGCGCTGACAATCGGCGTGCTGATTGTGTTTGCTGGCGCGACCGTGGTGGACGTCAGGGATCGTGCCGCGGGTTTATCCGCTGATGCTCACCTTTATGCTGCTGTTGCTTGTGTGGGCGGCAGATCAGGGTGGCTCCATTACCCATGGGAGCAACTATCTAACCGAATACATGCCCGCGCCATTGAAGCGACTGGCAACGCTCGGGACAGTGCAGGCAAACGCACCGCTCTCCGGCTCGTTTTATGCGAAGCATATTGATCCGATTTTCGATGCTAATTGTGTTACTTGCCATGGAGATGGGAAGGTGAAGGGCGGTTTGCGGCTGGACTCTTATGAGTTGCTGATGAAGGGCGGAAAAGATGGACCGGTCATAGTTGCCGGCGACCCGGGAAGAGCTTACTGCTTGAGCGCGTTACGCTTCCGCCGGATCAGAAACATTTTATGCCGGCGGAGGGGAGACCGCCGCTAAAGCCGGAGGAGATTGCATGGATCAGGACATGGATTCAACAGGGGGCGTCGCCTACCGCGACCTCGCTGGCGGGGATTGCAATCGGCGAGGAACCGAAGGAGCAGCCACTGCAGCCGGTAGGGGAATACAGCGGCTTGATGCCTGAGATCCGGCAGATGGAGAAAGGCCAGGGGGCCAAGCTGATGCAGGTTTCGAGCAAACCCTCCGATGGATTGATTCTGAATACGGCGGATGCTGCGGGAAGCTTTGGTGACGCGCAGCTTGCGCAGTTCCAGAAGTTTGCACCTTATATAGTCGAAGCGGAATTGGGGCGCACTGCGGTGACGAATGCGAGTTTCGATACGTTAAGCAAGTTTACTTATCTGCGGGCAATCCATCTTGAAGGGACCGCTGTGACCGGCGATGGGCTTGCGAAGCTGGCTCCGCTGTCGCAGTTGACTTATCTGAATTTAAGTGGGACAAAGGTAACTCAGGCGGCCATTGCTCCACTCACTTCGATGAAGAACCTGCACCACCTTTATCTCTACAACACGCCTGCCCAACCCGCGCCTGAGGCGGAGGCAGCAAAACAGATTGCAAGGAGTGCGCCATGAAGCGAACAACAAAGCAATCTGTAACGGGAGTTTTCGACCGGCGGAGTTTTCTGGCAGCCACTGGAGCCACTGCGCTGGCGGGTCTGGTGGGAACGCGTGCGGAGGCGAGCGAGCCGAAAGGCAGCCCTGAAGGAGTAACGATGCAAACAGGCAACGGTGAGTGGACTTACCAGGTAGCTCCGGGGTGGGGGCAATTGCCGGCGGGGACTTCTTTTGGAGGTACTCATGGAGGGATTGCCGTCGATAAGGCTGGGCATGTGTACGTCAGCACGCAAAGCGAGACGGGGATTCTGGTTTATGGTCCGGACGGCGTGTTGCTGAAGACGATTGCGAATGAGTATCCCGAAGTTCACTCCATGGTTTACGCGCAGGAGAGCGGCGGCGAGTATCTTTACACAACAGTTCAGAAGGGAACACCGAAGGAGAATTGGCTATTCGTCAAGATGAAGACGGACGGCACGGTCGTGCAGAAGATCACCGCACCGCCGGAGGCTGGGTTCAAAGCGCCGAACGAATGGCGGTTGACGGCTGCGGTCCCTGCGCCTGATGGCGGCATCTTTATCGCCAATGGTTATGGAGACTCGCGGCTCTTCAGGTTCGATAAGAATGGTGAATACAAGGCCAGCTATGCCGGCAAAGGTAAAATGGAGGGCTTGTTCGATTGCAACCATGGGCTGACTGTCGATATGCGCTACGATCAGCCATTGCTTCTGGTGTGCGATCGTGAGAATCGCAGGCTATGTCATTTTGACTTCGACGGAAAGTTCGTGCGCACAGTAACTCCGCATCTGCGGCGGCCATGCCAGGTGAGCTTCCATGGGGATTATGCGGTGGTTTCTGAATTGGAAGGACGCGTTACCATTCTCGACAAGGACAATGTCCCGGTGGCATTTCTCGGTGACAATCCGCAGAAGGCGCAGTGGGCGAACTATCAGCTACTGCCGGGAGATATCGCAGCAACATCCTTCAGCGCGGCGCATGGATGTTATATCGACCAGAACGCCAATATTTATGTGTCCGACTGGAATCGAGTTGGCCGCATAACCAAGTTAGTCAGGACAACTGCGTAATTAGCAACATTATTATTGATTCGGCTTGGGTGGTGTGCTGTCTTTCGGTGCGGGCGCGGCAGCCGGGGTGGTCGCATCTGTAGGTGCAGGGGCTGCGGCTTTCTGGCGCCTGTCGGCAGCTTTCTGCAATTCCTCTTCGCGCTTTGCTTTTTCAGCCGCCGCTTCGTCGTCAGTGACGTAGCGGAACACCTGCAAGCGTCCTGGGATATTGCTCGGTAGTGAAAACACGGTTCTGTTTGTCGATTGCGACTCCCACCAGCGCTTTGAACTGGCCGGGCAACTCTCCGTGTCCCAGGCCGATATACGTCAGTAACTGGCCTTCGCGATTGAAAACCTGAAGCCGGTCTTCCATCTCGTCGGCAACCCAGATGTGCCCATCGCAATCCAACGCAATGCCCTTGGGGCGGGCAAAGGTTCCAGGACCATCACCGTGTTTGCCGAAGAGGCTGATGAAATTTCCATCGGCATCGAAAATCTCCACTCGATTATTCAGCGTGTCAGTAACGTAAATATTGCCGTCGTTATCGATCGCTATGCCCTGCGGCGCTGCAAAATCGCCGGGCGAGGTGAGGTAGTGGTTCTTGCCGCCGGTTCCGATGCGCCGCAGCAGTTTCAGCGTGTCCGCGTCATATACGATGACCTGATCCTGCTGAGTGTCCACGACATAGAGAAAGCGATTCTCCTTGTCGAGGCCAGGCCGACAGGATCCACCAGCCCTTCCGTGATCTGGCCTTCCAGCTCGTGCTTGGGAGTGAAGATCAGGACGCGGTGCATTTTTCCATCGGAGACAAAAAGCCTGTCGTCGTCATCGATGGCGAGTCCGTTGATCCAACCGAAGTGGGCTTCGTATCCGTTGCGGATGAGCTGAGTTTCACGGGTTACAGTATTGAAGATAAAGACGGCTCCAACTTTTTGATCGGCCACATATACCAGGCCTTTGGAATCGATGGCGATGCCGTAGGGGCCGACCAGTTGAAATGGAAACGTCTTGGGATTAAATTTTTCCTGCTGTGACTGGCCGCCTGCAAGACGGTCCATCCAGCTTGCCTTGGGCTTGGCGGTGGCTGCCGGAGTGTAATCGATTTTCTCTCCTGCAAAGTAGTCGAGCCAGTGTACGCGGGCGATGTTGGGCGGGCTTGGCCACACCAGCTTGGTGGGATCGAAGGGAAATTTACGCGGCCCAACTTCTGGCGCGGGAGTGGTATCGCCTTTCTTCTTTTTCTTCTCTGCGCCGGCGGCAAACGGCAAAGCCAGGCTTAGCGCCAGCAGGAGCAGCATGGCCAACGGCTTGCGAGTGCGCGAATTAAAAAGAAAGCGAAACATATGAATCTCCGGTTATTTGTCTGGAACAGTGGTCTGCTTCATATTGAGCCGGTTCTTGTGACAGTTGTCGCAGAACGCCATGTTGTTTTGCTGGTCTTTGACCAGCATATCGGGCTGAAGTGAAGCGTGCGGCTGATGGCAAGTCAGGCAACTGAGCGGCGTTTTCACTTTACTTTGATTGGTTGGGTCCATCACGTCAGAGACGGGGTGATCTTCCACTGGGTGACCCAGGCCAAAGCGCAAAGGCAGAATCGGAACCTTGTTTTTTCTGAAGTAGTCCTCGGGCAGTTGGACTGCGCCATTGAATATGGTGAGCAGATGCGTCGGTTTCATCCCGTTGCGGAGTGGTTTCTGGACCATGGCACTCAAGGCACAGTGCATTGCCCTTGGCCCTGAGCAGATGATCGATGTCGCCGCCGTGAGGTGTGTGGCAGGTAGCGCAGCCCTGCGTAAAGACAGGCTGATGGTGCACCGGTTTCTTGCCCAAATCGGCGATCTCGGTGTGGCATCCCAGGCAGATACTCACGGGGTCGGTCTTCGGCAAGCCGGGATATTTGCTGGCGTGCGGGCTATGGCAATCAGTGCAATCACCCATGGCGCCTGGATGGGGCACCTTCGCCGACTCAATCAGCTTGGCCTTGTCGTCATGACAGGTCACGCAGAGGCTCTTGACATCAGGCTGCGTCAGCACCACTTTTCCGTCCTTTGCCGGAGCGTGGCACATATCGCAACTCTTGGCTTCGAACGGGGGATGCATGAACTTTGCCATCAGCTTCGGAGAATCAGATTGATGCGGATCGTGGCACTCTAAACAATTTGCCGTGGCGAAGGGCTGGTTCTGATGAGCTTTTTGAGGTCCGCATCCTTAGCATCGTGGCAATCCAGACACAGCGCCGGGGCGACTTGGTGAGATGGAACCGGTTCTCCGCAGTCGGCTCAGGGCCGGTTTTGTGAGTCACGTGGCAAGTGTCGCAGCCCATGTCAAGCGCGGCATGACGGCTGCCCTTTTCAGACACATGTAATCCAGTCTGGTGGCAGCTGAGGCAGAGATTTTCTTTTTCCCCGCCCGACATTGGTTTCAGGAGTTGATTCTTATTGTCGCTGGTGTGCGGATCGTGGCAGGTCAGGCAGTCGCGAATCGCGGGAGGATGCACCGTTCCCTTGATGTCAGACGCTTTTTTATCCGCATGGCAGGTGAGGCAAAGTCCGTACGGAGTCGCGGTGATCAATTTGACGCGGGTGATGTCTTTATTGACACGGACCTCATGGCAGGTGAGGCAGCCCATGGCGATGGCGGAATGTACGGACTTGCCTTTCGATTTATCCTCGTGGCACTCAATGCACTTTGCGGTATCAGCGTTCTTATCCAGCGGGACGGGGTGAACCGCGGCGAAGGCGCTCGTCACCGGCATCAATGCCAGGGCAATCGAAATCCAGACGCGATGAGGGAGAAGTCTCAAACGGCCTCCGTAGGATGCTTGTTGCTACGAAAGTAGCTGAACGCGAAAGGCTGGATGCAAGTTCCAACGCTCGCGCAAGCGACTCAGCGAAAACAAGTTCTCAGGTTTATTAGATAATCCGGCGGAAACCTATGACGGTGATTTAGATCACACCTTAGGCATTCTGCTGCAGCCTGTACTGCTATTTCCTCCAAGATGGCCGCAGAGCCGCTCTTGAAGCATAGTCGATGTCGCCGGAAGGTTCCAATCTCTCTATTCAGCACTTTATCAGGCCGATGCTAACCGCATTTGATCGCTCCTAAGTTATTTTGTATCTGCTACTTGTAATCAACGCCCAATCTATAGGTTGTAAGCAGAAAACCTTTCTACTCATTGATTCCAATAAGGGAATCGTGTGTGCGCCGAGCCAGAACGGAAACGGAGCCGATCCGCGGAGAACGATTCCCGGCTCTACCGCTCCGGGTGGAGGGAAACTCAGTCGAGAAGAAAAAAGTTCGCACTCGGAGGCTTGTTTCAATGAGATGTTTTACGGTGGTCACGCTGATGTTTCTGGCAGCTACGGGCTTCGCGACGGCCCAGAAAACGGCACCCACGGGTGACGTGCTCGGCGCTCATCTGAACTATGGCCGCAGTTGCACAGCATGCCACGCGCCACACAGCGGCACTGCTGGTAACGGAAACGCCAAAGCTGCGGATGCTAATTCAAGCAATGCTATTCTCTGGGGCGAGGATGTGACTAGCCTGTATGGCAAGACCATTACTACTGGTGGAGGTAAATACTTAGAAGTACTGCCCACCAGCATGTCAGCAACGACGCCTGACGTGAACGGCATGCTCACATGCCTGAGTTGCCACGATGGCAACTACGCAACGGGCGCCATGATGAAGAACAAGGTGTATGAGAGGCTGCCTGCAACCTATGGAAGCAACAACGCAATCCCAACCCTGCTGGGAAGCGAAGGCACAAGCGCCGGCAATTACCTTAACGATCATCCAGTGGGACTCAGCGCCAAAGTTAGTTGCGGCGGTGCCAAAGATTGGGACTGCACCATCAGCGGCGCAGGCGCGGTGCAGATGACCGGGGCTCATTCCAGCCAGTTCGTCAAGAACTACGGCTATTTCGTCAGCCTGGGCGTCTATAGCAACAACCCCGTGGTGGTTTGCACCACTTGCCACAACCAGCACGTGATGAACGTGGTCACCGTATCTGATAGCAATGTGTCAGGTCTGCCAACCGGTACTTACACGACCATGTTTTTCCTTCGCGCACCCTACAATCCCAACGATCCCAACCCGCTGTCTAACCAGACGGCGCAATTTTGCCGCCAGTGCCATGGAGACAAATCGAATGAAATGAACGGCAGTACTGCAGGAACTGTACTCTAGTGCCGGCTCACTTCTTTACGCTGGAGTTAATGCTCAAGCTGGCTTGTGTAATTGTGCCGCCGGGATTGTGCGCAACCTGATGGCATACCAGTACGCAGGTGTTTGCCGCGCGATTGTAGGAGATGGGAAGGCCGCTATTCGAGGCCACGACATTCATGTCAAAATTTACCAGTCGTTCACCGGTGATGGTTCCGCTGGCAGCCCCCATGCCGTGCGCGGTGTGGCAAGTGGAACAGGTGAAGCCTGCGTTGATGTGGTTGCTGTGCTGATTCCAACTGGTGTTCTTCACAATCTGGTTGGCCAGATCATGGCACTTGCCGCACAGGGCATAGGGTCCATTCACGCTGAGATCGGGATTGGGAAAGAGATTTGAAATCGGTTGACCCGGCGTAGTGGTCTGGCTGAATTCATAGCGGCGCTCCAGAATGTGAGTCCACTTGGAGCCATGGGGACCGTTCGGGCCGGCGCCGCCGAATTCGCGATTGTCGTCGCTGTTGTGGCAATCGGTGCAGAGAATCTGAATGCCCATGGCACGGCCGCTGGGTGACGCCACCCAGATTCAACATATTTGCCAGCAGGCTGGGTTGCGGAAGAGAGCTGCTCCTGGTATGCATGACGGGATGGCTGGATGTGGCAGTGGAAGCAAACTGCGGGATCAGATTCAGAGGATCGCCCGACGAAACCGCACGCACCGGAAAGTATCCGTATGACAGGACGCACTTGTTTGCCCGAGCTGGCGCCGTGGCAGCGCAGGCAGTTCTCATATTGATTGATGGCGGGTGTGAGCACGCTGATTCCGTCGGTAGCACTGATGCCCGCGACGTCCTTCTGCGAGATGCGGATCAGCGGCGGAGGAGGAAATACTCCCACTGCGACTGAGACCGTGCGCATTGTGGCAGTCAACGCAAGTGGCATGACGATTGTTGTTGAGCAATGTGTTTTCGGCCGCATCGTGCGGATTGGTCGAGGTGGGGAATGGGTGGCCGATCTTGGGCTTGGCATACTCGGGAAAGACATTGGCGTAAGGCGCCATGGGAGAAATATTCGACGCCGTTGTGGCAGGCGATGCAATCCTGCTCATTCTGGCCGCGCAGCAGGCGCGCGTTCCGCACGGCGTTGTGCGGCGCATGGCAGGAGATGCAGGCAGTCGGCAGCCACCGTAGTGTAACTTCCGAGCCAGGCCTGGGGCGATATCTTGCCGGTGGACAGGGCATGCGCGCTGGTTGACCAATCGGCGAGCGGATTGACCTGTCCGCTCATCTGCCGGGTGGGATCGTGGCAGGCCAGGCAAAGCTGGCCGCTGGAACTGTCCTTCACGCAGGAAATTCAGGCTGAGCTGATCTTTGGCCTGCACGTGCGGATTGTGGCACGATGTGCACTCGACGTTTCCGCCGATCAGCTTCACCGCTCCGGTTGGGTCGGCGGTCTTGCCGTGCACCAGCGTTGCCACCAGGTCGATATTGTCCTTCAAAGGCGTTACCAGGCTGAACGGATGCGATGGCTGCATGTTGCTGCCGAAGACATCTACCGAGTTCATTGATCCGCGCATGGTTACCTGGCCATAGGCCACGGTATTTCCAACTGCTACAGTGCCGTCGTGGCAACTGAGGCATTGATTGCTGTCAGAGCCGAGCTTTGGCTGTCTGCCGCGGTTCGCCTCAGTAGTTGCTGCTGTATATCGTGTAGCTATGCGTGGTGAGCTTCTGGTTCCACAGGCCGCTGGTTAGCCCGGAGTGCGGCGCGTGACAGTAGGCGCAGGTGTCGGAACGCGCGCCAACGATGGGCGATTTGCTGCCCGGCTCCCAGATTATGCATGCCCATCACTTCGCCTGCGACTTGTGCGGACAGGGAAGTCCCACGTTAACAGAATCGACAACCCGGCCAGCAGGATTTTGAACTTCACTTTGCACTCCTCCACGGCCGGCTTGTTCAAGCCAACGTAATGAAATACCTGGACGCGGCGGTTGAACGAATCCACCACGAAAACATTGTCGTCACGATCAATGAATAATCCTGCCGGCAATTGGAACTCTCCCGCATGTGTGCCCGGAGCGCCGAAGTTATAGAGCAGTTGGCCCTGGCGGTTGAAGACCTGCACCATGCCCCACAAACCATCCACGATGTAGAGGTCGCCTTCCGAGTCGACGCCGACCCCTTTTGGCCGGAACATGGCGCCGGGGCTGTCGCCGATCTTGCCGATGGCGTACTGAAAGCTTCCGGAGCGGTCGAAGACCTGCACGCGGAAGTTCATGGCATCCACCACCATCAGCTCGCGGCCCATCCAGCCGCAGCTCGGTGGGGAGATTGAACTCGCCTTCGGCATCGCCTGTCTTGCCGATGGTCTTGAGAATATTGCCTTGCATGTCGAGGATGAATACCTCGTTGCGCAGCGTGTCAGTTACGTATATCCGCTGCGCAGCCGAGTCGACGGCAATTCCAGTGGGCCGTTTGAAATATCCCTCGCCGCCCTTCAGGCTGCCGATGGCGCGCAGGAACTTTCCGCTCGGCTCAAAGACAAAAATCATGCCCGCATCGGAATCGGTGACATAGATATTGTCCTGGGCATCGACAGCGACGCATTGCGGCATCAGCATATTGTTCTGGTTTTTTCCGCGGCGCTCGATGAACTTGTACTTGTGCTGGGTGAAGTCGAAGATGTGCACGCCCAGCAGCGCCCGGATCAGTGACAATGATTCGTCCGTGAGAATCGACGGCAATGCTGTAGGGGCGTACCAGGGTGCGGAAATCGGGCGCGCCGGCGATTACGTCCACCAGCTTGTTCCAGAAGCCGCGGTTAGGCTTGACTTCAATCTCTGAGCTGATGCTGTGTTCCCAGGTGAGCTTGCGCCCGCCTTCGAGCGACATCTCCCAAAAATCCGTTTGCGGTTTGGATTTTTCGGATGCCCAAATGGCAGTCGGCATCAGCACGACGCAAGTCACCATCAGGGCCACAATAAGGGCCGCGTTCAACCATAATCGCCGCTCTTTTGTTAAAAGAAATTGAACCAACGCGATACCCCGATGTAGAACGATGATATAACTTCCGGTTGAGTGCCTGACGCGCTGAAGCCCTGCCCCAGTCTGGAGAATCCGCTGCTGATGTTTGTCTTGCGAAACTGGTACTGAACGAAGGAATTGAATTGATTGTTCAGGTTTGCGGATGCGATTCCGCCAGTGGAAGTATTGCTGAGAGAGTTGCCATAAGCGGCTGAGATGATGAGCCCTCTCGCGGGACTGCTGGATAACCCGATCGAATAACCGTTGCCGCCATAGAGGCTCACCATGTTCGAGGGCAAAACGGGCGAGGGCACCGGCACAGGCACCAGGCCCGCTCCGGTGGCCAGCGCCTGCCCGGTTGATTTGGAGTAGGTGCCGGTGGCTGTGATCAAGGCGCCGTAGCCCGCGCTGACGTTGTAACTTTGGCTGCTGTTCGACGTGCCGGCTTGCTGCGTCAATGCCGTTCTTCCGGCGCCGCCGCCCGCGCTCATGTTGAATTTTCCCCAGCGCCGGCTTGCGTTAGCTGCATAGTTGTAAGACGAATTCATGTAGGTAACCAGCAAAGTCTGTACGTTCTGCGCATAGCCGAACGATCCGGTCACATTCCATCCCTTGATCCGGCTGGTGTAGTGCTCGCTGGTCGCAATGCCAATGGTATCCTCGCCGTTTTGGTTCGCGGAATTTGCCGTGATGTTCACCGCGGCGTTGAAATTGCCATCGAGTACTTTATGTGAATATGTGGCGCTCCCACCGTAGGAACTCACTCCGTAATTCTCTCCCAGAAAGTATTGGGTGCGGCGCTCGACATAGGCTGAGGTTTGCAGATTCGATTCTGGACTGTAATTGGCAACTCCCAACAGGTCGAGAGAATTTGAAGCCTGGTTCGAGTTAATCCCCGGTACCGCGCCGCCGGCTCCGGCTACCGACTCGACCAATTGTCCGTTCAGATTGTCAGAGTAATTTGCGCTCGCAGAGAGGCTCAACTTGCTGCTTGGGTGCATTGAAGCCAGGGCATTGATCAGGTCGACAGTTCCGGTGGTGCTGGTTCCCTGGTATTCGGTGTTCCAATCGGAGCGGTTGATGCCGGCAGAAAACGAGCCCTCAAGAGGCAGCCGGTGAGTGATATTGAACCCGTATGTGTTGCTGTCAGTCTGCGTTTCAGAATCCTGAACGCCAGATACAACCTGCGGGATCAGCGAGTGAGCAATTCCCGTTGTATAGAAGGCAGCCATATTGAAGCACTCCATAGTGTAGGACGAATGAAGGTTCAGCGTATGAAACGCATTTTTCCCCGCATCGTTCGATCCATACACATCGTACTGGCTGTTGCCCTGCTGGTAGCCAATTGAGAAACTGGGTGCGTTAGGAATGTTTTCGCTCCAGTTGATGCCAAACGTATCGCTATCGCCATGGGTCACGTAGTTGGCGGAGCCCGGAACGGAGTAATTTCCCTGGCTGTTAAATGCCTTTGCAAAATTGACCGAACCGGGAAAGCGGCTGCCGCCGAAGATAGTTGCGGATAGGTTGATACCGCTGGAGTCGGAGATGGACTGGAAGTTGGAATTTGCGCGCGACTGATTCAAATAGGGAGAGATGGTAAAAGATAGAAAATTAGGATTGTGGTAAGAGCCGGTAAGATTAGCTGTGCCTCCAACCGTCCAGCTGTGATCAGAACCAGCTATATTGCCGTAGTCTGCGGTATATCCGGCGGCGACTGTGCCGCTGAGGTTGGCTGTGATTTCACCCAGCCTGGCTTGCCCGGCAACTGGCCATGCCGACAGCAGAAGTCCCGCCAGCATCAGCCACGCAACTCGCAAAGACCTCCTCACTGTTTGACCGCCTTAACATCTCAGTGCCCAGGAACGCTGACAACAATCTCGTTCTTGATTCACATCTTGCATCGTTCATAATGCCAGTCCTTCGAAACCAGTCGTCCTTGAGCCTGGCCCCGAACCCAGGTATCTTCCGCCGCCTCTTACATTTCTTCGATCTTTGCGTTCTGCCGCAGTTTCTTGTCCAGCGCGGCGCGAAGCTGGTTCTTTCTGGTCTGCGGTAATTCTTTTTTCAGTTGCGCCTGTACATCTTCAAATTTTGCTTTGCCCGCCGGCGTGTGCTCCCGCAGGCGCACGATGGTGTAGGCCTGATCAATTTGGATCACGTCGCTCACATCGCCGTCCTTCATAGCCTTGAGCGCCTTCAAAACCTGGGGTGCGAGCTGGTCGGCAGGGATGGGCTTGTGCTGACCCATCATCACGCGGTAGTCGTCATCGGAGATCTTCTCCGCCAGCATGCCGAATTCTTCGATCGTTTTGGTTGCTTTTGCCTGGCGCAGAGCCTTCTCTGCGCGTGTGCGCCCTTCTTTCAACTGATCGGCGTTTGCGTTGGCCGGAGGGAGAACAGAAATCGTCTGGAAGGTAAATGTCTCAGGATGTTGAAAACGAGCCGGGTTCTGATCGTAGTAAGCCCTGAGCTCAGCCGGAGAAACCGTACTTTTGCTGTCAACTTCGAACTTGAGATAAGACTCAATCAACAGCGAGCGCCGAATCTTCTCCTGCAACAACTGCTCTGAGCCATGAAACTCGCTCTGGAAAAGCGCGTTGAACTCCTCAGGAGTATCAAACTGCTTGCGGAAGTCAATCTCGGCACGCTGCATCTTCGCTGCCGACACTGTCATCTTGCGGCGCAATGCATCCTGATAGACCAGTTCTTCGAAGACAATCATCTTCAGTGCGCCGGCGCGGATTTGCGGCTCTAAATCTTTGGGAAGCCCGTTGTGTTGGCGAGCGTAGGGGAAAATTGTATATTCTTCGCGCACCAGGTCAGCATTGGTAAGTACTGAGCCATTTACGCGCGCCACAGGCTTGTTTGCCGCCATCAGCGACCCCGTCGCCGGAGCGGTTGGCTCGGTGAAAACTGTGGGTGCGTGGGAAGCTACTTGTGCGCTTGCCGCCGCAAAGGCCAGCAGAAAAATCATGAACATGGGGAATCTGTTCTTCATTGTTGTCACCATGATGGGGAATTAAGGGAGGGAAATTATCTTTCCCTCCCTTTCATGCAAACGGATTACAGTGTGGTTCCTGCTGTGCTTCCATTCGATTCGTTCGCTTCGCCGCCATGGCACTGACGGCAGAATTGTGCCGTAGTGTTGGCCCCGGTGTTGGTACTGGCCGGGTTGTAGGGTCCGCGGAGGAAGAACATCGTCTTGTAGGTTCCAGGAGCCATGCCGCTGGTCGCAGTACCGCTTGAATTCGAGCTGCTAACGGTAACCACGTTCATCACGTGTTGGTTGTGGCAGGTGGTGCAAACCACTACCGGGCTGCCGGCGTTATCTCCCAGCGAGACAAAGAAGCCGTAGTTGGCAAAGAACTTGCTGGAATTAGGTCCGGTCATCGCAACCGTGATCTTGCTGTTGCTGCTGTTGCTGGAGACGCTGCAATCCCAGTTGTAAGAACCGGTGCATGAAAAGATTGCAGCCAGTCCTACCGGGTGATCGTTGAGGTAACCGGTTGATGCGCCGGGGGTGGTGCCATCCTGATCGAGCAAGGTAGGCACAACGGCCGAGCCATAGTTATTTGAAGGCAGGGTCTCATAGACCTGGTTCTTCATCATGGCGCCCTCTGCATAGTTGCCGTCGTGGCAGCTTAAGCAGGTGAGCAGGCCCAGTACGTCAGGCGTCGAAGCCGCCATGCTGGTAGGCAGTGTTTCTGAGTAAGGACCAGATCCGCCGCCGGAAAACAGGATGGTTTTTCCGTACAGGTTGCTGACATCCTCGCCCCAGAGAATCACATCTCCTGTGGTTAGGTCAGGCTTGGCGGGTGCAATACCGTTGCCCCATGCGCCGCTGTGCGGTGCGTGGCAGGCTGCGCAACCGCGGCCGTAGTTGAGGTGGGCGCCGAGTACGTCAGTATTCGGCACATAGGTCTGCGCTGTCGCGAAGCCCGCGACTGCCAGGAACATCACTGCGATTAAACAATAGCGCTTCATTTGGTGGAGCCTCCTTGTGCACGTTCCTGCAGATGGACTAAACCGTGAAGGCAAACCTTTAGGTGTTGTCTTCAATTCAGCCTTCATGGTTAAGGTGTGCACGGCTGATGACGTTGACGCGGAATGGGACGATTGTTTGGCCGCATTTCGCAAGTTGTTGTTGAGAAAGTGGGTTAGGCATTCTCCGAGAAAAAATAAAAAGATAGATGAATGATTGCGCCACCCAATGATGGGCGTTCTGGCGCTGTGACGCTGGTAATTAGTCCCAATGAATTCCGATCTCGTGTGTATCATTTGCATACGTGAGAACCGTCACTACGCCCCCATGTTTTCAGGAAAACGTCGACATGTTATGTGACGTCAATCACACTAGTATTCCCGCATACACATTGAGGCTGGTATCAGGCATTGTGCTCTATGTCACGTGCCCGAATGACGCAGATTGCGCGCTTGCTTCTTCACTTTCGTTACAGTGAATGAGAAGCGAGTTGGGGATCAGTAGAACGGCTTATCAGCCGGGAAAAATACGCGGAGAAATGCGCTCCGATTATGACCAGGGGAGATTACGGCATGGCAAACGAACCAACCACGGCATCTAATGGGAGCGAATCCCTACAGTCAGCGCGGGTTTACGCGATGGCGGTCATCTGCCTTGTGGCGGGCCTGGCGTTCGGATATGTGCTGAGGGGATCAAAATCGCCTGTATCTCCTACGCAACCTTTCGCCAATGTTGTTCCAGCCGACGTTCCCGCAGGCACAATGGCCGGTAGGCAGACGCAAACTGCCGTCAACGCCCGGCCGCCTTCCGCTCCCATGAGTGCGATGAGCGGCGGACGCATGCCCAGCCAGGAAGAGATGAAGCGGATGGCCGACAAGCAGGCAGCGCCACTGCTCCAAAAATTGAAGAGCGAGCCGAACAACAGCGCTCTGCTGGTACAGATAGGAGCCATTTACCACGCCACCCACCAGTTCAAGCAGGCGGCTGCCTACTACGGCAAGGCAGTGCAGATCGATCCCGGCAACGTTGCCGTTCGCACTAAGTTGGCCTCAAGCCTCTACCGTGGCGGCGACATCGATGGAGCGATTGCACAGCTGAATCAAGCGCTGGGCTATGACCCCAAAGATGCCAATGCTCTCTTCGACCTGGGCATGATCAAAATGCAGGGAAAAGGGGATGGCAAGGGCGCTCTGGCCGCCTGGCAGAGATTGTTGAAGACCAATCCGCAATTGAGCGAGGATCGCAAAGCCATGGTGTTGAAACTGATGGCCGAGGTGCAAACAACGTTGGGCGATCAGCACGGGATGGGAGGAGCAAGGAGCAATGACGGACATTCATCGAACTCTAAATAAACAATGGACGCGCAAGCGGGCCATTCTGCTGTCGGCTGCCTGCTTGACGGCGGGAATCGCCGGCGGCTGGTTCATCCGCGGATCGCAAGCTCCGGCGGTCACTGGATCTACGCAAGTTGACGGGCTCTCGGCGATGGGGGCGACGCCGGCAGTTCCCGCGCCCAACCCCGCAAGACTAAAGGAAATGGCCGACGCGCAGGCAGCGCCGCTGCTCAATAAACTCAAGTCAGACGCCAACAATCCCGGATTGCTCACCAATATTGGCAACATCTATTACGATGCGCAGCAGTATCCCATCGCCGTCGACTACTACGCGCACGCTCTTAAGGCCAGGCCTTCTGATGTAGCCGTACGCACCGATATGGCGACTGCCTACTGGTACATGGGCAACGCCGATACCGCGATTGCGGAATTCAACAAGGCCCTCACCTACGCGCCTACTAATCCGAATACGCTTTTCAACCTCGGCCTGGTCAAGTGGAAAGGGAAGAATGACCTGGCCGGCGCCATTGCCGATTGGGAGAAACTGCTTGCGGCCAACCCGAACTACAATGAAAAAGACAAAGTTGAGCAAATGCTGGCCGAGGTAAAAAAGCAGGCATCAGCAAAGAATTAAAATAGAGCGCGAATTCGCATACAGTTTTGCTCAATACAAGGGGACGGTTGCAAAGTCCGCGATGCCGCACCTATTTAGACCGCGCTTGAGATAGAGGTATCCGCTCATTCCCCAACTCGTACCCCACGAGTTCTTCACTATCCAATATGGTGCGCTCGATTCACCATATCCAACGATCAGAACATCCTGAAAATCAGGCGCACCTGCATCGCATTTGGGATCGGCCACGCCATTGGTGTAGTTCTGTAATCCGCTGACGTTGAGCACTGCGGATACAGGCTGCTGCGCGACACGCGCCTTGAGTGCATCCTCGTCGCCGGAAGGAAGTCTGACTAGTCCTGAAATTCGGGCAACCGGGGTGGCTTGTTTGCATGAGCCATCGCGAGCCGTATAAGGGTACGAGGCCTCCGATGCACTCCCTGATCGCTGGATATATTTGAAGGCGTTTTCAGGGCTCCCGCCATTGCAGCCCTGATTACCAGTCGAGCCCGAGCAGTCAATTAATTGTTGCTCAGATAAGCTGTGCAAACTACCCGTCTTGATTTGCACCACGCCCTCCACTGCTCCGGTGGCGCTGAAGGCCCAACCCGATCCGCATTGGCCCTGGTTTTTGACGGGTGTGACAGCCCCTTTTGTACGCCAATCGATTGCGGCGGGCAAGTCGTTGCTCGAGATTTCCTCTGGTGCTACAGGCAGGGCTAGAAAGCTGGACGTGTATTCGTACTCATATCCGGTAATCATGACGGTGAGGGAAGCGCCCTCGCGGCCGGTCAATTCGACCTTCATGGTGTTATTCGCCATTAGAGGGACAGTTGCGCGCAGGGGCTGGGAGTTGAAAGATTCCGAACTAAAAATAGCGGCTCCATTCAGCTCAACGTTTACGCCGGAGACGTCTTCAGAGTCAGCGAGAAGAGTAAAGGGGCCATAAACAAGCGGAGGCAGGGTAAAGGAAATAGTTTCAGATGTGGGCGAATCGCTATGAGCAGTAAAGACCCTTGGTCTGTAAACGAGAATTGTGTTTGCTGCCTGCAGGTGTGTGGCAAACAGGAACAATATGACGGCAGCAAAGAATACTTTTCGAAGAATCATCATCCACCTTCCTCGTTGAGTCGCAGTGGCTGCTTACGGTGCCTTGCAGTTAAGTCCGGTGAGTCCTAACCTGGAGTCTCATTTTGGCATCTACCAGCACAAATGTATACATTCAATTGCCCGGCTTCGACCTTTTGAGTTCGATCTTTTCGACAGTCCAACCTTACCCGTTTAGAGTTGGATATCTGCGAGTTAATCCGAAATGTAAGGATAGGAAGAAATCTCTATTAAGATATTGTTTATAAAGACTATGTAGCGTAGGAACGAGTCGGGTTCGAACTGTTCACTGGGCCAAATGCCTTGTGGATTTGCCCGGAATGGTGCGGATAGTTCGAATTCTCTATATAAGTTGTTGATTATAAGGACTATATGGCGGAGAGCGAGGGATTCGAACCCCCGATACCCTTTCAGGTACGTCGGTTTTCAAGACCGATGCCATCAACCACTCGGCCAGCTCTCCGCTCTATTAAAAATACCACTAAATAGATATTGAATGGGCATACAGCAATTCTGAGTGGATCTTCAATACGTGACGTTTACGGCATCGTCCGGGACCGCTTTTATTCCTGCAGCATTACGCTGTAGGAGCGAGGAACCATACATGGAACTATATCGCGTTAGCATTAGCATGCGAATTCGCCGGATTTGGTAGCATTGCGCTTGCAGCAGTCGGCTCGATTGCGGGAAGTTTGTTTGGACCACCACAAACTGATTGAGCTGCGAACTTCATGGAGATGGCTTAATGAACGCAACGCTGGATCAATCATCTATTGCCCTCGGCGCAACCGCGCACAAACTCATAGCCCCGATCAGCAAGGAGCTGGTGAACTTGCTGCACGAGCTGGTAAGTGTGAATACGGTGGCAGTTCCTCCGTACGGAAACGAGACAGTTGGGCAGCAAGTTCTAAATAAATTTCTAAAACGTCATGGGGTTCGGTCTGAACTGTACAAAACTGAGAGACTTCTCCAGACACGTAACCCGTGGAAGCGCAAGGACCGGGAATATACCGGTCGTATGAATCTGGTTGCAACTTTGTCAGGACGCGGACGCGGTAAAAGTTTGCTCTTTAACGGGCATATGGATACGGTTCCTCCCGGACGGGCTCCCTGGCAGGCATCGCCGTGGTCCGGCAAGGTGAGCCGCGGGCGCATGTATGGGCTAGGCAGCTTTGATATGAAAGGTGGGCTTGTTGCGCAGGCTGCAGTTCTGTGCGCACTTCGACGCGCCGGTATTCGCTTGAACGGCGACTTGTTCTTCGAATCAGTGATTGACGAGGAGTGGGGCGGAGGTGGAGGAACGCTGGCGGCGCGTCTTAAGGGGTATACGGCGGACGCCTGCGTGGTTTCCGAAGGAACACAGTTGGAAATCTATCGCGCCACGCGAGGTGGTTTGTTTGCCGATCTTTCAGTCGGTGGGGGCGACCCTAAAAAGTACTTCTCGCAAAGTGAGGTGTTAAGCCCGAGCATTGCCATGGGCAGGCTTCTGGGGTGGGTGGACTCCTGGGCGCAGCGCCGGAAGAAAGTGAAAAATGTAGGCGCATACGCGACGTTTGCCGATCCAGCGCCTGTGCAGGTTTTGGCGGTTGAAGCAAACAGCTTCGATGCGAATATTCCCTGGAGTGTGCCCATGAATGCGGCGCTTCGCGTTTACTTTCAGTTTTTGCCGCACGAGGATGTGAAGGTAGAGGAGCGAAAGATCAAGCAATCGCTGAAGAAATTCTGTGCCGGTGATCCATTTTTCCGCATGCATCCAGTCAGTTGGAAGAGCTTGATCGATCCGCCGCTGTACGGGCACGAGGTAAAAAAGAAACACCCGTGGACTCAGTGCCTGATTCGCAGCGCAGCTCTCACGCTGGGCAGGGAACCGGTGGTTACTGCCGCACCTTATCCATGCGATGCGTCTCTTTTAAGCCGCGAATACGGAATACCCACATTGGTTTTTGGGCCGTGTGGGGCAGGGGCACACAATAAAGATGAGTATGTGGTGGTTAAATCCGTACTGAAGACGGCGGAAGTATTTTTGGCTGCAGCACTGCAGTGGTGCTCATGAAACCTGTTTCATAGATGCAGCGAATTCTTCAAGTCTGGCTAAGTTAGCGCCAAAGTGGATGGTATCTGGCGAAGTAACACTAAAGGATGCCAGCAACATTCCAATATCCATTGCGGAAGAGAAATGGCTACCGATAACTGCTCCCTGGGCGGATGGTTTGACATTGAGGGGGAGCCCGGAAGCAAGGCCTGATATTACTCCCGCCAGAAGCGCATCGCCGGCGCCCGCTGTTGAAACAACCTTCGTGGCGGGTGCAGGCCGATTGCTCCAAGCGCCGTTTTCGAATGCATGTGCGCCCTCTGCTCCAACGCTGATCACAATGCGAATGTCTGGCTGCATCTTTTGAAGAACCGATGCGCAATCCGAAAGAAAACGCTGCGTATTCTTTGAGGAATACTCATAACCCACCAGCCCGGCCGCTTCTTCACGATTCAACGCCAGCAGGTCAACCATTGAAAACAACTTGAGATCAATGGCTGCCGGAATCTCAGAGAGGGCAAACGAGGCAGCACGAAAATTACCGCAGCGGGTGGCAAGATTAAGAAATTCATGCCTGATCTCGAGAGGAACCTCAGGCAGGCAGAGTGCAACGCAGCGTCGCGCATTTGCTGCCATCAGTTCCTCGCCATTGCGAATGTCATTCAGGTCTATAGCCGATGCAGCGGAATTACTGGCGGTAATATTCCCGCCTGCGCCATCGGGGTAAAGAAAGCTGACGCTGAACAGGGTTGGCCGATCCGCGGCTGTGCGCACCCACTCTGTTCCAATACCTGCGTTCTTCATCTCTTGCAATAATTGGCGACCTGCGGAATCTTCTCCGATGACTCCGATAGCCAGAACTTTGCATGCATTCGCAGTTTTCCCAGATCCCATCAACGCAGCAATGTAATGTTCGACGATATGAAGTTTGCAATAATCGCGCGCAGGCAATAACTGGCCCAACCTGCTCTCATCCCGGCCCAATGTATGATCTCCATCTAACTGGAACAGCACGCCCGATCCAATACCGCCAATACCCACAACATGCGTAAACCCTAATGTAGGGTGAGGCTTTAGGGCATGCTGCGTCATCTCAGAGCAACTCCCAATCGGGGTTTTCACTTATCGGGTGGCGCGCTGTTTCAAGGGTAGCTGTAATCATCGCGTCGGGATGCGTCTGAAGGAGCGTCATGGGATATTCAGGAACCGGATCGCTAAACAGAGCAACCCGCAGCGCTGTTTGCTTCCATGCGCCGGTATCGCTGTACAAGCGTATCTTGCGAGCCGAGAAACATTCACGCAGTCCGAGAGTAACAGACATTGGCGGCACAAACTGGTATGCCGCGCCAAAGCTCCGGTGTGCAAGCGCAATCAAGGTATCCAGATTGTTTTCCTGAATACGCACGGTGCTGTTGCGCAGATCGTCAAGCGTTAGATGATGAAATGGTGTTCTGCGGGCCTGGTTATAAGCAACATGGCCATCCTGGCCCCATCCGCCCATGGTGAAATCGATTGGCGCCTCGGCAATCGCCTCCCTGACAGAATCCACGGTCGCTGGAGTGAGCCAATACCGCTGCCCCTCGGGAACTGATAACTCCGCATTGATTGGGTTATAAAAGTAATGCTCCATAAATGTGCGGAAGTTATATGGATGATTGTGAGGCAAGAGTTGCCCCTGCCAATCAAGGCACTCATCCATATGGAAGACAATTAGCTTCTTCAGGGAGATACGGCGCGAGTTGATTAACTTCGCGAATGGTTCATACCAACACTTGGGGCCGCAAGGGATGATAGCTCGTGTTATCGCGCCACGCTTATTATTGCCCTCTATAACCTCAGCAAGTTCTTCGGCCATGAGAGAACCAAGAGTCAGAGCATCGGCGACCTGCCGGTATGGAACGCGCAGATCGGTGCGATGCGGTAACTCTTCAGCGGGAATGGAGCACCACTTATAAAGCTGTGGTAAGTTGACGAAATCGGCGTGTGCGCTTGCTATTGTCTGTTTCATTCTGAAAATGTAAGTCGTTCGAGTATTTCGGTTCTTACCTGCATGATATAGGGAGCCTGTTGTTCAAACAGCCGAGTATGCTCCGGGTCGTTATCGAAACTGCTCAATGCCTCCTGCACCGCAGCAAGGCTTGGAAACTCGCACTCCCAAATCAAAGTATTGGTCGGTTCACTGCCGGCCAGTGGCTGAGACCTGCGCCCTTTAGGCAGCGTTTTCGATCGTTGCTCAAGATCCTGAAATCTGGATTCAAGTGCAAGAAACTCTTTTCTGTGAGCCGGTTTGTACGATTGAATGAAGCGCAGCACATATGCCATAAGTTACCCTTTGATGATACTTTCGTCCTGTTAAGAGATCGGTACAATGTTATAGGAATATACCTTCAAGGTTTCATTGTCAATCTTGCAGATCAGCATGAATAAACTGACCTGTGGTTCGCTACGGTTATGGTTTCGGCATTACCAGCACTTCTACGCCACTGGCTGCGTCTTTCTGGCGGAAAATCTGCTCGGTGGCTTTCCGGAACTGCTCCGGCTTGGCGTTGGGAATGTCGGTGAAGGTTTGCGGGTTGCGGTCGGTGAGCGGAAACCATGAGCTCTGCACCTGGACCATGATGCGATGGCCGCGGCGGAAGGTGTGGTAAAGATCGGGCATCGTGAAATTGACGTCGGCTTCCTTGCCTGGTGTCAGCGGCTCGGGCTTCTCCCAACTGTTACGGAACTTGGCGCGGAATGGTTCACCGCGCAACAACTCCTGATAGCCGCCCATATGCAGCGGCGGCTCATCCATAATGCGTTTGTTGGGGCGTCCAGAGTTCTCCTGGCGAATGTAGTCTTCCGGATAAACGTCGATCAGCTTTACATCGAAATCGGAGTCGGTGCCGGAGCTGGCGATTTTGAGTTTGGGCGAAATGGGACCGGCAATGGTTACGTCTTCCTCCAGCGGGTCTGTCTCGTAGACCAGCACATCCGGCCTGTAACTGGCAAAGCGCTGATCGTCGACCATATAGCGTTGGGGCACTGTATCGGTGGTGTAGCCCACGAATGGCACGGGATGGTTGGGATCACTCATGTATTCGTCCACAGCTTTAGTTTCGTCAGGCGGATCGAAGCTGAGCTTGCCGTTAGCGTGGAAGTAGAGAGTTTTGGGCGCGGCGGCTTTGGGCGGCCATGCATCGAGATCGCGCCAGACGTTGGTTCCGGTTTCAAAGACAACAGCTTTGGGCTGCGCCTTGCCCCGACCCTTGAGGTAATGCTCGAAGAAAGGGAACTGTATGTGGGCGCGAAAGTACTCGCTCGTATTCGAGTCAAACTCGATATCACCCAGGTGGTTGCCGTCGCCGCGCGCCCAGCCACCGTGCACCCAGGGGCCTTCAACCAGCGTTGTGGGCGTATCAGGATTGAAGTTGCTTGTGGCATAGAAGGTATGGAATGGTCCGAAGAGGTCCTCGGCGTCATACCATCCGCCCACCACCAGCACCGCGCACTTCACGTTCTTCATGTGCCGCGAAAGGTCGCGCGATTGCCAATAGCCGTCATACGTCCAGTGGTTGGCCTGGTCGTTGAAGAGCCAGTTGGATCCTTTCAGGTAAAACTTATCCAGGTTATTGATGTTGCCGGCCTCAAGATAAAACTTGTAGCTGTCCGGCGTGCCAAATTCAAAATCGATGCTGGGCTTCGGCGTCTGTGGCTGTTTCTGCGGATAAAAGAAGGTATAGAAGCCGAAGTTTGCCGAGAGCATGAATGCGCCGCCATGGTAAGCGTCGTCGCCCATGAAGAGGTTAGTCATGGGAGCCTGAGGGCTGGCTGCAACCAGTGCGGGGTGGGAATCAATCATCGATGCCGATGTGTAAAAACCTGGATAGGAGATGCCCCAGATGCCCACTTTGCCGTTGTTGTTGGCAACATTCTTAAGCAGAAACTCAATAGTGTCGTAGGTGTCGGAGGCGTCATCCACATCCTGCGGAGATTTCTTCTCGTCGATATGTGGACGCATTTCAATGAAATTGCCTTCGCTCATCCAGCGCCCGCGAACATCCTGGTAGACAAAGATATAGCCGCCTTTTTCGAATTCATCCGAGGGGCCGAGGCGTGGTGGATATTGATCCTCACCGTAGGGAGCGACGCCATAAGGGGTGCGGTCCATCAGGAATGGATAAGGTCCGCCGGCCGAGTCTTTGGGCACATAGACGGCGGTAAAAAGCCGTTTGCCGTCGCGCATGGGGATGCGGTACTCGTATTTGGTGTAGTGGGAGCGGACGTAATCCTGAGCCGGCGCTGGCATAGGCGGCTGCTGGGCGCAAGCGGTGGTGAAGGTAATAGTGAAAACGGCCGTAATGGCGAAGAAAAAGCGGTGCATTTTGGACATCGGGTAAGCAAATCTCCTGCTCATTTAGAGTACTTCACGTCAGCAGTGGTTTGGCAGGGTTTCAGGCGTTAGCAACCAATGGCCAGTTTAAATACTGAGAGTTTCGCCTTATATTTTCACAACCCCTTATATAGAATCGCCGATTTTCTTTATACGTTTCTTATACGCTGCTGCCCCGGTCGAGTTAACCTATATTCACAAGTCCTGAATCAGCCGCTGGCGTCAACAGGCGTCGTGGCTGTACCTTTTCCGCCAGAAGGAGAAATATGTCCACTGACTATCGCAATTTTCTCGCTCTCTCCTATGAGGAGTTGGAAGAGCTTAACCTTGCAGCTAAGGCCGATCGCACTAACCGCGTAGCAGCTAACGAGATCCGCGATAAACGGCTGAAATATTTGACCGATGAAAAGCGGATAAAGGCCGTAACCGTGCTGTTCTCTGACCTCGAGGGACGGTTACACCTGCTCGATTACGACAAGAAGTTCCTGATTGGAGCTTACGAAAACCTGACCTTCGACGGCTCGTCGATCCGCGGTTTTACCGCGCAAAAAGAGAGCGACCTGCGCCTGGGCATCGACTGGAGTGCCTTCTATTGGGTTCCGGCTGATGTATTTGGCACCGGTAAGGTGTTGGTCTTCGGCAACGTCATCGATAAGGACGGCACCGCCTACTCAGGCGACCTGCGCGGAGTTCTCAAGGGCTATGCAGACAAGTTGCATAAGGAGCAGGGTTACACGCTCAATGCGGCCACCGAGATTGAGGGCTTCCTGTTCGCAGGTAAAGACGCCGAACAGAATTATCATCTGACGGGCAAATTCGATTTCATCTCCACTGGTGGCTACTACCACTCGCTGCCTCTCGATCCGCTGCGCCAGTTCATTGACACCTCGGCCGAGGTGCAAAGGGCTATGGGCTTCCAGAACGAGAAGGACCACCCCGAAGTTGCGCCCAGCCAGTATGAAATTAACTATGGCTACGCAGAAGTAGTTGCCGCGGCAGACCAGATTCAGCTTTACAAGCTGCTCACCCGCCAAATCGCCAGCAACATGGGCTACACGGCCAGCTACCTGCCCAAGCCGGTTGTAGGTGTCAACGGCAGCGGCATGCACACCAATGTTTCAGTATCGAAGGGAAAGACCAACCTGTTTTGGGACGAGAAGGGCGATGAACAGCTGTCAAAGTTTGGCTGGGATTTTCTCGATCGCATCCTGACCCATGCGCTGGATCTGTGCCTGGTATTCAACTCCAGCGTGAACGCCTATCGCCGTCTTGACCCGCACTTCGAAGCGCCCAATCAGATTCGCGCTTCAGCTACAGATCGCGGCGCCATGATCAGGGTTCCAATCGGCAACCATCGCTCCATGAGAACAGAAGTCAGGGCCGTGGCTCCGGACGCCAATCCCTACCTGTCGCTCTACGGTATCTTCAAGACCGGCGTCGACGGCGATATCTCCAAGGAGAATAATCTCCGTGCCGGCGGTCGCTACCTGCCAGACAACATCCAAAAGGCAATTGACGACTTCAAATCCTCGGCTTGGATCTCAAAGATTCTTGGCGGAGACGTACAAGGGCGCTATGCTGACCTGAAGCAGGCCGCCGCCAACCGCAGCCCTCGCGAGCTGGGCACCATCGTCAAGGGCTCCGAAGTGCAATTCCACCACGCAGTCTACAATCAGTCGCTCTGGAATTTGTTCTAGAACGAACTCGAGTGAAACCAGTCCGGACGCTGCGTCTGGGCAAGAAAACAAGGGCGGCTGGCTTTATTGGTCAGTCGCCCTTTTCTATTTTGGTCTAAGATCGCTTTAGCGCTTCCTGATTGTTCTTTTATATTCGCGGTGGTATTAGCTAACAGATAGGGTAAGGAAGGCTTGATCCTTATGAGCGCCGGTCAATCAGTGGAATTGGATACGCTTTACGGAGATTATTCGCTCGACCAGGCATTCGATGAGATGCGCGAAGCCAACGGGAATCTGCGCGCCCATTACCGCGCGCTGGCCGAAACCCTGGCGCGATTGCCTGAAGAGGAATTGCAACGCCGCAAGCAATCCGCCGATCTGTCGTTTCTCACCCAGGGCATCACCTTCACTGTCTACGGTCGCGACGAGGGAACGGAGCGCATCTTTCCCTATGACTTGCTGCCGCGGCTGGTCACAGCCCAGGAGTGGGATCGTATTGAACGCGGCCTCACGCAGCGCATCACCGCGCTGAACCTGTTTTTGCGCGACGTCTATTCCGAGGCCAGGGTCCTGAACGACCGCATCGTGCCGCGCGAACTGGTTTATAGCTGCAAGCACTACCGGCGTCAAATGCGGGGCTTGCAGGTGCCACGCAATGTTTACATCGCTGTTGTAGGCTCTGACCTGCTGAGGATGAACAACGGCGAGTTTGTGGTGCTCGAAGACAATCTGCGCGTTCCCTCCGGTGTGAGTTACATGCTCACCAACCGGCGCGTGATGAAGCGAACCTTTCCGCAGCTCTTTCACAGTTACGGCGTGCGACCCATCGAGCATTACCCGCAACTACTGCTGGCTACGCTACGTTCGCTTGCGCCTGAGGGACGGCCAGAGCCGAACATAGTGCTGCTTACGCCGGGCGTCTTCAATTCAGCGTACTTTGAGCACACTTACCTGGCGCGGCAAATGGGCATCGATCTGGTAGAGGGCCGCGACCTGGTAACCCACGACAACATCGTTTACATGCGCACCACCGGCGGGCTCAAGCGCGTAGACGTGATTTATCGCCGCGTGGACGACGATTTTAGCGATCCGCTGGCATTTCGCGCGGACTCGGCGCTGGGCTGCGGTGGGTTGTTCAACGCCTATCGCGCAGGAAACGTGACGGTAACCAACGCCTTCGGTACAGGCCTGGCCGACGACAAGGCCGTTTACGCCTATGTGCCACGCATCATCCGCTACTACCTCAACGAAGATCCCATTCTGCCCAACGTTGAAACTTACCTGATGACCGATGAAAAAGAGCGACGGCATGTGCTGGCCAACCTGGACAAGATGGTGGTGAAGGCAGTGGGCGAGAGCGGCGGCTATGGGATGCTGATCGGCCCCCATTCAACCACCAGCCAGCGGGAAGAGTTTGCCCGCCAGATTGAAGCCAATCCGCGCAACTTTATTGCCCAGCCGACGCTCGATTTTTCCCGCGCGCCATGCCTGATCGGCAATCGCCTGGAACCGCGCCACGTTGATTTGCGGCCTTACATTCTTTTCGGCGACAAAGTAAACATCGTCCCTGGCGGCCTGACGCGCGTAGCTCTCGAAAAAGGATCGCTGGTAGTTAACTCATCACAAGGGGGCGGAAGTAAGGACACGTGGGTTCTGGAAGCGTAGTGCAGTACCGGTCTTGGGAGAGCGCAAGAATGTTATCGAGGGTCGCCGACAGTCTCTATTGGATGAGCCGCTACCTTGAGCGGGCTGAGAACACTGTGCGCCAGTTGGACGTGACCATGGGCCTGATGCTCGACGCCGGCAGCGCAAGTGCGGAGATTCGCTGGCAGCGGTTGGTGGCTTCGCTGGGAAACCCGGCCGGCCTGGAGTGGAATGGCGATCTGGAATCGATGGCCCGGACGCTGGTCTTCGATAGTGTGAATCATGCCGCAGTCACATTTTGCGTGAACGGAGCGCGCGAAAATGCTCGCCAGGTGCGCGAAGAAATTTCCACCGAGCAATGGCAGCGTCTCAACCGGCTCTTCCACCAGATGCACTCGCCGCATACCCAATCCCAGTTCACCTCCAGCATCAACGATGCGTTGTCTTCGGTGGAAGATGGCATTCATTTGTTCAAGGGAGTAAGCGAGACGACCATGATCCATGGCCAGGGCTGGCAGTTTATCCGCCTGGGCTGTTTTCTTGAGCGCGCCTACGCCACCGCGACTCTGCTTGAGGTTTATCAGCCGCAACTCTTCCCCGCGCATGAGCGCGAATCCTCTGATTACCAGTACCTTGAGCTAGTTGGGCTGCTGCGTTGTTGCACTTCCTTTGAAGCCTATTGCCAGGTCTATACCGCCGATCTCACTCCTGACCGCATTCTGGAGTTTCTGCTGCTCAATCGTGACTTTCCTCATGCCATTCGCTATTGCGTTGACACCATCCTCGACGCCATTGAATCCATTCAGCGCACCGGTGGCCGGCGGCTTCCTGAAGATTTAAACGCGGTCATCGGCCGTCTGCATGCCATGCTTGGCTTCACTTCGATTAGCGAAATTCTGTCCGGCGATGCAGCGGCCTTCCTGCACACCATCCGCGAACAATGCCTGCGCATTCATGAGCTCATTTACAGGCACTATGTCAACTATTCCATCCAGTCTGCACTGGCGGTATAACCCGGAGCAAACATGAATTTTTATTCCATCCGCCACTTGACGCGCTTCCGCTATTCGCAACCCATCAGCGAGAGCATCATGGAGACGCGCATGCACCCCCGCTCCGACTCCAACCAGCACTGCCTTACATTTTCACTTTCGGTCAGCCCCCGATGCCGCGTCTTTCTTTACCGCGATCATCTGGGAAACAACGTGCAGCATTTCGATATTCCCGGCGAGCATGAGCAGTTGGTCATCGTCGCTGAGTCAGTAGTGGAGCAGCATGCAATGCCCGACGTTCCCGGTTTTCTCGCTCCCGATGCCTGGAGCGCTCTCGATGAGCTGGTGGAGTCCGGCGATTATTGGGAGATGCTGTTGCCCTCGACCTTTGCCGTGGAAACTCCGGCACTCACCCTGCTGGCCAAACAAATGGGAGTAACCCGCCGCGACGATCCATTGATTCTAGTGAGGGAACTGAACCAACGGCTCTTCGATTACTTTGAATATGTGCCCCGCTCCACGCGCGTCGACTCTCCTATTGATGAAGCCATCGTCAATGGCAAAGGAGTCTGCCAGGATTTTGCCCACACCATGATAGCTCTATTGCGTCATGTGAAGATTCCCGCCCGTTATGTTTCCGGATATTTGTATCGCAGCCACGAGGACCACGACCGCTCGACACCGGATGCCAGCCACGCCTGGGTCGATGTACTGTTGCCGCAACTGGGCTGGGTGGGCTTCGACCCCACCAACAACCTGGTCGCCCACCATCGGCATATCCGTACCGCCGTAGGCAGAGACTACGCCGACGTGCCACCGACGCACGGCATCTTCCGCGGCAATGCCGACAGCGAGCTCTATGTAGCCGTACAGGTTGACGCCAGTGAGCAACCGCCTGCCCTCGATCGCAAGCTGCCCATCCCCGACGACTGGAGCGTGCTGGTTGAGCGCGCTCAGCAGCCTCCGGAGCCCAGTCCGCCCTTCATTGACTTGCAGCAAATGCAACAGCAGCAATGATTTCGCAGTCTATTTTCTGCTAGCTGAGCTGCACTATAATCTTCACCACCGAAGCCGGTGGGAAGGTGAAGCTCAGCGAATTTGTGCGTATGTCAACTTCGGCGCTGTGCGTCTTCACCTGGTCAGGATGCTCGAAGGTATTGTGGGCGTGTATATCGCTCGCGTCCAGCACGGTTGCTGTGGCGCTTACTACTTTCGCGCCGCGCAGCACAATCTCGGATTCGCGCGGCTGGCTTACGTCGGGGTTCACCGCAGTAAGCGTCAGCGTCATGCCCTTCAGCGAGGCCGATCCCTTCAGCCCCCAGAAGCTGGCTGGTTTGCCGTCATGATCATAATGAGCCTCAGGGGCCGAGAACTCGGTGCGCAGAGCCGATCCGCCCTGGTGCGCCGCGTACATTTCGAATACGTTGAAGACCGTCGTGGTGATGAACTTGTCTCCCTGAGCCGCGAAGAGCGCATTAATGTTGTTTATCAACTGCGCGCAGGCGGCCATGCTCACTTTGTCTGCGTGGCGATTGAAAGTATCGAGCGTTAAGCCTGTCACCACCGCGTCGCGCATCGTGCTCTGTTGCGAGAAAAGACTGACGTCGGAGATCCCCGTAGGTGTGTGGTACCAGGGCCCATACTCATCCACCACCAGCTTCACCTTGTGGTCCGGGTCATATTCGCCTAGCACTGACCAGTGATCTTGAATGATTCCCTCCATGCGGTCCGCCGCGCCGCACAGTTCATACCAATCCGAGGCATCGAAGTTGATGTCGTCTCCAATGAGCTTGGACTTGGTCCCCGAATAATGGTGGACACTCAAACCCCATACACCATGAGCATCGTGGCTCGGCCGGTCGTGGCACAGCTTCGAGAAAAATCCGCGCGTCCAGGCCATCGCGTCGTCGCTGGGGCCGGAAGCAATAAAGCGCAGCTTCACGCCGTAGTCCGGAACCCACGCAGTAAATCGCTTGAATTCGATTGCATAGTCCTCGGGATCGAAGTTGCCGCCGCAACCCCAGGCCTCGTTGCCCACGCCCCAATAACGCACGTTATAAGGGTCGGGGGAGCCGGCTGTTTCGCGGGTCTCGGCCAATGTGGTGGTTCCGCGCGGCGAGTTGCAATATTCCACCCAGTGGTCGAAATCCAGCGGCGTAAGGCTGCGCACATTCGCGGCCAAGTATGGTTCAGCGCCGCACAGCTTGCAAAAGCGCACAAAGTCGTCGGTGCCAAATTCGTTTGGTTCGTAAATCTGTGGGCGATTTTGATTCTGGATCGCGGCAGGGAACTGATCGACCCAGAAGTTCGTCCGTCGCGGCCTCTTGTTCTTCGGCCCGATGCCGTCACGCCAATCGTAGCCGTCGGCAAAACATCCGCCCGGCCAGCGAATGACAGGAGCCTTGATTGCCTTCATCTTCTCGATGAGCGCCGAGCGCAGTCCGTTCTGGTTAGGAATCTTCGAACCCTCGCCAACATAAATGCCGTCGTAAATCACGGAACCGATATGCTCAGTAAAGTGCCCATAGATTTCGGGAGCAATCGTGGCAATCGGCTCATCGATCAGAATTTCAATATGGCTGTCAGCCTGCTGGGCCAACGCTGGACGCCGGCCAAATACCAGTGACGCCGCTGTTGACGCCGCTGCCACCTTCAGAAAATTTCGCCGCTCCATGGTGATGCTCCTTGCTGGATAAACAAGTTCCGTGTCGGAGCACGACATCAGTCGTGCCGCAAAATGAACGCGGATTTTAGCCCCCGATGGACGATATATTTGGTCCAGACAGGGTCAATGTGATGACTTCTAGGCACGGCGGTGAATCAGCTCGCTGCGGCTGAAGTAAACGTCGGTGAAGAAGAGGTAACAGATGGTGAGAAAAAACAGCAGGCGCGCAAAGTTGGCCTCGGACATGTTGAAGTATGCAGGGATGGGGTTGAGGACGCGGGTGAAGATGAAGTTAAGGGTGAAGACGTAGGAACGCGTCATCCACTGGCGATGGATGGCGATGTGACGGTTACGCGCGGTAAGGAAAGCGCAGAGGGTGCACAGGAACCACACGCTGGCCATGGTTCCGTTGGCCCATGCTTCGCCGTTGCCGTTGTGGATATTGAGCCAAAAGGCCGTGGTGGAGGCAATGGCCACTGCGCCGACGTAGATGCGGCCGAGGATGCGATGGCGCTTGAGATGTCGCTGGCGGAAGCGGGCTGAGAACTGGAACGGGCCAATCAGTATGGCGGATAGCGCGGCCAGAATGTGAGGAATGAGCAAGTAGCGGTCGTTAATGATGCGGGCGCGGTAGGGGTCGCTGGAGTGGACGATGAGGGGATAGTCGGTGAATATGAGTACAGAGATAAACGCGACGCCGAGCACGGTCCACAGAATAGGTATGCCGAGCGAACGGCGAGGGGTGAGCGTAGCAGGAGCAGGGGGAGTCGGGACTGTAGTCATAGGCTCCAGAATTCAGATGGGAATTGAGATGGAATTTCCTTTTTCGACCCAGAATGCGATTCTATCGCTCGCGGAGTAAATTGCAAGGCTAAAGAATGTCCGTAACTAAATGCCAGTGTTTGCAGCGCAATAGCTTCGCAATTTGCTGCCGCCCTTCCGCGGTCCGCCTCACATGAGAACTCATGCCATCACTTTTCCGGCACTTGTCTCTCCATCATTCCTCGGAATTATGTTCAGCGCCGCCAACCAGATGCCCGAGGTCTCACTGTCGAGACCCGGGACTACACAGACTTCAATCCATTTTCAGAGACTGCGCGGCAATCTTACGTAGCTCAGGTAGCACCCGTCCCAAAGCCACCGGTTTCGCATCGCGCCTTCCTAAAGCAAAGTAAACATCGCGATAGAGACGATAAAGCTGCTCATAAACTGCGGCAGCCTTCGCATCCGGCTCAACCGTGCGCAGTGGCAGGCAGACCGCGGCCTGCGCTTCTTCAATCGTCTTGTAAGCGCCCGCCGCCAGCAATGCAAAGATCCCCGAGCCCAGGCTGGTTGGAATCCCAGCAGGCACCAGCACCGGCTTATTCAGCACATTGGCATAAACCTGGTTGAGCACTTCGCTCTTTTGCGGAATGCCGCCGGCATTGATCACACGATCGATTTGGACGCCATGCTCGGCCATGCGTTCAAGAATGATGCGAGTGTGAAACGCAGTTCCCTCGATAGCGGCAAAAAGCTCATCCTGCGCAGTATGCACAAGGTTCCAGCCCAGCGTCACGCCACCAAGCTCCGGGTTCACCAGCACGGTGCGGTCGCCGTTGTCCCAGCTCAACCGCAGCAATCCGGTCTGCCCGGCCTTGTAAGCATCGAGTCCTTCAGAAAGAGCGGCGACTGTAGTGCCAGCACGGCGTGCGATGCCATCAAAAATATCTCCCACGGCGGAGAGCCCAGCCTCAATGCCGGTATACGTGGGATGAACGCTGCCTGGAACCACTCCACAAACGCCGGGCACTAACTGCACTTCGCGGGCGATGGCGATGATGCAAGTCGATGTGCCGACCACATTCACCGCGTCGCCCTCGCGAATGTTTGAGCCAACAGCGTCCCAATGCGCGTCGAATGCACCAACGGGAATAGGAATACCGGCACGCAGCCCAAGTTTTTCAGCCCACTCCGGTGAAAGATGCCCAGCCAGATGATCGCTGGTCAGATACTCTCCGCCGATCTTGGCGCGCACTCCGGCAAAAAGCGGGTCCACTGCCACCAGAAATTTCTCCGGCGGCAACCCGCCCCACTTCGGATTCCACATCCATTTGTGGCCCATGGCGCAGACGCTGCGCTTCAACTTGCTCGCATCCTTGATGCCGCTCAATGTGGCCGCAACCATATCGCAATGCTCAAGTGCGGTAACCATGCGGTCGCGCTTCTCAGGATTATGACGCAGCCAGTGCAGCAGTTTTGAGAATCCCCACTCGGATGAGTAAACGCCGCCGCACCAGTCAATGCCTTCAAAACCTAATTCATGCGCCTTCGCTGTAATCTCCTCGGCCTCGGCAAAGGCGCGATGGTCGCACCAAAGATAATAGTCGTCCAGCGGTTCCAGACCCTCGCCGACAGGAATCACGCTGGAGCCGGTGGTATCGAGCGCGATAGCCGCAACGCTGACGCCATCAACACCGGTATTCTTGAGCGCGTCGCGGGTAGCGGCTGCGAGCGCCGTCATCTGGTCCGTGTGGGATTGGGTGGCGAAGTTCGGGTCCTCGCGGCGGCGGTGGAGCGGGTATGAGGCCGACGCGGTTCCGATCGGGCCTTTGCGGCTGTCGACAAGAGTGACGCGAACACTGAGTGTGCCGAAGTCAACTCCGGCTACGATGGTCATGGATGTTACACCCCAGAAAGCGCTTTTGAATCCGCAAACCAGAGTACACCATTGCTCTACTTCTTTGCCCCCGGCATCATGCTCTTGAGCTTATCCATCATGCTGGGCTTGGCCAATGGAGTTCCAGCCGCAGGCTTGGTCTGAAGCTGCGCCATAGGCGCAGGATTCGCAGCCGGCCGGTTTTGCGGTTTGGCCCCCGTCACTGCGGGATTTGGCGGCTTCACGGTTCCTGGCAGCGGCGTTGTTCCATCCACTACCTTGTCGGCGGAAAGAGTTGGCACGGGATCGTTGTCGTTCTTTACCAGGATTGAGATCCTGCGATTGGAGGGGTCAGTAGGATTGTTTTTTACGCGCAACATCTGGTCAGCGTAGCCGCGCACCTGGCTTACCTGGTCGGTACGCACTCCGTCCTGCTGCATCAGGCGCCGCGCGGAGTTGGCGCGGTCAGCCGAGAGATCCCAATTGCTATAGCTGGCATCACTGGAGTAAGGCGTCGCATCGGTGTGGCCCTCAATCAGCAATGAGTTAGGCAGGGTCTTCAACTCCGCTGCCAAAAGCGCCAGCAGTTCCTGCCCGTTTGCGCTCAGTTTAGCGCTGCCAATCTCATAGAAGGTTCCGTCTTTGCCTTCAATCAGCTCAATGCGCAGCCCCTCGGGCGTGATCGTAATTTCAATTTGTTTTGAGAGCTTCTCCAGTTCCTTTCTCGTCTTGATCTCCTGTTCGAGTTTTTCTTTCAGTTTTTGCAACTCGTCGGTACTCGCCTGTTGCACCGTTTCTCCAGTGCCGGTCATGGTGGTTCCCAGTTGGCTTGCAAATCCCTTGGGATCGTTGAAATAACCAGCTACCGCCTTTTTTACCTTCTCGCTTGAGCCCATCAGCCAGAGCACGATAAACAGCGACATCATGGCGGTAACAAAATCTGCATAAGCCACCTTCCATGCGCCGCCGTGGTGCCCGCCGTGGCCGCTCTTTTTCTTGATTACGATGATCGGTTGAGTCTTTGTGGCCATATTGCCCTATCTCTTCCTCAAGATGTTCGCGGATCCTATGCCGCAACCGCCGCGGCCGGTTCTGCGCTGGCGGCGTGGTTCTTGCAGTGCTTCTCCATCTCGTCAAAGCTGGGCCGCACATGCGCGGGAATCGCGCGCCGTCCCATTTCAATGGCAATCATCGGTGCCGAGCCTTTTAGAAACGACAGCATCAGCACCCGCAGCACGTGCAGGTATTCGTTTTGCGCCTCAGCCGTCTTGCCCATATTGGCGCTCAGCGGGCCCACCACGCCGTAGCAAGCCAGAATGCCCAAAAATGTACCCACCAGCGCTGCCGCCACCTTTTCTCCAATTGCCTCCGGAGGTCCGCCCAGCGCTCCCATGGTGATCACCACGCCCAGCACGGCAGCCACAATCCCCAGCCCCGGCAACGAGTCCGCTACAGTGGTCAGCGAGTTAACCGGCTGCATGGCGCCGGTGTGATGCACCTCCATATCCAGCTCCATCATCTGGTCCATGTCGAACGGCTCCACGCCTCCGGTGATGGCCGTGCGCAGCGTATCACACACAAAATCCCTGGCATGATGATCGCTGATGAACTCGGGATAATTTTTGAAGATGGAACTCTCCGAGGGTTTTTCTACGTCCATCTCCACGCTCAGCAAACCTTCTTTACGGACCTTATTCAGGAATTGGTACATCATTTTTAGCGTATTCAGGTAACGCTCTTTGCTGAACGGCGAGCCTTTCAACACGCCCAGCAATCCGTTCACAATCTCCTTTAGAATGTGCAACGGATTGGCCACCAGCAAAGTGCCAGTAGCCGCGCCGGCGATCAGAAGTAATTCCGCAGGTTGAAGCAGTACAGCGATATGGCCCTTTTCCATCAGGAAGCCGCCGATTACCGCGGCAAAGACCAAGAAAATGCCTATGATGGCAAACATGCCTGTCCCCCCGGCGCGAGCGTGATATGGTTTCCGCCCGCATGGATGCTCGAAATCATTGCTTCTTGCGCACCTTCCAACAGTTGTGTCAGCGTTACGTCCAGGTGCGCCTGGGCCGCTCCGATGCTCACGGTGACAGAAACCCGATCGCCCCACCAGCGAAAGTCCGCCGTTCTTGCCAGCCCAGCCAACGCCTGCGCGCGAGCTGCCAGCATCTCGGGCAGATGCTCGTGCGAGATAACAAGAAACTCGTCGTCGCCCCAGCGTCCCAGTTCCTCGGCCGGCCGCAAGCCCTGCGCCAGGGCTCGCTCCACTTTTTCGATCATCGCCTCGCAGGCGCCGTCGCCGTGTGTCTTCCGTAAGTCATGGGCCTGGTCGACGGTAATCCACAGCAATCCGAAGGCCAGGCCTCCGTGCGTGAAGTCCTCAAACAGCGCCTCCAGCCGTTCTTCGAGTTCTGCCTGGCTGGCCCCCAGGCCATTGCTTTCTCTGCTCTCTCCATGCGGCAGTGCCTCAAGATTCTCAGCGGAATGAAAGACGGCTGCCGTTCCAACTTGCCCGCCTAACCCATCGCGCAGCGCAAGAATCCGCGCCATCGCCTGCACGTCGTGGCCCAGTTTATGCTGCAGGCGAACCAGGTATCCATGCCCTGGTTGAGTACCTGAATCGGTCTCCGGCTCTCCATGAGCAGCACACCCCTCCAGCAGCGCCTTTAGCTGCTCAGGCACGCCCCGCCCCAACAGGTCCATTCCGGCATACCCTGTAATAGCCTCCGCGGAGCGGTTCCAGAAGACCACCTGTCGCTCAACGCTGAGCAGTGCGATGCCTTCTGGAAGGATGTCCAGTGCGGCTTCGAGAAGTTGCGCCCTATCGGCCATCCAGGCCCCTCCATCCTCTACATCGGCATCAGACGGAGCAACTTCATTGCTTGCCGGTGCTGGAATTTTGATATTTTCAACTAAGATTTTCTTTATACTTCGTTTATGCGTCGCATTATGCTATTCATAGGAAAATTTGTGGGGTAAAATGATTTTTTCAGCTTGTGCGGGTTAAAAATGGAATCGTGGCAAATAAGTGTGTCGCAATTGCAGACAGTACCAGGGATGTTGCGCCGTTCTGCCGATAATGCCGCAAGGGGCAGATCAGATGCCGAAGCCCAAACCGCCTTCTCAAAATTTTCCAGAGATCAAGCTTGAGCGCTGGCAATAAGTTGAATCGGAGTTACCAGGCAGATGAGGCGCAGGTCATGAACAAAATCATTCTTGCCGATTCACAAGCGATATTTCGCGCAGGCACCGCCAAAGTGCTGGCGATGGACGAAGATTTGCGCATCATTGCCCAGTGCACTGATCTGGACCGGATGCACCATGCCATCACAACCTTCCCCGGTTCCATTGTTTTGTTTGCGGCCTCTCTGCGGCCTGAGATGACTCGCCTGCGCATTCTGCTTGAGTCCACCGGCAGCCGCGGCATTGTGATTGCAGAGAACAATGACGCAGCCGGAGCTTATCTGCAACAGGGTTTTCGCGGCGTGGTTTTTCGCAGTGTTACCGGACCCGCTCTGGTAGAGTGTGTGCACCGCGTTGCCGCTGGCGAAACCTGGCTGCCTCCGCAAATCATGCAGCCCGACTCGCCTGAGGACGATATGGTCGGAACCCGCGTTCGCGACCGCCTCACCCCCAAGGAGATGCGCATCGTGGCGCTCATCGTTCAGGGCTGCAAAAACCGCGAAATCGCCATGCGCCTCAAAACCACCGAACAGGTAATCAAGAATTACCTGCGCTCGATCTACGACAAGACCGGCGTTAGCGACCGTCTTGAACTGGCGCTGTTTACCATTCACCACCGGGTGCTGGCGCAGGCTAAGCCGAGGTTGGCAGCAGGCTCAAGGCCGAGGAACAGGCAGTTCCGACGGCCGTGGTATTTAGCGGCTGTTGACTGTAATCGTTTTACAAGGTCTTGTATCCCACAGACAAGTGGGTACCCCTGGGTAGTCCTTGGAGTGAAGGTCTCGTTTTTGAGACCCCGGGGAGGTACAAACTCCGAACAGAATTTTTACAGTTTTTCAGCCACGCTCTTGGCCTGGGTAAATAGAGTCAGGTAATCCGGTCCGCCGGCCTTTGAATCCGTCCCGCTCATATTGAAGCCACCGAAGGGATGAGCTCCCACCATTGCGCCGGTGCACTTGCGGTTGAAGTAGAGATTCCCCACGTGATACTCGCGGCGCGCGTGATTAATTTTCTCGCGATCGGCTGTATAGAGTGCCCCCGTCAAGCCGTATTCAGTATTGTTGGCAACCTCGATCCCTTGCTTGTAATTCTCCACCTTGATGATCGCCAGAACAGGTCCGAAGATCTCTTCCTGCGCGAGCTTCGCATCGGGAGCAATATTCGCAAAGACCGTTGACTCCAGAAAATATCCACCCTCTGCAGTTTCAAGTGCACGGCCGCCGGCAATCAGCTTTCCTTCCTTCTTGCCGGTTTTAATATAGCCCAGCATGGAGTCGAGAGCGGCCTTGTTGATCACCGGGCCGAGGTTATTGTTGGCAACCGGATCGCCAACCGTCAACTGCGCCACACGCTCTCTGATGCGCTCGACAAATACGTCATAGATCGGAGCTTCGATAATTGCGCGCGAGCAGGCAGAACACTTCTGTCCACTAAAGCCAAAGGCCGATGCAACCACTCCCTCAACGGCAGCATCCAAATCGGCGTCCGCGCACACCAGGATCGAATCTTTGCCGCCCATCTCCAGAATTGTTCGCTTGATCCAGATTTGGCCAGGGCGGACCTTGGCAGCGCTCTCATGAATCTCAAGACCAACTTGCTTTGATCCCGTGAAGGCGATGAAGCGGGTTTTGGGATGCTCGACGATGGCGTTTCCAAACGCAGCGCCTGAGCCGGGGCAGAAGTTGACCACGCCGTCCGGCAGGCCGGCTTCTTCAAGAACTTCAAAAAATTTAGCGGCGATGGTGGGTGAGTCGCTTGAGGGCTTCAGGATCACGGTGTTGCCGGTAACTATGGCGGCTGCGGTCATGCCGGCCATGATGGCGAAAGGGAAGTTCCACGGGGGGATAACCGCTCCCACGCCGAGCGGGATATAGAGGAGCTCGTTGTGTTCGCCGGGGTATTGGATAGGGGTGGTTGCGGCGGCCAGGCGGAGGGCCTCGCGAGCATAGAAATTAAGAAAATCAATGGTTTCGCCCACATCGGCGTCAGCCTCAGCCCAGTTCTTGCCCACTTCATAGGTAAGCCAGGCGCAAAACTCAAAGTGACGGCTGCGAATGATTTTCAGCGGCGTTCAGCGGCAGGGAAACTCGATCCTCCGTAGACGCCCTGCTCCAAAACTCAAACGCGCGCAGTGCCGCTTGCATGGCTCCTTCGGCGTGCTCGGCGCCTGCTTTCTGGTGGATGCCGACAACCTGGGCGGGACGAGCGGGGTTTAAGCGAGCGGATCTTGGCTTCGGTCCTCAGTCGCCGTCCACCGATTACCAGATCGTATTCGCGGCCCAACTGGCTGGTGACCAGGTCCAATGCGGCCTTCATGCTACGGGCGTTCTCAGGCGACTTGAAATCAACGAACGGCTCATTTACAAAGCCGCCCACGGGAGAGCGGGGTTCAATGCCGGTGGGGAGGGAAGCGGTTGTCATAACAATTAACAGATTACAGCTATTAGCGAAACTGGAATAGGGAATTGAGGGCTGGAATTTTGTGGAACCTGCCGTACCCTATTGTGGATTCCCGCCCTTTTAGCAGAAAAAAGCGGTACTCAGAGGGCTCCCAGATGGGGCGCTGGGATGGGTTCCTACGGCGTTTCCATAATGGCGTCGGTGGTTTTGCTCATCTTTGCGGTGCGCTGGATTTTATCCCAGTTAAAGGGCTTGCCGTCAATAGCGCGCTTGAGAGTTTTGAAGAGGACGATTGAGAAGACCTGGCGGTAGGCAAAACGCTGCAGCCAAATGTGGAAGAGCAGCCAGCCGTCGCCCTTGTTGGCGGGATGGCGGCGTTCCAGCGAGAAGGCTGCGGACGAGGTAATAAAGTCGATAAGCAGGAAGGTGAAAAAGTAAGCGACGAGCTTCTCAAAGCTGGCGGCGGAGGCGGCTTCAGGGTGGTAGTGAAGGTCGATAAAGTAGTTGATGACTCCGGCCACAAACATCAGGTCGATGAAGGGCGAGACCAGGGGCAGAAGCATCTGGAAGACGAGAATATTGGGCAAGGCAAAGAGGCCCATTGCCTTGTTGCGGATAAAGGCGAGGCGGTGTTTCCAAACGGCCTGCAATATTCCAAACGACCAGCGAAAGCGCTGCAGCATCAGTCCCTGAACGTCGACGGGAGCTTCAGTGAATGCAAGCGCGCGGTCCTCATAGTCGACGCGCAGGCCCTGTTCGAGCAGATTCATGGTGAGATCGGCGTCTTCAGCAACGGTGTTGAGTGGATATCTGCCTGCGGATTTCACGGGTGCCGTGCGCCAGGCGCCAATGGCTCCGGGGACGACGGTAACCACGTGGAAGAGATCGAGAGCGCGGCGCTCGAAGTTCTGGCTGGTGATGTATTCGAGGGCCTGCCAACTGGTCCATAGGTTCACGCGGTTGCCGACTTTGGCGTTGCCTGCCATGGCGCCGACACGGGGATCCTCGAAGTGGGGAACAAGTTTGGAGATGGCGTCGGTGGCGATAACGGTGTCGGCGTCGATGCCGATGTAAACCTCTTCGGTGATGCGCTCGAGGGCGTAGTTGAGTGCGGAGGCCTTGCCGCCGTTAGGGTGGGTGAGGACCTGGACGTGCCCGGCGGCGATCTCCGCGGCGTAGGCCTCGCGGGCTACATCAAAGGTGCGGTCAAGAGAGCCGTCATCAATGACGATGACGTGGAGATTTTTGTAGTCGGAGTTGAGCACTGAGCGGATGGTGCGGACGATGACGGTTTTCTTCGTTGTAGGCGGGGATGAGGACGGCGACGCGTGGATTGTAGCCGGGTGTGGCCTGGTGATAGGGCTTGCGCATGCGGTCAATGACGGCAAAGAAGCCAATGATGAGCAGGCGCGCGCTCATAAGAATGTCACCAACAAAAAAAACCATCACGATAAACTTGGCGATGAAGGCCAGACCGGAGAAGGCGATGGAGTCAGGCAAGGCGCTCAAATATCGAAAGAAGGTGACCTTGGGCATGACTTCAGCAGTGGTTTTGCCCATCAGTTTCGGATACCGGGACAATGGTGTACCCGTGCGCGCGCAGCGCGTCGATTAGTACGGGCAGTGCGGCAACGGTCGCTGATCGGTCGCCGCCGCCGTCGTGAAGCAGGATGATGGAGCCGCGATACTGCGGCTTGATCTTCATCGTGTCCAATTGCGCGAGAATGGTTTGTGTAATCTCAGCGGGAGTCTTGCGCGGATTCTCGTTCCAGTCGTTGGTGTCCATCTTGCTACCGATGATGGTGTAGCCGGCCTGCTGGATTCGCTCGACGGGAGCGGCCTGGTCGTCAGTATCGGGCTCTTCATCAATATCGTAGGGCGGCCGGAAGTAGAGTGGCTGGATGCTGAGCTTGCTGATAAAAAGCCGCTCGGTCACCTTGAGTTCCAGGTCTAGTTGCCGGTTGGTGATTTCACTGATATCGGGATGGGTGTAAGTGTGGTTGCCGATCTCGTTGCCTTCGCGAACGATGCGCTTCATAAGGCCGACATTTTCCTGGGCCTCGGCGCCGATGAGCATAAAGACGCCCTTTAGCGTTCTTTTGCTTGAGGATGTCAAGGATCTTTGGCGTCCACTTGGGGTCAGGCCCATCGTCAAATGAAAGAGCAACTTGATTGGGATGGTAGCCGTACTGCTCGATGGTGTAGGTGCGCGGATAAACATCCATGTGCTCATCGATAATGAGCTTTTTGCGGGGGTCGGGTTCATCGGTGTCGATTTGCACGGCACGCTTCCCAGACTGCGGCAATCCGGTGATGCGAAGAATGTCTCCTTCCCCCTCGGTGTCCACGTCATGACCTGGCTGCACTGTGGCCAGCGCCTGCAGCGAGTCAGGGTTGCTGGGCTTATCCCACACGCTCCACAGTGAGCCGTCTTCCTCGCCCAGTCGCCACAGCGCGAAAGTTTGCAGGCCAAGCTGGCGGGCGGCGCGCAATTCGTTCAGCACCGTGACGCCATCGAGAAACCAGACCACGTGACGCTGGTTCAGATCTTCATCAATGTATTCAAAGTGAGGATTGAGTGAGTCGTAATCCAGGTCGAGGTCGGCGTCGGAATCGGAGGCACGCTGCCATGCATCGGAGACGTGTAAATCTTCAGTGTTGAGGACTTTGGGCTTGGGAAGCCTGCGATCTTTGGGATTGGGAATGGAAAGGGCCCAGTCGTAGCCGTAGCTGCCAATGGCGCAGATGAGCTTTTCCTTGGGGACAATTTTGAGAACGCGGCGCAGGTTGCCGACGAACCAATCCTGACTGGCGATGGGCCCGGGATCGCTGGTCGTCTGGTGCTGGTCATAGTTCATCAGGATGATGCCGTCGGAGTTTGCGGCGATCTGCTTGAGGTCTGCGTCGGATGTGGCAACGGGTGTATTGACGTAGAGGCGCAGGTTGCGCGAGTGCATATCGCCATAGAGCTCCTGGATGAAGCTCAAATAGGCCGGTGTGGCTTTTTCATCAAGGCTTTCAAAGTCCAGCGAAAGGCCGCGATAAACCGGGTATGCGGTGAACAGGCGAATCAATTGCCGGCGCAGCTCAGCCCGCTTGCCGGGGTCGGCCAGAACGTCGCCCACGGCGGGGTCCCAGAACTGAGTGTTGGGGTTGAAGTTGTTCAGGTGAGGGAAGATTTCGGTATCTTCCTTTGCCGCCTGAATGACGTGTTTGACCCGGTTATTTTCGTCCGGGTCGTGCACCGAGGTGCCGTAGACCACCGGGTACTCATGATGAGTATCGTTATTGATAGCAAGCAGTGTTGGCTGGGGCGCGTCGACGTGCAGCCACTGGGGGAAGAGCAAATCGAGCTGATGGACGTGCTCCTTGAAGGAGGAGTAGCTGGCCGCGTCATCCTGTACGTAATAAGCTGCGCGCAGACCTTCACCGGTATTGAATGGAATATCGGAGGGTTTGCGGCTGGTCTTGCGCCGTGTAGGCCTAGCCTTGGCGCCGCGCAACAGCGGGGTGCGGTCGTTGAGGGCTTTGTAGTTGTGTTTGGGCACGGGCAACAGCAGCTCAGGCAGGTGCTGGCTGCGCAGGACATTGAAGATAAAAGCCGCCATGACCAGCGTGACGAGGACTGCGCTCACATCGAGAATGCGGCGCAGGCGCTTCCAGCGCTTGCGGTGAGGATCGAAAAATATCTGTTTATCCGGCATGTACGATCTGATTCATTCTACTTGGCCTAAAGCCGCCAAAACAGTCTACGCTATACAGTACGAATCGTATGGAAGCTGCCTCCGAGAGTCAATTGGCGGGTTTGAGCCGGTTAATTGATAAAACCCGCAAAATCGCGCGCGCGTCGCTGCCGGTTGCTCCTGCGCTGGCTGCCGGGGCGCTGTTGCGCCTGTGGATGCTCAAAGAGTTTCCGCAGGTTGAGGGGGACTCGCTGCTCTATGGGGGAGTGGCGAAAAATCTCTTGCTGCACGGGCGGTATGCAATCACCGACGGCGGCGGCGTGCTCCATGAGACGCTGATCCGCCTGCCTGGTTATCCATTCTTCCTCGCCGCTTGTTTCCGGCTGTTTGGCCTGGAAAACTACAACGCCGTGGCCTATGTGCAGGTTGCGATGGAGCTGCTGGTCTGCCTGTTGCTGGCGCGGTTTGTGCGGCGGATCGCGCCGCCGGAGATCAAAAATGGATCAGCTCAGGCGACGCTGTGGCTCGCGGCGCTGTGCCCGTTTACGGCCTCGTATGCGTCCGCTCCGCTCACTGAGGCTCCAACGCTGTTTGCTATCGCGCTGGCGCTGTGGGCTGTTGCGCGGTTCAATGAGCGTCCGGGATGGCCGAGCGCACTCTGGTTCACCTTTGCTGTAACTTTCGCGGCGCTGCTCAGGCCCGATGGGGTTCTGGTTGCGGTTGCGCTGGCTCCGGCGCTGATAGTGGGTTTGCATAGTGGATCAGTTGCACTGACAAAGTTGGCTAGGATGGCAGTGGTCTGCGTTTTGCTGGCGATGCTTCCATTTGCGGCCTGGACGGCGAGAAACTGGCGGGTTTTCCATGTTGTTGAGCCACTGGCTCCACGCTATGCCAACGACCCCGGCGAGCCCGGCGATCCAGGCTGGCAGCGCTGGGTAAAAACCTGGTGCCTCGATTTCATCTCCACCTACGATTTTTACTGGAATGTCCCCGACGGGCCCTTCGATTTAAGCAAGCTCCCCAGCCGCGCCTTCGACACGCCCGCGCAGTATGCTCAGACCGCCGCTCTGGTTGCCGAGTACAACGGCAATGGGCAGGACTTTACGCCAAATATGGATGCACAATTTGCACGCCTGTCCGAGGAGCGAATTCAAGCCCATCCGCTGCGCTATTACCTTTGGCTTCCACTGGGCCGTACGGCGGATATGTGGCTGCGCCCGCGCGTAGAAAATCTGCCCATCGATATGGACTGGTGGGTCTACGAGCATCACAACGATGAGACGATCTTTAGTTGGGCTTACGCGGGGCTGAACGCCATGTTTCTGCTTCTGGCTTTGGTCGGGCTTTGCCTGCGTCCAAAATACTGGCCGTGGATGCTTGCGTATCTGCTCCTGCGCAGCGCATTGCTGATGACCATCGAAGCTCCTGAAACGCGCTATACGCTGGAGTGCTTCCCTATCCTCTTTGTGTTCGGAGGCATTGCGGTTGGGCGGGCGTTAAATAGAGCAGGAAACAGAAAACAGGATATTCCCGCATCTACTTGATATAAGTAGTCTGGCTGTCGGTTTTGAAGCTGAAGTCGCTTTCGTGCAGGGGCAAATTGAGCTTGATGTTGAAGTAGAAACAACTCCGGCTCTGGCCCTGGCCCTCATCGAAGTACTGTTTCAGGCTCACCGCGCGCGTGGGGTCAATCCAGATAGTGACTTTAGGAAACAGCTTGAGCACATCCGGATCTCTGGCCACCAGTTCAAGCTTCTCAGTATTCACGCTGGCCGTTCCGTCTTTCAGAACTTCGGAGCCCAGGTATTTGATCTCCCACTTCTCAGCCAGCTCTTTGCCGCTGGCGCCAAAGCCGAGCAGCAGATAGCTCTCATACTTAGAGGCATCTTTCACGTGCACCTGGTTGGTGAGCTTTTCATAGAGATTGACTTTGCCGTTGGCGTAAGTCAGATCCTTGGGAACCGGCTTGCCGTTCTCCTCGCGGATATGCGCGGCCATCTGAAAGTTTTTCCCATTGCGCTTATAGAAGACAGTGCCCTTCTGGGTGTCTTTGTCAGGGACTGGATCGGTCTGCTCCGTGATGAACTCGAAGTCGGCAGATGTGGAACGGAAGTTGGCCGCCGCAGTGTCGAGCTGGCTCAGAATCTCTTTCAAATCCTTCTGCCCCGCAGGAGCCGCGGAGACAGCAGGAGCGGCCAGAAAGAAGAGTGCCGAAAATGCGGCAAAAGCAAGCTTGATTCCAGAGCGCATGAATTTCCCTTTATTAGTTAGACGCTGAACTGCGCCGGATGAAGCAAAAAGATGAGGTACCGGTAAACAATAGGTTACCGATGAGCCCAGACCTTCCAGGCGGGATTTCCCTGTGCATCTGTGCCGGTTTCCCAATGCACAATAAAGACGTCATCACCGGTAACCGGTTCGATAGCCTTGCGCAGCGCCTTCTTCACCACTTTGTTTGAGGCGGTAGTATGCAGGTCAAGGTCCACATCCGAGGCCTGAACCGTGACGATCACCCCCCGGCCGTCGTTGCCGGTGACCTGGATGGGATGCAATGGCCCGCCGATGGGCGAAGGTTTGTCGCCGTAACTCCATCCGGGAATTTGCGGCGTGAGAAAGATGAAAAGAATAATCACCGTGACCATCACGTCGTAGTGAAAACAGCCGCGCGGATAAGTCCAGTAGAAATAGCTCAGCAGAACCTGCCGGATCGTCCGGCGTGGCTTCGGCGTCAGTGCGGCGTTGGCGGTGGTTTCAGGTTCCATCAGGACTCCTTTGTAATGCGTTCCAGGCCGCCCATATAGGGGCGCAACGGTGCTGGAATGGCGATCGAGCCGTCGGGCTGCTGGTAGTTCTCAAGAATCGCCAGCCAGGTGCGCCCCACGGCCAGGCCACTGCCATTGATCGTGTGAACAAACTCGGGCTTGCTCTTGGATTTTGTCCGGTAACGAATATTTGCCCGCCGCGCCTGGAAGGCTTCGAAGTTCGAGCAGGAGGAGATTTCGCGGTAAAGCTGTTGGCCGGGTAACCAGACTTCAAGGTCGTAAGTCTTCGCTGATGAAAAGCCGGTATCGACAGTGCAAAGCAAAACGCGCCGGTAGGGAAGTCCCAGAGCTTCAAGAATCTCTTCCGCATCGCGCGTAAGCCGCTCATGCTCGGCGTCCGACTCCTCCGGACGCGTGAACTTCACCAGCTCGACCTTTTGAAACTGGTGCTGGCGAATAATGCCCCGCGTGTCCTTGCCGGCGGCTCCAGCCTCAGCGCGGAAGCACGGCGTATAAGCGGCGAGCAAGATGGGCAGTCTCGAATCGTCGAGAATCTCGTCGCGGTAGAGATTAGTAACCGGAACCTCGGCGGTGGGGATGAGCCAGTGGTCGGCGTCCTTGAACTCCCCGCGTGCAACAGCTTCGGCGTCAGCGTCAGAACAACGAAACAGATCCTCTGCAAATTTGGGCAACTGGCCGGTGCCGAAGAGCGACTTCGAGTTGACCATGAAAGGCGGCAGCACTTCCTTGTAGCCATGTTTCTGAGTGTGGAAGTCGAGCATGAAGCTGATCAGCGCCCGCTCCAGCCGCGCGCCTGTGCCCATGTAAACGGCAAAGCGTGCTCCGGAAAGCTTTGCTGCGCGTTCAAGATCAAGAATGCCCAGAGCCTCGCCAAGCTCCCAATGCGGCTTAGGTTCAAAATCGAAGCTGGGCTTTTCGCCCCAGGTTTTTACGGTGACGTTGTCGGCTTCTGATTTGCCCGTGGGGACTTCGTCGCGAGTAAGATTGGGAATCTGCGCCAGCGAAAAGCGCAACTGCTCATCGAGGGCCGCGGCGGTTTTGTCGAGCGTTTCGAGCTGTTCCTTGAGGGCGCGGACTTCTTCCATTAGAGCAGTAGCGTCCTGCCCTGCTTTCTTCAGCGCGCCCACCTGCTGGCTCAGCTTGTTGAGTTGAGCCTTGGACTGCTCGGCTGCGGTGATGGCTTCGCGTCGGCTTTTGTCGAGCGCGCGAAAATCTCCCAGCAGCGCAGCGGGGTCGGCGCCGCGGGCGCGTAACTTTTCTTCAACCAATTCAAGGTTGGTACGGACAAAACCCAGATCGAGCATCGCTCTTCCAGTTTACTCGACTGGTTTGGAGGGCAGTTCAGCAGCAGGGACGCCTGGTCCGGCGGCAATCTGGTCCTGCCAGCCGGGTAGGTTCTGGTCGCCGGTAATCAGCCGCGCCCCGCGCGTGAAAGTGAAATAAGTCCAGACCCAGGCTACGAATACTGAAAGGCGGTTGCGGAAGCCGATGAGGAAAAAAATGTGCACAGTGAGCCACGCAAACCAGGCGGGAAAGCCGCTCATGTGAGCCTTGAAGGGCCATTTGACATCGCCGACAGCGTCCATGCGGCCAATGGTTGCCATATCGCCCTTGTCCCAGTAGCGGAACGGCTTGCGCGGCTTGCCCTTGAGGTCGGCGGCTATCATCTTGGCCGCGTGGTCACCCATCTGCATGGCGGGCTGGGCCACGCCGGGGATTTGATGGCCGTCCTGCTCAAAGTGGGCCAGGTCTCCAAGAATAAAAATGTTTTGAAGGCCTGCTGGATTGAGAAAATTGTCCACCAGAACGCAGCCGCGCTTGTCGAGTGGCACATCGAGGAGCTTGCCCAGTGGCGAGGCCTTTACACCCGCCGCCCAGAGAGTCACAACGGCCTCCATGCGCTTGCCGCCTGCCTCAACCCATCCGGGCCCGAGGTTGGTCACCTGCGTATTCGTGTGCACCTCAACGCCGAGTTTGGTAAGTGCAGCTTCAGCTTTGGCTGAGAGATCTGGTGGGTATGCGGCAAGAACCCGCGGCGAGCCTTCCAGCAGGATCACGCGCGATTTTGTCGGATCGATATGGCGAAAGTCGTGACGCATATAGAGCTGCGCAATATCGCAGATCGCCCCGGCCAACTCCACGCCGGTTGGCCCGCCGCCGACCACGATGAAGTTCAGCGGCGGATGCCAGCCGCTTTCCACCATCTGCCGCTCGGCCAGTTCGAAGGCCAGCAGCACGCGCCGGCGTATCTCAGTGGCGTCTTCCAGTGATTTCAGCCCCGGCGCAAATTCCACCCACTCGGGGTGGGCAAAGTAGGAGTGAGTTGCTCCCGTGGCCAGCAGTAAATAGTCGAATGGAAGTTTCGTGCCTGACGCGAGGGTAACCTGGCGCACAACCGCGTCGATAGTGACCACCTCGTCCATCAGCACCTGTGTGTTTGGCTGGCTGCGCAGGATTGTGCGAATGGGTTGTGCAATATCAGCTGGGGAGAGCACAGCGAGAGCAACCTGGTAGAGCAGCGGCTGAAATGTATAGTGGTTGCGCCGGTCGACTACCGTAACGTCGACAGGGAGCCGAGCCAGCCCGTTCGCGGCATGGATGCCTGCAAAGCCCCCGCCGACAATAATGACGCGTGGGCGGCTCTGCTTCAGCTGTCCTGTAGATTCACTCGCTTGTCCCAAAATTTATGCCTCTGCATAAAAGATGCAGCAGCAAGGCAATTCGTCACAGGAGGTTTTGATTTTGCAGGCGATCTTCTTCTATCTGTAATCAGCCCTGGTCAGCCGCCCGCATCTTTCCACCCGGCAGCAGTTGAAACACCCGTCCCCGCCAAAGAATCCGGCAACCCAGGTAACTCGCCGCCCAAAAGCCAAACCCCATCAGATCGCGCAGCGGGTAAAGCACAACCAGCCCAAACCAGCTCTTATCTCCCACCACCATCCGGCCCACAGCCAGCGCCAGCGCCAGCCGCGTGGCCACGCTCCAGCCAAACAGCGCCAGCCCCCACCAGGGATGGCCCAACAAAACCGCTGCCCCCCACGCCAGCAGCCCAAACGGGAGGCTGAATGTAAGCGCCGTCCCAAAGTGTCCCTTGGGCCGTGAAAACCGCGTCGACTTCATCCACCGCACCTGGTGCTTCAGCGAGGCTCCAAGGCTCGAATTGATGACCATGTGGTCGATGGCGTGATGGCTCAGCGCCACCGCCTGCCCCAACTTGAAAGTCTCATTGCCCAGCACAAAATCGTCCGCGCAGTAATCGGCTGTCACCTTGAAGCCGCCCATCCGCCGGATCGCATCCCGTCGAAATGCCATCGTCGGCCCCAGCACAAACTGCATTCCTTCCATCCCGCGCGCCGCCAGCACGCCGGAAGTCATCTCCACGCTCATCCCCACAGCCTCGAGCCGCGCCCACAGCCCGCCTTCAGCCGCCACGCCGCGATAAGGGCAGCACATCGCGCCTACTTGACGATTGGCAAAAGGAAGCGCCACAGCGCGTAGATAATTCGGCGTCACGCGCACATCGCTGTCGCTGATCACCAGAATTTCGTGGGCAGCCTCAGTCTCCATCCGCTCCATTGAGGCAACTTTTGCATTGATGTAATCCGGCTGGCCGCCGGTCGAAAGAAACTTTACCGGAATCTTCGGATACTTTGCCGCCACTCTCCGCGCCGTCTCCAGCCCGGCGTCCTCAGCCGTCCGCGTGCAGAAAAGAATTTCGTATTCCGGATAGTCCTGCTCAAAAAATGTAGCCAGATGCTGTTCAAGCCCGGGCTCGCTGCCATGCAGCGGCTTGAGCAAAGTCAGAGCCGGCGAAAATCCCGGCCGCACCGCAAGCTCAGCCAGAGCCCGCCGCCGCTCGCGCAGGTATCCCGGCACAGCCCAAAGCACCATGCCCGCAAACACCGTTGAAGTCACCAGGCCGAAGACGGCCAATCCAAGGAGGACGTACAACATACAGGAATAAGCATACCTGCAAGGGCAGAAAACGGATGGTGATTCCCTTCACAGATCACTCAAGGGATGGGTATGTCTTGAAAGTAATGGATGAAGCGCAGGGAGCGGGCTTAAGCGAAGGATGCGTGCATCAGTGCAGGGTGGGGCTTTAGTGAAGGGTACGGGCTTCAGCCCGTACATAAAATCCAAAAAACAATCTGGGCTTTAGCTCCGGAGGGAATTCAGAGCTAGAGATTCTCTACGGCTTCTTTACCGTCGCATTCTTGGGCACCACCCCCGGCTTGCGAATCGGCACAATCGCCCCCGCCGACCCCGGCGCAGCCTGCTGAAACCGCGTCAGCATCTCCGTGCGCACATACTCCACAAAGCTCTGCATCTGCCGGTTCATCTCCTCCATCCGCTCCCGCATTTGCAGGATAATGGCGATGCCCGCAATGTTCACTCCCAGGTCTCGCGCCAGGTTCAGAATAAACTCCAGCCGCTCAATGTCCTCTTCCGTATAGAGCCGCGTGTTTCCCTCTGTGCGTGACGGCTTCAGCAGCCCCTCGCGCTCATACAGGCGCAACGTCTGCGGATGAATCTCGTACATCTCAGCCACCGCCGAGATCATGTACGCGCCCTTCGTTTTGCGTTTTGCAGCCATCGTCTTTTCCCGTTCAGCTTACCGTAATTCGTTCACCAGTTGCGGGTGCCCCATCCTTCGCGTCTTTTGCGAAGGGTGGGAAGGGAACTGCTTCCAATCCCTTACAGCTTTGCAAACAACCCCGCCCGCGGGTCCTGGCTATTCAGCTTGGCAAACTCACGCATAATCTCCTTGCTGCGCTCGTCCTGCAAAGTCGGCACCACCACATCCACAATCACAATCTGGTCGCCGCGCTGCCCAGGCCGCTGCGCGTTTTCCACGCCCCGCTCCCGCATGCGCAGCTTTTGCCCACTCTGCGTGCCGGGTGGAATCTTCAACTGCGCACGGCCGTCAATCGTCGGCACCTCTACCTTTGCTCCTAAAGAAGCCTCGGCAATCGTTACCGGAACCGTCAGCTGAATGTCGTCGCCCACGCGCGTAAAGACCGGGTTCGTCCCCGTGCGGACAATGATAAACAGATCCCCAGCCCCGCCGCCGTTCAACCCCGCGTTGCCTTTGCCCGGCAGACGGATGCGCTGCCCGTCGCGCGTCCCCGGCTTCATGCGGAACTCCACCGTCTCGGTCTTGTTCACCACTCCCTCGCCGTGGCAAGTGGAGCAATCGTTTGAAATTCGTCCCGTCCCTTCACACCTCGGACAGGTGATGTTGAACTTCATCCGTCCGCCCATCTGCGAAACCTGCCCCGTCCCGTTGCACTCCGGGCACTGCATCTGCCCGCCGGTGTGCGCCTGCCCGTGGCAAGTGGGGCATGTCTCCTGCCGGTTCACCTGGATGCGCGCCTGACCGCCGCGAATCGCCGTCCAGAAATCTACTGTCGCCTGGTATTCGAGATCCGTTCCCGGTTGCGGTCCGCGCGGCCGCTCTGGCTGCTGGGCTCCGGAAAAAATCCCGGAAAAAATATCCTTGAAGCTGCCCCACGACTGCGAACCTGCACCTGTTTGCTGCGCCGTCTGGTGCCCCGGGCCGCCGAAGCCGGAGAAGTCGAAGCCCTCGAAGTCCACCGGAGGCCGCCCGCCCGCGCCCTGCTGCCGCGCATAGGCCTCGGCCGTCGCCGGGTCAATCTGGTCGGAGTAGAACCCCACCTGGTCGTAAACCTTCCGCTTCTTCTCGTCGCTCAGAACGTCGTTGGCCTCGGAGATCTCCTTGAATTTCTCCTCCGCCTTCTTGTCCCCCGGATTCACGTCCGGATGGTAGCGCCGCGCAGCTTTCCTGAACGCCTTGCGGATATCCTCCGCCGTCGCCGTCTTCTTCACGCCTAGCGTGCCGTAATAATCCTTGTTCTGGGTCGTCGCCATTTGTATTTTCTTATCTCAAATCAATGTACAGGTTACGCTTACTTTTCCTGCATACACTCTGCCAGGGTTTCAGAATGTTCCTAGGCAAAGCCTCATGCGACTCCGTTCAGAATAACTGCTTCAATTCAACCATTAGAAACTGGGGTGAGCGATCAGATCGCCCACCCCACAGTTATTGGCCGAAGGCTTGTACGTCCGGACGGCCAGTCCTACTTCTTTTCGTCCACGTCCACGTACTCCGCGTCGATTACGCCTTCGTCTTTCTTCTGCTCGGCCGCGGGCTCTCCAGCAGGCGCTGCACCAGCCGTGGCCTGCGCAGCATTCGCCTTGTAGAGCACCTCGGCCAGTTTGTGACTGGCGTGGGTTAGCTTTTCGTGGGCGTCCTTCAGCTCCTTCGAAGATGGCGTGCCTTCGAGCACCTTCTTTGAATCGGCCAGGACTGACTCGACTTCGCCTTTTTCAGGACCCTCGATCTTGTCGCCGGACTCCTTCAGCATCTTTTCGATGTTGTAGACCAATCCGTCGAGCGAGTTGCGCGCTTCGATCTCTTCGCGCTTCTCCTTGTCCTCGGAAGCGTGCGCGTCAGCGTCCTTGGCCATGCGCTCGACCTCTTCCTTGCTCAGGCCGGAGCTGGAGGTGATGGTGATGCGCGTGTCCTTGCCGGTGGCGTTGTCCTTCGCCGTCACGTTCAAGATGCCGTTGGCGTCGATGTCGAAGGTGACTTCGATCTGCGGAACGCCGCGCGGCGCGGGTGGAATGCCCGCCAGCTTGAACTTGCCCAGCGTGCGGTTCTGCGCAGCCAGTGGCCGCTCGCCTTGCAGCACGTGGACTTCGACCTCGGTCTGCGAATCGGCAGCCGTTGAAAACGTCTCCGTCTTCTTGGTCGGAATCGTGGTGTTGCGCGGAATCATCGGCGTCGCTACTCCGCCCAGCGTCTCGATAGCCAGGGTCAACGGCGTCACGTCGAGCAGAAGAAGGTCCTTGACCTCGCCGGCTAACACGCCTGCCTGCACCGCAGCGCCGATGGCAACCACCTCATCGGGGTTGACGCTGTGGTTCGGCTCGCGGCCGAAGAGCTTTTTGACCATCTCCTGAATCTTGGGCATGCGCGTCTGGCCGCCCACCAGGACAACTTCATCAATGTCCTTGGCGGTGACGCCGGCGTCGGCCATTGCCTTCTTGCACGGCTCGAGAGAGCGGCCAAGCAAATCCTCAACCAACTGCTCGAGCTTGGCGCGGGTCAGCTTGCGAACCAGATGCTTGGGTCCGGTTGCGTCCGCGGTTACGAAGGGCAAGTTGATCTCCGTCTCGATGGTTGTCGAAAGTTCGATTTTGGCCTTCTCGGCGGCGTCTCTCAGCCGTTGCAAGGCCATCTCGTTGCCCTTTGAGGCCAGATCAAGGCCCTGCTCCTGCTTGAACTCGGCGATGAGCCACTCCACAATCCGCTGGTCAAGGTTGTCGCCGCCCAGGTGCGTATCGCCATTGGTCGACTTCACTTCGATCACACCCTCGCCCACCTCCAAAATGGAGATATCGAAGGTGCCGCCGCCAAAGTCGTAGACGGCGATGGTCTCGTCCTTTTTCTTGTCGAGCCCGTAGGCCAATGCGGCCGCGGTGGGCTCGTTGACGATGCGCTTGACGTCGAGGCCGGCGATTTTGCCTGCATCCTTGGTGGCCTGGCGCTGCGCGTCGTTGAAGTAGGCCGGCACCGTGATCACAGCCTCGGTAACCGTGCTGCCCAGGTAAGCTTCGGCGCTCTTCTTCAGCTTTTGAAGAATCATGGCCGAAATCTCCGGCGGGGTATACTCCTTGCCCTGCGCCACAACGCCAACATGGTCGCCCTGCTGCACCACCTTGAAAGGAACCATCTTCATCTCGTCGCTCACTTCGTTGTAGCGACGGCCCATAAACCGCTTGATTGAGAAGATGGTGTTCTCCGGGTTGGTAATGGCTTGCCGCTTGGCCACCTGGCCCACCAGCCGCTCACCGCTCTTGGTAAACGCCACTACAGAGGGCGTGGTGCGCGAACCCTCTTCATTTGGTATTACTTTGGGCTCTCCGCCCTCAAGCACCGCGACACACGAATTCGTCGTGCCGAGGTCAATTCCAATAATCTTTGCCATGGTTTGTTCCTGCCTGTGTCTCTGAAATATCTGACTCTTATAAGATGCGCCATGAGTGAGATAGTGTCAACTTTATTTGATGGCATCTCCATAAAGCCTTTACGCCGTCATCGGTACATGCTGGACCCGCCGGGATGCCCGTACTTATGCTCGGACCCTTCGCAATCGGCTTTTGTGGCTAAGGTAGAACCGGCCACTATATCTGTATTATTTGCAATGCTTTAACTAAAAATGCTTTCATCTTCAACCCCTCCAGGCAACTCCGGTCTATTCCAGGGATTGCCTGAAAGCCCGTCCCAGCAAGCCCGCTGCCCTCCCGTCACAGACGGCCAACCCTCCAATCGTTTACTCTCAAAAAAGCCTCCACATCATGACCACCGCAGACGCCCAAGCTCGCTATCCCCTCACGCAGGGAGTCAACCCCTGGCTGGTCACGGCATCGGTCATGCTGCCCACCTTCATGGAGGTGCTTGACACCGCCATAGCCTCGGTAGCCCTCCCCTACATAGCCGGCTCGCTTTCAGCCTCAAACTCTGAGGCCACCTGGGTACTCACCAGCTACCTCGTCGCCAACGCCGTCATCCTCCCCGCCTCCAACTGGTTTGCCCGGCGCTTCGGCCGCAAACGCTTTCTGCTCATCTGCGTAGTCATCTTCACCGTGGCTTCCTTCTTCTGCGGGGCCGCCCCATCCCTCGGCGTCATCCTCCTCGCCCGCGTCCTCCAGGGAGCAGGCGGCGGCGCCTTGCAGCCCCTCTCGCAATCCATCCTGCTTGAAAGTTTTCCCATCCAGAAGCGTTCCATGGCCATGGCCGCCTATGGACTGGGCATCGTCGTCGCCCCGGTCATCGGTCCCACCCTGGGCGGATGGCTTACCGATACATTCAGTTGGCGCTATGCCTTTTACATCAACATCCCCGTCGGCCTGCTGGCGGTCTTCATGATCACCCGCTTCGTCCACGACCCGCCCTACATCAAAAACGCCAAAGTCGGCCCCTTTGACAACATCGGCTTCGGCCTGCTCATGGTCTGGACCGGCGCACTGCAGATCGTCCTCGACAAGGGCCAGGAAGACGATTGGTTCGGCGCTCTCTGGGTTCGCTGGGCGGTCACCGCGCTGGTCATCGCGCTCATCGGCTGGATCTGGCACTCCTGGACCCATCCCAAGGGCCTGGTCGATCTTCACGTCCTCAAGGACCGCAACTTCCGCACCGGCTGCTTTCTCATCGCCATGCTGGGCATGTGCATTTACATCACCATCGCCATCCTGCCGCTTTACTATCAGGAGGTACTCGGCTACACCGCATTCACCGCTGGCCTGGTCGTCGGCCCGCGCGGCATCGGCTCCTTCATTGGCTCGCCTATCATCGGCATCCTCGGCTCGCGCATCGACCCCCGCAAGCTGCTTTGCGCCGGCTTCATCGGCTTTGGCATCTGCTCGTTTTTCTTCGGCAGCGTCAATCTCGATATCGGCCCCTACACGCTGCTGATTCCCATCACCCTCACCGGCTTTGCGCTGAGCTTTGTCTTTGTGCCGCTGGCCACCATGACCACCTCGACCATTCCCCGCGAAGAGATGGGCAACGCCACCGGCCTCTTCAACATGCTGCGCAACATCGGCGGGTCGATTGGAATTTCGATGGCCACCACGGCGCTGATTCGCCGCGCCGCGCTGCACCAAACCGAGCTCGGCGCACATCTCGGCTCGTCCAACATCGGTCTTGCAGCAGAAATCAGCAGCCATCGCCGGCTATCTCGGCCACCACATCGGCCCGGCGCAGTCCCGCCCCGGCTCCATGGGACTGATCTATGGCCTGATGCAGCAGCAGTCGGCGCTGATGGCCTATGTGGATGTTTTTCGCTGGACGGCGCTGCTGGCCTTCTTCTGCGCCGCCGCCGCCTGGCTCTTCAAAAAACCCGCCAAGCACGTCGCCCCGCCGCCCGGCGTGCATTGAGCAGGCAACTTCGAATGCAGTCACCGGCTCATTTAATAGGGCGTAATGCGATAACAGACTTATCCATCTCCGCAAGATCAGCCGCGGATTTCGCATTGCATTTGAATACGATCAGGAAGTTACCCACCTGCGCGGCGATAGCCGATGTAAATTCTCCATTTGTGGTGTAATTCAGCTGATCGATGGTGATTCCATATACATTCGCAAAATGTTTCCGCGACTCGATCACCGCATGCTGTTCCGGATCAAATTTTTCCACTCGATCGATAAAGTCTGCCCCATCATTCTCCGAGCTGTGTGGGCTGAAATGGGCCGACGTCCGTGTCGACGATGTAGAGGATGCCGAGGTCGAGTTCGGCTGGCAGGTCGATCGTCATGGGAACCGGCGTCCGACCAAGACCGATGGGTCGGCGCGGACCGTTCCGATCCCGGCCCAGCTCGCCGTCCTGCTCGCCGCCACAGGGCAAGCACGAGGCACCGCATTGGACGACTGCTACGTGTTCGCCACCGGCACCGGTCGTCCGCTCCAGCAACGCAATGTGGCGAGGGCGCTCCGTGACGCGCAGCGACGAGCCGTCGACGCTAACGACCAGCCGACGTTTCCGTTGCTACACGCCGTCGATGCTGCTGGCAGGCCGATCGCGGTTCCCCGCGGCACGCTCCCGTCAATGCACTCCTTCCGGAACACTGTCACGCTCCGCGCCCTCCTGGCCGGCGAGAGTGTCGACGAGGTCGCATTCTTGCTCGGCCACCGCGACGCCACAATCACCCGCACGGTGTACGTGCGCGAGATCGCGGACGCCCGACGGCGGACGATGCGACGCACTCGAATCACCGCCGAGTTCGGCGGCGCGCTCCGCATTGCACTCGAGTCGGCAAGAGACTGAACCACTGCGGAATCCCCGGACAGCGACGTGGCCGAGTAGCACACCGCCGTACAGCATCGCCGGTCGTTGCCGGGGCCTCGCTCACCGCGGAGAGCGACGGGAACGCGGCGGATGCCGGTGGGAAAGAGAGTGGATGCTGGAGGTGGGTCGGTCAATCCTGGGCTGCATAGACTCCCGGACGGGACGCGGCCTTGGATGGCCGCGTTCCGGCCGGGAGTACCGCGACGCGGCGCCTCGTGATGCGAGATACCTCAGGACGCGGCGACAGCGCTCACAAGGACAGACCGGGCCGGCCGGACGAGACCCGCAGCGGCGGTCTCGAGTTTGATCATCAGCCGCAACAGGGCGACGACTCTCTCGCTCAGGGCGGCGTCGGCGCAACCTGGGCGGCACCGGTTCCGGCGGATGCGAGGTCAGCGACGACCGTGCCTCCGAGCGCACGAACCGACGAACGGTCGCCTTATGTGCAGGTGCGTCGGGGCCGTGAATGACGTGAACGAACGGGCGTTTTGAGAGCTTGGCGCGACCGTTATCTGAGGGTGTTATCGACGTGAAGGACGTGACCGGGGCGGAAGCGCGGGTCGCGTCAACCTCATCGAGCGAAGCGAGATCGATAGCGAGAGCGAAGCGGTCTCCCGCGCGCGCACCCCAGCGGCGGCCGTGGCCCGGTGCTACTCGTTGCTCATCGGCCTCGAACCCCGGAGCGGTCACAGGATTCGGACTGCGCAGCGCTCGCCGCGTCACGGTGCCGTTGTTCGTTTCTTTCGTAGCGCGTCAACGCGGTCAGCCGAGCCGGCCGATCGCCCACGTCGATCACATGCGAACGACGTCAATCCCCAACAACTCCGGCTCGTTCACAAGCCACCTGCACATAAGGCGACAATCCACCGGTTCGCCGGCAGCCGCGTCGTCGACGAATCGATGCCCAGCGGCGCTGACAGTTCCGAGGGAGCGAAACGGCGGATCGTCGCCGAAGCTCTCGTCAGGCTGGGCCGCGGGCCGGCCGGCGCTTTGGTGGTAGAGCGCAAGCTCACCCGCGCCGAGGTCGTGACCGTGGCGAGCGCTTGCTCGACTGCGTCTCGCCGGGGCGCTCAGCAAGCAGTCGGGCGGCCGCTGCTTCAGCGGCATTGCGGCGACGCGGTCACGCTCGTCATTCGTCGCTGCTTCCGGCGGACAGCAGCGACCCCGTTGAGGTCGAAGACCTCCTCTGAAGTGTCCGCATCTTCGTGAATCCGCAAGCGCGGTGCTGGCGGTTAGCCGCCAAGTCGTAGGGTCGTTGGGCGACCGCTCGCGTCTGTTGTATGGATGGCCGTCGCGCGGCTCCCTCTGATAGCTATCGCGATTACGTTGTCGGTGACGAGAGCGCGGATCGCGCGCCCGTTGGCGAGGGTGACCGTTACGGTGTGGTTGGTGTTCGGGAGGACGCCTTCGATCCACTCGATTCCATGCCCGATGCTGGTGGACATGAATGTGCCGTTGCTGGGGGCGCCGTGCCCGGTCAGCTTGACGGCGCAGCTTCCGGCGAGTTCTGTGTCGAGGAAGCAGAGGCTGTGGCTGCCGGGGATGATCCAGACGCCGTGTGGGAATCCGTGCACGGGCGGCTCGGTCCCGGGAGCGGGCACGAACCGTGTCTGGCCGACGTTCAGCCCGCCTGACTGAGTGGCGTACTGGGCGGCGATCCCGCGTGGCAGCGGCGGGTTTGCGTGGCTCGCGCGCCCGATCGATCGGCTCAGGACCGCGAAGTTCTCGAGCAGCGAGGTGGCGATCGGCCGGTGGTTGCTGGCCGCGATCTCGCGATCTTGGGTGCGCCGGATGCGGGCTTGGGCGCTCGCGAGGTCGTAGGACGCGATCACGCGCCCGTTCGGGCCGTACCAGGTCATCGTCTGGATCTGCCCCTGTCCAGCCGGGATTGGCGCGATCGCGACGTTCCCGCGCACGGTGGGGTCGATCGTGATCGACCTGGCCGTGCCCGCGCCACGGTCGGCAAACGTCCAGCGCACGCGGGTGACGCCGTCGGGAATCAGGGTCGTGTCAAAGCCGTTGCGGGCGATCGCGAACCGTGGCGGCGACAATCCTGCGGCCGGCGCGCGGTACAGCACTGTTGACGACTCGTGCTCGCCGGTCGCGATCACGACCGCCAGCGCCCCGGGTGACGAGGACCGTACACCGACACCCGAATAGCTCAGCGGCTGCACGCCGACGTACACCCGCACCCACGCACCGCGACTGCTGCGGGTGGTGAGCGCGAGCCGGGTCAGGCTCGCGGTCAGCCCAAACCGGCGCGTGACCGTCGCCGGTAACCGGTCGGCCGGGGTCTGTGTTCGGCGAAGCACCGCCAGCTTGGAGACGAGCTGAGCGGCCGCGGCAGGTGGCTTGGTCGCGGGCCGGATGGCGCCCTGCCCGCGCAAGGTCACGATCGCCGTGGCCCCGATCGCGAGCGAGGCAGCAGCCGCGGCCCAAGCAACCACGCTCCCGAACCGCGGAACCCTCACTCGGGAGCGCGGACGCTGCGGAACCGCAACGGTGCTCACGATCCGGTCGCGCGACGCAGCGGCGGCCGCCAGCTCGCTGTCGCTCATCAGCCCCGGGTTGGGCACCGGGTTCAGCGCGGCCACAGCCTGGAAGAGCGCGTCGTCTGAGCTCATGAGATCTCCTCGCGTTCTCTCGGTCCCGGGGCGGTCCGGGCTGGAGGGTCGACCGTCACGGCGAGATGCCGGCGCGCCCTGTACAGCCGTGCGCGAAACGCGGCCGGCGTGCACCCGACGACACGCGCCGCGCGCTGGGGATCAAGACCGTCCCACGCGACCAACAGGATCGCTTCGAGCTCCCGCGCCGGCAGCGCCCGCAACGCGTTCACGACCGCCCCGGAACTCATGTCGCTTGGCCATCCTGCCTGTGAATCGACGCTGTCTGCCTCAGCCTGTCGAGCAACGCCGCGCGCCGCGCCTCCGAGCGAAACGGGTTCGCCAGAACCCTGCGGGCGACCCCGAGCAGCCACGGCAGCGGATCCTCAGGAACCTCGTCAAGACGTCGCCACGCGACCGCGAAGGTTTCCGCCACGACATCCTGCGCACTGCTCGGCGATGCGCGCCGCAGAGCGTAGCCACGCACGTCGGCGCAGTGCTCGGAAAACAGGGCATCAAACCGTTCGCGCCGACCCGACGCCTGATCCGACGGTTGGGCCATCAACCCTGCATTGTCCGGCCGGCACCGATATGTGACGCTCTCCTTTAAAGTATCTCGTTAGACGCTTTCGGCTTGGGCTCCCGATCGTCGCCGCCCGGGAGCGGCGAGTGCGGCGCTTCTCCTTCGGGCCGATCGGCGACCGGCCAGCCAACGGGGGATGCGCTCTGGGGATGGCACCAGTCAGCCCTTCTGAGCGCGCGTCTCGGGGCTCCGGAGAAGGCGCCCAGGGCCGGGCTCCCCGTAACGCAGGGTTGGCCGGCGAGCGCGGCGACGCACGGTGCTCGAAGACTCGACCGGCGGGCCGATCAGCGGCGTTCGCGTGCCGCACGAGTGATCGTGGTGGCAACCGGCTCCGGTCTGTGGTCCGGGCAAGGCAGGCCTGTCACAACTGCGGCAGGTTGTGGCTTCAGCGATCGTGATGGCCGTGGCAGAGCGGACCGATGCGGAGTTGCTGGGAGCGACCGTGGATGACCCGGGCGCGTTTGCGATCTTCTATGACCGCTACGAGTCGCTGATCGTCGGCTATTTCATGCGGCGCGTTCGCGATGGTGAGCTGGCCGCGGATCTGACCGCGGAGGTGTTCGCGGCGGCGCTTGCCGCGTCGGGCAGGTACCGGGAGCAGCTGCCGACGGCGGCGCCGTGGTTGTTGACGATCGCGCGGCACACGCTGGCGCGGAGCGTGCGCCGGGGGCGAGTTGAAGCACGTGCTCGTTATCGCTTGGGGATCCGCGAGTCGGTCGAGCTCGATCACGGCCAGCTCGAGCGCCTGGAGACGGTCATTGACTCCGACCAGTCGGTCGAGGAGCTGCTCAGCCGCCTTCCGGTGCAGCAGCGCGACGCGGTCCGCGCAAGGGTGCTTGACGAGTTCAGCTATGCCGAGATCGCCGCGCAGCTGCAGACCTCCGAGCTCGTGGTCCGCCAGCGCGTCAGCCGCGGCCTGCGAACCCTCAGGAACGGAATGGACCAGGAGGCGCGATGACGCTGCTACCGCAGATCCGAGACCAACTCGACGCGGCCGCACACCGGCGCGCCCAGCAACGGCGCCGGCGGCGTCTGCGCCCCGGGGGCGGCCGCGTCCGGCGCGGGCTGAGAGCGTTGCCCGTCCTGGCCGGCGTGCTGGCCGCGGTCGTGATCGGAGGCGCCGCGATCGCGCTGCTCAGGCACTCCCGCACGCCCCCTCCGACCACTCCCGGCACGACCTCGCTCACCAGCGGCTTGCCGCCGGTGCCGCAGCTCGGACCAGCCGACCGACAGGCGCTCAACGCGTTCAGCGACGCGCAAGTCAGCTTCTTCGCGCAGCACCGATCGTGCCTTCCCCGTCGCGGCCGGGGCCTCCCCGGCGATCGCCCGGAGAAGCCTGATTACGGGACGCCGAGCCGCGCGCTGCTCTCCGGGTTCTCGGTGCTCGAGCGTCCAGGCCGGACACAGATCGCGGTGCCGAGCTTGATGGTCAGGCTGCTCGGGCGACCGTTCGTGCACTACATCCGGGTCGCGCAACGCCGCTTCGGCTCCGTGTTCGAGCTGGTCCCGGTCAGCGGCGCCGCGCCAGAGCCCTCGGCTCGCTGCGCCAAACTCGAGAGCGCCGCGGTGCACGCGACGCTCGCGCACGCCCCCGCCCGAATCCGCGCCAGAGCGCTGCAGATCGCCCATGAGGAGATCCGCGACGCGCAATACATCCGCGAGCACCCCGAAAGCCTGTGCGTGCTCGGCGGCGGCGGCAGCTGCGAGCCGGCGCTCTACGCCCTCGCTCGCGGCGGCCTGCAATCCGCCGGCAGCAGCAACAGCCCAACGCTGTTCGTCTACCTCGTCCCGACCGGCGTCGCGACGATCACCGCCCGATTCCCACCCGAAGGGCCAGCCACCGGCTTCAAGCGTCACCGGCGAGCGCTCACCGTCACCGTCCCGGTGATCAACAACCTCGCGATCTGGAAACTCGCCAACGAACCAGGCGACATCTGGCCAACAATCATCTGGCACGCGAAAGACGGACACGTGATCCAGACGGTCGCTACCGGCTTCTGACCCGAGAAACGCGCAGGTTGCCTCCTGGAATGTCGCCGGCGGGGAGCAACCGCCTGGCCTTCGGGTCTTGCCCGGGCTTGGGGCGCGAGCGGTAGCGCGCCGTGTGCTCGGGGGATCAGGGGGTGATGTCGGCTGGGGCCCGCACGAGCACATGGCCGGCGTCGTCGAGCGTCTCCAGTCGGTAAGCGAGGTGCCAGATGCCACCCTCGAGCCTGGCTTGGGCTGCTGGGATGACGATCGCGAAGTAGCGGCCGTCGATGACCGGGGTGGTCGTGCCGCCGAGCGCATCGCGGACCTCGACCGGGTGGCCATGTGCGGGGACGATGCCGATCGCGACGCGACCGCGCCAGGGCCAGGGCTGGTACTCGATGAACACAAAGCCGTTCCAGGCGCCGGGCCACCCGACCGGCCGGTTCTCGCAGCCAGGGACCGGCCCGGAGAATGGGAAGCGCGCTCCCTCGCCGCCGGCCCAGGTTCCGCCTGGGAGTCGCAGCGCCAGGCAGATTCCGTAGGGCTTGCTGTCGGCGCTCCAGAACTGCGCCGTCCCGACGGTCGGGACGTGGACGGACTCGACGTACCGGACTGTGCCCGGGATCACCGCCTCGCGGGCCCAGGGCGCTTGCCAGCGTGGGTTGGCCTTGAACAGCTGGGTCGGCGTGTCGTGGGAGAACTCGAAGTCGTTGAGCGCGAAGATCGTGCCCGCGGTCGCGCCCGTCGCGCCGACGGCAAGCGCGCCGGCGAGCAACGCGAGCTGGCGGGCTCCGAGTGCTCGCACGCGCCGGAGCAGCGGCACACGCCGGCGGTCCAGCCGCTCAGCGTGGATCGTCGCAAGCAGCCTGCTGCGCGCCGCGACACGCACGTCTGCGCTCGGCTCGATGTCAAGGAGGAGCTGCTCGCGCACCAGATCGAGAGTTGTGTCGCGGTTCATCGTGTGGCTCCATCGTTGATCGACTCGGGTAGAGCGGCAGCGTCGGACGCGAGTGCTGCTTGCATCTGATGGCGGGCGCGGTGAAGGCGGGAGCGAACCGTCCCGACCAAAACGCCGGTTGCCACGGCGATCTCCTCGTAGCTGAGCTCACCCACAGCCAGCAGCAGCAGCGCGTCGCGATCGTCAGCAGACAAGCGCGCGAGCGCGGCGCCGAGTGCTGGCGCCAGAGCGCTCGCGTCCACGCGCGCGTCGACCTCGTCGGTCGCGTCGGCTGCGGACCCAGCTTCGAGCGCTCGTCCAAGCGCGTGTAGGTAGCGACGCTCGCTGCGGTAGCGCTCGCGCAGCACGTTGGTCGCGACCCCGTACAGCCACGCGCGCGCGTTCGCGTGCGCCAGGTCGTACCCCGCCCGACCGGCGAACGCCCGCACGAACGTCTCGCTGGCAAGCTCGTCAGCCACCGTTCGGCCTGCACGCCGGCACAGACCTACTTCAGTGAGTAGCGGTTGGTTGGAGCGTTTCGGGGAGTGACGCGGCGGGTGTTGGGCGTGGAGGGTCTGCCGGTCGGTGAGTCGGCGGCTGGCGGTGGTGTTTGGTCGTGGCTTGGGGTCGGAGTGCCGGGTGCACGGGGCTGCCGCGGCCGTGTTTGGGGTCGCCGAGATCGGCGGCGTGGCGGTGGTTGGTGTCGTGCGGGAGGTGGCGCGCGGGTTATGGCGGCGCGAGCGTGTAGATCGCGTCGAGTGTCTGCTGGAAGGTGTCGGCGTGGGGGTAGCCGGCGGGGAGGCGCAGGATGATCCGGCGGCCGGTGCGGATGATCCGGGCGGGGACGTTGAACAGGAGGCGTCGGAGCGTCGCGGCGTGGCGGCGCAGTGGCGTGCGCTTGTCGGGCGCGTGCCCGGATGCTGCGGCTGCTGGCGTGAGGTCGCAGCAGAAGGCGGTGAGGTTCAGCGCGAGCATCGCGCTGGTCAGCCACACGCGGTTGGCGTTGATGTCGCCGGATGGGAGATGCCGCAGGGCTTGGCCGGTCTTGGTGTCCTTGAGGCGTTCTTCGATTTGCGCGCGGTGGCGGTGGAAATGCTCGACCCAGGCGGTGTGCTGGTGCGGAATGTCGGTCAGGATGAAGCTGTAGCCGTAGACCGAGTCGACGGTGCCGTCCAACGCCATCTGCAGCTGCTCGGGATGGATCGTTTGCAGGCGGCGGGAGCCTTTCAGACGGGCGATCCGCTCGGCGGTGAACGGGACCCGACGGACGATCAATCGCAGCGGCTCGTGGCGCCAGCCGCCGGGGCGGTAGACGGTCTCGGCGACCTGCGCGTCTTCCATGTCCAGCGCGCCCTGCCAGGCGCTCTCGGCGATCCGGCCGAGTGCCGTCCACATCGCCGTGCTGCGCGGCATCGACACGGTGAACCGGGCATGCTCGCGGCGGAAGCGCTCGAGCAGCTCGATCGCGTAGTACGCGGAGTCGACCCGGAACGTGACCGGCCCGTGCCCATCCGGGAGCAGCGAGGTCGCGCGCGAGGCGAGCTTCGCGCACTCCCCGCCCGACAAGCGCTCCTGGTGACCACCAACCAACTCCGCCGTGAGCGCCCGCCCGCGCTGCGCCCAGAACGCGAGGTGCGGCGCGTAGCTCACCTCACCCGTCCGGCAGCGCGCCGCGCCCTGCTTGTGGCGGCCGTAGACGGTGATCTGCGTCGCGTCCAGATCGACCGTCATCGGCTCGCCCACCTCACGGCCGAGCGCGCTGTCGAGCCGCTGGCCCGCGGTCGCGATCGCGCGCTCGACCCGCTGGCAATGCACCCGACGAAACCGCTTGGCGTTCTGCAACGCCGCCGGCGCCGAGGGCACCTCGGCGACCGCGCGTAGCAGCGCCCCGGCGATGTCCGCACGCTGATCCTCCAAGTGGTCAAAGAACGCGCCGCCGACCAGCTGGCACTCCGCCAGGCTCACGACCAGCTCGCCCGGCGAGGCACCCCGCCGACGCGTCTTGACCGGCCGCGCTCGCCGCTCCTGATCGATCTCACCATCGATCAGCGCGATCAGGTCGAGCTTCTCGGCGAGATCGCCGATCACCACCAGCCCGCCATGTCCGGTCAGCGACCGATCATCGGCGCGAACTTCGATCCGTCCGCGGCGTCTGGCACCGTTCACCCGCGAGCACCTCCTTGGTGATCACGGTCACTCGCCCACTGCTTCTTCTTCACACCTCGAACTGTGACGAGCGACCCGGACGGAAAGCCCCGCATTTGCGGGGCTTTCCAGCTTCCGGGCCGAACCCTAACCCCCGGTTAACAACATTCCGGTGCGCCCAGCCCCGGGTGCTACCCACTGATATAGGACAGATACCGCCAGATCTCGTCGTAGTAGCGATCAAACAGCAACGCGAACGCGCGCCCGTCGCTCAACGATCGCGCAATCAACTCGCTATCACGCCCGCCTGACCGTCCAAACCAGAATCCCATCACCAGCTGATTGACCGAACCCCCTGAACGAGTTCACGCGACAGGCAATGCGACGACCTTACCCAGAAGCAGTCAAGCGAGCGCGAGCCGGCGCCAGAACAGGCGGTCGCAGCTTGCGAGGCCCGCGCCAGCAGGACCGGAGACCTGGCACGACGGCCGATCGAGCGGAAACCGCCCGCCGACCGTGCAACTGTCGTTCGAGAGCCGGAACCGGACATACTGCGACCGTGGACCCGCTCGTCGAGTTCCTCGACCGTCAGGTGGATTTCCTTCTCCGGCAGCCTGACTCTGCGACGTTTCTCATCCAAGTCGAGCCGTTCCTCGGGACGCTGCGAACGGAGCCGCAACTCGCCGCCTATCTCGACGACGTCCTTGAGGAGGTCGTGGACATCGTCGGCGCTATGGAACAGGTCGATGCGCAGCTCACGTCTGAGCTTGTGGAGTTGCGCAGCGAGCTTGTCGAGTTGTGGCCGCAGGGGGATGACTCGCACTTCGAGCCGCTTTCGGAGTCGGAATCCGGGGCGGAGAAGCTGATCGCGACCTTGCGCTACAGGGGGTCGCTCGCGTATTTCGATGAGTGGGCCGCGACCGAGCCGCCGCAGTTCAACGGCGACGGTGCGGGTGGCTTGGCGAAGACGCTCCTCAGCATCCTCCAGGGAAAGACACCGCCTACTGGCATGACGTCGAGGCGGCAGGTGCTCGTCAGGGCGGCGGAGCGGAGGCCAGTCCCACCGACAGTCCAGCCGGTGCAGCGTCGTCGGCCGAGGGCGCGCCGCAAACGCCAGCGCCGGACCAGCTCGACCCGTGGCGGAGACGGCTTGGGAACGTTCAGCGCCGCTATGACTACGCCGTTCGTCTCCTGCGGCTGCGCAGCCGAACGTCTGCCGGGCTCGCGCTCCTCAAGTTGGAGGCCGTAGCTGATCAGCTGAACCCTCCTGCGCGCATCCAGGACGACGAGGCCGAGGACGGCGTACATGCCGCGAGCGACCTGATGAGGTGGGTGAGCTCAGAGAGCTACTCGCTCTTCAAGCTGGCGTGGCAGCAGCAGATCGATGCGGCGGACTTCCGCATCATTGACAAACGTGTCGCCGAGCTGAGAGAAGCTGTCGACCGACTGCGCGAGGATCTGCATCGCCGGATCGGCGCGACCCGCTCGCGGCTGGCGCTCGTCAACCGATTCAAGCTGCGGTGTGAATGGCACGACCGTGAGCGGATGCTCGCGGTCGCTGATGACGACCGGCTTCCTGGCGGCCCCGAGGACCGCTTGACCGGCGAGTTCGCCCGCTATCTCTTCGACGCTGGGCTCTCCCCCCTGACCAAGCCGCTGGCGGGCGGCCTACAACCGGACCTCCTCGATCCTCAAGCGAGCTTCTACGTCGAGGCGAAGCAGTACGCATCGTCGAGCGCTCGCCACGACATCGTTAAGGCCGTGGCGCAAGTGCTCGACACAGTCGGTCGCTTGCGCGGCGGCCCGTATGCCGTCGACGAAGCGTTCTGTGTTGTCTTCCGCCGCGACGGCCCGTATTACGACCTACCGCCGGTCCTGCAGACCGCGACCTACCGACTGCACCTGGTGCTGGTGGACCTAGCCCCACCAACCAAATCCGGTCGGAGACAGCGAGACAAACCCGTTCAGATTCCTCCCGACGAGTTCTTCGCGGCCGCGCCACCGGACTCAGCGACCCCGTCAGCCGCCGAGTAGGACAGCCACCTCCTCCTTCCCCCGCGGGCCGGTCGTGCGGCGACATGTCTCTGTCGAGGTCGGCCACGGCAGAAGCAGACGTCCTGTGTCAACCCCCTGGTGGTTTTCGGTGTTTTGGCGTGCTGATCGAGTGAGTAAGGGACCGGCGTCAGGCCGCTCAGCGGCCGCTGCAGCCTCCAAACCGGCTGACCGATACCCCTCGACGATCGTGCCGAGGGCCTCAGAACGGCTCACAACGCGCCGGTCTCGGTCTGAGACAACCGGAGAGCGAACTCGGGGGGGTCAATTGTGAACTGGTCTTGGGATTGGCAGCGGTTCGCGGTGCTGTGCCCCGACGGGCTCGGCGAGATCACCGAGCATCCGGTCGGTCGCGTCCAGATCGACGATCGGGCCTGACGCGGTCGGGATGGTGACGGTGAGGTGGCGTTGCAGCGCCCGGTGGCGGGCGGGGTCATAGGGCACACCGTCTTGCCAGCAGCGCCACACGATCCGACACCAAGCCCGACCGACGGTCCGCAGCGCGCGAGGGTGGTCATGTCCGCGAGCGCGCGCTGACGCATAGAGGTCTTGGGCCCATGGGTTGGTGTGGCGGCTGGAGTCTGCCAGCGTGCAGAACGCTGAGCGCAGCCGCTTGTTGCAGCCCCAGCGAAAGGATGCGCTCTTGCGTTTCCCGGACTCCACCGCGACAGCGGCTTGGCCGGCGTCGCCGGAGAGCGCGTCCCGCGAGGGGTAACGTCCGCGGCAGTCGCCGATCTCAGCGAGCATCGTCGCGGCGCAGATCACGCTGTCAGGCGACTTGAACAACGAGAGGAACACCCGCCCATCGGGATGCTCCCGGACCGCGGTTGCGATTTGACGCTCGAGCTCGTTGATCTGAGCGTTCAACGCCTTGAGCGTCGCGACCAAGCACAGCACCAGCTGGCGGCGGCTGCTCAGTTCGATCTCTGCGACACGACTCTCGGCCGCGCGCCGGAGCTTGGCGAGCAGCTCGGCGGGCTTCTGGCGACCGGAGTAACGCTCCCGCGTCAGGAACGCTGCCATGCGTGCTTCCCCAAGCCCGCGTGCATCGATGGGACTGGGTAGCGCTCCAGGAACGCCAACGAGACCCGGCCGTGCAGATCGCTGAACAGTCCCAGCGGGCCGGGCCGAACCGCTCAAGCTCCGCTCGCAGCTGGTTCGTCAACGCGGTCCGAGTGCCGACCAAGCCGTCTCCGCCTCGAGTGAGCGCTCCCAATGCTTTGGTCTGATCACTGTCGGGCTCGAGCACCCGGAAGCGATGCGCGTCAGTCCTGGCGAGCTCGCAGATCACGAACGCGTCAAAGCGATCAGACTTCCCGCCTGAGGCCCGGAAGCGGTCTCGGGCTGCCGCGACCTGGTTCGGGTGCAACGCCAGCACCCGCAACCCCGCATCCAACAGTCGCTGGACCAACAACCCGTCCGGACGCTCAATCGCGACCAGCTGCACCTCCAAGCGCAACAGCTCCCGGCAAGGGACCGCAGCCCCTGCTCGTCATGACCGAACGTGCCTGAGAACAACACATCGCCCGCGGCGTCAGCGACCAGCACGTCGTGCTTGTCCGACGCCCAATCGATCCCGGCATAGCTGCCCATCCGTCACACCTCCGCTTCGGTCAGAACGCTTCACAGCGCCCCGACCAGGAGGTACCGTTGCGGGACCTCATAGACGGCCCTCAAACGGGGCTACGTCCTGTTGCCGCTCGCGGCACCTCACCACCACCGGGACGGGCAGGTCTGCTTTCGGCCCAGGCACGGGCAAGGCACCTCGGCCCTCTCCCGGTGGCGGTCGAGGCAAAGACAGGTTGACCTATGAGGCACCTCGCGACGTGGCCGACCCAGCGGCATTGCGGCGACGGAGTTCGGCCGATCAAGCGTGGCTGCTTCGCGCCGCTAGGGGTCGTCTCGTCGTAGCCGATTTCGGGTCGCGGGGCTTCTGCTGTTTCGTGAAAGCAGCCACGGCCCGCACCTCAACGGTGGCTTTTGTGCGCGATGCACAAAGACCCCCAAACCTCCGGCCCCGTAGCCGGTCGCTCTCTCAGGGTGCGGTGAGGCGATCAGAGACGCAGCAACCGGTCCGGCACCGACGGACTGGCCGCTCCTTGGTCGCTCCGAGGAGCCGTCGGCTCCGGTGCCCTCAGGACGAGGGCTTTTGCGCTCGCGCGACGGGACGCCGCCTCGCCTTCGACGGCCGTCTGCTATTCGAGAATCCGGCGGCCGCATTCAGCCTGGTGAGCAGTCACCGCATTTCGTCGCGCGGGATGACCTCTGAAGCGATGTGGCGTTACGTGGACAGCGCGGTTGGACGCCCCGGCAGGCGGAGACGGGTGGTCTATGTGCTGCTCCCAATGTGAGGCACCGAGAGGTCAAGTGCTTGGTGGAGAGTGAGCTTGGCGCCGCTGTCCCAGGCGATCTGCCAAGCGGTGGTGTCAGTCGATTTGCGAGCTTGCGGGAGCCACTTGTCGCGCAGCCTCTTTGACCCGCCGACGTCTCCGGACACGCCGAGGCGAGCCCGGGCGGAGTCCTCGGCGGCCCAGAGTTGGGCGGCACGGAGTGGTTCCTCGCGGGCGGCCGCCAGCGTCGCAATCGCCGCAACCAACGTCGTGGCGGAGCCGAGGTGGTCGCTGGCGCGTACGAACTGGAGGCACTCGCTGATCCGCGCGTCTGCTCGCTTCAGGTCCGCGTGGAAGAGCGCCAGCTGCGCATCTAGGGCAAGCGACTCGGCAAGGATGACGGGATAGTTGATCTCGCGGGCATGTTGAAGCGACTCGGCGATCAACGCTTCCGCGATCTCGAGGGCTCCTTCTTCGAGCGCTAGGTCGGCTAGGTTGGCCGCTGTTTGAGCGGTTGCCATCGGATCGGCAAAGCGGCGGCTCAGCGCTAGCGCCTCCTCAAGCATCGGGCGGGCGCGGTCGCGCTGGCCGATCACACGCATCCCGTGTCCAAGCGCGTTCAAGGCGGCTCGGAGTGTCCAGTCGTCGCTGTCGGCGCGGGCGATGCGGCGCGCCTCCTCGCTCAGTGCTATGAAACGATCGCGTTGGCCACCGAGGACCGCTACATGCGCGAGATGGGTTAGCGCCAAGACCTCGAACCGGTGCAGCGCGAGTTTGTGAGCTAGCCGACGCGCTTGCTCGAGCAGCGGTCGAGCCTCGGCACGCTCGCCGCGGAACACTGCGCCTCGCCCGAGGAAGAAATTTGCCTCGGCAGTTGCGCTCGTCTCGGCGGACGGCGACGCCAGGGAGCGGGTGAGCTTCTCTCGCGCTTCGGAGTGGTGTCCGTGGATGTCCCAGAAGAATCCGAGAGCGGCGGCGATCCGGAGCGCCCCGTCCGGGTCGCTCGTCGTCAGGTGTTCGAACGCGGCCCTGAGGTTGTCGTGGTCTGCTTCGAGGAGGTCGAGCGTGATGCGTTGTTCGGAGGTCGGGATCCGCGGCTCCATCTCCTCGGCCAGGTCGAGGTAGTACATCGCGTGCCTGTTTGCGATCTCGTCGGTGGCGTCCTCCTCGGTGAGCCGTTCGTCGGCGTGTTGGCGGATCGTTTCGAGCAGCCAGAAGCGGGGTTGTCCGTCGGGGTCGTCTCGTCGTCGCAGCAGGCTTTTGTCGATCAGTCCGGCGATGGTTCGGATCACGTCGCCGTCGGGGTTGTGATGGACCGCTTGGATCGCGTCGAGGCGGGCACCGTCGGCGAACACCGCGAGGTCGCGGAACAGCGCTTGTTCGGCGGGGTTGAGGAGCTGGTAGCTCCAGTCGATCGCTGCTTGTAGCGTGCGTTGGCGGTCTGGCAGGTCGCGGGGGCCTTCGGGGAGATCGAGTCGTTCGGCGAGGCGGGTGTCGAGTGCGGGGATGCTGAAGAGGGCGACGCGGGCGGCGGCGAGCTCGAGCGCGAGCGGCAACCGGTCGAGGCGCTGGCAGATCCGGTCGACCGCCGCGCGATCGTCGGGGTCTTGGATCGCGTCGGCGCGGACGGCGCTCGCGCGCTCGATGAACAGCTCAGCCGCGTCCGAAGGTGCGAGCGGCGCGACGTGCATGCGATGTTCGCCACGCACGTGCAGCGCCTCGCGGCTGGTGGCGAGGACGTCCAGACCGGGTGCTGCTTCCAGGAGTCGGCTGATGAGCCCGGCACCGTCGAGGAGGTGCTCGAAGTTGTCGAGGACGAGCAGCAGCTCCCGGCGTGCGAGAAAGCCCGCGACCGTCAGTTCGAGCGCTCGCCCCCCGCTCTCGCGGACGCCGAGGGTCTGCGCGAGCTCAGAGGCGATCAGGGAGGGGTCGGTGAGCGGCGCGAGCGACACCAGCCACGCGCCGTCGCGGTAGCGGGCCACCGCCTCGCCAGCGATCTCCAACGCCAACCGCGTCTTGCCTGCCCCGCCCGGCCCGAGCAGCGTCACCAGCCGCACATCGCCGCGTGCGAGCAGCCCGAGGGCCGTCGCTACCTCGCCGGAGCGTCCGATCAGCGTGTGCAGCGCGGCCGGGAGGTTCGAGTTGCTGAGGCTCCGCAAGACCGGGAACTCGCGCGGGAGATCATCGGCCACTGCCTGGAACAGGTGCACCGGGTCGGGCAGGCCCTTGAGGCGATGGTGCCCCAGGTCGATCATCTCGAGACTCGATCCCAGCGCGTCGCGGGTGGCCTTCGTGAGCAGCACCTGGCCGCCGTGGGCGAGCGCCATCACCCGCGCAGCACAATGCGCATCGACACCGACATACGTGCCGTCCTGCAAGGCGGGCGCGCCGGTGTGGATCCCAACCCGCACCCGGACCGCCTCGCTCTCGGGCCATGACGCGGCCGCGAGCGACCGCTGCACCCGCAACGCGCAATCAAGCGCCCTGTCCGCTTCGGTAAACGCCACGAAGAACGAGTCCCCCGCCGTGCTGACCTCGTGGCCGCCGGCCGCCGCGATCGCCTCCCGCAACAACCGATGGTGCCCGGCGAGCAGCTCCGGGTAGCGGTCCCCGAGACGATCGCCCAGCCCCGTGGACCCCTCGATATCGGTGAACAGCATCGTGACCGTGCCCGACACCGGCAGCCCCCGCGACGGACCGCCCGGCGTCAGTGCGGACACGCGCTCAGCGCTCTCAACCTCACTGGCGCCGTCCGACACGAGCGGTGGCGCAAGCGCCTCGTCGTGGTTGAGGATCGCCTGTTCGAGCTGCCGGAGCTCCGGCCCGGGTTGCAGGCCGATCTCATCCAGCGCCCCGCACGCGTCACGGTACACGCCAAGCGCCTCGGCGTGACGCCCCGAGCGGTACAGCGCGAGCATCAGCAATCGCCGGGGACGCTCCCGCAACGGGCTCGCGGCAACCAGGCCCGTGAGCAGGCTGAGGACCGGTTCGTGCTCCCCGAGCGCGAGCCGCGCCTCCACCAGGTTCTCGAGCGCGACCGTCCGCAACTCCCCGAGCCGCTCAGCCTCACCACGCGCGAACTCGAACTGCGAGAACTCCTCTAGCGGCGCGCCGCGCCACAACCCCAACGCCCGCTCAAACACCTCGCGAGCGCGCCGCGGATCGTCGCCCAGAAGCCCCTGCCCGTCCGCGATCAGCCCCTCAAACCGGGATACATCAACACGGTCAGGGTCGACTTGGAGCACGTAGCCCCCAGCGGAACTCCGCATCTCCACCTCCCCCCCTGCCGGGGCGAGGAGCTTGCGCAGCCCAGACACATACACCTGCAACGCATGCCCAGCCGAGCCGGGCGGCCGCTCACCCCACAGCCCATCGATCAGCCGATCAGACGACACGACCCGATTCGCGTCCAGCAACAACAGCGCCAACAGCGCCCGCTGCTTCACCCCAGCCAACCGCACCAGCCCGTCGCCATCAGCCACCTCCAACGGACCGAGGATCCGGAACTCCATCGCTAGCAAGCAGGGAGGGTCATAGCAGCGTGACGGCAGATTCTCCCGCACCCAAGCCGAGAGGCGGCGATTTCAACCCAATCCACGGCCAGAGACCAAGCCGCTCAAAACGAGATTGAGCGAACCATGAGCCGTCTTTGAGCACCCCCCACGAACCTACCCACACCAACCAACCAGTCCCCGAAGGAGGAGACCATGAGTACCAGCCTCACCTACATCGTCGCGCAGCAGCAGATCAACGATCTGCGCCGCGAAGCCCACCAGGCTCGCATCCGGGCAGACGCCCGACGCGGGCGACGCATCACGGTCGCGGTTCCCCGCCCCTGGCACGGCGCGCACGCCGTATCGCGACCGCTTG